>PYVY01000006.1 GCA_003056425.1 Alteromonas indica
TCGATCAACTGCTTGTATCTCATGGTAACTACTCATGTTTTTTGGCGATTACAGAGTACCACCAACAGGCAGTTGATCTCTTCTCACCGTTTAACCATGAGTGGTGCACTTATTATCTGAAATCGGGGGTTCTTGGGTTAAGGTAGTTTTTAGCATCTTATGGCAGTGAGTAGGTACCGCTGTTATTGACGTAATGGTGAAGCCGATAAGAGCATATACCCAAAAGGGCAAATGTAGGCCAATAAAGGATAGCTACGAACGCGGATGTAGGCATTTCTATATGCTCGAAGATACAAGATTTAATTTCCTGAAGCGAGTTGAATTTTCCTTCAAGTATCTATTTAGTTATTATATGGTTAAAAACAACGCAATTAGCGCGATGTTCCTCCCGTTCTGTGGCTGGCAGGTAGGCAACATACTGCCCTGGCCGCTTTTATCAATGCGGGTGCTAAACCTGGCATGTAACGCCCAGCAAACGTATGGTTACACAATTAGTGCTTATTTTGTGCAAGCAAAAACATTACAGCTCATGATCCATTATATAAAACAGTTAATAAAGTAAGATTATATTAATGGATGGCCGGATAGGCGGAACAGTGACTTTTGACGCGTTGAAGAAGTAATGTTTTACGGTTGAATTTCACCGCCAGTTGCCGCTGCAGCTTAACTCCAATATGGTGTGCTCTATAGTATTCAATACCAGGCTTCAAGCTATCGCGAGGTAATAGAGACGATGAGGCGATTAATCCCAATATAACACCAAAATTAACCTCCTAGTTTATCTTCCTATCTTATCCTTCTGTTTTGTCCCGTGACCTGTCCCCCCGATATAAAATGTTACATTCTATTTTCTATTTAATAGCGCTAGATAGGCATGTAAAGTGATATGTTTACTGGTAATTTCACAAGGAGGATAAAAATGAAATTTAAGTCAACCCTAATCGCTTTATCTGTTGCATCTAGTGGAATGGCCTCTGCCAATGTAAATAACGCTAATTTTGACTTTTTTGAAGCCGGCTTTATTGATATGTCACTTAAGCAGAATGCATTCAATCTTGAGCCAAATGGCTACCGGATAGCCGCTTCTAAACGCTTTCAAAACCTATTTGCGTCAATACAAAAAACGCAAACCATGGATAGCCAGCTTAATAAGCAGTTCAGTGATGAGGAAACCTTTTCAAATTCAGTCAATACCCGAGCTGAAGTGGATATTGAACAGCTACAACTTACTGCGGGTTACATTTTCGATATTTCCGATACGCAAACCTTTGATATCAGTATTTCTTACTCTGATGTAACTGAAGAGCACAAGCATCGTACAGACCAGGTTATTGTTTACGCGGATGAAAAACCAGCCAACGTAACTACCGATATTGGCATTAGTGAATTTGATATCGACGTGTACGCAATCAATGCTCGTTACATGTATTACTATGAAAATATACAGCTGAAAGTAAATGTTGGAGGGCAACGGCTAGAAGCATCTGATGAAGATGAAAGTGCATTCGTGTATGGTGCTGAGCTTGGCTATTATTTTACTGAATCATTTTCAATATCCGTGAGCTATCAGGATTTTGATCGTTACGATACTACGGGCGCAAATGTACGCTATCATTTTTAAATACTAACTATTTTATCAAGCCGCCTTATTATGGCCGCCTTATTTTGAAAGCGCGGCTTTTTTATTTGCCAGCGCTAGCAAATTGATTAATTATTATTACTAATATCGATTAATTTGGTCCAAAGACAATGGCTTAATAGATCTGGTTTTATTTATAGTAATATTTATTTCCTTTTATTTCTTTTTTTCAAAATTTACCCGTTGGCTTTATTCTGGTAAAGGCTAACGCGATAGCGTGCAAAGTGCTAAAATTTCGCCCTTCACTGGCAGGCAAAAAATCGTGTTCGGCTCGAATTATACAGCCAGACGGATCTGTCGATTAGCTGTGTGTTGCGTTTTTTGGCGAGAGGGCTGGGCCAAACCAGTAGGGCTATGCTGACAACAGTCTTTTAGATGCCCAAAAGTATATCGATAAGTATGCGTTCCCAAAAAGGTTTACCATACTAAAGCCTGGGGATTTTAAGCGTGGACCTGGAATTGTTGCGATAAACGTTATTGCAGAACCTCCCAGCGCTCGGTTTATAACCGTTCCCAATTGGTGGGGCTGGCTATCCGCAGGCCACGCCGCACATGCTTTTTGACCAAGCGCTATCTATTGTTACCGGTTTACAGGAAAAAAAGTACGTTGAAAATAAGATGTTTGGAAGAGCACGATAGTAAAGACCTTCATGAAATCTATAGCTTTACCTCAATATGTGAAAATACCTCTCAGTTACCCTTTTTAAGCGCAGCTGATATTTCCCGTATATTCACAGGCACAGAACAATACACATTAGTATCTGTCATTGAAGGAAGAGTAATCGGGCATGTGACCTTTTTCTTAACCAACAAAATTCGAAACAGACATAGCGCCTCTGTTGCTATAGCCGTTCACCCGGATAGTCATGGTAAAGGGGTGGGAAGAGCGTTGATGAACGAAGCCCTTAACCAAGCTGATAATTGGCTTAATTTGGTAAGGGTAGAGCTTGAAGTGCACGCAGATAACCTCTCGGCCGTTTCACTTTATGAAAAAGCAGGCTTTGAAGTAGAAGGCAGAAAGCGTCTGAGTACTTTTAAAAATGGTCGTTACATTGATATGCTCATAATGTCTCGCCTTCATCCGCATTTCTGTGGGCCCACATAATAAGCGCATTCATTGGTAGCCGTTCGCTGAAACATAACCCTATGCCAGAAACGGTGTTGCGGCGGTTCACTCACATTTCACGGTCCCCAGGCGACGCTGGGCACACAAAATAAAAGCAAAAGAGCAATGCAAGGCCAAAAACGTAATGTGATAGAAAATGCTTTTATTGCTTATCTGGCCAAAGCCGCTTCTGTTCTGCTCACGTTTATAATCATAATGTGTTTTGGCATGCGCTAAAATGCCGAAGAAAATTACTTTTCTGTAAGTCCTTTTCTATGGATGTATTTAAGCCGCCTTTCATTTCTTTCTCTGCTGTTTGTCAGATCGCTATATTTTCACCTTACCTGGGTGAGGTGTAAAACCATAACACATCATAAGCTCATGCTTTGTTCTGTCAGGGTTACGTCATAGCCCGACGCACCGCTTAACCCTGTTTGTATATGATGTAGCCCTTTCTTAAAATAGAGAGGATAGAAAAGGCCTGATAGTTTTTTTCATAATATTTTACGCTAATTAGTACATAGCCCATGGCGGGTTAAAAAGCGCAGAAGGCTAACTATTTGTTGCGCAGGGGTTATGTTATAAAGCTCATTATCCTCTATGCATGCATGGTTCAGATTGGATTCAATTAATTGCCACGCATCAGTCAATACAAAGCGTAAATAGGGCGGTAATTGGCAGCTGAACGCGCTGGCTATCGGTGCAGGGCATTATGTTTGCGAGGAGAGATCACCGGTAAAGCGATAAAAAGCCTATACTCTTGCAAGCCTAATAACAAACAATATACCCAGTTCTGTAGCTTCTTATTTCGTGTCGTCCTATGTTAATCGAATTTATGGCTGGCGTTTTTAACCGTTAACTTACCGGGTGATGTGAGGATTGACGATAAACGTGCTGAGTCTCACTTTGGAAGCAAAGGGAATACCAGGTAAATTTCTCGGCCCCGCCAATGTTGGTGAAGTTGTGCTATACCATAGCTGACTAAGCAGGAGATGCACCTTATTCACACCTATTCGTAACATTCGCACTTATTTGTAACGCACGACGGGGGGAGCAGTTCCCTGAGGTTTTGTATTAGCCTACTGGTGTCGCGCGGCTCTGGCTTTTTTAACCCGGCAACGCATCGATTTCAGTAACTATTTTCTATCTCTCCCGCTATCCCTATCCCCAATGTCATGCCGGCCCCATCCTGGGCGACTAAGTTAAGCGCAGGCCAGCCATTGTCACCTTGGTTGCTGAGCTGTTTACACTGAAAGTCTCAGGAAAATCAGTGTATCCCGGATGGAAGGTGGGCCGCTTTTAGGAAACTGCCTTAAATATGAAAAGGTAGCTCCCGGATATACCGGTCTCAGGCGCTAAGGAAAATAGCGAAAAGGGGATTGGGTCGTTTAATTCACATAACGCCCACTGTGGCTTTATCCATGCCTATTAACCCACAGCCGATTAGTTGATACTTAATGGTGCGGCATTGAGTAATGGGCGGTAAACACAATCGCTATTTAGTTATTGATGCAGGGTTATCTGGGAAGTACTTATTGAGGTTAATGGGTAAAGAAAAATAGTGCCAAGCGCTCCATATTGGTATTAGAAAATATACACAACCAAGATAGCGTATTAATTGATGGTGTTATGCACACGATGTGCGCATAGAAAGGCCCGCGCAGCCTGCGGGCCCGCTAAAACAGATTACTGAATGACTGCTTTTAATGGCTGATCACCGGTAAATAGACCATAAATGCGATTATATGCTTTTGGATTATCTACGCTGTACATTATGGCCGTCGCCACATCTTCACGGGGGATGGTTCTGGCTTCGTCATTACTAGGTACGAGTTCTTGTACATATTCAGTGCCAGGCTCGTCTGTAAGTGAACCCGGACGCAAGATAGTATAATTCAGACCACTATTACGTAGGTGCTCATCTGCCATGTGTTTGGCTACCAGGTAAGGTTTTATCGGAGAATCTATTGCGTCTGGGTCGTCTGAACCCACCGAGCTAACCATAACAAATTGCTGTATATTTGCTTCTCGGGCGTATTCCACAGCATTGCGCGCGGCCCACAAATCTATCAACAGGGTTTTTTCAGGGCCGGTATTACCCCCGGAACCGGCGCAAAATACCACGGTATCACAGCCTTCAAAAGCAGCCGAAAAATCATCTTCAAGATCTTGCTCATAAACTGACAGTGCAGAATGAGTGATATCTGAGATTTTATCTTTGTTACGTAAAAGTGCGGTGACATTGTGGCCTGCATTTAACAGCTTCTGAGTAGCTTGTTTGCCAATTTGTCCACTTGCACCGATCACTAAAACATTACTCATACTCTTCTCCACTTTAAAAATATGCTATTTGTTCGCTTTGGTAAGAAATACAGATCACCTGAACTTGGGGACAGCCATTATCCTTTTAATTTGCAGCGTTGACGGACGCAGTAGATTAGCCGCAAGGTGTGACAGCTTTATACAAAATGTTTCACTATGTAATCCTGTTTTCCATTATGCCATGCTCTACAGTATAACAAGGTGCGCTATACCGGTGGTTGTTCCGGTTAGTTGCGTTTCCTGTCTTGGCGCTACGCGTACAGCGGGGCTTGCAGGCCTTTTGTAGCCCGTCACGTACCCGCTGTACCGTGCGTCCTTTTCGTATAATCCACGTTTCGATTACTCCGTAATTATTGTCACTACCATCCTGGCAGCGTTCCTTTACCCTCAAAAGCAGCGCATATGAAAAGTCCTGATTTTGATCAATCGTTTTTTATAATTACATATTTTTAATAAACCGATGAACCATGCGATTTTGTCCCCGTACGCATTGCACAAGACAAAGGAATATTATCTATGTTTGGTGAGTTTTTTGAGGCGCAGTCCGTCCAGATTCTGGATCAATCCGGCCGGTCACTCGGCTTTTTTAAAGCCAATCGGCAGGCTGATAGAGCATTTGTGCAGGTTCCCGCTGACCTACTAGAACCTTGTTCACAGATAAAGCTGGTATTTAGCAACCTTGAAAAATACCGCTTTCCTCGGCAGAAACTCACTATTACACGCGGCATGATGATGGTTCCTGATTGTCTTGAGGTGCGACTTTGCTAGTCGTCGTGCACCAAATCTTTATTTGTTTTAACCCATTTTTCTGCAATTGATGTAAAAACCGTAGCAGTTAATTTTTGTTTCAAACTCATCTATGAAGGATAGCATTGAACATGGCTGAATCTTTTAAATATACCGGTAACAAAGGCAATGGTGGGGAGCTGCACCAACTGCCAGCGGATGAAAGTGAAATCATGACTACGGCACAAGGGTGCCCGATTAGCGATGATCAAAACTCTCTGAAAGCAGGTGCGCGTGGACCCACGTTGCTTGAAGACCATATCATGCGCGAAAAGATTTTTCATTTCGACCATGAGCGTATTCCTGAGCGGGTTGTCCATGCTCGCGGTTACGGCGCGCACGGTTACTTTGAAACCTATGATGACTTTTCTGATATAACCTGTGCTGACCTGTTTCAGCGTAAAGGAGAGCAGACCCCCGTTTTTGTTCGCTTCTCCACCGTAGCAGGGAATAAAGGATCACCTGATCTGGCACGTGATGTACGTGGCTTTGCAGTAAAATTTTATACCAATGAAGGTAACTGGGATTTAGTAGGTAATAATATCCCCGTATTTTTCATCCAAGATGCTATCAAGTTCCCGGACTTGGTTCACAGTGCTAAACAAGAACCTGACCGCGCTTTCCCGCAGGCGCAAACGGCACACGACAATTTCTGGGATTTTGCGAGCTTGTCGCCAGAATCTGTTCACATGCTGATGTGGATTATGTCGGATCGTGCAATTCCACGTTCATTCCGCTTTATGGAAGGTTTTGGTGTACATACATTCAAGCTGATCAATAGTAAGGGCGAAGAAAAGTATGTGAAGTTCCACTGGAAGCCTAAGTGTGGTTTACAGTCAGTAGTATGGAACGAAGCGCTAAAAATCAATGGTGCGGATCCAGATTTCCATCGTCGTGACCTATGGAATACTATCCAGGCTGGCGATTTTCCAGAATGGGAACTGGGTGTTCAGATATTTGACCAGGAATTTGCTGATAATTTTGAGTTTGATGTGTTTGATGCAACAAAGATTATTCCTGAGGAACAAGTGCCTGTTACCATCGTTGGTAAAATGGTACTAAACCGCATGGTCGACAACTTCTTTGCAGAGACCGAGCAGGTTGCTTTCTGTACCCAGAATATAGTGCCAGGTATTGATTTTACGCCTGATCCACTACTGCAAGGCCGTAATTTTTCTTACTTGGATACGCAGCTTAAACGCCTGGGTAGCCCTAACTTTACGCAAATCCCAATTAACGCCCCGCGTTGCCCTATGCGCCACTTCCAGCAAGATGGCCACATGGCTATGCAAAATCCTAAGGGTCGAGTTAACTACGAACCGAATTCCTGGTCGCAGGGCGAAGATAACCCTCGTGCATGTCCTGCACATGGTTATAAGAGCTCAAGCCAGCCAATTGAAGGCGATAAGCTACGCTATCGTTCTGAAACATTTGCTGATCACTACAGCCAGGCCATCCAGTTCTATAAGAGCCAGACGCCAGTAGAGCAAACCCACATTCGCGATGCATTTATTTTTGAATTGTCGAAGGTAGAAACGTTAGCTATTCGCGAGCGTGTTGTATCTCACCTTAGAAATGTAGATGAAGCTCTGGCTACCGCCGTAGCTGAAGGGCTTGGTTTTGAAGAAATGCCGGATAAAGCGGAAGCCGCTATGGCACCGCGTGATGATTTGATGGTATCCGACAAGCTGAGTATTCTTAAAAACGGTCCAAGTACCTTTAAGGGTCGCAAACTGGGTATTTTCTGCTGCTCAGGTGTAGAAGATGAATTGCTGGAAGGTTTATTACAATCGCTGAAAGCGGAAGGTGCAATGTACGAAATTGTGGCGCCTACCGTACACGGTATTAAAACTGCTGGTGGTAAACACATTAAAGGAAATCAGGTTATCGATGGTGGACCTTCGGTATTGTACGATGCCGTAGCAGTATTGTTAACTGAGGAAGGTGCAAAAGCGCAAGCAAAAGTGCCCGAAGCTAAAGACTTCGTCATGGATGCTTTCGCTCATAACAAGTTTATTGGTTACATCGGCGGTACTAAACCGCTGTTTGATGAACTTAATATGACATCGAAAATGGATGGCGGATTTGTTGATTTAGACAGCAAAACCGCTGATGATTTCATCGCGACCTTGCGCAATACCCGCTATTGGCAACGTGGCTAAGCCATAGAAGCTTTTGTTTTAAAGTAAAAAAGGCGAACCCAGGTTCGCCTTTTTTGTATGTGAAAAACATAAATTCACGGGTTATTGCTTAGCCCTGCACAGCCAAAGGTATCTGCTGGTTGTAGCAGAGCTGAACTTTTGTACCGGTCCGCTAGTAGAATGTGTCAACAATTATGGCAAACGGCAAACGAGAAAGTAGGGAAAGTAGAAAGTAGGGAAAGTAGAAAGTAGTAAACGCGAAGCTATTTTGTTAGCGGCAAATAGCGAAGCATATCAGTTGGATGAACAATACTAATTAGTGGACGACAAGCGGTTAGGTTATTGGCTGCTGTTATTAAAAGGTGTGCATGCTATGGCATCAGTCCGCCACCCTTATAACCTGAAACATCATAACCCGCATCTACATAGCCAGCCAGCGTCATAATCTCGTACTATAACCACCGTTACCGACAAAGCTGCTAGCATTATAACCGCGTGTCATTACCGCCTGTACCGACAAAGTTGTCAGCATCGTACCCCCGTACTGTGACCACCTATAACGAAAGAACCCTGTAGCATCATAACCGCGTGTCATTACCGCCTGTACCGACAAAGTTGTCAGCATCGTGCCCCCGTACCCTCGCACTGTGACCACCTGTAACGAAAGAACCCGGTAGCATCATAACCTCGTGTCAGCACAACCGGGGAGCATCACAATATTGCGGCATATAAACTGCCATGAGGAACACATCGAATACGTTATCGGTCACGCCAGCACAATACTATCGGGCGCAGCAATGCTTGAATTTTTTGCCACTTTGGCAGGGGCAGGAATCGTTACGGCCTATTTTTATACTACTGGAGTCGGTATGAATAACCCCATCGTGATAACGCCACTTGCTATCTTCAAATACAAATTGGGATGTTTCATGCAATATACCGGTGTTATTACCTTCAAAATAGTAAGCGGAAAATTCAACCGTATTGAGGGCGCTGTTTGCAGCATTTACGTTTAGCGCAAACCATTTTATGCCAACCGCACTACTTTGAATGTCCTGCTCACTAAGGGCTTGACGTTGCGCCTTACTGTATGTGGCGATAATGTATTGATAATCACTTATACAGTATGCGCTAAAGCGAGAGCGCATGAGTTGCTCAGGGCTATCGGCCTCTCGGGCGCCTGTTATAATTGGCTCACAACACTCAATAAACGATATTTGACTACAGCAATAACAACGCATGACACATTCCACAGAAAAAGCAGAACGCTATTTTACTGGTTTTGCGAGGAATCACCAGGGACCCACAACCACCTTATCGGGGGCTTCAGCCGACACCGTAATATTTACCAGCGATACGTCGTACTGCTTGCACATTACTGCCACTTCCAGCGTTTCCTGATTATTTAATATCAGGTTTTCAACGTATACCGACTCACACTTTCCGCTCTCTATTAAGCGCTTTATCCAAATGCCGAGTTTTTCGCGGCCAGGCTTTTGAATTCGGATACCATTTTCTACCTCTTTAGAAAACCCTACCGTATTGGCTAACAGATAACGCCAGCCTTTTGGTTTTGGATGTGGCACTACGCCGCTATCCAGAGGCAAAGGAAGTTGAAAAGTATTGGAAGTGTGTTCAATCATCGGGATACCTGTTTATCCATACAGTATGTCTATACAATAGTACTGTATAAAAAAACATGCAAGTAAATTTTTAGCGCAGGTTATTTCCAGTTACTCTGGTGAGCGCGGTAATAGGCGGGCGTTACAATCACTCGCCATCTGCTCGATAGACAACCAATGCAATGTACAGCATGCAGCACAGGCAGAGTCCACCATAGCGCCTTCTGGTTTTAAGCCCTGATTGGCTGGTAAACCATTGCCTAATGCTAAACCTATCCTTTCTGCCAACGGTGTAACCCTGTTATTTGTTATAACAGGGCAAGCCGTGTATCACGGGTTAGTTCTGGCCGTTAAGCCGACGTGTGCAGCGCAATAGCCGGGCAGGTTGCACTTGCCAATGATGTCTGTCGAATAGCAAAGTCAGCCTGTCTTGCTTTGGTAATGAAAGCCGCCCGCAGGCGGTTAGACTGCGTAGGGCATAATGTGAGTCTTGCTATTAGGCCATAGCGGTTGATCGTCTGATACGTTAGCATGCAGTCACTGTGTATCTATATTCGAGTAACCATGCCGCGCCACCGTTTTTCTGCCCCCGTCGATACGCCTATACGCTGGCATACGCTTTCTCAGCTAACCCCATATCTGTTTGAATTCAAGGGCCGGGTAGGGTTGGCGATGGCATGTCTTATTGCCGCTAAATTGGCCAGTATTGGCTTGCCATTTGTCCTTAAACATATCGTCGATACATTGGACACAGAGAATCTCACCGCGGTTGCACTAAGTGTGCCTTTAGCGCTGGTGGCAGCTTATGGGGCGCTACGGTTTCTAAATACAATTCTTAGTGAAGTGCGCGATACCTTGTTTGGCCGGGTGACTGAGCGCGCTATGCGTCGGCTTGGGTTAAAGGTGTTTACGCACTT
Organism: Alteromonas indica; assembly: GCA_003056425.1. GTDB lineage: Bacteria > Pseudomonadota > Gammaproteobacteria > Enterobacterales > Alteromonadaceae > Alteromonas > Alteromonas indica. Next base: position 10,533 of record PYVY01000006.1, read on the forward strand.
ACATAGCCTGGATGTGGATTATCATCTAAGCCGACAAACAGGAGGGTTATCTAGAGATATTGAGCGCGGCACCAGTGGCATCGGCTTTTTGTTGCGCTTTCTGGTGTTCAATATATTGCCTACCTGTTTGGAAATTATTATCGTAGTGGGTGTATTACTCAAGCAATATGGGATGTCGTTTGCCCTGATTATTTTGGGTGCGGTGGTGTCTTATGTCATATTTTCAATCAAAGCCACTAATTGGCGTACGCGCTTTGTTCATGCACTGAATCAGGCCGACTCCACCTCCAATACCCGGGCAATCGATAGTTTGCTTAACTTTGAAACCGTAAAATACTTTAATAATGCAGACTTCGAGGCGCAACGCTACGATACATCGCTGGCTAGCTGGGAGCTGGCGCGGCGGCAAAACCGCCTATCATTGTTTGCATTAAACGGCGGCCAGGCGCTGATTATCGCCATTGCCGCCACGGCGATGATGATTAACGCCACGCTTGGTGTTATGGCCGGTACCATGACGCTGGGCGATTTTGTGCTTATTAACGCCTTTACTATGCAGCTATTCATGCCCCTGAACTTTTTAGGCTTTGTATACCGCGAAATCCGTGGCGCAATGGCGAATATTCATAATTTATTTGAGGTATTAGAGCGTGCACCAAAGGTACAGGACAGTCCGCAAGCCAAAAAACTGAGCGCGACGCAAGGCCGCATACGTTTTGAAGGGGTGAGTTTTCATTATCAGCCGGAACGGCCTATTTTACGTGATGTATCTTTTACGGTTGAGCCTGGACAAAAAGTTGCTGTCGTAGGCGCCAGTGGGGCAGGCAAATCCACGCTGGTTAAGTTGCTGTTTCGTTTATATAATCCTACGCAGGGCGAGGTTTTTATAGACGACCAGAAAATCACCGCGTGTACGCAAAACAGCGTACGTGAAGTGTTAGGTATAGTGCCGCAGGATACCGTTTTGTTTAACGATAGTCTGTTGGAAAATATCCGTTACGGCGATCCTCAGGCCGATGATGACAAGGTGCGGGCGGTCGTTAAACTGGCTGCACTGGATACCTTTATTGCCAGCCTCCCCAACGGGATTCAAACACAGGTAGGCGAGCGGGGCTTGAAACTATCCGGCGGCGAAAAACAACGGGTGGCGATTGCCCGGGCATTATTAAAAAATCCCCAAATACTGGTTTTCGACGAAGCCACCTCTTCTCTTGATAGCCAAAGCGAACAGGCTATTTTACAGGCTTTGAAGCAAGCTGCTCGGGCCCATACCAGCCTGGTCATTGCGCACAGGCTATCTACCATCACCGATGCGGATTGTATCCTGGTTTTAGATGGGGGCGTGCTGGTAGAGCAGGGCACGCATACAGCACTGTTACAACGCAACGGGCATTATGCGCGCTTATGGCATGTACAACAAAATACCTAAAAAATCAGATTCCTGACGAGGCGCCTGGCTTAGTCGCCTCGGGTTAAGCGAACAGGAGCCTATCGCGCAGCGTCTATAGCGCCTTCTTTTTAAGGCCACCCCGCCTTGCCGGAAAAGTGAGGGTGGTGCGTCCAGCTGCTAAAAACACGCTGAAAAACCCATTTGGCGCAGTGTGCGGCCTAGTGTCGCTTTATTGAAAAGATGTTTGAGGGAGGAATAAGTAGTCCGGTAAATAAACTCGGTATTGCCCAATGAATACAGTATACTGCTATGTAAACAAGAACGATTATCAATAGCATATAGGGCCGTACTCCGGTTTACTGCCATGTCATTTGCACGTATTTTAATCATTGAAGACGATATTACCCTGAGCGGCCAGATCGCCAGGTTATTAGAGCAAAAGGGCTTTAGTACAACGCTTTGCCTGGATGGGCAGTCCGGCTTACTTACGGCATTAAACGAGCGTTTTGATCTGATTTTGCTAGATGTGTTATTACCTGCACTTAATGGGTTGGCCGTGTTGAATCAACTTCGAAAAGTTAAGTGTACACCGGTGATGATGATCACGGCCTGTGGCGCGGAGCAAGAGCGCATTGAGGGCTATCGAAAAGGCGCGGATGATTATTTACCAAAGCCGTTTAATTTTACGGAAATGATGCTTCGTATAGAAGCTATTTTACGGCGCAGCCAAGTGGGCTCATTAGCGCTGCTACAATCTACCCAACTCGACGTTCACGATTTACGCCTTAATCGAATACAGCAAACGGTTTTCTTTGCCAATCAAGCCATTGAGTTGACCCCGATTCAATTCAAGCTGCTGTGGATACTGGTAGAAAACAAGCACGATATTATGACTAAGGCGTTTCTTTATCACAGCGTGCTTGACCGTTCGTTCAGCCGCTACGATAGAAGCCTGGACATGCATGTTAGCCGTGTCCGCAAAAAGCTGGTAGAGGCAGGGATGCCGCCAGAGTGGCTTTCCACCCTCCACGGCAAAGGGTATCGGTTTTTATGAAGTATACCCTGTTGTGGCGTTTGTGTACGGTAATCGCTTTTGGCACTGTGCTGCTGTTTTGGGCTATAGACTGGTTAACTACGCATACCGAGTCAAGCATGAGTTTTATTGCCACTGAGCATCAGCAGCAACTGCTTGATTATGGCAAACAAGCCGATGAAATTATGCGCTCAGAAGGGGAAGCTGCGCTGGCTATATGGCTGAAAAACCTACAGCAAAAAGAGCAAACCTGGGCGGCCATTGTTAGCACCGATATTTCGCCGCTGGCCGACTCTACGCTTTACACGCCGTTTTTTGAACGGTTTCAGATTGGCCGAAGTGTAGAGTGGAAAATTCATCTGTATTTTCAGGAAAACCCCGTCATGGAGGTGCCATTTGCTGACGATAATACCCATTTTTTGATTCAACTACCCCAGCGAATGCGCCCGGGGGCATTACTGATTTATGCCAATGTACTACTGCAAATTGCGTTGCCGCTGATTTTATTGTGCCTACTTAGCGTTGTATTGTACCGCCATGTTATGACCCCATTGCGTAAACTGGAAAATGTAACCAAAGCGTTTAGTGAGGGCCATCTGGATGTGCGCACCAATGCATCGTTGCAAAGCCGTCACGACGAACTAACCCGCCTGGCCATCACCTTTGATAAGATGGCTGACAAAACCAGCCAGCTAATTTATACCCAACGGCAATTGTTAGGCGATCTGTCGCACGAATTACGTACACCTCTTACCAGAATAGATATGGCAATCGATTTTATGGAACAGCAAATTAATCCCCGCCAAGCGCTGGAACGGTTGCGTTATGAGGCCTCCACTATGCGTAATCTGGTGGAAGATACGCTAACGCTGGCTTGGTTAAATACCGAGTCGCCCCTGTTAACCAACGATGATTTCGATTTAGTGGAGTTACTTCAGGTGATTTGTGAAGACGCTCGGTTTGAGTACCCAGACAGAGTATTGACCACCGCGCTACCTGACGCGGCGCCGATAAGACATAGCAGTCAACTTGCTTTGGGCCAGGCAATTGAAAACATTGTTCGCAACGGTTTACGTCATACTCCTGTCAATACCGCAGTGGCCGTGTTACTCACCCGGGTTGTACAAGGTTATCAGTTAGTTATTAAAGACCACGGGCCGGGTGTACCGCCCGATATGCTTAACGATATTTTTAAACCCTTCTTTCGGGTAGACAAAGCAAGGGCCGCTGTGCAGGATTTAAAAGACCATAACCAGGGCAGGGGGTTTGGGCTGGGGCTGGCCCTGGCCTACCGCCAAATTGAGGCGGTAGGCGGAACTATCACAGCGCAAAATTATACCGATGATGGTAACCGGGCCAGCGGCCTTTGCATAACTGTTGCATTATATGACACTGGGGCGCCCGCCCAGCCCGCCCAGCCTGCTTAGTACGGGGGCTTTGGCTTGCGCTATGGTCGTCAGCCCGGCTTATTCGATTTAGGCTTAGCAATTAAGCGCCGCCATGCCAATACAATCCCTGTGTAAACCAGGATACACGCCAATAGAGATAACCCTCCTGCGAGGGTTTGGCCGATAAAACCAAAATATTCGCCGGTATGAAGAAAGCGGGCGGTTCCCCAGGCTTGACCGCCGGGGGACCAATCTTCTTTACGCAGCACTTTTGATACGGCTCCCGTTTGCGTATCAAAATACAACGAATAAGCTAGCTCCTGCCGATGCCCAATGCTCTGGTCGATATAAAAACGTGCTTCATCCTTATACGCGCCTATTTCAAGCCAGATTGAATACCAGTTGTTGTAGTGATACGCGCTGGCATGCTCCCGGGCTTTTGCATACAAGGATTCATAAGGTATTGCTGGCGGAGTCAGGTGTTGCACTGTGGGGCGCAGTGGTGGCGGTGGCACGGCTTCGCCGAACGCCCCGTACAAGGCGCGGTTAGCCCAGTCAAAATGAAAAATAGTGGCCGTTAACGCAATAATAAGTAAGCCGGGCAACGCCCAGATACCAAATACCAGATGCCACTGATGCCGTCGTTGATGCAGGTTTGCGTGTTTTGATAATAATAAATGGTGTTTTACGGCTCGCTTGGAGAGTCGCTTAGGTAGCCACAAATATAGGCCACTGATAAGTAAAAAAACCAACACCAGATTGGCATAGGCCGTAATATTTTTACCGACAACACGGTAATCGCCGGTGAAAGACACATATCGATGGAAGTCGGTTACTGCGCGAAAAAATTCACTTATCAAGCCTTCTCCTTCACGCAGGATGGCGCCGGTATAAGGATGGAGTAAATAACTAAATGGTCCGGCCCAGGCCGCAATAGCGGCGCCATCCCGGTTTACCCATCTGACATAAATATGGGGCTGGTCAGGATGCAGGGTTTGCATTATAGCGACAACGCTATCGGTATCGAGGCGCTGCGCCGTCCTGTGAACCGGTACGGTGTAGCGCATTTCGCTAAATTCAACAATCTGCCTTTCATAGGTAAGCAATACGCCACTAAGTGCCATGCAAAATATCACTGCTCCCGCGCTCACCCCGGTAAAAAGGTGAGCCCAAAAAAAACACCGTTTAATTGTTTTCGCCATCATTTATATTGGCCCCGGTACGCTTAAAACGTATAAGCTAGGGATAACCGGATGTCTCTGCCTGCTTCATTCGGCCCCACCACGGTGGCGAATACCTCGCTGTAATCACCGACACTGGAATGATCGATATAAAGTTCGTCAAATAAATTGGAAACCGCCACATTAACCCGCAGAGACGGCGTGGCCTGCCATTCGCCAAACAAATCCACTGTGGTATATCCTGGTTTATTCAGTGTGTACAAGCTATCGGTCCAACCCAGATCCACCGCCTGATGCAAGGTATCGATATCAATTGAATCAACCTTGCGTACGCTTACTCCCATATTAATGCTGGCATTGAGGGTGTAATCTACGCCCACTACCCATGTGTTACCGCGGCTGTTACCTAAGCCAATAAATTCGTAACCGTTAAGATCTATGGCCCCATAAGCAACGCTGTACAAGCCATCTTTGGGGGTCAGCTCACTGTCGGCACTGGAAAATCCACCGAAAAAGTCGAAACCTTGCCAGCGGTAGGCGATATCAAATTCCAAGCCATCGGTATCAACGGTGCCGATGTTATTAAACACCGCGTTACCTGCAAAACCCTCAAAAATCACATCATCCAGTGCAGAGTGATAAACACTCAATCTGGCATTTAGGTTATTAGCGCTGTATTCAACAGCGGCTTCCATATTCTGTACTGTTTCCGGCGCCAGGTCGTTAGCTACCACCGGCACATCTGCCCCGTCGTAAAGATAGCCATCAATAGTAAAGCCATCACCAATTTGTTTACCACGGGCGGCTTCGGCGTAGCCTGCGCTGATAGTCCAGGCTGGCGAAAGGTTATATGCTAAACCCACGTTTACACTGACCTTACTATCGTTTATAGATGACGGGCTATCGGTGACGGGGGTACCGTAATATTCTTCCAACAATATACGTTGTTGGAAGTCGTAATCGTCGTAGCGTATCCCGTAACTAAGCAATAACTCTGCGGTAAGGTCACTATAGCCCTGGGCATACAAACCTAATACGCTGCCTTCTTCGGCGTTTTCAGTGGCGCCCGCGGCGGCCCCACTGGTGACTTCATCGTATCGGTAGTCTGCACCATAAATAAACTTATGCCGGGCGGTTTCACTGGTATTGCGTACATCAAAGCCATAGGTGTCTATTTCTGCCAGCCAGGCAAAGCGGCCCCCATTAAATGAAGAACGGGTCTGATAGGCAGTAGCTTCGATATAGATCATTTCATTATGCGCAAACCGGTAGTTAGCGACCAAAGTATCGCGTTCTGCTTCGCTGGCGTAAAGTGCATCACCTTCTTGCACGGCCCAGTTGGGGCGCGCAGAGAACGCGCCGGTTTCGTCACGTTGTTCAACACTTAGCGACAGATAATGATTTTTCGCAATATCCCCACTAGCTTTAACAAATAACATGTCCTGATCAGCTGCCGTGCCGTATATTTCATCACCATCGCCGTCTTCCATGTTGTTACGGTCAATGGTGCTGTAGTACCCCAGTACGCCCCAGGTTTCTCCTAATTTGGTGTAGATACTACCGCTGTACCGCGTACCCTCATTTGAAAAGTAGCTTGCTTTAACCCGTCCCCCAAACTGTTCCTCCTGGTCGAGCAGATCATGGGCATCTTTAGTTTGAAAACGAATAGATCCGCCAATAGCGCCAGGCCCGCTAATCGCTTCACCAGCGCCAGCCTGTACATCTATTTGTCGCAGTAAATCCGGGTCTATGGTTACCCGGCCAATATGGTGAAAAAGGGTAGAGGTTTGCTGCGCCCCATCAACCGTCACATTCAGGTACGCGTCTTCCAAACCCCGAATATATATTTTCTGGGCCACGCCCACTGACCCGCCCACACTGATGGAAGGGGAATAGCGAAATATATCGGCCAGATCATTCGCTTGATACTGTTCAATATCTTCCGCATTAATACTGAGATTGGTAGCGGCGCCTACCACCGCTATCTTTTCCACTGCTGCAGTGGAAGAGGCAGGCTGAGTCTGAGCCATAGCGAAGGCGCTGGACACTGTGTATGCGGCGCCAATAAAGACTAAATTTTTCAAGTAAAAGCTCCCGTTGAATGTTTTGTTATTCTAAATAAGAAACATTCTCATTAACTTTTGCAGGAATGAGTAGTACTTTTACATTTGTTACAATTGGACAGCATAAAGGAATGATAAGTAAAGGTGGACGGTTGACGCAAAGCAATACCCGCCGCGCATGGGATTTACGGCAATGGTAATTGCATGCAGGGCCGGTGGTGACGAATACGCAGCCTGAGCGGGTGGGCCACATCATAACGGCCCCCCGGCGCTGTATTACTACGGCGATTTCAGGCTTTACGAGCGCAGTCAGCAGTGTGGGGTTCGCTCAGGTAACAGCGGCTTTAGTACGGTATTTGTTATGGGTGTAGAGCCTTTGCTGCATAATATTGTGCAATACGGCAATCGCCTTAGCGACATCCGCAAAACTAAGATAAAGCGGGGTAAATCCAAACCGCACAATATCTGGGGCGCGAAAATCAGGCACCACGTTATGATCTATCAATGCCTGGCATATTGCATAAGCCGCAGGATGGGAAAAAGACAACTGGCTGCCTCTTAGCTCACTGTCGGTGGGAGAGCACAATACCAGGTCATCCAGGGCCGGGTGCTGGCGCTTAAGGTGTAAAAACAGCTCGGTAAGAGCGCTCGATTTTTGCCGAATCTGAGCCATGCTAACACTGTCAAATACATCAAGGGCAGCATCCAGTGCCGCCATAGCAATAATGGACGGGGTACCGGTAAGAAATTGCTTAATCCCTGGCGCTGCATCGTAGCGTGGAGAAAACTCGAACGGCTTGGCGTGACCCATCCAGCCATTGAGCGGTTGGCTTATCTTATTATGATGGCGCTTAGCAGCGTACAGAAACGCCGGTGCGCCGGGGCCGCCATTTAAATATTTGTAACCGCAGCCTACGGCAAAATCCACGTTACATTCATCTAGCGCTAAGGGCACAGCACCAGCGCTGTGCGCCAAATCCCAGATAACAATAATGCCTTTTTGATGGGCCAGGCGGGTCAGCCGCTGCATATCGTGAATACGGCCGGTACGAAAGTTGATATGCGTTAACATCAGTACGGCGACATCGTCGGTCAACGCATTTTCTATGTCTTCACTTGCAACACTGATAAGCTGGCAGCGGGTTTCACCTAATAGAGTCTGTACGCCCTGCACCATATATAAATCAGTGGGAAAATTATCTTGCTCCGACACCACTTTTGCGCGTCCGGACTGCATAGTTAACGCGGTTATCAGCAGTTTATACAGGTTGACGGAAATAGAGTCACAGACCACGACTTGGTCTGGCCCCGCGCCCAGTAGCGGGGCAATTTTTTCGCCGGTTTGTAGCGGCAAATCTATCCAGTTATGCTTGTTCCACGAGCTGATTAAATCGTTACCCCATTGCTGATTAACCACCTGTTGAATACGCTCGACGCTGGCTTTGGGCAACGCCCCCAACGAATTACCATCCAGATATATAACCTCTTCAGGTAAGTTAAACAGTGCACGTTTAGGGGCCAGAACGTCCTGCTTATCAAGTTGCGCAATGTTATATGACATTATAAATTCACTTATTCTTTAGTATTTCAATGAACTGGCTGAAGGCGAGGGTGCCCGGATGTACCCAGTCAAAATGACCGGTGTGCTCAAAACGCAAAAACTGCGCCCCGGGTAAAGGATTGTCGGGAATGGGCACAATGCTATCCTGTTCGCCCGCTAAAATTGTGATGTTATCAAGCTGTTTTGCAGCCGGTAGGGTATGCAGGGGATTAGCCTGCGCATATTGCTCAGGGCGTTGTTGGGGTGTGCCTTCCATAAAATCGATAGTGGCCCGCTGGCAGCTGTTGGTGCCCTGCGCATAGGCTTCAATGTCAACAATGGGGGCCAGGCCGATTATACGGCCAACTGACTTCGCCAGCCGCTCACTCGCCAGCAGAGCCAGATGACCACCGGCGGAATGGCCGGTCAGCGTGACATTCTGCAAGTTGAGGGCAATATTTTCGTTGTGGTCTTGCGACATAATAAAATCTATCGACTTTACCACATCTTCCAGACTGCCAGGCCAGCCGCCACCTAAATCTCCTGTGCGTCGGTATTCTACTGTCCATACCGCAAAGCCCGCCTGAGTTAAAGCAGAGGCAAGAGGATAGCTATGCTCAATATCATATGCTGACAGCCAACACCCGCCGTGAATAAAGATAACCAGTGGCGGCGGGGTATTTGAGTGTGCTGGCAGCCAAAGTTTGCCAAATTGCAGCGGTTGTTTACCGTACTGCAGGGTGGTATTGGCTTCGGTGTACTCAAGTTGTTGTACCGCGGCAAAGCTGACCTCATGTAAAGGCACCTGCGCGCTATTATTGTTTACTTTCACTGCCGGGGTTTGGCTACCTGGTACCAATGCGTGCTGACACCCACTTAGCAGAAATACTAAAACAATACCGGCCAAACTGCGCATGCGATTACCTTTATCTGGGATTAAGCATGGTATAGGAGCAACAAATTTAATAAGTTGCAAGTTCAATACAGTGCATCGTTAAATAATTCTGGTGAAGTAGGCATTTGTGCGAAAGCAAAAAAGATAAGGAAGGTAAACCAGGGCAGGTTAACAGCATCGCGTGGTAATCCAGGTACGACCCAATCACTTGGTATTAACAGCAGTAGAGATATTAGCTCATATCTAATCACACCCTTTTAGCAGGGCGTTTATACATGGTTTGGCAGACCGCTATGCCTAGATAGCAGTTGTTGATAAGACGCCGAGCAAACGGCAGCTTCAGACCTTGAGTTCAATTGGTGAGTGCAACGCTATCCTTATTAAAGGAGGAATGTTGCCATGAAACAAAGAAAACGTATTTATTACTCATCAGAACAGAAAGCACTTATTTGGGACAGATATAAGCGAGGTGATTCGCTGCATGATATCGCTAGAATGTTTGACCGCTTTCATTCTTCTATTATGCCAACCATATATCAAACTGGTGGGTATCGGCCACCAGAACGAAAAAGACATCCACAATCTCTCTCGCTTGATGAAAGAGAAGAGATATCACGATGCTTAGTCGGCAAACAATCCATTCGAGAAATTGTCAGACGTTTGTCTAGGGCGCCATCTACAATTAGTCGTGAAGTAAAAAGAAATGGTGGATTGAAGCACTACCGTGCTGTAAAAGCTGAACAACGAGCATGGGACGAAGCATTGAGACCTAAACCATTTAAGTTAATTGGAACCCCAGAGTTATGTAAACTGATAGCTGTTAAGCTTAAAAGGGCATGGTCACCACAACAAATTGCAGGTTGGTTAAAGCGACAATACCCCGATAATCAGGAAATGTACGTGTCTCACGAAACCATCTATAAAACACTCTTCATTCAGACAAGAGGCGCTTTAAAGAAAGAACTACAAACGTGTTTACGGTCAAAAAGAGCGGTTCGCAAGTCTCGCCAAGCTACACTGAAAAGATTAGGTCTGGGCAAAATCCCTGATGCCGTTTCTATAAGTGAACGACCTGCATCGGTTGAAGATAGAGCTTTACCTGGTCACTGGGAAGGCGACCTTATATGTGGCACAAAGAACAGTTACATAGCGACACTAGTAGAGAGGCACTCTCGATTCGTGATGCTGGCGAAAGTGGATGATAGTAAAACATCGACAGTGATTGCTGCACTTATCAAACACGCTCAAAAGCTACCTAAGGAACTATATAAATCTTTAACTTGGGACAGGGGGAGAGAAATTAAAGACCACAAACAATTCACACTAGCCACTAATATAAAAGTCCACCTTTGCGATCCTTACTCACCGTGGCAACGTGGTACCAATGAAAACACCAATCGATTACTGCGACAGTATTTTCCCAAAAGTACCGACTTATCAGTACACAGCCAACAAAAACTTAGCAGCGTAGCGAGACAACTTAACGAAAGACCAAGAAAAACGTTAGACTATGAAACACCATCACAGAAATTTAATCGATGTGTTGCGCCCATTGATTGAACTCAAGACAAAGAGCGGACGGTCAACGTTGATCTCTGCGGCAAATTTGCAGCGTAGCGGAAAATTTGTCCGACAGCAGCGCTTTTTGGGCATTAAGCGGCGTGAAGCTGGTTAATTAATCGAAATGTACCATTTTTTAAGGGCAGAGAAACCTTCCCTGAACGGTCATAGCCATATTTCATTAAGTGATACATCAACGATAATATAGAGTTACTTAAACTATATAAAAGTGAAATGTCATTACCATTAACACTCAAATCAAAGCTGCTAGGGTTTTTCATCCATTCTGAGTTTCTGAGAACTGCTTCTTGGTCATGTATTGCACCTTTGTAGGGGTACCATACGCCATGAGTATGCTGATAATTAACCTTATTTCTAACTTGAGAGGGCCAATTACCTTTAGCTGCACCAGATTTATGTATTGCCGCTTTGATATTAGATATTAATGTTACTGCATCTGATTTATGCGCCCCTAAACCTGTGGTATCAGAAACATGATCAATCAACCATATTAGCAATCCTGAAAAAGATGACCATGTATCGGCATGGGAATCTTTTAATTTCTTAAATCTAATTTCGTTATTGGATATTGAAGAAAAATAAAAACCATTTTCTATATTTGTAACATCACCATCAAGCTGAGTTGCCTTCGCGATCTCAAATACTTTGTCAACATGGTCATTTTCCAACTGACTACAAGCTTGACCGAAAATACGCAATATAGCGTGTACTGAAAAAAAGGCCGCATAATACATTTGAACTGAAGCCCAACTTGTACTTTTAGGTAATTGGCTAATTTTTCTTATGCTCCACATTGATTCTATAGCCGCTTGCGCAAACCTATTGCAGTCATTTGCTAATGATATATGGAGAGTTTCTTTTTGTTGAAATCGAAGTTCAAATTCAACAGCTCTATTTCTTGCAGAAGGTACTAATGCATTCGAAAGGAGATAGTGGCCATTAGCAACCCAAGCCTTTAAATCCGACTCTGTTGAGGAGCTTACTTCAAATATTTCATTCATAGAAAGTTGGTGAAGTATTTTAATTTCAGACGTCATCTATAGAGTAAACTCCTGCTTTAATGACTCTTCTAGGTGATCGACAATAGGTTTATATGCATTCGTAGGATTTTCGATCTTGGCAGGCTTTATCCGTTGACCAGTAAGTTGAGTAAATTCATAGTAATTATCAACAGAGTAGATCGCTCCGAATCTATCTTGTACTCTTGCTGTAACTATCGGAAAGAAACCTGAGATAGCTTTAAATACTGTTGTATTAAACGCCTGATCTTCTAACTGATGGGGGGCTAAAACTCCTTCATTAAAAGCCACTAAATAGGAATTAAATATTTCATATATTTCATCAGGGCTTTTGTTACCAAATACTTTTACCAACGGCTTAACAGCAGTATTAAAAACAGACCGAGTTATTTTTCCTCTTACTCTTTTTGATGCTGACAACCTATTGTATAGCGCACTGTCATTTTCATTTAAAAATATATCAAACAGATCCCTAAGGTATTGTTCTGTATCGCTCTCATACTCTGCCATTCTTTTTATGTCTAGCAATAGCTCTGTAGGAACGCCTTTTTGCTTAGAGTTAATATCAATAAACAATCTAGACTCATCACGCTTGGAAAGATTTTCGTAAACGACAACAGGGATCCTCAGCGCAGTTTTCGCAAGCTTAAAACCATAAACTCGATGTTGACCATCAATAATTAAAAATGCTTTAGTAATTTTATCAAAACTAACCGATTTCTTTTTAGAATCGTATATAAAACCACAGTCATCTTGGGCTGAAAGTACAATTGAACTAGGAATTGTACCTAAGCCAGAATCAATATAACTTGCTATTTCTGAGGCTCTTTTTTTATCTAACTCACGTTGAAACCCTTCGATAGGGTCCTCATCACGATTCACGACAAAACATGTCTCTGCAAGTACATCACTCGGCATGGTAAAAGAATAAAACCTATGATCTCCTTGCCGTACAAGGCTCACACTGCCAAAGCTTTCTCTATCTGTCATCGTTTTTCCTTTAGTTATACTTGCAACTTACTATTTTAGAATGCTAACAGGTTATTACTAAGACTTCATAGTAAAACTCGTTTCCACGAAGAAGCCATATTCTGTGTTTTCATGAGAAAAGTGAATGTCTGCTTCACGTTGTGAGTTCAATTGATAGCTGCAACACACCGGTTAAATCTCTGAGCTGGTGTTTCATAGTCTAGCGTCTTTCTCGGCCTTTCGTTAAGTTGCCTTGCGATGCTACTCAGCTTTTGTTGACTGTGTACTGATAAGTCAGTGCTTTTGGGGAAATACTGTCTCAAGAGTCTATTGGTATTTTCATTTGAACCTCGCTGCCAAGGAGAATGGGGTGGACTTCCCAGCTTTCACTAGACAGTTATCTGTTTCGTAAACCAAGCATTCTCGAATTGAGCAGGTGAGACACCGTCTGTATGAGAATGCCGTTTTTTGGAATTGTAAAACATCTCGATAAAATTAAATATCTCTGATCTGGCTTCATCACGGGTGGCATATATCTTTTTCTTTGTAACCCGTTTCTTAAACGTAGCAAAGAAGCTTTCCGCTACCGCATTATCGTGACAGTTACCGCGTCGGCTCATCGAGGGCCTGAGGTTGTTTTCCTTCATGAACGCCAGATAATCTGCACTACCGTACTGACTTCCCTGGTCACTGTGCACCAGAACCTGCTGTTTCGGTCTGAGTTGATAAACCGCCATGAGTAGCGCATTGATAACCAGATGCTTATCAATATTTTTGTCCATTGACCAGCCCACTACTCGACGCGAAAACAGATCAATGAGGGTGGCCAGATACAAAAAACCTTCGTAGGTTCTTACGTAAGTAATGTCGCTGACCCAGGCTGTGTTTGGGCTGGCGGGAGCGAAAGCACGTTCCAAAACATTATCAGCAATACGTGAGGGCTTGCCGTTCTTAATGTATCGACGCTGGTAACCAATTTGTGCACGAAGCCCGCTTCTACGCATTATCTTTGCCACGCGATGAACACTACATGATTCTCCGGCTTCCAGTAAGTCACGATGGATCCAGGGACTGCCGTATGTTGCTCCACTGGCGATATAGAATTCACGTATCAGTTTTAACAGGCGTTCATCTTCAATCTCTCGCGCACTTAAGGGCTGCTTCAGCCAGGCATAGAAACCGCTACGGTGGATTTTTAGAACGCGAGACATCGCAGCGACCGAAAATTCTCGCTGATGGTCACGGATAAAGGCGTACTTCACTCTGGCTGGCTTGCAAAGTACCTTGCGGCCTTTTTTAAAATGTCTCTTTCCTCCGTCACCCGCTTGAGTTCAGCCTCTAGCTGAGCGATACGGACAGAATCATCAGCGGACTTCTTCGGTTCAGATTTTTTATCCAACTGCTTTTGCCAGTTGTACAACGAATTACTTGAAATGCCGAGCCGCTCTGCCACGTCAGCGGCAGAATACCCGCGTTCAGTAATTTGCTTAACGGCCTCGACTTTAAACTCGTGGGTATACCGTTTGCCTTTGCTCATAAACACCTCTTTGTGAAGTTACATTGTAACTGTTAAAAGTGTCTAGCAAAGTCTGGGAAGTCCAGTACGGCGGTTTGGGTATCTGATTCATTGCGAAACAGATCTTCTAGCAATGTAGATTCAGGTTTAAGCTTACCTTCTTTAAACTCATCGGTTGTCGCTCGCACATAATTCTTCAGATCTTGTTTTTTTAATGCACCTTTCGCGCTATCAGCATCAGCAAGAGAATTACGCCAATAGTGAATCCAGCCCTGATTATTCATACCCGATTCCTGAGATTTTCGCATCTAGCGTGTTGTGTTATTCGAGCATTCTAATATCGATGGAGTGTTGTTTGTTAGAACTTTGAAAAGTTTCTTACTCGGTGACCTTTGAACCATGCGGATGATGGCTAATCGAGCAGTCGAAGAGTTCGGGCAGGGGTATTAGAGTCTGGGAAGTCCAAACTTTCCAATAACGGGCGTAGGCACGTGGGGCATAATGGCGAAGCCGCACTGCGTATAGGCGTCCCAGCGAACGAAGTGAGTGGCTTGATTTTTTTTGTTATGTGTCATGCTGTTCAGACAACCTTGCTCTTATCAATGCTACTAAACCTTTAGCCATACTCCAAAAGCATAAAGTTATAATAGCTACACCAAGTATGAAGGCATACCCATCGGAGCGTCGTCCTTCAAACCATTGCTCGAAGTTCTCGAAAAGCGAACCCATCCAGGGTCAAAGAGCAAATCCTAACAACATTCCGAGGGTGTCTAGGATGAACTTATTGAGAGTGTATGGTTTTAGGTTTTCTTTAACATACATATAGCCTCAACTTACATTGACACACAACAATTTAATAGCACGCAAATCGCGCGTCTTTCTCCCGAGCGCGTGCTCGTTTTTATCCATAGTGCCATCATTCCGAATTTACTGAAAGTCAAAGAATACAAAGGGTGTGCTTAATTGGGGCCAATCATGTTCAGCACAAAAAACGCGCGATTGGGTCGTTTTCCTGAATATAGGGGAAAGGTCGCTGTAACTGTATATATAGAAGGGCACCTAACTCTCAACAATGAAAATACCTTGGTTAGCTATGGCAATTAAAGCAAAAGGCCGGTATCAGTCGGGGGAAGGTCAGAAATTAGCGCAATGACGCTATCAAGTATTCAATGCGCCAACTTCCGCTTTACCTACATTTAACCCGTCAATCACCTAAGAGGTACCTGCGCCACTGGCACTTTACAGCCGTTAGTAGAAAGACACTAATAAGCGAATATAATAAGCGAATAGGGGGCGGCGCCATACTGTCATTTGAGTGGCAAAAAAAGAGATGAGCAGGCCATTAGCCCACATTAATATTTCAGCGCTTAAGCAAAATTAAATGCGCCGGGCGGTTTCGGCTTGTTTGGTACGTTGGTGTTAAAAACGTACCGATATGTGCAGCATTGCTGCTAAGCGCTCGGGCTTGTCAGTTTGGCTTTTGTGTAAAATCCTAAAATTAACGTAAAGGTCTGCAAATGGATAAAACATAAGTTACTTTACGTTTATACAGTAAGCCATTGCGGGGATAAAACGTAAGTCACGCCTTGTTTTGCTCACTTTGCTTTGCCCGTAATCAAAAAATATATCGACTTATTTCTTGGTTTTTTACATGTTAAAGTCGATTTAAGATAATCATCTCCTCCTTTTTTGTCGCATTCTCTCCAAAACTATTTTGCCTTCAGCCGCGTAGCTATCCCAACTCGTATCGAACAATTGTCGGTCTGATGATAATTGTTCATAGGCCTTTTTTACAGAATCCTGACATGATCGCCATCAATTAATACAAGGAAGAAATATGACAGATGAACAGCGCGCAACACCCAGCCTCTTACTTGCACTAACGCCTGTTTTTCTGTCGCTTATTATACTAGGAACGCAGATATTCTACTTTGGCGTATTCGAGCCGCATATTCCTCTTGCCATTGGGGTGGCGCTCGCTAGTCTCGTGGGTATTTACCTTGGTCTTACGTGGGAAGATATTCGCGCAGGTATTTTCAAAGTCATACACGTGGCATTACCCGCAGTAAGCGTCCTTATTGTGGTAGGAATGATTATTGGTATCTGGATTGCGAGCGGAACAGTGCCAACCATAATCTATTATGGGTTAACACTGTTGTCCCCTGAGATTTTTCTGGCAGCGGCAATGGTTATATGTGCAGTGGTAGCCGTTTCGCTAGGAACAAGTTGGGGAAGCGTGGGTACAGTCGGCTTGGCCCTCATGGGCATTGGTGAAGGGTTTGATATTCCCATGTACTGGACTGCTGGCGCAGTGGTTTCTGGTGCGTTTTTCGGCGATAAGGTATCGCCGCTTTCTGATACAACTAATCTTGCCCCTGCAGTTACTGGCACAGACGTGTTTTCTCACATTAAAAATATGATGGCCACCACCATTCCCGCTATGTTAATTGCGTTTCTGATTTATCTTGGGGTCGGCTTTTTTGTTATCGATACACAAAGTGTGTCATTTGACAAAATAGAAGGCATCACCACCGCTTTAACAGACAATTTCTATATTTCTTTGTGGGCGTTGCTACCGGCTGTAGTGGTAATGGTGCTGGCGCTTCGCAAGCTCCCTCCATTGCCTTCGCTGTTCGTGGGAGTAGTGGTAGGGGGCGCGTTTGCTATGATTGCACAAGGACAGAGCCTGCAGGCTGTGTTTGATTATGCCAACAATGGTTACTCCATCGAAACGGGCATAAGCGAGATAGATAGCTTGCTAAATCGGGGTGGTATTCAATCTATGATGTGGACCATTTCATTGGTGCTCATTGCACTGGCTTTTGGTGGTGCACTAGAAACTACGGGATGTCTGAAAAGTATAATTAATTCGATAAAGAGCAAAGCGAAAACCTTTGTCAGTACGCAGATTGCAGCGGTGGGAACGGCGTTTGCAACCAACTTGGTGGCGGGCGACCCATACCTATCAGTCGCATTACCCGGGCGGATGTTTTCGCCTGTTTATCGCGGGATGGGCTATTCTACGCTGAATTTATCACGAGGCGTTGAGGAGGGCGGCACCTTAATGTCTCCGCTGATTCCCTGGAATGCTGGTGGGGCTTTTGTTATATCAGCCCTTGGACTGGGGATTTCTGGTGATAATTTAGAAAACCTGCTGTATATCCCCTTGGCATTCGCCTGCTGGACCGCGCCGCTGATAGGAATACTTTACGCTTACTTTGACTGGTTCTCACCCAAAGCCACAGACGAAGAACGCCAGCAGTGGGAATCATCGAACGCCGAAATTGCAAAATTTAATGATAACGGTAAGCCTGTGGAAGAACAGGTTAAAAAAATGGATACCTAAAACCAAGATGCTAACGGTTTCCGGCAGGTATTTTAGCCTGCCGGTGTGATTGGAAATCGGGTTAGGTAGGTTTTTTTGTAAGCCTTTGATAGCCGCAGTTTGGCGTTTTGAGTTACCGGATAACGCTCAGCGGCTGAACCTGGTCGGCGATGAAGTGCTTTGACGTAGCGAAAGTTGGTAAGTGGCAAAATATTGGCACTCACTCAGCGTTAAAAGGGGGAGGGTAAAGCCATACCCGTACTAAGCTTTCACGGCTGATACGACAACTTAATGGTTACAATACCAGGCCTGCATAAATGATTTCACAGTCAGTTGGGTAACGAATCTGACTTTTCTTCACCATAATAATCTTCAAAAAAGTGCTGACCAGTCCTTTTTAGGCATTCATCGCTTGGTTAGAAACATAAAGGTACAGGCTGCAATGTGAATCGGCTCATGTGTTTATGTTCCACGCTGCGCCAGCCCCCATGTAACAACGTTTGATGGATGCCTTTTAGTTTAAACTTGGTAATAACACTAGACTAAAAAACATGAGCAAGGAACGCACGTTGATGTGCCAATGTGTTAAGTGGTCTTCCTATATACCGCGGCCATTTGTTCAACATCAAGTGTGGAAAACTTGCACCCACAGCGATAACAGATTTTGGTTATTTTTTGTATGAACTCTGTATTTCCCCCCTTTGTAAAGGTTGGAAAGGCGGCTTCGTTAAGGTTTGAATATCCATTTACTTACCTGTTCATCCAGATGGCAGGCTAACCTCCCGCTGCCTGGCATATTGTATAATAAGTTACTGGCCGTTACCCTTTCTTGGCTGATAATGCTGCTTATCTACGCAGTAAGTTTGTTCAGGCTCATGGTACTTCATATCTGTTGTGTCGCTCGATAAATGCCACGCCAAAACGTTTTCTTAACTATGGTAGCTACCACAGATCACGTGGGCCTGCGTATAGCGCTACGGAATAAGAAATTAACAGAACAGTGGGGGCTCAATAGGGCAGTCACTTTGTAGCGAAACACGTTATAATGGCAGGCAAATATAAATAGGAATTATTATGAAAGTTTGCGGTGTAGATTTAAAAGGCAACGAAGCAACAGTATGTTTGTTGTCATTGATAGATGGTTTATTTCATGTTCCCGACTGTCGTACACGCCGGTTAACGTTAGCTGATACCAGTGCCAAAGGGCTAAAAAGCTTTCAAAGTACTTTCGCAAAGCTTGTCGCTGACTACAAAATAGATGCTGTGATCATCCGCCAGCGCCAAAGCAAAGGCAAATTTGCCGGCAGTTCCATTGGCTTCAAACTAGAAGCCGCTATTGAGTTAATCGAAGGGTTAGAGGTTGTGGTATTTAACCCAACCGATATTAAAGAATCTTTACGCAGAAACCCCATCGCAGTGCCTTTTTCAGACACTGGTTTAAAGCAGTTTCAAGAGACTGCCTTTACTACCGCTTATGCCTGGCTAATGAAACGTGACAGCCCATCGCAAACACCAGCTAGCCTCTAGCTAAGCTGGCCGGTGAATAATGAGGCAGTGCATGTTACCACTTCAAAAGTAAGCTGCCTCTACTTCATGAATAGGTAACGAATAGATAAGATGCGTATGACTTACCGGTGTCCGGTCTTCAAACCATCCAGCTACACAACAAGCCAGGTTCAAATTGGAGAGGGTCGAATTGGAACAACCAGTTACTATTGGCCAGCACGGTTGGGGTTTACGCTAACTTAAGCCTAACTTAAGCTCAACACCGACATGCTGCTAGCACCACGCTATATCAAGCCTGCTGAAGGTGATTCGTAGTCTGAGGCAAAAAATGAAACGGTGAAAAGCTTTGCTCACGTTTATCCCAACCGAGTTTTTGATATCAGTTGGCTGATGCGGTGGGTCAGTGCCACTAAAGCGGCCTTAGCGGACCTATAGCTTGGTGGCTATACCGCTGTTTTGAATGGGCCGAATTGTTATGTGCAATCGAGGATGATAATGTGGTAATACTAAAAAAGGATTTTGGTAGGTCACATCACAATGCAAGTGCTCGTCTGGTTTATCTGCGTCATGCTCGCCTTTACAGCAGGCTATTTTGTTAATTCTTGGCCGAAACAAACGCAGGTTTGCAATACCCACGCCCGTGAACGCCCTCCAGCCAAAATAACCGCTGAGCAGGATGAGAATGTCGCCGCAAATATAAATAAATCAGAGCCTAACCTTAGTAAAATACAAACACAGAACAAAAACCAAACATTACCCATCAGTGAGCTTGCCGGACATCTGAGTTCGCTCATAAGTAGTAGTAGTGACCCTACGGTGTTGTCATTTTCGCAGACAGCTAGCGTATATACCTTCGTTGCCAATTTGCCAGAATCCCAGCTCCTGGGGCTTCTTCAATACTTTTCCAGCACCAATTTTAATCATAACAGTACTGAATTTTCCGCCCTGTTTAGTCGTTACGCCGAGCTGAACCCGACTAAAGCAATAGACTTTGCATTGACTGAGATCGATGACGAAAGCACTAAAACTGGCTATCTTGCAACAGGGCTTGATGCTTTAGGCATGCAAGATCCCATTGCCGCCTACGATTATTTTTTGCAACTTAACCATGCGTTGCCAAGCCAAACATCGCACAATCAGCAAATGCCAACGGGGGGCTTGGTGACCACGTTTGCCGGCCTGGCAAAGCTGGATATGGCATTGGCTATAGATAAGTTAAACGAACTGAATCAACTCGGTTACCGGCTCTCAACGCTAGTATGGGGGCTTACCCAGGCCCTTGAGTCAAAGCACGATTTTGTCGACTTGCTTACTCTTACCAAAGCGATTGACGACCATGAAGTAGAGGAGAGCATTATTCAAGAGTGGGCCAGAAAAAGCCCTGAAGAGGTGGGCGCCTGGCTCGT
This sequence comes from Alteromonas indica, assembly GCA_003056425.1. Classification (GTDB taxonomy): domain Bacteria; phylum Pseudomonadota; class Gammaproteobacteria; order Enterobacterales; family Alteromonadaceae; genus Alteromonas; species Alteromonas indica. The sequence continues at coordinate 31,345 of PYVY01000006.1, forward strand.
TGAAGATTATTCTGGCAATCGCTACGATGAACTTAAATCTAGATTTATAAGCAGTTGGTCTTACCAAGACAGAGAGAAAAGCGGTGATTGGCTTATTGCCCACACAGCACAAGACAAGCTTGATGACGACGTAGTTAACTTTATGCGCTCCTGGAGTTGGCATAGTCCTGAAGCTGCGATGGAATGGTTTAAGCAACAGCCAGAAAAAGTACATAACCAAAGAAATTTCGGTGAATTTATTAACAGTGTAGCGGTATCTCAGCCTCAATTTGCCGCCAAGTATTTAGGCTTTGTCGACAGCAAAACAAAACAGGCAGATATTTCCCGTAGTATCTATCGAGGGCTCAAACGCAGAAGCACCTCACAAGCAACTGCATTTTTGGAACAGTCCCCTTTGAAAAATGACATTCTCGAGCTGGAAGCAGAGTCTAGCCGATAATATAAAAGCAGGATTCATTTGCCTAAAGTATTCGCAATACGCGCTGCCACCCCAAACATTGATAGGGGGCCTTTACCAAGCAATGTTCAAATCTTTTACGACTTACTGGCAATCTGATGCAGGATAAAATCCCCAGTCACTTTTGAATATTTCGCTGTTAACAGGGCACACGGAACTGTCATTCAATCGTCCGACACCGATACCGCTTGTAATGAGCAATTACCTAACCACCACCATCGCGAAGGCGGTGATGTTCTGTAAGCGATGCCCGAACCATTCGTCTAACCCACTCAATTGGAGGCTTTGCTCAGCTGTGATCTGCGGTTCACCTAATTTTTAAGCACGTTTCCGGCAACACTTCTAAGCATATGAATTGTTACCGTAAGCTGTACTATGCAAATATGAAGTACATTTGTATGGGGCTCTTAATGAGCCCATCGTTTTGATATGAGACCTTGAAAATCTTCCTAAATAACAAACTTAAAATGGATTTTAACAATATGAAATTGGTTAAATTTGTATCATTAACTTTGATTATCGTGGTTATCATCATGGCGCTTGCTTATGAAAAAATCATAACTGGCATTCTGTTGCCGCAGTATATAGCTTGGGCGCATGAGACGGACCGCGCTGGTATGGAAATAGGTACTCCCTTAAATCAGAAGGAATTATCGCTGGCGACAGCAATAGGTATTGAACATCCTGAAAAGGTTAGGATTGTTTATGTTGATGAAGTTCCTTACCCTTACGAAAACTTTGCATTGAAAATTTTTGGCGAAGCTGTTGGGCTTATTGGTGAGGGGATAATTAACAACGCACAAGTTTTCGGCTATTCAATATATACGCGTAAGGATTTTGAGCTGGATAGGCCAAAGCTAGCGCATGAGTTAGTGCATGTATTACAGATTGAAAGGGCCAGTTTAGATAATATCGTAACCCAGCATTTTTCTGACATGGCAGAGTATGGGTACAATAAAGCACCGCTGGAAATAGAAGCTGCTGAAGCCAACAAGAAATACAGTGCCGCCTGGTAATTGAAAATTGCTGTTTGGCTGTCCTTAAACCCCACTACGGCACCTTTCTCGGCGCTAAGTGCGGTGGGCTAAAAGACAGATTGACGGTCCTAAGAGAGCGAGAAGCGGATGTTTCGTGTGAATGGGGGAGTGGACAGGTAGCTATAGAAAAACAGCAGGTGTTCAACGATTAGGCTAATGGGCATCCAGAAGGTTATGAAGGCGCAGTCGGGTGTACGTCCCAGACCATAATCTCTAACGGGTCCCATTGAATAAGCTATGTGGCGTGACATTTGAACTCGCCAAAAGGCGATGGAAAGTTATGCATGTCAATGATATTGGCTCTATTCAGATTTAGATTGAAAGTAAACTGTAAATACAACATCACTTTCTGAATCTGGGGCATTCTGCACTTCCATTTGAGCCATATTCATATCAATATCAGCTGAGCTTTTTCTTACAATATTATGCCAATCAGCCTCAGGGATGTTCCGGTCACTGTATAGATCTGCAGTTGATTTATAAACTATTAACTTGCAAATCGAAGCTTTGCAAGTTAACTCTTTGATATCAAATGTATCAGCAAATTGCTGAGACTTTAATGATTCGCTTATAAAAAACTCTTGGTCCTGTGACCAGATTTCTTCTCTTTCTTCGTTATCAAATTCTCTGATGATTTTCCCGAAAGAGAATACTGACACGCTAGAATCAGGGTTTTCAGCCGGATTTACGTTCATGTCAGGTAGTTCTTCTTTTATCTCTCTCATAGATCGCGAGCCCTTCAAATTAGCAGCGTTGTTAATAATCTCCGTATCTTTTGCCGTTATTCTAACTGTAGTGTCGGGTGGGGAAGTCACAGTCGTATCGTGTGATTTTTCCTGATTTTCTTCTTGAGACGAGTCATTAATAAAATCTCTGGTAAAGTACCCCAGTACGAACACGATAATTATGAAAGCTAAACTAAGAGTTCTACTCACCAGACTTCCTTATGCTTATTTTTGAACACTCCTGGTACACTAAATGCTGGTTACAGAATAATCAAATAAGAAGTGTAATATCCGCTTATGACCAATATCTGAAATTTTTCCAGATGTTTCAATGATGGCTAAAGACAAGGAGCCGACGTTTATCGCCTCGTTTTAAGGGGAAACACCTTGACCATAATACGAAGTATCCCAGGTGTTTGTGACCCAGTCGACGTTTGTTAAGTGGTAGAGGACATAACCAAACATTTAAACCCTCTCGATCAAATGATAGGCTTACGATTGTCCCTGTGGCAGTTACAATTGTTCTTTTAGAACGAGTTTCGGTCTTTTGCACTTAACCAATACCGCTATGAGTCATTGTACGGTGGGCCAGGTATTTGTGTTCAGCTGTTTACTATCCTGTTCTCAGAATTTGTTTTTTACCCGGCACCGGCCCCCCGGAGCTTTACCATCTTAACGGTGGCGTGAGTAGGCTTAGCGGTTTTGATGCTGATAGCGGTGCCGTGGAAGCGTTGGTTATAGCCTTTTAATTTGATTAATGATTAATGATTAATGATTAATGGGATTACAGAGGGATGAATACCTCCAGACGGGCCAAACATAAAATGATGTTTACTCTGACTTCCATCTTTTCTATTAACCAATACATGCTTCTCGATAATGATAAGATTCTCCACTTCTTCTGCGCTAATTTTTGTAAAAGTTGGGAATGTTTGGATATAGATATACTTGCCGCGCTTAATTACTGAAAGTCTGCCCCATCTCCAGCAAGCCAATGTCACCATTAAAACAATCGTTGTATAAAAAACAAAACGCATGGATAGATTGTTGGGTGTGAGTACACCCGAGAGGATAAAAACAAGAAACAACGTCGTCGTATAATTTAATAAAAATAGTACCGTCATTTTACTTTCCAGAAAGAGAGGCTGATGCCTCTCTTTATTATGGGTAACAAAAGTATGCGCCACCAATTGTACCAATTGCAGAGCCTAACGAGCTACCACCTGTGATGCCAGCGCCCGCTCCGAAACCAAAACCTCCCACAAAGCCTGCGACCCCACCAATAACTCCACCAGTGATACCACCACCAACAGCCCAGTTAGACATACAATCTCCGCCAGAAATTTGTAAGATCTCGTCAAGGTTTAATTCATTCATATCGCTATCCTTAAGGTATGCAAACTGCTGCGCCAACCTGCGTTCCAAATCCAAATCCCCAAAGTGCGCCAGCCCCCATACCTATGCCTGCTGTAGCAATACCCCCACCGATAAAGCCGCCTAGTGCGCCCAATGCACCAAAACCAGCTACGCAAACGCTTTGGTCCAAACCGGCGCCATTTACGCTATTAAGCTCTTCTAAAGTTAACTCATTCAAGATAATAATCTCCATATAATTTATATTTAGTCCCTTTAACAAAGGGCCAATACAGGCTATTCATATCCTCTAAGACTGAATACTGACCTGATGAGTAGTTTTAGAGATTGAATTGATATTTAGGGTTAAGGGTGGACCTTGCTTGCTGCAATTGGCGTTGATGATCACCGCCGATAGAGCTACTTAACACCATGCAAAAACATATGCCGGTTAGAGCCAGGTTGAAGTAATTCAATGAGGTTGAGGTAACCTATATCGTGTTATTTAACCCAGCGCTTGGTTTTTGGGTAAAGTTTCTCATGTACCTACAAGTGCCTAACCGTATATGAACGGAAGGTTTACCCGAAGCGGCGACGCGATATCGCCAGATACCGTAAAGTAACTTTTTGACCAGGAACGTTGCCGCTTTGTGTAAAAGAGCCTGTGCTTTTTCTTGGTAACGAGGTTAGCCGCTGCTTTTAAATGTTTTATCTTATGATTGCTCAACTTCACGCTTCCAGCAGCGCAGAAGAATGGTATTGAAACCGCTATCCAATGCAGTCTGACGACAACTGGCGTTAGGCTTCGGCGTAAGTAACACCGCTTCGTGATTGAGCTGTGGGGAATACTCTCTTCCTTTGGTCATAAACATTCCACTTAGGCTTAGCCTGTCTCTTTATGGATGTGTCCGTAAATTCTGGCCAGAACCCTTACCAATGGGGCCGGTGGAGTCAATCAGGCTTCGGCGTTTTCGCCATCGGTTATTAATATTGCTGAAAGGAGACGCTGAATAGTTGTTCGCTGACATCCAGGGAAATTTCACTGTTGTTCTCACTGGACTAAAAAGTTGGGTGAACGCCCGTTCATTACCGCCTTCTTCGCAAAAATACGTATCCTGACCCCGGTAAAAAGAATTAAGTTTGCTTGGGTTGTAAATTTTTGGTAAACAAAGCGCTGATAATACGCAATCTGCCCCTTCATCCAGACAAGGTATCCCCATGGTAGTCAATGTTCGTCAATGTGTTTCAGTTACGCTTTCTGTACTGCTTTTTACCAGCTTCACTGTGAGTGGCAATGACAAGCAATCAGCTACGTCAGCTTCCGTTGCAGCCGAGAAGCCGAACACACTGAACGAGGCGGAAAAAAATGCTGGATGGACGCTGCTTTTCGATGGCAAAAGCACACTCGGCTGGCACACGTTTCAACAGCCAGAAGGCACACCATCATGGAAAGTTGTTGACGGTACGCTCACTGTTGACCCTGGCGCAAGCGGTGTTCAGCACGGCGACCTGGCTACGGATAAAGCGTATGAAAACTATGAACTCAAATTTGAGTGGAAATCACCGGAAAACGGCAACAGTGGTGTGTTCATCAACGTGCGGGAGGATGCCGAGCATCCGATTGCGTGGCAAACCGGTCTTGAATATCAGTTACTGGGCGTTGCCCATGCAGACAACGACGATAGCGCAAAAAAAACCGGCGAGATTTTCGGCTACACATCGCAGATAGCGACGAGCCCCGCTCACGGAGACGGCCAATGGAATCAGTCTTTGATTAGACAAACTGACGGCAAAGTCGAGTTTTATCTTAACGGAAACCTGACGACACGAGTTGATATCTACAGCGAACAATGGAAAAACTGGGTTGCCACATCACGTTTTAAAGATTTCCCGGCGTTCGGTGCATCAGCTAAAGGCCACATTGTGTTGCAGGAGTGGACCTCAACAATTTATTTCCGCAATATGAAACTTCGCACACTGTAGCCTGTGTGCGTGAACGAGTTTGACGTTGTCAGTAATAGTAGTAGCCTCTCGCCACAACGTATTGCTGACGGTAATGCGATAGTAGACGGTCGGTACCTGGCTCTCTGGATGGCCTTGGATGACCCAACGCCATACTCATACTTTGATAGACTCTGACATCTCAAGGGCATCTTCCACTTCGAGGTCAAAATAACGAACAGTGCTCGGCAAGTTCTTGAAGCCCAGCAATAGCTGGATGCCCCTTGAGTCCCTGGTCTTCTTGTAAATGAGATAAGGCTTGGTTCTTCTCATTTATTGAGCGCTGTATAGCGAGGTATCAAGCCCTAATTCGCTATTTAACTAAGGAGTATTCGGCTGAATTGTTGGGTTGAAATATGCTTTGAATCAGTAGCGCTAGATTTAAATAGGTAGTCTGATTCTTATCGTTTCGCGTAGTTTATTCATGCAGATATCGGCTCCCCGGTCTCTGGAATTAGTTCACTGGAGTTAGTTCAATCGTACTGGGCACCTTGTGTTCTGCTAGCCAACATAAGAGCGAGTCAGCATTGAACGCCCACATGATACGTCCGCCATTTTAAGTTTTACCAGATCGCATCCTCTTAGCTTGCTATCCAAACCAAGGGTGAATAGCGCTAAATCTCTAGTCTTACCTTTCTGCCCAAGTCTGCAGGCCCCCCCCAAAAAATATGAGATATTCGCTGTGGCTTTTTCTGACCGATGATGCGATCTTTGTTTCAAGGTATAACTTGTTGAACTGTCATGATTAATCCCATCAAGTTGGGGGATTTTAGTATGGCATTTAGATGAGCGATTACATTCAAAATAATTGTTTAGCCGCTTGGTTAGCTACCTATCCATTCTTAAGTATGGTTATTCGTGCCTAGTGAACCAGTGGCGGTGCAAACACGCCCTGGTAAGCAGAGAAAAATGTTATAAAATTATGGATAATATTGTGGTGTAGCGTGAACTATATTGGGCAAGTTCACGAAAGCGAACTCTAAAGTTGCTCGACGATATCGCAGAACCGCCTTGGTGTGGCGGGTAATCGTATTAATTTCGTAGGCATACCTCAGGAACTTACCCTTTCTATTTTTGAAGTTTGCCGTGAAGTTTTAGTCACGGCACGTCAGGTGATATAGGGAAGGCCCGGTTAAATGGGTCTGTAGCCCCTAAATTGGCAGGTGTGGGTAAGCAAGTTGACGGTTTTGATAAGCCAGAATATCAGGTTTTTGAATGATGCCTTTATCAACATTGATGGCTCGACGAATGGTTTCATTTTTCTGCCAGCCTTCCGGTCCTGCGGCTATGGCCGGTAAATGGAAAACTAATGCGGCAGAAATTGACCGTGAAGCACTTTCCCAAAAATAGCTGGGCGTATGATCAACGGCGTAGTAATCCACTTTTTCGACTTGAAACATAGGGTTTTTAAAGGTGGTTGGCTTGGCAAAGTAAAAACCCATACCTTCGTCACAACTGACATCAATAATTAAACAGCCCGGCTTGAGACACGCTTTTTCTTGTTCAATGACAAAGTCGATAGGGTGATTGGTGTCTTGATAGATGCCATTGATAATGAGCCCCGATTCGCTGATTAAATCACACAATGGTCTTTCTGTACCGTCATGTTCAACCACCATCATCCTTGCCTGGCCGGCAGCGCCAGCTTTTAGCCACACATAATGACAATCAAGGATCTCTTCGCGGACCTCGTGGTCGGGACGCTGAATGCAGATAGTAATATCGCGAAAACCATGGGCTTTGAGTGCATATATAGCACCACGACTCACGGCACCAAAGCTGAAAATTATCGCTTTACGCTGGTTACCATAATGCCCGTCTATACCCTTAAGCTGCAGCGCATGAATGACCCCGCAATATCCCGCCATTTCGTTATTTTTGTAGAACGTATGCCGCCCAACCTGTCCCTGGGGACCCCAGACATACATATCTTCAAAAGCGATTAATGTCTGTTTTCGCTCGATGGCAATCTGAGTTATCCGTCGTTGTTGAGTGCAATGAGGATACCCCCAGAGTACACCGCCCACCCGTAACTGCTCAAAATCGGCAAGTACCGGCTTGGCGATAATGACAGTGTTCATGGTTTCCAACAGCTCGTCTCTTGATGCCAATCCTCCCACCTGAGCGCTGAGTGCAGTATCATCGATACCAAAGCGTTCGCCATAGCCAGTTTCAAAAATGAGTTGCTTGCGTATTGTTTCGGGGATCCTGGATAAATGTTCAGGATGTATCGGCACCCGCCGTTCATCTTCTTTTTTAGAGCTACCAATAACGCCTAGAGAAGTCATATTCATGGTATTGCCTTGTGCTTGAGCGTTTGAACCAACAGGGGTTGGCACTCCTTACTGCAAGCGAGAGTGAGGTGTGTAGGTAATTTGGTGTGGAGAATAGGTTTTGGTTGTAAAAGCGAGAAGATTCGAGCTTGTGAACCTAAAGCCCGAAAACTAATTCACTTAAAGCTAGGCGTTGAGTGTAACAGAGTTGAGATTTTATATCGGAATATTAAGTGCCGTGTCTTTAACTCAATCTCTAGGACCACTGAATAGGACAGGTTACATTGGTATGGGGCGTTTTTTAAGGTGAGCGCGGCCGGATTGTCTGGACGCTAAACCAAAAACCAGATGGTCGCTGAGTGAAGATAAATCCGATGATACCAGGTCTACACACATCCACGCCTACCTATAATGATATGGCCACTCTGATACACACCATCAGCTGGCACGGGGGGCTGGTCTTGCATAGTGCACAATGCCGGCTTCTTGCACAAAGCAGGCTATTAGGTTCAATAACGCCCCCAAAGCAACACACCGAAAAGAATTTTGGTCAATTCAAGTGCGTTAGCCCTTGATTAATGGAACCTTTCCCGTCTAGCCTTAAAATTGCCCTAAACGGTATCGCCGGAGCGCGTATAGCACATCACGATATTACCGGTTTGCTATAGTATTTACCCGTTACCGGCTAACGTATGGTACACCCGAATGTAGTTTGCAATCTGAGTACGTTTCTCAGCGTCTATAGAATGCCCGGCCAGGTGTTCTTGATACACACCCATTACATTGCTTAACACGGGCGGGTTAGCCATCTGGGATGGGAAATCTGGCCATGAGCATAGTATTTTCACGCTCGCCCCCCAGGCATTATAGGACGTGTGCTTAGTCGTTAACTAAGCAAACTTAGCATTTTAAGGAGAAAAACATGACTGAGTTAACGCCCTGTGATATCCCGTTAGTGAGTGGTGCAATTTTTAGTCGGATGCTACGATTTGGCTTTAGCTCTGCCGGAGGCGGTATGGCGTGGGATGGAATGAAATATGCTGGTTCGCAGATGATAGGGTTAAGTCACAACGCTTCCCACTTTGGGGCAGCAACGAATCGACTATAGCATACAGGCAGAGGACAATCAGACCTCTGCCTTATTTATTGGAGAACAGTATGCATAATCATATGGTCGTAAGTCACCCATCAACAGTGACAACCCGCCCGGGTTTTTATATGGCATTGCTCTGTTATAGCATCGCAACGGTTGCAGGGGCGATGCTTATTGTTGCAGTGTTATTCACTATCAATGAACTGTTCGATTTGGGCTTCATTCCCCAAGACCACTACGACAATTTTTCATTAAATAGGTGGGATACATTAGGTTATATTGTTATTGCGCCGATAATAGAAACCTATCTACTAGCGTTAATAATTAAACTTGGCTTAAAAGCGGGTTTAACCCCTTTAAAGGTCGGTATTGCGAATACTTTGCTATGGGCGAGTTTACATTCACTTATTAACCCTACAAGCTTTTTAGGATCATTGTGGAACTTTAGCGTATTTAGTTACGGATATTTACACTGGCTTTCCGATTCTTTTAAACAAGCCTATTTGGCGGCACTCGTTCCTCATGTTGTACTTAATTCTACAATAATCATTTTATATTTTTCTTTTGGATAAGGCGTCAGGCCTATCTTCCACTAAGCCTTGTGCCAAAAGATAGCTTATCGTTATTTTGTTGTTTTTAAGGGTAATCCTGATTTTGGGGGGAGCTGGTAGAATGTTAAGCGCTTTTATTATGATCTAATGCAACTGTGTTGATGCTAGATTTTTAATTGCTTTTTTGTTGTTTGTAAAAAATGATTTGAAGTGAATTGATTGTGTTAGACCTGGAGAAATAGGATCCGCTGGCTGTTATTGGGCTAGGGGCCATAATTATCGCGTTAGTGGGCTGCTATTACCTTATAAAAATGAGCTACCGCAATAAGTCTTTGTAGTATTCATTGGCGTTATCGGTGTCAGAAAAACCTTTTATATGGCGGTGAGAATATCTCAATACAGCGCCCTTGCAACGGGCTAATTAAGAACAGAGTAAGCAAGAACAGGGCAGTAAAAGCAGATTAAGCAACAGTAATTTAGATCAGAGCAGCTTAGGCCACAGAAGTGTAGTTGAGGAAAGCGGGGCAGGGCATGGGATAAGCCTTGCACCCATCGCCTTCGTTGCTTGCATAATGAACAGCGCTACCTGTTCGAGCGGTTTCATAACCTATATTATAAAACAATTAGGTAGCGCTGTTGTCTAGCACATTATTCTATGTCTCGCTTAGTCGTGAGAGACCACAAGCGAGTAGAAGGTAGCTTGCACGTAATCGCTATCATTACCGGTGTTGTTTTGATTGTAAACACCGGCTTTGAAGTACATATACTCATCTGCAATATCGTATCCGCTGTTACTCATATCTACTTCCTGAGTGATCGTATCTTTGCCATCACGTAAAATTTTGACTGTAAGATCATTACCCTTTACGTCAATTTCATAGCTAAATACTTCATTCAAAGCGATACCATCGGCCGGTTCAGAGGCTGAACTTGAACGCGATCCAATAAGTTCATACCACTGTTCACTATTACCGTTTCCTGGTTCGTGGGCAAGATAGATAGAACCTTTGTCATGGCCAGGTAGCTTACGATAGTACAAGCGTACAGGCTCGTCGCTTGAGGCATGTATTTGACCTACTATCACGCGGCCCACCTGCCCGCTATCACCAGAAGAGGTGACGTGGTTAACAGACAAAGTAGCTTTCATATTACCATCAACACCGCCCGCCAACTGCTGCGCAGAGGATGGCGCGGAGCTGAACACCCAGTTATTGCCGTTCACACCCTGAGTATCAATTGAAGTATCTCCGGCGCGTATCATCTCTCTTAATTCCGAACGGGTATAGCTGGTACCTGAAGAGGTTTTGAAGCCGGCTATGGTACTTTTGAACACCATACCGCCATCTGAACCAGTATAGAAATACTGGTTGTTTTCATATCCTGCATTAAGTTCAGATTCTTTAATAGAGTCAGCTTTGCCGTCATTATCTTCATCAGACGGTACGCTTAAATACCAACGCGATAGGTCAAAGTTTTCCGACGGTGCCTTGTTACTATCCAGATTAGTGTCAACAGGGGTGCCACCGCCTGAACCACCGCTGCTTTCACCACTGCCATATACTTCAACCTCGGCAATATTAGTCCAGCTACTACCGGCAGAGTTGCTAAAGGTTTTAATACGAATTTGCTGCGCTGCGATGTCAGTAACATCGTAGACTTCGATACCAGCAGTCGTGCCGCTGCTGACATCATCGTACACTTTTGTCCAGGTGCCACTGGTGCCTGGCCGCGCGTAAATTTCAAAGGTATAACTTTGGGTGTCGCCGCGGCCCCATGCAATACCTACCTGGGTAACATCGCTGGTGTTATCAAGCTGGGTTGTAAGGTTTACGGGTGTGCCTGAGCCTGCCCAGCGTGAAGAGAACGCGGTATTTCCATCTATCACATTAGTCGCGGGGTAGCTACCATGACCACTACCATCATCAAAAGCCGTGTTTATAGAGAGCTGGCTACCGTTGGCAACCGGCGTAGGGGCAGCAGAGTCTGTGCGTGTCAGTAGCCATTGCTGGTTAACATTACCGCTATTGGAAGACCATAAATAGAGCTCTTGCTGGCGAGCTGCGCCGCCATTTCCGTCAATTGAATAGCCCGAGGCATTACGCTTTTGGAAGCGATAGACTTCAGCGCCCGAGGTGATTTTTATTTCTTCCCAGTGCTGATTGTAATTGGTGGAATCGCACTTTTGCAGTGTTATCGGTTGCCGATTAGACCCACCATTTCCCCCATCCCAGCACAGGTTAGTATCTTGCTTTTTAAACGAGTAATAACCATCACCGTGGCTAATCTGTACCCACTGTTGGTTAACGTTATTGGTGTCCGAGTTCCATAAATAAAGCGGCTGACTTTCAATCGCCCCACCATTTCCATCAATAGAAAAACTGGTGTTCTGTTTGGCAATATTAAAAGTTGCTGCATGGGCCAGCGAAATGTTGCTGGCAAGTAGGGCGATAGAGAATTGTACTTTCTTCATTGAAAAAATTCCGTAGTTGCAGACGGTAGCTACCCGTAAAACAGTACATCATGCGTGCGCCTGACCAATTGGTAATATGGCTTATTATTATGTTCTATGCCGAGAAATATTTAATGTTTGTTACCAAATATCCTTATTGGTAATAAAAAATTAACATAGTTTTTCCTCTTTCTCACCCTAAATGTGGGTAAATTTTAAACGTTAAGCTAACCAACGTCGTTCAGTAAGCCTGGCTCCTTCGTGCCAGGCCTTATGAATCAAGAGCTATAAGCAAATACGGTAAGATAAAATAAGGAGAATAAATAAGAGAAAATATCGTCGTAATAAAAGCGGTAAATAGTTTCAACCCCCACGGGCCCGGCGGGTCAGTTAACGTGTACTAAGCCGCGCATTATAAAGTCGGACAAAAGATTATGTGTAATACAAAGCCGACATAAAAAATCGGTCTGTATCTTATGTAGATGAAATACAGTGATATTTTTAATATTGTAATTGGTGGAGACGAGGGCATGGGCAAATTTTATAGACTTAGAAAAAACAAGATGACATGAGTTTCAGCCTATTCACAAGGTAGGTAGGGCCCGGGGTGGGGCAACGCCTAATACACTACTTTAGCAAGAATGAGTTCGCTATTATGGTTGGCGCAGCAGGCATGCGTTATACAGCACTACCCATAATGCAGAGCTTTATAAATATAGCGCAGACCGTTCCTCTTTTTCCAAGCCTTAAAATAGTGAATTCTGGTGAACCAATTATTTAAATTTGGTTATCCATTTGTAGCGTCCCATTACGAAAAGTGGTGGACAATTTCGGGGAAGTATCGTTGCTGCTATGGCAATACCATTTATCCACTGTTACAGGCCTTGAAACCCAGGGGACCGACCTGATTAAATCGGCAGGTACCCACATAGTAACTCCCCCTGAGTACACTTCACCCAAATCGCTGGGCATTCTGGCCTCCATTAATCCTCTGTGGCTATTTTTTGCTTATGCAATCGCCTAATCGCCCGCCTGGGGACAGCGTTCTTTTTACCCATCCAAAGTGTGCCTAACAACCCGCCTGCCCGAGAAGAAATATAAAATGTTTTAATCAGCTGAGCGTATTGCTATAAGCATCGTGAAGTGGCCCGCTATGGCGAATGAAAAAAAAGTGTTAAACCAATGTTGATTGTTTAATAAGTCCCGCGTATAACAAAAAGACAACGTTGTTTTTATTGTTTTTACTTTTTCAACATTGGAATGTGAGATGACAAATACCAAACTTCATCCATTGGCTCGTCAGGTCCGCCAAGCATTTACAGCCAGCTCGTTGGCATGCTTGTTTACCGCTTTGCCTGCCATGGCGCAACAAACGTCAGACACTGATAGCAGTGATGCTACGCAAGAAGTAGAAGTTATCGAAATATCTTACGGTTACAGCGCTGTGGAGAAAACTGATTTAACCGGCGCCATTGCTACAGTTGACCTAGAGGACATAGCAGATTTACCGGCAGGTAACATAATGCAAAATTTGCAAGGTAGAGTGCCGGGTTTGCAAATTACTACTAACGGTAATCCTAGTTCTAGCGCCACGGTCAGAATCCGGGGGCAGGGTTTAGGGCCACTGGGTAACAACGATCCGCTATATATCATAGACGGCATCCCGACCAAGTCTGGACTGCAAGAGATTAACGGCAATGATATAGCTGACGTCCAAGTTTTACGGGACGCCGCCGCAGCCAGTATTTATGGGGCTCGTTCTGGTAACGGGGTGATTGTTGTTACCACCAAACGCGGATATGACGGATTAGATTTCAATTTTCGTTTCAACCAAACGGTTGAAGATTACAACTACGATCTTAACCCGTTAAGCACACAAGAGCGCGGCAACGTTGTGTGGCAAGCCGCAGTAAATGATAGAGCGGACCCGAACTCCGCTAGTCCTTTGTATTCTTATGAATGGAATCAGGACTTTAATAATCCGGAATTATATTCAATAACCATACCTGAATATACCGATCCCCAGGGTGTGCAACGCGCTGCGCAAACCAATTGGTTTGATGAAGTCACCCGAACATCGCTGGTAAGCGACATGAATTTTTCGGTATCTGGCGGCAGTGAGCGCGCTCAATTTTATGCCTCATTGGGATATTATGACGCAGAAGGTATTGTGGATGGGTCTAAGTTTGAACGCCTTTCATTTCGTGTAAATTCAGAGTTCGACATCATTGAGAATAAACTGAAAGTAGGGCAGACCTTTCTTGTCACCGATCAGAAAGCAAACCTTATAAATGATATGGCTGGGCAAATTTTAGGCTTGTCTATTGAGCAGCAATCTATCGTTCCAGTCTATAACGATGTTGGAGGATGGGGCGGCCCGGTGCCCGGCATAACTGACCGCGATAATCCGGTAAGGCTTATAGAACAAAACCGGGATAATGATCATACTTATAATAAAGTAATGGCCAGTTTTTATACTGAATATGAGCCTATTGAAGACTTAATTCTACGCGGTACTGTGGCTTTGGATTATGGCCAATTTTACTTTAGAAATTTTCGTCGAGCATTTAATGCCGGCTCGTTAAGTGCTAACGACCGCCTCTCCGTTGAAGACAACTTCAATCAAAGCATTATAACCAGTGCTACTGCTGCGTATAAATGGCAACCTGATGAAAACCACAAATTTAACTTTTTAGCAGGTATTGAGCAGATTGACTATAAGCGAGAACTATCAAGAGGGATAGGTTCTGGCTTTGCTTCAGATGATCGTGCCTTTGCATATCTTTCGCAGGCCACATCAGATGTCAGAGTTGAAGGGGAAGGGGAAACCTGGGCGCTGGACTCGCAATTCGCCCGGATTGATTACAACTATAACAATCGCTATTTAGCATCCTTTACCATTCGCCGCGATGGTTCTTCGCGTTTTGGTGAAAATAATGAGTACGGTAATTTTCCGGCGGCTTCTTTAGGATGGGTAGTGAGCAATGAAGACTTTTTTGATATCAGCGCCATAAATACCCTTAAAGTGAGAGCGAGTATCGGTGAAACGGGTAACCAAGAGATTGCGACAAATGCTACCTTTACTACCTATGTTCCACGTTATGCCACCCAATCACTATTCACAGATCAACAGGACGAGGGGACTGCTTATGATATCAGCGGTAATAATAGCGGAACATTACCTTCGGGATTTGTAAAAGCGCAAACGGGCAATCCGGATTTAAAATGGGAAACCTCTACCCAAACCAATATCGGGGTTGATGTTGAGCTATTAGATGGCGAAATCTACGCAAGCCTTGATTGGTTCAAAAAAGAGACCCGGGATATCCTGACATTAACTCAGCCAATCGCGACCCTGGGAGAAGGTGCACAGAAATGGGTGAATGGGGGCACCATCGAAAATGAAGGCTATGAATTGGTTGTTGGCTTTGATAAATGGGTCAAGCCAGATTTTCTGGCCGACGAGCTTCAGATTGATATCAACTTCAATCTTTCTACCGCACAAAACACCGTGACATCATTACCTGAGGATGTCGTCAATTCGTTTGGGGGAAATGGTCAGGATAAAACTATCTTGGGTAAGTCTATTAATTCAGTGTTTGGCTATGTGGCTGATGGCTTGTTTCAAAGTTCTGCTGAAGTAAGTGAGCATGCTATACAAACCGGCGCGGCGCCTGGGCGCATTCGTTTTAAAGACTTGGATGGTAATGGCGTTATCAACGAAAACGACCAAGACTTTTTTGCGGATACTGATCCCAGTTATATTTATGGGATGAACTTTACTTTTCGTTACCAGGCATGGGACTTCAACATGTTCTGGCAAGGCGTAAAAGGGGGCCAGATTCGAAATAACTGGCGTCTGTTTACCGACTTTACATCACTAAACATCGGTTCAAATTATGGTTCGCGCACGCTGGATGCGTGGTCACCCACTAATACTGATAGCGATGTTCCTGCCTTAACGCTCATCGACAACAACGGGGAAGGGCGACAATCAAGTTTCTTTTGGGAAGAAGGCACTTACTTAAAACTACGTAACATTAGCGTGGGATACACGCCGTCCTTAGATTTTATTGAGCGCTTTGGTCTTAGCGATGCGCGAATTTATTTACAGGGTCAAAACCTTCTTACTGTTACCCCATCCGGTACCTTAAGCCAAGATCCAGAGACGCCAAACGAGGTATTTCCCGTTCCGCGCCGCATCACCGTCGGTCTGGAATTGTCGTTCTAAGCGCATTTAAGCACAGGTTTAAAATTATGAAACAACTTACAAAGCTATTGGTTATTGGTCTTACTGCGATATCTGTTACTTCCTGTGGGGGGAGTGATGAACTGAACACCGAACCCCAGGCAGTGCTGACCGAAGATCAGGTGTCCACTGCACAGAATATTGACTCTCTCGTCATTGCCACGTATTCCTATTTAGGGAACGATCATTACACCGCTCCTAACTATTTATGGCCTACCGGGGACCTTAGAGGAGGGGATGCGCATAAGGGAGGCAATGGTCCTTCAGATATTTTTGCCTACCACGCCCTATCTATGTTTGATCCTATCGTTCCGGATATGGAATCGTTCCCACCTGATCTTATAGATTTAAATAACAAAAAATGGGTACGTAACTATACTGGAATTTCCCGTGCAAATTCTGCCTTACAGGTTATTGCTGAAACGCCCGCTGACGCCTTGCCAGAAGGTAACGAAAAAGCTGCTGAACTCCGATTTATCCGGGCAATTTTTTATTTCGACTTAAAAATTCACCATAAACATATTCCGTGGATTGACGAAACAATGACGCAGGTTGAAGTGGAATCTGCGTCTAATCACGATTTGTCCGATCAGGCGTTATGGGACAAGATTGCAGCAGATTTTCGTTTTGCTTCGGACAACCTTCCAGTAGAGCAAAGTGAGATCGGCAGAGCTTCGGCATTATCCGCAAAAGCTTATCTTGCAAAAACACTGCTTTATCAAGCATATGAACAGGATGAACTGCACAACGTTATCAATATAAATCAGGACAAACTGGAAGAAGTGGTTAGTCTGGTAAGCGAAATTGAACAAAGTGGTGTTTACGCTTTAAATGATGATTTTGCAAAAAACTTTCTCGCAGAGTTTGAAAATAGTCCAGAGTCGGTATTCGCCATTCAACGCTCACTTAATGATGGTTCGCCGGATGGCCGAGGCAGTTGGCCCAGTGCCTTAAATGCGCCGATGGCGGGGGGCTTTGGCTGTTGTGGATTCCATGTTCCTACCGAAAATTTAGTTAATGCCTTTAAAACCGGGGCTGATGGGTTACCGGACTTCGATGGTTATAACGATACCCTCTATAACGCGCAAAGCGATTACGTTGACCCTCGATTGGACCACACTGTAGCGATGGAGGGAAAGCCCTTCAAATATGATCCTGATTTACTGCATGGTGGGGATAGCTGGGCCCGTGCACCGGCTATTTATGGCAATTTCACTGGGATGAAAGATTTAGAACATCCCGATTGTGATTGTCGGGGTGAAAACGGACCTTTCCCGATATTTTCCCTCAATACTACCCTGATTCGCTATGCCGATGTTTTGTTATGGAAAGCTGAGGCATTAATTGAGCTTAACCGGCTGGATGAAGCGCGACTTATTATAAACCGTATTCGAGACCGTGCTGCGGCAAGTACCGGACGTTTAAATGAAGCTAGCCTCTATCGTATTGAACCCTATCAAGCATTTGCAAACCAGCAACAGGCTCGTCAAGCATTACGTTTTGAACGCCGTATAGAGCTTGGGCTGGAAGGTCATCGGTTTTTCGATTTGGTTCGGTGGGGGATAGCCAAAGAAACGTTAGACGATTATTTTAACGTAGAACGTACGCGTAAGCCTTATCTGGAAGATGCCCATTTTACGAAAAATAAGCATGAATACCTGCCTATCCCTAATCAACAAATCAATCTAAGCGGCGGTATTTACTTACAGAATCCCGGCTATTAATAATTTTCGCGGGGAGCGAATCCCCGCGCAACGATCGAAGGATATATATTTTTATGAATAAGATTATTAGCTGGTCGGTCACGGTGGCTGTAGCCGGTTTCCTATTTGGTTTTGACACCGCTGTAATCTCTGGGGCCGACCAAGCTATTGAAGCATTATGGCAAACATCACCGTTGGTTCATGGACTGTTTGTAATGTCGTCTGCGTTATGGGGAACGGTGCTAGGCGCGCTTTTTGGTAACAAACCTTGCGATAAACTAGGAAGAAAAAAGACGCTTATTCTGATTGGTATACTTTATCTGGTATCAGCTTTAGGGTCAGCGATGGCGAACGATCCATATATTTTCGCCGCATTACGGTTTATCGGTGGCGTTGGTGTGGGTATATCCTCAATTGCTGTACCGGCTTATATTTCTGAAATCGCACCACCGCGCATGCGTGGAAGACTGGTAGCGATGTATCAGTTTCAAATTGTATTCGGTATTTTAATTGCGTTCCTATCAAACTACCTCTTAGCCGGTGTGATTGTTCAAGACTGGCGTTTAATGCTGGGGGTTGAAGCTGTGCCAGCTCTTATCTACCTATTAATGGTATTAAAAGCGCCGGAAAGCCCCAGGTGGCTGCTGCTACAAAACAATAATGAAGCCGAAGCGCGCCGCACCATGGAATCTTTAGGCAGTCTCGACGTAGAGCAAACTATTTTATCAATACGCAGAGACAGCGAACAAAAGCACGAAGGGCGTTTGTTCAAGCCTCAATATAAGTTACCAATCGCACTGGCTTTTCTCATTGCGGCCTTCAACCAATTATCCGGCATCAACTTCATTATCTATTACGCACCCAGAGTATTTGATATGGCGGGTCTGGATGCTAGTACAGCCTTGCTATCTACCGCCGGTGTAGGTTTGGTGAATCTTATCTTCACCATGATCGGCGTTAGTCTTATCGATAAGTATGGTCGCCGGGCATTAATGTATGTGGGCTCGTTTGGTTATTTGCTTTCCCTTTGTACAGTAACCTGGGCTTTTTCTACGCAGGCAGCAGGCGCTGTGGTAGTCGGTGCCATATTCGTTTTCATCGCTTCCCATGCAATAGGTCAGGGGGCGGTAATTTGGGTATTTATAGCCGAAATATTTCCCAACGCGGTGCGTTCCAAAGGCCAGTCTCTGGGAAGCGGCACACACTGGGTATTTGCCGCATTGATCGCGTTATTCATGCCTTATGTTTTAGAGGCCTTCAGCGCGACTCAAGTATTTGGATTTTTCGCTTTTGCAATGTTTTTGCAGTTATTGTTTGTGCGTTTTTTGATGCCGGAAACCAAAGGCCGTTCGCTAGAAGAAGTATCCGCAGCATTGTCGAATAAAGGACTCTAAAAGAATGAAATTAATAACCAGTGTTTTCCTATCTTCAGCTTTAATCGGATGTTCAATGAGTAATATTAGTTCAGCTCCCGCCTCTTCGGCATCAGAGTCCGTCGCTTCCAGAAATGAATCTTTTCGACCGCAGGTCCATTTTTCTCCTAAAGAGAAATGGATGAATGACCCCAACGGGATGTTTTTTCTTAATGGAGAATATCATCTTTTTTTCCAGCATAATCCCGATGATTCTGTATGGGGGCCAATGCATTGGGGCCATGCAGTGAGCAAGGATTTGTTACACTGGGAGGAACTTCCGATAGCCCTTTACCCTGACGAGCAGGGCACGATATTTTCCGGCAGCGCTGTTGTTGATTGGAACAATACCAGTGGTTTAGGCACCGTTGATAATCCACCTATCGTTGCATTGTATACCTATCACAATGCTGAAAAAGAAGCGCAGGGACGCGACGATTATCAAACCCAGGCTATGGCCTACAGCCTGGATCAAGGTCGAACGTGGAAAAAACACAGTAACAATCCGGTTATCGAAAACCCTGGTATCGCCGACTTTAGAGATCCTAAAGTATTGTGGCATGCTGATTCAAACAAGTGGATTATGGCTTTGGCGCAAAAAGACCATATCGGCTTTTACAGTTCGCCTAATCTTATTGATTGGACAGCCGAAAGTACATTTGGGAAGGACGTAGGAGACCATGGCGGTGTATGGGAATGTCCGGAACTTCTGCTGCTACCAGTGGAAGGAAGTGACGAAGAACGGTACGTTTTACTGGTGAGTATTTCGCCCGGAGGGCCTAATGGTGGCTCTGCTACACAGTATTTTGTGGGCGATTTTGATGGCAAAAATTTCACCTTGGATAAAACCATGAAAGCCACACTAGCCCCTACAGAAGCGACGTTTCCCAGTGGTCAGGTGTTTGAAAATTTCGAATCGACGTTATCCGGTTGGAACGTAACAGGCGAGGCCTTCACGTCTTCACCTGTTAATGGCGGATATCCTGGCCAGCCCGCGCCTGAGGGGTACCAAGGGGCAGGATTAATCAATAGTTTTGCTGACAAAGATCTGGCCACCGGTACATTAGTTTCGCCTGAATTTACTATTAATCAACCCTATATTAATTTTCGCATCGGAGGGGGTAATCTGCCTGGCGAGGTGGGTATACAGCTACTGGTAGACAATAAAGTAGTAAAAACCGAGACCGGAAAAAATACTGAACAACTCACCTTTGCCAGCTGGAACGTACAGCAGTGGGCGGGAAAAACGGCAACATTGCAGATTATCGATGAAGCTTCCGGGAGCTGGGGGCATACCTATATTGACGATATAGTATTCGCTGGCCAGCCGGCTACCAATCGGGCCGAGCCGGCTATCTGGCTTGATTATGGGACCGATAATTACGCCGGTGTGACGTTTTTCACATCTCCTTCCAGTAATGAGCAGCGCCGAATTTTTATGGGGTGGATGAGCAACTGGCTGTATGCAAATGAGGTTCCTACGCAGCAGTGGCGAAGTGCTATGACTTTACCGCGTACATTGCATTTAACTAAAACTGGCCAGGGCCTCAGACTACAAAATCGACTTATCGCTGAAGTAGACCAATTGGCTGAAGAATCTGTCACAAAGACAAAAATGAAGGCGGGCGAATCTATAAGCCTGGGTTCGGAAGATACCACTGGCAGGGAAGCGGCGTTACGTTACCGGTTTAAGATCGCATCTCAAGCGTCGGAAAAAACCTTATTGTCCCTTGAAAATGACTCTGGTGAAGCCGTGTTTTTAACCATTGATACCAACAATGCCGAGGTGTTTTTTGATAGACGACAATCCGGCAGGATTGATTTTAGTGACGAGTTTGCCACCATCCAACATGCCCCCCTCGTCACCACCCAAACCGATGAGGACATTGAAGTAGTGCTGGTGGTCGACCGATCTTCAGTTGAACTGTTTATCGATAATGGCACGACAGTGATGACAATGTTGGTGTTTCCCACGGCTGTTTACAATACGCTGCAGCTGGACGCTAAAAGTAGCAGCGTAAGCCAGTTATCCATAGAACGCCTTGCTTCTATATGGGCTGATGAATAAAGCCATAGTGGGTAAACCCGATAGCATTCAAAAAATAGCGACAACGGCCTATTGGTCGTCGTCGCTAACCCTTTTTGCCTTTTTCATCACCTGGTCATTTTGTTTTTCGCTATTCCCATTATGGCTAAGCCAAACACTTCAATTAAATGGTAAAGATATTGGTACCATCTTCGGTGCTAACGCTTTAGCAGCGTTAATCATTATGCCCTTTTACGGCGTAATCCAGGATCGCCTTGGCACCCAGAAACAACTGCTAGTGCTAGTAGGAGGGCTATTGGTTATTACCGGCCCATTCTTTGAGTTGGTTTACCGTCCGCTACTGGATAGGTATTTTATAGTCGGGGTGGTGGTCGGGGCTGTTTATTTCGCCCTCACCTTTGGGGCGGCGGTGGGCACGCTTGAAGCGCTAATCGAAAGGATAGTAAGACAGCATGCAGTAGAATTCGGTAAAGCCCGGCTGTGGGGCTCGCTTGGTTGGGCGTGCGCCAGCTTCGTGGCAGGAAATCTGTTCAACGTCAATCCAGAGCTAAACTTTTGGCTTGCCAGTTTAACCGGTATAGGCTTTTTAATATGTTTAATCTGGCTACCTTCCCTGCTTATCCAGGTTGGGCCCACTATTTCTACGAAAGTGACATTTACCGAGCTTATAGGCGTGTTTAGTTTACCTGCCTTCTGGCGTCTGAGCCTGTACGTGATGGGGGTATCGTGTATCTATCAAATTTATGAACAGCAGTTCCCGATTTATTTTGCCTCCTTTTTTGCAGATATCGCTCAAGGAAACCGGTTTTACGGTTACCTGAATTCCTTTCAGGTGTTTTTGGAAGCAGGACTGATGTTTCTTGCTCCAGCAATTGTAAACCGTATAGGAGCTAAAAATGGTCTGTTATTAAGTGGCCTGGTCATGGTGGTCAGAATGGCCATGTCGGGCTTAGCCGACGGACCGATACTCATTTCACTATTAAAACTACTTCATGCGCTAGAACTGCCTATCCTCTTGGTAGCCATATTTAAATATATCGTTTTGCACTTTGACGCGCGGCTTTCTGCCACTATCTACCTGGTTGGTTTTAATGTATTTATGCAAGTCGTTACCACCGCTCTGTCTTCACAGGTAGGGGAACTTTACGACACATTCGGCTTTGCCGAAGCGTATTTATTATTGGCTGGGGTTGTAGCCACCAATTTGTTGATTTCTATGTGGCTATTGGACGAAAAGCCTTGTCTGGAAAGGCTTAAGTCTGTTAGTAGGAGTGCCGACTAATCAACGTAAAGGGTGCCATTTGGGTGGTTTTCTCAGTCTGGCCGCTTAGCAAATAATTAAATGCCCATTGACCCATCTCGTAGTGGGGAAGCGCCATGGTAGAGAGCGCCGGTTGCAGCAAACCGGGGATAGTATCCCAATCATCAAAACTGCCTATGCCGATATCTTTGCCAACCGTTAAGCCTAGTGCCTGAACCACAAAGTAAACTTCCACCGCCATAGGATCCTGCCCACACAATATGGCGTCAGGCTTAAAACCGCGAATTAACTCTGCCGCCCGTTTGCGGGCAACGGAATACTCATTGTGTTCACTACCGATAATGACTGATTCAATAATGAGGTTAGTTTTATCAGCGCCAAATTCGGCAAACGCGTCTTCAACACCTAATTTACGTAGCTTAGCAGCAATAATATTTTCGTTTAGATTCAAGAAAACCAAACGCTTATAACCTTGACGCAACATGCTGAGGGTTATCTCTTTGGCTGCATTTCTTTCATCCGGAACGATGGAAGGATACGAGTTAGATAAATCGTAGCAATTTGCTAATACGGTGGGAAGCTCTTCGAAAGCGGATGGGAGTTTTACCGCTCTGTGATACATCGAAGCATAAATTACCCCTTCAGCACGATGCTGGAATAAATGGTTCAGCGCTCCATCCACACTGTATTTATTGATATTAACGTTTAATACCATGAGCTCTTTGTTGTTTTCCCACGCCAGGTCTTGGGCGCCGCGGATAAGGTCAAAGGTGTATGGAACCTTTAATAGCTCATCGGCAATAAATCCAATAACACCTGATTTTTTGCGGCGGGTTAATTGCGCCGCACGATTTGGCCTATACCCCAGCACTTGTATGGAATTAAGCACCTTTTCGCGGTTTTTTTGTTTAACGGTAGGATCATTGTTCACTACCCGGGATACCGTTTTGAAGGCAACTCCTGCATGCGCAGCGACATCTTTAATAGTCACCATTGAGGATCTTTTCCATGTATTATCGTCAAAATTAAAGCGTAAAGTTACACAAGTTTCGCAATGTTTACTATTAGTTCATCAATAGCGAATAAGGTTCAAAGTAGGCTCTCAATTGGTTTCATTAACTTGTGCTTTAACAAACCGATGCAGAAACTCATCCGCACTTACCGGCTCTCCGTAATAGTAACCTTGTGCTTCATCGCACCCATAATGTTGTAAAAACGCCTGTTGGTCGGGATTTTCCACTCCTTCAGCAATAATCGACAAACCAAAGCTTTTGCCTAAGTAAATGATAGTCTTCACTAACGCCGCGTTACCTTTATCGGCGGTGACATCGTGCATGAAGGTTTTATCAATTTTGAGGCGGCTTACCGGGTACGTTTTTAATAAATTCAGCGCCGCAAAGTCCGTGCCGTAATCATCAAATGCTAACAGCACACCGAGCTCGCGCAGGGTATTAAGGCGGGCCACCGTATCCAACTCTTTTTGTAAAAAGGTGGTTTCGACAATCTCCAGCTCAAGCGATGCTGGCGATAGCTGGTGCTTATTCAGCGCTTTTGCTACAACGCCGGGAAACGCTTTGGAAGATAACTGCACATCGAACAGATTGATACCTATTCTAAATTCGGGGATATACGCTTGCCATTGTTTGGCGCGCTGGCAGGCTTCATCTAATATCCAGTCGCCTACCGACATGACAGCCTGTTTTTTGTTTAGCAATTCAATAAACTGGATTGGCTGAACAATACCCAGGGTAGGGTGCTGCCAACGCAAGAGCGCTTCTGCGCCTACCAGTTGGCCGGTAGCCAGTGAAATTTGTGGCTGAAAATACAAAACAAACTCTTGTTGCATAATAGCCTGGCGCAGTTCTTTGCGTAACGCGCGCTGCTGATTAGCTACCTCCTTGAACGCCGGCTTGAATATTTCACAACGGTTTTTACCTTCGCTTTTGGCTTGGTATAACGCCAGGTCTGAGGCATTTAATAGCTCTTCAAGCTGGGCTCCGTGAGCGGGCGACTGGGCGATACCAATACTCATTCCTACGGCTACCGGATGGTCATTAATGATATGTGGTTGAGCCACATCGGCTATCAAAGAAGCGGCAATCGCAGTTGCCTGGTCTATCTCTATATCACAGAACAACAACGCAAATTCATCGCCGCCTAAGCGAGCGATAGTAATTGGCTTTCCTGCGGCTCTTTTTATTCGTTTCGCCACCACTTTTAATAATTCATCGCCCGCGGCGTGACCCAAGGTGTCGTTTATTTCTTTAAAGCCGTCCAAATCTGCCAGTAATATCGTCACCGGTACAGCATCGTTTAACTGCGCCTCCGCTATCCGCTTCCAGGCACTTCGGTTAGCCAGGCCGGTGAGCGCATCGGTAAGTGCAAGGCGTTTAAGTTTGGCATAGTTTTTACGCCGCTCAGTGGTATCTCTGACGATTAAACCGATGCTTCTGCCGCCTTCTTCGAGCCAGGTAGAGAACGATAGTTCTGCGGGGAAGGTAGAGCCGTCTTTGCGTTTTGCAGTAACGTGTAAATTACGTTCAAAGAGGCTATCTGAAGCCAAAAACTGTTCTTTTAGCTGGCGAAAAAGAGCTAAACCAGACTCATCGGTTAAACGCTTAATACTGGTATTAAGGATCTCTTCCTGGCTATAACCAAATAACTGCGCCGCCGCATCGTTCCAAAAATTAATCAGGTCCGATAAATTGGTACATATAATGGCGTCCGGTGAGGTCGTTGCAATATTCTGCCACTGGGTTTGGCCCACGTGGTGCAAATGGTTCAGACGCCATAGCTCAAGTTTATCCGTCACCACATTAGCTAAATTTTGTAGTAGGGCTACCTCTTTTTCGCCAAAGTCGTGGCGAGCTTTCGTATCGATAATGCACAACGTACCCAGTTTGAAGCCATTCGCGGAAACCAGCGGATAACCAAAATAGCTGCGGATATGAGGGGCCCGGTGACCAGGGGATTATCTACAAACCGAGCGTCACTTAAGGCATCAGGCACCAATAACGGCCCAGTAGTTTCTGGCGCGATAGCATGCGCGCAAAATGAGATATCCCGAGGCGTTTCGCTCACCGCCAGACCGACTCTGGATTTAAAAAACTGACGCTTGTCGTCAACCAGCGAAATCAATGCTATAGGTACATCGAAAATTCGTGACGCAAGATCAGTCAGCTGGTCAAATTCGGGGGTGGCAGAGGTATCCAGCTGATAGCTTTGTAGTTCGCTAACGCGCCTACGCTCTAAGTCCTGGGGCTGGTTTACATTGCTACTCATTCATATTCCCATATTATGTTGCACTGCAATATAACAACTACAGCGGATATGCCTAATTAAAACGTGGGGGCTATAAGAACATTGGCAAGCGAGTCCGTTCAATAAGCTATAGCACACTATTTAAATTTTGTGGGTAAACGATCTCAATTCCCGCCCCCGCTCTATAAATTTGACACCTAACGTCAAAAACCATTTGAGGTAACTATGCAAGGTCTTACGCTGGGGAAGGGCTACATAGCCTACAAGCTAACCAATTTATTACGTTCTAAGGGCAGTACTAAAGGTAATGGTATAGTCACTTCGCAAACACTTAGCGCAGTTACCAAGCCACCTTCGGTAGTTGCGGCCACAGCCACGGCTTATGTCGCGTCGCGCTATTCGGGGCACAAACAGCTAGAAGATACATTATTAAAAGCCACCTGTAGCGCAGCCCTCGCCGGGCTAGCCAATGCCGGGCTTAAACGTCTTATTGGCAGAAAGCGCCCGCGAACCAATACCGGTCCGGCGTTTAAGGGCGCCACTTTAGATGATAGCCATAATTCAATGCCTTCAGGCCACGCGGCAGCGGTGGCGGCGGTAGCAGCAAGTATTCCAAAATCTTCCGGGCCGTTATTAGCGGCGGCCGCCGCTACGGCAGTTATTGGCCGTTCCCGGACAGGGCGCGATGCGCATCATTTTTCTGATGTACTGGTGGGAAGCTGTGTTGGGTTTGCGGCAGCGCAGGTGGTCAAACGCTTAGCCAAGCCAGTAACCGAAACAGTGACCGAACAGGTTCACAAAGTTGAGGAAAAAATACATAACCGGTAAGGCCCGGACGTTACCGAAAGGTAATCTGCCAATAGGAAAAAAGTAGCAACGCCTCATCGGCTTGCTACTTTTTTTACGCCTGAAAGGTTATCTAATTAAGGGCAATTGCCGGGTTGCCACTGGTTATTATCTGTGGAATTCAACATTGTTATCCCATATGTTGAACCTGCTAGTGGGGCATCCGATCCCTGGGCAAAATAATCTGGCGCATAAGGGTTTCCTGTGCTGTAAGCTCTGCCGGCCATTTTATGATAGTAATTGTAAGTACTGTACTGTACACAAGTATTCTCGTCTACCGGCGGCGGCTGGCCTCCTGTCGAACCATCTGCGCTACAGGCTTGTACCGGCCCGGTGCAACTGGCATCGCTGTCCTGCCACTGACATTGACTGGAATTGGCGGACACTTCACGTAACGTAAAAGCGGATGTACTGTATTCCAGATAGCAATTTGCGTAATTCGTATATGCCAGCCTTCCAGCACTTATATGCTGATCAAGGGTGGCAGTTTTACCCGCATCAATAGTAAATTCCACCGTTTCGCTGGCGCTCAGGCCGGTGTCATCTACTGCTGTTATGGTGGCGCTATTACTGCCTCCTGGTAGCGCACATCCGGTGGCAACGTAGCGGTTTTCCTGGAGCGCAGCGGGAATACTGGTAGCGCCAAATACCACCGTCACTGTGGCTATATCATTATTAATATCCGCCACATCAGCGCTGAGGGTGGCGCACTGCTCGCTGACACTAACCAGTATGTTCGACAATGTCGGCGCAGCAGGGGCGGGGGGCGGTCCTATACGGACATAGCGAATAACCGGGGCAGAATCCTTTCCGGCATTATCAGTAGCGATAATGGTAACTTTATATAAGTCGTTCGTCAGTGCGCTGCTACTAATGGTAAAGTCACCCGCGCTGTTAACCGAACTGGTATCGCTTTGCAGGTTGTCATTACTGCCGGCATAACTGATCAGCACCTGGCTCACACTGCCCTGCGCATCTATTGCGGTACCACTGACTTCGATAGTATTGCCTACTACCTGAACATTAATATTACTCAACGCTGGGCCAGTATTGCGATCAACCCGCAGATTATAGGTAGCGAAATATTCGCCAAGGTAGTCTGCATAGTTGATGCTGTTGCCGCTGATGTATGCACCACTGGCACCCGCGCCCCCAGACCACGCGTGGTCCACATTATTAAACCACAATTTGGATACCCGACCATCTTGCCACAAGGTTTCATCTGCCGTGCGTGAAGGCCCATCGCTGATTACCTGGCTAGCTGGTAGCTCACTTACGCCATACAACTCAGCCATGCCGCTGGCGTTTTGCTCGTTATAGCAAAGATTCACCGTTGAATCCTGGTCGCCCTGGGCGATAGAGGCAAGCTGCGTATCAAAATAACTGCTGTAACCTGCGCCATACTGAGCGCAGCGTGCTGCTACGTTGGCCGTTTCACACGGGCCCAATGCTCCGTTAGAACTGGTACCAATGCTGGGACCTGCACTGATGCCCATGCCGGCAAATACATCGGGCGCTAAGCAAGCTGTGGTATTGGCAAACGCCGCACCAGAGGATAGGCCGGCAATATATACCTGTTGTTCGTCGATATTCCGGGTCGCGTCGTTGGCCATGGTTTGGGCCAGTGCAATCAGATTTTTATAGTCGCCATTGCTACGCGATTTGGCGCCTTGCCAATAAGACCAGCAACTAAAACCCGCTTTGTTCATCGCATCAGGTACCGCTATTACCATACCATGGCGTTCAGCAGCGGCTTCCAGATTAGCGCTAAGATAAGCACTTACTGGCTGCACGCAGCCATGTAACACAATCAGCAGTGCCTTACCTTCGCCAATTGATGAGTTGCTATCTGGTGTATAGATATTCACGGTATTAAAGCCGCCAAGCGACTGATTATTTTGCCAAGTGCCGGCCCCGGCATGAGCGGGCAATAGTATGCTTATGAGTAACCCCAGACGGAGTAAAGCAAAAGGGATAAAACGGGTGTTTATCATGGTGTGTCCACTGTCGTTAACGTTTAAATGTAAATGACCAGGGCACCACGGCTGCGTAGGCAATTTCTCACAATGTGCGATAGGTCACAGGTTGCTGTTGTACTTCATCCCTATCGACTATAGGGGCTAACTAACGTGGCGGCTGTAGACCTTTAGTACTGTGCTAACCCCAAAAACAACTACAAGTGGTGACGGCCTGAGGTAACCGTATCCCGTCACTTTGCATCTTGCGCCCTGGGTAATAAAGGTGCGGATAATCATTAAATTGGCGTTCAAGTATTGTTATCAATACGTTAACTTTATACTTTCGCCTACATTTGGCCTGACCAGCTTTTAATATACTTGTCTGGGTATAAGCTAATGCTATAGCCGGACAGGTGTGTGAGTAACCTGGGCTGGTTAAACACATAGGTTTACGGCCGGGGATAGGTAGAAAAGGGCAAAACACGTAATGAATATTATCAGTGAAGGCAAAACCCATCCAAACTACTGCGAAGCAAGCTTGTTTTTGCTGGCATCCATGCTGAGCGAGTTTTTTAGTGAAACAATGAGCTCGGTTGAACTTAGCGCAAGTAAAGTAAAAGCTACATTACGAGGTAATCGAACGCTCACTGTTTACGCCAGTGGAATAGATAGCTTTTTGAGTATTTTCACACATGGCCTGGCTACGGATGTGTACAACATCCAAAAAGACGTAGATGGCTGGGTAATAAGCAGCGATAAGCTACAACAGGGTATGTTGATGCGAATTGAGTAACCCGATAATGGCAATAAGGGAAAAAGGCGCCGGATGGAGGGTCGTTTTCCTTAAACTCGTGGGCTGGCCCTGAGTTTTTTATACTTTTGTTGAATGTTTATCTGTGGGCGTTTAGCGCAAAATTTAAAAAAAACTTAGCATCCGGATGCATTTATGCAACCTTCATCTTTTGACGTAGATTCAGCCGAAAATACACCCAACATGTTAACCAAACAGTGTATTGAAGAATTTGCTTCAGGGCATGGGTTGATGATTAAAAATATCACACCCGCCAATACCAACGCTATGGTGGCGCAACTGCACGACAACGGCGTGATATTCGCTCAAGCTGTTACCCATAAAAACTGTATTCTTGAACATAAAATTAATAACAAAGCGATGCAGCATTATGAAGCTATGCTATCAGAAGGTGTTTTTCTATTTACTCGTTTGTCAGCAAACTTGCCCACCAGTTTTAGCACCAGAGACTGGCTAATCAGCTTTTAAGACTACACGCTACCCCACCAGCGCAAGGCGGCAGTGGGCCGCCCTTTAGTGCTCTAACATTGCCAACGCGACGGCTTCAGCGACCCGAATTCCATCTATTCCCGCAGACCAGATTCCCCCGGCGTATCCGGCTCCCTCGCCGGCCGGATAAAGTCCCTGTATATTCACACTTTGATAATCAGCACCGCGCTTAATACACACTGGCGAAGAAGTACGGGTTTCAACCCCCGTCAGTAATCCATCACGCTTCGCGAACCCCTTGATTTGTTTATCAAACGCAGGGATTGCTTCGCGTATAGACTGGCTAACATATTCAGGAACCACTTTACTCAAGTCGGTTAAGGTAACACCTGGGGTGTAAGAGGGTGCTACATCTCCCAAACCCGTACTGGCTTGGCCCTCTAAAAAGTCGCCAATTAGCTGGGCCGGGGCATGATAGTTCTCACCGCCTGCGGTATAGGCTAGCTCTTCCAGGCGCCGCTGTAATTCAATGCCTGCCAGGGGGTGACCGGGAAAGTCCTGTTCTGGTGTAATTCCCACCACAATTGCACTGTTAGCATTGCGTTCGTGACGCGAATACTGGCTCATACCATTGGTAACTACACGCCCTGGTTCAGATGCTGCAGCCACCACGGTGCCGCCCGGGCACATACAAAAACTGTATACCGTGCGGCCATTTTTGCAGTGGTGAACCAGCTTATAGTCGGCCGCTCCTAAAAGAGGATTGCCAGCATTATCACCAAACCGGCACTGGTCAATCATACTTTGTTCGTGCTCAATTCTAAAACCAATAGAAAATGGCTTTGCTTCGATATAAACGCCCTGTTCATAAAGCGCTTTAAAAGTGTCTCGTGCACTGTGGCCTACCGCCAGCACGACATGACGGGTGGCCAGATATTGGTCGTCCGACAAATATAAGCCATGAATTTTGTCGTTCTGTATATCCAGTTTTTCCACGCGGGTACTAAACCGAATTTCTCCACCCAGCGCAATAATTTGCGCGCGCATTTTTTCCACCATATTAACCAGCTTGAATGTCCCGATATGGGGCTTGCTGACATACATGATTTCTTCCGGGGCTCCCGCTGCTACAAATTCGTGCAACACTTTACGCCCGTAATGTTTGCGATCCTTTACCTGACTATACAGCTTGCCATCTGAAAAGGTGCCTGCTCCGCCTTCACCAAACTGTACGTTAGACTCAGGATTAAGCGGTTGCTTACGCCAAAACCCAAACGTGTCTTTGGTACGTTCACGTACCGCTTTACCACGCTCCAGGACAATAGGCTTATAGCCCATCTGGGCAAGTATTAATGCGGCGAACAGCCCGCAAGGTCCCAGGCCTACCACTACCGGGCGGTGGGCTAAGTTGGCCGGAGCCTGAGCCACAAATTTATACTGCATATCTGGGGTGATCCTGACCCGCGGATCCTGGCTGAATTGCTGTAACAGTTCAGCTTCGTTTGTCACCTCAATATCCAGCGTATAAATAAGCTGAATATCTTTATTATTGCGTGCGTCATACCCCCGTTTAAAAACGGTTACCGCGGTCAGGTTGGCTTTATCCAGCTTTAGTCTTGCCAGCACGGCCTGTTCAAGCGCTTGCTCGTTATGGTCAAGGGGTAATTTAATATCGGTTAAACGCAGCATAATACAGTTACTCTTTAAAACACCGGACAGCCTTTTCTGCCAGGGCCGGGCATTTTAAATGACTTATCTCGCTTAAGATAGGCCGAATGCAGCAATCATTGCGGCAAAATGGTAAGAAAACTTGTGTTTTAACGACGCTACTTTAGACTTGTCAGCCATGCAAAATAATGAACAACTTGGCCTGCTATGACCTTTGTAGTGACCGACAACTGCATCAACTGTAAATATACAGATTGTGTTGCAGTATGCCCTGTAGATGCCTTTTTCGAGGGCCCTAATTTTCTGGCAATTGATCCGGCTATTTGTATAGATTGCGCACTCTGTGTGCCTGAATGCCCGGCTGACGCTATTATCCAGGACACCCATATAAGCCCCGATCAGGCTGCTTTTTTAGCGCTGAACGAGGAGTTAGCTCAGCAGTGGCCCAATATCACCGAACTCAAGCCAGCGCCGGCGGATGCCGATGAGTGGAACGGTGTGGCAGATAAAATCGGCTTACTTAAATATTAGTCTAAAGATCGTCGCGTTTGGGTAGCGGTCCAGGTCGAACGGCTGTTGCCGCAGCAGGATTAGGTGCCCCCGGCGATAGCACCTTAGCCGTCTCGGGCAGGCAGATTTTCATCATGCTATCAGAACAAGGCGGGTTCGAGCCGGACAGGCTTAGATATTATGAGTACGAAAACAGGTTATTATGAAACTGGACGACGTTAAAAAACTCCATCAGAAAAAATACCGCTCACAGTTTGGCTATTATCTGGTGGAAGGGGAGCATTTAATACTGGAGCTGGATAAAGCGAGGGCCGGGGGTTATGCCGGTAGCGACGTTACCTTGTATGTCACCGAGGAATACACGCAGTGGACTGCGCAGTTATCGGGTCGCTATACCCTAGTCACCGTAACTTCGCGCCAAATGAGCCAGTTGAGTGATACCAAAACCCCACAGGGTATTATCGCCCGGGTACCATTACCCGTTGCCACTGCCCGGTCAGATACATCGTCCCAGCGATGTATTTATCTACACGAGGTTCAGGACCCCGGCAATCTGGGCACGATATTGCGCAGTATGGCCTGGTTTGGTGGCTTTCGGCTATTGCTTAGCCCCGCGAGCGTCGACCCGTATAATTCTAAAGTGGTACGGGCCAGTATGGGCGCCATCTTCCATGTGCCGATGGAGCAGGACGTTAGCCTTAACAGTTTGCGATCGCGCTTTTCTTCTTTTGCCTGTTTAGATATGCAGGGCATAAGCATAAACAACAAAGCATTTGGCGCGTACGACTGTTATTTATTTGGCAATGAAGCGCGGGGTGTTCCCGCACAAGCACTTGCCGACTTTAACGCGCAGGCGTTTACGATCAAAGGCAGCGGCAAAATAGACTCGCTTAATCTGGCCAGTGCGGTCACATTATCGGTTTACCAGTTGTCACAATGATTTTTTAGCGAACACAGTGGCCCGGCGTTACTCTTCTTATAGGGCGGCCTATGCCAACGATTGTGTCGTACGTAAATATAAGTAGAGGAAAAAAACGTGGCCTTACACTGGTTTCCCGGGCATATGCATAAAGCCCTTAAAGAAATAAAAGAGTCATTAAGCCAGGTTGATATTTTGATTGAGGTGCTTGATGCCCGTATACCTTTTTCAAGTGAAAACCCCGAGATCGCCAAAATAAGAGGCGACAAACCTTGCATTAAAATTCTGAACAAATTTGACCTTGCTGATCCTGATTTAACCGCCCAATGGCAGACCCATTTAGAAGCTCAGCGCGGTGTGAAAACCATCACGACTTCAAGCGACAATCCGGCAGGCAGTAAGCAAATTATCAGTCTTATTCGCAGTGTGTGTGCGCAAAAAGACGCTCAGGTGAAGTCAATTAATGCCATGATTACGGGCATCCCGAATGTGGGTAAATCGACCCTGATAAATATTCTGGCAGAACGTACGATTGCCAAAACGGGGAACGAGCCAGCGGTCACTAAAGGCCAACAACGAATTAATTTAGGCAGTGGCATTGTATTGTACGATACCCCCGGCGTGCTATGGCCTAAGGTTGAAAACCCGCACTCCATTTATCGACTGGCTGCCTCCGGGGCAGTTAAAAATACCGCAATGGAATACGATGATGTAGGTTTTTTTGCGGCAGACTATCTAATTAAAGCCTATCCGCAGGTTATGCAGGAACGCTACAAACTGGACATGTTACCTGACACGGAACTGGCATTTTTGGAAGCGGCAGCCAAAAAACGTGGCGCATTAATGGCGGGCGGTAGGGTAAATCTGCATAAAATTTGTGAGATTCTGTTAAAAGAGCTGCAATCTGGAAAGCTGGGTAGAATTACCCTTGAAACACCGCAAATGATAGCGCAGGAAAATATAGAGATAGCCGAAGCGGCGGCAAAAAAACAAGCAGATAAAGAAAAGCGCAAGCAAAAATTCAAAGATGGCTCGCTAACGCCTGAGAAACGCGACCGCAAAGAAAAACGCAACGAGAAACGCGAAGCACAAAGCCAGCGAATGAAAAAGCGTTAAGGTGCCTTAAAAGCCGACAGTGCAAAAGCTAGCGGTGTGAAAACCGGCAGGGCGACGCTTCAAAGTGTCGGCCGCGTACCGTTTTTAAAGGACTTTTTGTATTAAATGCCCTGACGTATCGCATAAGCGCCAAATAGCTGTGCCGGTTTACCTACCGGCCAGCCTTAAATGCGCCTGATGCGCCTCGACCATCTGGCGGCGGATAACCCATGCAGGCAAGGGCCGCCGCCTTCCTGCCTTAGCCATAGAAATAGCTGGAACTGTTGGCCAACTCATGTCTATCATTGACGAAAAATAATACAACATCACCCTATATGACGCTGGTAGGGCATCGTCCAGCGCTATCTAAGGCATTGGGTCGATGGACGATTTATCAACAATTTACACTAAAAACCT
Organism: Alteromonas indica; assembly: GCA_003056425.1. GTDB lineage: Bacteria > Pseudomonadota > Gammaproteobacteria > Enterobacterales > Alteromonadaceae > Alteromonas > Alteromonas indica. The sequence continues at coordinate 65,870 of PYVY01000006.1, forward strand.
GTTTTTTACCGGTTGTGCCTTTTCGACCGGGCTGCTGCTTCCTTACACCCGGGACAACGGCTGGGCAGTATTACTGCTTGTTGCTGTTACTTTTTTTATTATTGTTTTACATGATAAAGCTGCTGGTGGATGTAATACGTCTGGTCAGCCGCAAAGAAACCTCTATTCACGAGCTGAAATTTTTCTTCATTACGTTGGCGGTGGTAAGCGCCGGTGCATACTTTTTTATCGCAATAATTGACTCTAAAGAGCAAATGATTGCCGGTTTACGTGAGGTAGAAGCGGAACAGGTATACAACTTTCAAAGCCTGAACGGGTTAATGGGAGGTATGCCCGCGATCTTGTCTCGACCTATTTGAACAGTTTGTATTACTCTATTGTGGTGATGGCCACGCTGGGAGATTCAACCATTACAGCTCATGGAGGGCTCACCAGAGTCATAGTTGCCTTTGAAGTAGCGACCGCGCTTAGTTTAACAGTATTTAAAATAGGCGGGTATTATGGTGAACGCGCGATCCTTGAAGCGCAACAAAGCGAAAGCCGTATTATACGCGAGCTACAAAATGTTGGTCTGGGCCGGCCATGCCAGCCACTCCAGACTGTTGACCCGGCCGCAGGGTGGTGGAAACGTCTGTTTACCTAGTTGTCACTGAGGCTAAGGGCGCGGCGAAGAGCCCGCGGGTCATTGATTGTGCTTTCCCCCCAGCACAATTAATGCGCTAGGGGGCGTAGTCCTTGTGCAGCTTTGTGCGAACACGGTTACCGCCTGTCCCTCCACAGCTTAAGATTTATCTTAAACATAACGGCAGCGGTTAGGCGGGATGCCATCGAAAGGGCGTGGCGGCACCAATCTATTGCCGCCCAGCTTAGGCCACATCCGGCTTTATAATGGCGCATTATTCACGATAGAATCCTATCACCAACGACAAACTACACCGTGAGGCTATGGCTAAACCCAGTAAAAAAGGACCGGTTCGCACGGTACTAATATCGTGTTTACAATGTAAAGCGCCTATTTTTAAGTACCGCAAGGGCGGTAAGGGTGCGTTGGTTAAATGCTTTATCGAACGCATAGTGGAAGATTACACAACTACTGCTTGCCACTGTCCAGGCTGTGGCCAGGAGTTTGCCCGCGATACCATGATTCGGGGTACACCAGCGTATAAAATTATTGGTGGTAAAGTTCACATGAAATAGTGGGCGCTGCCTAGTCGCAGCTTACTAGAAAACAGCCAATAGACGTTAGGAATACGCTTTGGGAAAAAATGAAGCTTATGCATTATCTTTGCAACAAAAAGGCATTAAACACCAGCTCGTGGCTGGCGTTTTCATAACAGCGTTGGCGCACACCCATAGCCGGGACTTGGCAACGGTGTGTCAAAGGTTACTTATTTAGTGCGGCTTTTTGCTGGCGCTTCAGCCGCTTTTTTTGTTTACGTTTTTTCTCTGCTTTGGCTACATGCTTGGCAATCCAGCGGGTCATTTTAGCCATCAGTACCGGTGGGAAATCATGCCCCATGCCTTCTACCACCTTTAAAGTAGACTTTTTAATATGTTTGGCGGTTTCCTGGCCACCGGCCAACGGGATGACCGGATCGTTACTGCCATGAATTACCAGGGTAGGGGCTTTTACTTTTTTCATCAAAGGCCGGCGGTCGGCGCTGGCAGTGATGGCTACCAATTGGCGCTTAAAACCGGCCGGGTTATAGGCGCGATCAATAGAACGGCTGGCTTGCTCATACAATGTTCGTTCATCGCTGGGGTAAGAAGGACTCCCGATTAAACGATTCAATTTCATATTGTAACGAATGGCCGCTTCTCGGTTATAGCGGCCTGGGCGGCGCGCCAGGCTAAGTAGTAACTTTATATTGGAGCTGGTTTGCGGGGTAACCGCAACGGTGGACATAATAGATGTTAGGCTTAGTACCTTCTTTTTATGCCTGGCAGCGAGTATCTGGGCAATCATCCCGCCCATAGACGCGCCCACCATATGCGCTCGTTTAAGCCCCAGGGCATCCATTAAATGCAACACATCCTCGGCCATATCCTCTAGTTTATAGGGTACTGACGAGGCCATAGGTAGGCGTTTGCTCAGCCAGGCTTTTAACAGACTAGGGTTGCCCAGGTCATCCAACTGGCTTGATAGGCCCGTATCCCGATTATCAAAACGAATTACCCGAAATCCCTTTTTAACCAACCCCTGGTACAAGGTATCTGGCCAAATCGTCATCTGGGCCCCAAGACCCATTATCAACACAATAGCGGGCGCGTTTTTATCTCCTGCGTCCTGATAGTGCAGGGTAATGCCGCTGGCAGTGGTAATGGTATTAGCTAAACCAGGTAAAGGTTGTTCCAACGCTGATTTTTTCGGCAAAGATTATCCCGTCCTAACAAGCACTTACTATTTCAGTAATAGCCAGCCTATGACCCCATAATGACGATTTGATGAAAAACGTTCCTCTATGGGCTTATTACGCTGTTTTAATTGTCTTTTGTGGCTAACAATAGCGGTAAAGCTGAGCAGAAAACATCATCTGATTTTTAGCGCGATGGGGCGGCGTTCCGGGGCTGTTTCGCCCGATAAATATCTTTGCCCCGCCTTGTGCAAAAATCAGCCGCGCGAGTATGGGGCTTACTGTGGTATGGCTCAATTAGGTCGAGGGGAAATGTACGATATGGTTACACAGCGTAATGTTTTTATGCTGTGTTAGGCCCAGCGCAACCGTACCGGGGAATAAACTACCCGGGGTAATTATTCTATACTGAGGCAAGGGCTGGTACATTGGGAATAGCCAGGGTTAGCAGTTATTAACTGTGCACTGCGGGCTAAATCGAACCAGCACGTTATCCTCATTTCGCGTGGCGGAAGAAAGGCGGCTGTCGTTTCTCGGTGACTAACCAGACTGGCACAGGCTCATGAATGGCGATAAAAGCAGTATGGCAACTAACCTCTACGCTTTACTGCCAGCGAAATGATTACGCTATCGGTACAGCTATTAGCCCGGGCAGTCCAGTTTACAGGGAACTATCAAGCAACTATGGCGATTACCGGGCACTGCGTAATGTAGAGCATAAGGCGCTTCAGTTACGCTAGCGCAGTATCATCGTATATGCAGTATAGGCTAATGACATTGTCCCCGCCGCGCGCAGTCGCCAAACTGTTTAGAAATAATCAGGTTTTTTACACTGCCGGCAGAAATACTGCTAATTTAGGTTTAAAATAGAATAATGTAGCCTGAATTGCTTATGTCATTTACGTGGTACAAAACGTTTCCTGACTATCCGGACCACCATCCTGATTACTGGCGTATACGTCTTATTTTCCATATCTTTTTGCTCGCTACGGTAAGCTTTGCCCTATTAAGCGTAATCAACCTTTTTGTGTTTAAAGCCTACACGCTGGCAGTGATGGATGGGGTAGGTTGTCTTATCGTACTCGCGTTATACGGGTTATTCAGACGGCTAGCAAACGTCGCGGTAGTGGCCGTTTTACTCGCGTGTGGCATAGCCGGCGTAATGCTTGCGTTTATCCTATTGGTGGAGGGGCGAAACTACTCAGTTATCTGGGCTACCGTGATACCTCCGGTAACCTTCTTCCTGGCCGGTCGACGGGTCGGTACTACGCTATCAATTATCGTTTTTGTAGCATGTGTGTATACCGTCTATTTGCAATTACAGCACAATCCGGCCTTTACCATAAATACCGGGGCGTTACTGAATGTCATTGAAGCCTCAATTGTGCATATTCTGCTATTTCGCTTTTATGAAGGAACCCGCTATTTTGCGTTCCAGCAAGCTATTGAGCGTGAACAGCAACTTATAAAAATATCCCAAACAGACACGCTTACCGGTATTTATAACCGCAATAAGTTTGCAAAAGAATATGCCAGCCGCTTAGCAAGTGGCGCTGAACCTTATTGTCTGGCGGTTATTGATATTGATCATTTTAAACTGGTTAATGATACCTATGGCCACGCTAAAGGTGACGCTATCCTGGTAGCGTTTGCTCAGCGCTTAATGCAAAACCTGCGTGGCGGAGATGTACTTGCAAGGTGGGGCGGCGAGGAATTCGTTATTCTGATTAGCAACACTAGCAGGCACGATGCAAAAACAATAGTAGAGCGATGGAAACAGGCCGTTAGCGATGCCCCGTTTGATGAAATACCCGTTACCTTTAGTGCCGGTATTACGGTCTGCGACAGGCTACAGTCGCTCGATAGCGCATTTAAACAGGCCGACAATGCGCTATACACAGCAAAGCAAAATGGCCGTAACCGGGTCAGTCTGTACAGAGATTCGCCCATCATAGTCGTGCGCAAATAAAGTCACTCCTAGCCGATGATAAGCGTTAGCCATAACTCGCCAGAGGCCCCGGACAACATATATATCAAGGCTATGGGTTAAACGCTTATTCCACCGCGAGGGACCAACCCAGGCGCGCGTTTTAACGCGCGCGTTCGTTTACAGGTTGCGGCGACCGGGCCGACTGGCTCATTACAATCAGTAACCATACCAGTACCCCACCGCCGGCCAGTGCTACACCCACCCATCCGGTAGCCGCATAACCATAGCCGGCGGATAATGCCATCCCAGCCAGCCAAGGCCCCAACGCGTTCGCGGTGTTGAACGAGGCATGGTTCATTGCCCCAGCCAGGGTTTGCGCATTTCCGGCTACATCCATTAAGCGAGTTTGCAGCGGCACCACCATTCCACCGCCAATACCGATGAAAAATAAAGATATGGCCATTAGCACAGGATTTCCCATCGAGGCCGCATACGCAGCAGCAGATAACCCGAGTAATACCTGAAATGCAATAGCACTGGATAAAAGACGGCCTTCTGAATAACGGCCGGCAATAATATTGCCCAAGGTAACGCCGATACCGTAAATTAACAGCGTGGCCGAAATACCCCATTCGGGCGCGCCGGTGGTATTCAAATAAGATGCACTAAAATAAGAATAGACAGAAAACATGCCGCCAAAGCCGATGGCACCCATCAACAATACCAGCAAAACATCTTTATTTTTCAGTGCTTGTAATTCGGTCATAGGCTTGGCATCGGGGTTAGCACCCTGATAGGGGGCCGTTTTCCAGACCATAAGCGATGTGACCAAAGCGCCGGCAGCGATCATGAAAAACCCGGTGCGCCAACCAAATATCTGACCAATACCACTAATAGCAGGGACACCGATAATGTTGGCGATAGCCAGGCCCATAATGACATTACTGACCGCTTGGGCGCGCTTCTTTTTGCCCGCTATATCAGCTGCGAAAAGCATGGCAATACCGAAATAAGCGCCGTGGGGTAAGCCCGCGATAAACCGCGCCGCATTCATGGTCCATTCAGACCATGCCAGCGCGGTCAATAAATTACCGCCAGCATAAAAAATCATCATGGCAATCAACATCGTACGACGGGCAAGCCGTGAGAAAAACAACGTAATTAAAGGGGCGCCTACCACCACACCCAAGGCATATGCGCTGATGGCATGACCGGCTACTTTTTCGCTGATACCAAAATCTTCAGCAAAATAGGGTAACAATCCCATTGCAGCAAACTCACTGCAACCAATCATAAAGGTCCCAAAAGCCAGCCAGAACGTAATTACGGCAAGGGAATATTGCTGCTGCTCATTAGCAGCACCCGAGGTTGGGGAAGAGTGGGACATGCCTGCCTCATAATAGTTAAAGCGGTTAGCTCATTGCCGAGCCAGTTAGGGGCAGGATCCTATCACCAGCAGCGCGCAGAGTAACGAATTGCTTTGTTTTTTATTAGTTAAAACAATGTATTAAGAGTATTTTATTGTTAACCCCATGTAACTTACCAAGCTTCACCACAATGCCATAGAACAAGCAAGCTATCGGGCGGGTTTTATCTACTGTCCGGCGTATTCGATGGCCGGCGCCGTGGCTATTTATTAAACGGAATTAAGCGCAGTAGCTTGTCTTTACGAAGCCATAAAATAGCCGCGGCAACAACCCAGTAAACCAGCGGATCAGCAAACAAGGTTTTCTGCGACCAACTGAAGTGCAACAACACCAAGGGGACACAAAGATAAATTGTGTTATGTAGCCGTTGCCAATGTTTGCCCATTTTTTGTTGAATTCGTTTGAACGATGTGGCGGTCATCGCCAGCAATAACAACAGCGCAAGCATCCCGACCACAATATAAGGGCGCTCGGTTATCTCGCTAAAAATGAGCACCCAGTTAAGTTGTAGTTCAAATAAAACGTACACCAGAAAATGTGCCAGCGCGTAAACAAATACATAAACCCCCAACATTCGCCGAAACCGCATTATATCGCCACAGGGAATGTGCTTAGCTGCCGGTGACACCAGCAAACTAATGAGTAATAAGTGAATCGCGTTGCGGCCGGTAAAATTGATCAGGGTATCCACTGGATCCGCGCCAAGTTGATCGGTAAAGCCGAAAAAGAATGTCAGCCCTAGCAGTCCTGCAATAATACAATGACACCCAAGTTTGCCGACAAAAACCTGCGCCCGGCTCAGCCGTAACGGACGTTTTAATAATCTTCGCATAGCCACAACTAATAATAACGGGTTAAATCCATACCTTGATACAACGGCGCCACTTCGGCATATCCGTTAAATAACTGTGTTTCAATACGATTTCGCGAGAGTAAGCCGCCGCTGGTAATGCGCCGCTCACTGGCCTGGCTCCAGCGCGGGTGGTCTACCGCGGGGTTTACATTGGCATAAAAACCATATTCGTTGGCCGCCAACCGATTCCACGTAGTGGGTGGCTCCTGGTCGGTAAGGCGAATTTTGACAATAGATTTGATACTTTTAAACCCATATTTCCAGGGCACTACCAAACGAATCGGCGCACCATTTTGTGGCGGCAGCGTTTTACCGTACAACCCTACAGCCATAAGGGTTAGGGGATGCATTGCTTCATCTAAACGTAGGCCTTCCACGTACGGATAGTCCACCCCGCCACCGGTAAACCGGCTGCGCTGGCCGCGCATCTGCGAAGGCCGTTCAAGCGTTTCAAATGCCACGTATTTAGCCCCGGATAGCGGCTTGGCCAGTTTCAATAGGTTGGCAAGCTCGAACCCTGTCCAGGGCAATACCATTGACCAGGCTTCAACACAGCGCAGGCGATAAATACGTTCCTCCAGAGCGAAGCGCCCACTTAGTGCGTCGTAATCCAGTTTTATCGGGTTTTCCACCATTCCCTCTACCGATAATGTCCACGGGTCTACGGTGAGTTTGCTGGCGTATTCACTGGGGTCGTCTTTACCGGTACCAAATTCATAAAAATTATTATAACTGGTGGCTTTCTCGTAAGGGGTTTGGGTTTCATCTGAGCGATAGGCTGCGGGCTTACGGTAATCCAGAGGTTTGCCTGCAAACGCTGGTTTGTCATCGTCACTAAACCAGCCCAACGCGTGTGCATTGCCACTGATCAATGCCCCCGCGCCTATAAACCCCATGGACTTTAAGATCTGCCGGCGTTCCCGGTAGACCGTTTCGCTGGTCACATCATGGTCGGTCAAACGGACAGACGGTTTATAAATCCTTGGCATAGCTCACCTCGTGTTATGACAACTAAGTACCGGTAACATAAAATCAGAAGAAACATGCATGGACCGCCAACCGTGAGATACGTAAACAGCCGGGAAGCTGCAACCGTTCCTATCCGAGGACGCCCGGCAGAGAGAAATTGCCCTGCGCTAACCTGCACACCATCTCATTTGCTACGAATAAGACCTTACAAAGCACAGTTTTCTTTCAGTTATTACACAAATTTCATGCACGCAGGCGGGGGGACGATGTATGTGTCAGCCGTGTTTGGGAATAAACAGTGTGGAATACAACCGTGAAGCGAACTCGTCTGTCATACCCGAAATGTAATCTGCAATGATACGTGCACCGTTGTCTTCTTGTTGGGCAGCCTCCCAGCGCAGACGTGTATTCTCCGGCAGTAATCGAAGCGGATCGCTACTGTAAGCCTCAAACAGTGCCATCACTATTTGCTGCCCTTTGTATTCTAAAACCTGTACCTGCGACTGTTGAATCACTTGTTTATACACAAAGCGTTTAAATAAACTCAAAGCGTGCTCAAACACCTCGGGTAGCCGTGCCTGAAAACGTAATAAAGGGTGATCAAACAGGGGTAATTCGCAAATGTCGATGGCCGTGATAAAGGCGTTTACCAGCGCCCCGATAGCATTTTTTCGTTCATGCTGTTGTGGGCTGAACAACCGTTCCGCCAAAGGCATAATCTGCGTCGATAGTCCTGTTGCGCCCAAGCGCTGCAGCGGTAACACAACCTGCTCGATAAACGCCGATTTATCCACCATTTCCATCACAATGGCATCTTCTAAATCATGGATCCCGTAGGCGATGTCGTCGGCCAGCTCCATAATGGTACAATCAAACGATTTGTGACAGGTTTTCCCATGCTGATTTTCACCCGTCTCAAACTGCATGAAGTTATCTCTGTCAGACTGGCTAAAGGGGGCTAATACCCACTCGAACATTGCAGCATCGCATTGGTATAGCCCTTTGGGCGGGTGCCAGTCACTGGCTTTTACCGTGCGCAGTGAATGACTGGTACGCCCATGACAGTATGGGTTAGTTAAGGTGTCTATAAAATTAGGGTATTTGACTAACCCCAGCATACTGCGCCGAGACAAATTCATACCGTGATCAGCGGTATAAGGCTCAAGCTGCGTAACAATTCTGAAAGTCTGGCCGTTCCCTTCAAACCCGCCGTGCTCATGCATCATATAATGCAGGGCAATTTCTCCCCCGTGACCAAAAGGCGGGTGGCCAATATCATGCGCCAGGCACAAGGTTTCGATAAGTGTTGAGTCCAGCTCCAGCAGCGTGGCGGCTGCCGGGTATTTTCCCTGTAGCTGGGCCGCTATCCCTGTGCCGATTTGCGCAGCTTCAAGCGAATGAGTTAAGCGGGTGCGGTAAAAGTCACTTTGCCCTACACCCAGTACCTGGGTTTTGGCCTGTAAGCGTCTAAATGCAGCGGAATGTAATACTCTGGCCTTATCTCGCTGGTAACTGTTTCGATGGTCGCCATCACGGTTTTGTACGCGGGGCAGGCGTCGGGCCTGCCACAGGGTGGACATATCAGGTTTAGCAGGCGTAGACATTATTATCACAACTCCGCAAATACTGGTTTAACGTATCTGTACTAAAAGGCTCAGGCGCGAAAACAACTAACCTGTTACTTAACAACATTCGCCCCGCATGCGTGTTCTGCTGACGTTATGCACTTAATCTTGGTTAACATCTTCCTGAGTGATTTCATCCAGGCTGAGCGAAAAGCTGGGAACATAGCGAGCTACAAAATAATCTACTTCGGGCGACTGATAGTCATTAAGCAGCTTGTCCAGACGCTTCTTGGCTAATTTAAACTCCTGGTTGCCTGCATTAAGTTCTTCCAGCGTCTTAAGATACGCGCACAATACATCGGCCGCTTTTACAATAAAGGCTTCCTCAGAACTGTGCTGTTGGCCATCAATTAATTGGGCGTAGTCAGCTTTGAAATCGTCCGGGGCCATATCAATCAGTTTTTGCTCAGCGATTTTCTCGATTTTTTTGTATTCGCTGGCAATGGTGCTGTTGAAGTATTTAACGGGGGTAGGTAAGTCGCCGGTGATCACTTCAGAGACGTCATGAAACAAAGCGATGGTGGCAATCCGCTCAGGATTCAGGGTACCACCGAAAAAGCGATTTTTTATCAGCGCCAGGCCGTGTGCCACCATTGCCACCTGAAGTGAATGTTCCTGCACATTTTCCGTACGCACATTGTGCATCAGTGGCCACCGATTGATCAGTTTCATGCGGGCCAGGTGAGCAAAAAAATGACTTTTATCGGACATGAATATTTATACCTGTCGGTAACTACTGAAAAAATTATTAATTTTGCGAATTGCCGGGGTCAGCATATCGCTATGCGGCAAAAATACCAGCCTGAAGTATATTCCTTCAGATAAATTAAAGGCCCGGCCATGCACCAACAACACTTTTTCGCTACTTAGCAAATCCAAGATCATTTGTTCGTCGTTTTTGATATTGAACTTGGCGGCATCGACACGGGCAAAGCAGTACATAGCGCCTTTAGGTTTCACGCAATGTATCCCCTCAATTTCATTGAGCATGTTATAGGCGAGGTCGCGTTGAACCCGTAAGCGGCCGCCTTCGGCCACCAATTCGTTGATACTTTGATAGCCGCCCAGAGCGGTTTGTATTGCGGTTTGGCACGGTACGTTGGCACACATACGCATAGACGATAATATGTTTAGCCCTTCGATATAATCCGACGCAATACGCTTATTGCCGCTAACCACCAGCCAGCCCGCCCGAAAACCAGCCACCCGGTAGTTTTTCGACAGGCCACTGAGGGTGACTACGAATACATCATCGGCCAATGCAGCGATACAGGTATGCTGGCGGCCGTCATACAAAATTTTGTCGTAGATTTCATCCGAAAATATCACCAACCCGTGTTCCCGGGCCAGTTCAACTACTTCCTGCAACAAAGCCTCACTGTATACCGCGCCTGTAGGATTGTTTGGGTTAATCAAGACGATAGCCCGGGTGCGCGCGGTAATTTTACTTTTTATATCATCAATATCCGGAAACCAGTCGGCCTGTTCATCACAGCGATAATGTACCGGCGTACCTGATGACAGGCTTACTGCCGCCGTCCATAGTGGATAATCCGGAGAGGGCAGAAGTACTTCATCGCCGGTATTCAGTAGGGCCTGCATTGACATCATGATTAACTCGCTGACGCCATTACCGATAAACACATCGTTAATCCGTAAATCTTTCACGTTCATCTGTTGATAATATTGCATAACAGCAACACGCGCCCCGTAAATACCAGTAGAGTCTGAATAACCCTGAGAGGTGGGCAGGTTATAAATGACATCCTTTAAAATGTCGTCTGGGGCTTCAAAACCAAACGGTGCCGGGTTCCCGATATTCAGCTTTAATATACGATGGCCTTCATCTTCCATTTTGCGGGCTTGCGCTGCAATGGGGCCACGAATGTCATAACACACATTATCTAACTTATGGGAACGGGCTACTGGCTTCATAATCCTGACTACTAATACAAACGGTTCGTCAGATTATCGCAAAGCTAGCGAAGTTGCGACGCCTTATTTAACCTAAAAATTGAAAATATTTAGCTAAATCATACCGCCACTGCAAATAAACAGTCGATTATGAGCAATATCTATCCTGTACCTGGCGAAATTAACTTAAGCCCTCGGGCCTGCCGTTCAGACCTACCGCAGAAAATAAAACGCCGGTATATAAGTTTTAGTGCATTAAAATGCTGTAATAGTGGGTTATAAAGTTGTTAAAAAATGCAGGTGAACTATGTTTATAAAACAAGTGCTGAAGGCGTTTTAATGGCAGGCTCTGCGTTACCAGAATGGTCTGTTGCGATGCCCAGGCTCGGTTTTGCTATAGCGAGATACTGCATGTCACATTCGTTCAAACACACACCACATAATGCCATTACTGATAGTGGTATTGCACGGGTCATACCCTGTCGCGAACTGGACTTAACAGATCCCTTCAAATGGCTGGTACTGGCCGTGCACGATATGCGCCGGGCACCCTTACATACGCTGCTTTACGGCGCGCTGTTTGCACTGGTTCCCTGGTTTATTGTTTATTTGGTGAAGTTAACTGGTTGGCATTTAATCATTATGCCCGCCATTGTATGCTTCATGCTTATTGGGCCATTTTTAGCCGCCGGTTTATATGATATCAGCTGGGAGCTGGAAAAAGGCCACCGGCCTAGTTTTTTGCATTCGATAAAAGCCACCACGCGTAATGCGGTAAATGGTTGGGGCTTTGCGGTGGTGTTAATGATTTTGATGATATTCTGGCTGCGAGTTGCATCGCTTATCCATGCCCTTTACCCACCTTACTTAGACGAAACGTTGCGCGATCTCTGGCCGTTTTTGATCTTAGGCACCGGCGTCGGCGTGCTGTTTTCCGTATTACTGCTTTTTATCAGCGCATTTACCCAGCCTATATTAATGGAACGAAAGGTTGATCTGGCGACCGCGCTGCTTACCAGCGTCAATGCCGTGTGGCTGAATAAACTGCCTATGGCGCTATGGGCCGGAATCATTTTTACCATCGTAGTATTAGGATTTATTACCCAATTTGTTGGGTTTATCTTGTTAATGCCCTTGCTTGGCTATGCCACCTGGCATGCCTATATCGATACAATAGAAACAAAGAGAGCACGAAATTATGTTTAAAATGTAGTTTTATTACAACAAAATCGGACTTGGCTGTTCAATAATCATGCTATTTCTACGTTGAATAATATTAAATTTCAGATCTCGGGAAATATCTGCGCAAAATTTGCACATATAAGCCATACTTTATTAGAATAAAAAGATCACTCGTTATACTACTTAGTAATTAGTGCGCGTGGTTTTTTATTAACTAACAGTAACTTACAATTGTAAAAACTCTATAACAAGGGTTTTTACGCACTTGTTACTCACTTACAACAATATTCCAACAGCATTTATTTTTTATTTGGTGCATAACTATAGTGCGTTCTGACTACAGAGCGCTTAACCGAGTTTGCCAAAACCGCTGAGGAATATTGAGATGAAAGTACTAACCAAAACACTGACCACCCTATTAGGTGTAGCCGCTCTTGCTGGACAAGCGCACGCCGCTCAACCTGAAAAAGATGTTCGCTTTGTTGGCGACACACAGTTTTCTGGTTTTTGTAAAGCTATCGTAATGGACGATATCCGTATTCTTCGTTCAAGCCTATCACGCAATGTAGGCCGTATCGGTGCAAGCCAACGCGAAGTATTACGTTTGATTACCGCTGAAGATGGCCTTACCTGTAATGGTACCAGCCTGATTGAATTTTCAGTAGAACGCGATGCCAACTCTGTACATGATTTTCTGGTTTCACGTAGCTAAGATGCAGTTTAGTGGCGCTCGGGCAGTACTCGCTCAACGGTACTGCCCGACATAGCCCACCTAAACGCTTCGTTTCAGGTCATCAGGTCGATAATCTATAGTCAGGCATTTTCCAGTGTAAAGCTGGTGGTAATATCCACATTACCCTTTAGCATCAACATAACTGAACAATACTTTTGGGCAGACAATTCAACCGCTCTGGCCACTGCCTTTTCAGATAAGTCCGTTCCTTTCACCGTATAATGAGCATGAATTGCGGTAAACACCCGGGGCGACGATTCGGCCCGCTGCGCGTCTAATTCGCACTCGCAGGCAATAACCTCTTTACGACCCTTTTGCAGAATATCTACTACATCGATACTGGAACAAGAGCCCACCGCCAATAATACAGATTCCATTGGCGATACCGCTTTTCCATTACCGTCCATGACCGTTTTATAGCCTGTCTCTGTTACCCCGGTAAAGGTAAGATCCTGGTCCCAGGATACTGTCGCTTTCATAACTAACCTTATTTGTCCGCCAGGCGTACAGCCTGTTTATCAATAATGACTTTACGTTGTTTATAAAGTGCGCCCAATGCTTTTTTATAAGCGGCTTTACTTACCTGGAAACGCGAGTAAATTTCATCAGGGGGGCTTTTGTCGGTTAATGTTGAAATACCACCATGCGCTTGTAAATCTTCTATAATCGCGTCGGCCAGGCTCAGCCGGCCCGCTTTATCAGTGCGCTGCAAGGCGATATCCAGTTTCCCATCTGGGCGAATTTCTTTAACCACGCCGGTGACTGCCTCACCAATTTTCAGTGGCTTAAAAGCATCCGAATGGAAGATGACCCCCGTATAGGTGTCGTTTACCACAACCTTAAAGCCCAGCTCAGTTTTGGCATAAACTACTGCATTCACCTGTTCGGCGGGCGCTAACGTGTCGTTATGTTCCTGCAAAAAATAATGGAGACGGGTAGCCCCCAGTACACGCTGTGTTTTGGCATCAAAAAACGCGTGAACCACATAATACATACCAGGATTAATCTCATTCTCCTGATATTGCGAGGGTACCAGTAGGTCTTTGTCCAGGCCCCAGTCGAAAAAAGCACCAAAATGTGTCACATTTACCGCTTTAAGTACTTTGGTTTGGCCCACCAGAATAGCTGGCGTAGCCGCTTTCGCCACCAATGTGCCGGTTTCGTCGGGTAATACAAACACCGACAACTGTTGACCAATCGCCGTATTGGGCGGCGCATCAGCCTTTAGCAGCGTCACTATTTCTTCCACACCTTCTTGTACAGAAAGCTGAAAACCAAAAGGAAATTCACTGGTGACTACCAATTCGTTTATTTGACCGACCTGAATCATTAGACCTGACTGTTTAGGAAATTACAGTTAACATGATATCGCACATTAGATTTAAGAGCGAAGAAACTATGTTGTTAAATTGCGATTTAGGTGAAAGCTACGGCGCCTGGAAGATGCTTGTAGATAGTGCAATTATGCCGTTGCTTGACCAGGCTAATATAGCCTGCGGTTTTCACGCAGGCGATCCGGTGGTTATGCAGCACGCAATTGAAGCGGCGGTAACCCATAAGGTCGCTATTGGCGCCCATCCGTCTTACCCCGACCGCGAGGGGTTTGGTCGCCGCAGTATGGCAATGAGCGCCGCAGAGCTTATCGCCTGTATCCAATATCAGGTTAGCGCACTTAACGGCATGGCCGGACTACAGGGCTCTCAGGTAACGTATGTTAAACCTCATGGCGCTTTGTATAACGATTTCATGCGCGATGCTGCGATACGGCGAAGCGTATTTTACGCGGTGGCCGGCTTTGGCCGGCAACGGCTTCCTCTGATGGTACAAGCCCACCCAGACTACCGGACCCTGCAAGCTGAAGCTGCCGAGTATGGAGTACCATTGATATACGAGGCGTTTGCCGACCGGGCTTATACCGATTCCGGTTATCTGGTCTCCCGGCAGCAAGCAGGAGCGGTATTGAGCCTGGACGCCGCCCTGGAACAAGTCGCCAGGTTATTGCGTGATGGCACAATTATATCGCAGGGCGGACAACCGTTATCGGTCAACGTTGACACTCTTTGCGTCCATGGCGATACGCCCGGCGCGGTGGCAATGGCCACGCAAATTCGCCAGTTAATTGCGCAGCAAGCGAAGACATAAACATGGAAGCATTTGGTAATATAACGCGTATTGAGCCCGCCGGAATTGACGGCCTTATTGTGTATTTCGAGCATGATACGTTAAGCCAGACCAATCAGGCTGTGCAGGCAATGAAACGAGCGCTTAAACACAGTAACCCAGTATGGTTAAATGCACTGATCCCGGGTTACGATTCGTTGCTGGTTTTATTTAACTTGCAGCATGCTGATGTTCACACGGTGTATCAAGCGCTACGCCACGCCAAACCGACCGGGCAAAGCCAGCACAAGAGTGAGCATTACACTCTGCCTGTGTGGTATCAGGCAGCTTCTGCCGATGACTTTGACGCGATATCACAGCATACCGGCTTAACTGCCAGCCAGATTATTGAGCACCATACCAGTCAGGATTTTCATGTCTTTACTGTTGGTTTTGCGCCGGGTTTTGCCTACATGGGAGAGTTACCAGAAGTATTAAGTTGCCCCCGTTTAACCACACCGCGCACCCGGGTGCCTAAAGGGGCTGTGGCTATCGCCGATCGCCAAACGGCGGTATACCCCAGCGACTCCCCGGGTGGCTGGCATCTGTTGGGCTTGTGCCCTACAGCGTTATTTGATTTAACCTGGCAGCAGCCGGTGAAGCTGCAACCCGGCGACACTGTGCGCTTTTATGCGATAGATGAACAACAATACAAGGCACTATGTAATGAGCCTGGTTAATATTACAATACAAGATGCTGGAATGCTTACTCTGGTAGTGGATGCCGGACGGAGCTTGGCGATGCAGGAAGTCGGGTTTTGTGTGTCAGGGGCCGCCGATATCCGAAGCTATCATCTGGTTAACTGGTTATGCGGTAATCCACGGCATAACGCGGTTTTTGAAGTGATCGGTAGCTTTGGTATGCAGGTCAGTGAACCCTGTATCGTTGCTACCGGCGGGCCGGAATTCACCCTTACCGTAAATGGCCAACCGGCATCGCCGTGGCAGGCTATGGCGCTGGCTAGTGGCGACATCCTGGAACTTTGTCCCGCACGGCTGGGCACCCGCAGTTATATCGGTATTGCAGGGCAATGGGCGCTGCCCCTGGTGGCGGAAAGCCAAAGCATTGTTATGCGTGAGGGGGCGGGGGGCCTTAACAATGACGGCCAGCCCATCCGGCGACACGATCAAATATCAATTCAAACCAATGATAAACCGTCACGCCAGTTACGTAGCCTGTTACCGCAAGCTATACCTGATTACTCGCTAGGCACCGCATTACAGATGATACCCGGTTATCAGTACGCCAGCTTTGAAGGGTGGCAACAGCAGCTCTTCTTTAGTAGCGAGTATGAAGTAACCAATCAGATAGATCGGATGGGATATCGGCTGAAAGGGCAGCCCATTGTATGTGATACACGTACAATGCGTTCAGAAGGTATTAACTTCGGCGCCATCCAACTGCCGCCGGATGGCCAGCCAATAGTCATGTTATCGGATCGCCAAACCCTGGGCGGTTATCCCAAACTGGGCTGTGTGGCAGAATACGACATTTACCGTCTGGCCCAGGCAGTACCGGGTGACAAAGTAAGCTTTGCGCCGGTGGATATTGATAATGCCCGGGCGCAATGGCTACTTAGACATCGCTTAGACCAACAGTTATTTGAAGGTGAATCACAGTGACGACCACGGCGTTTTTAAACGACACTTATCTCCCGTTAGAAGAAGCAAAAATTTCACCGATGGATAGGGGATTTTTGTTCGGCGATGGAATTTATGAAGTTATTCCTACGCACAGCGGAAAACCAGTAGGCCTGCAGGCCCACCTTGCGCGACTGGCCAATGGGCTGGCAGAAATCAACATAGCCAATCCTTATGACAATAAACAGTGGGAAGAGATTATTGTTACGTTGGTGGAACGAAACCGAACCGCGCAAACCGGACCGTATATCGGTATCTACCTACATGTCTCCCGGGGCACGGTTATGAGCCGACAACACGCATACCCACAGAACATACCGCCCACTGTATTTGCTTATGGTTTTGCACTGGCGTCACCGCCACAACCTGATGTGGACAAAGTCAGCCCCCTGTCGGTGGCGCTGGAACAGGATCTACGCTGGGAAAGATGCCATATAAAGTCTACCTCGCTGCTGGGCAACGTAATGCATTTTGAACAGGGCCGGATGCAGGGTAAACAAGAAACGATATTGCTCAACGCTAACGATGAAGTCACCGAAGCCAGCTCTTGCAACGTTTTTGTTGTTAAAGACGATATTATCTATACGCCGCCGCTGGATAATCAGTTACTGCCTGGTATAACCCGGATGCTTGTAATCGAAAGTTTGTCCCGTGAGGGAATGAAGGTTAAGCAAGAAGTCGTCAGCAAAGCGCTATTATTAGCCGCAGACGAGGTCTGGCTAACCAGTTCAAGTAAAGAGATTACGCCGGTAATATCGATTGCCGATCAGCGCGTAGGCAATGGTAAAGCCGGTCCGGTATGGGCGCACGCCATAGCCATATTTAATCGCCATAAATTTAGCCTGTAAGGCTATGTGAAGTAATAAGATGCCACTGTGCTTTAACGAGCGTCTTTATTTGCCTGAGACGGTCGCGCACTCGTTTAGCTAGGGGTATTAAGGATGGTGTACCGGCTGAGTGGCAGTTTTACCTTAATGCTTGCGGACCCCCTGGCACCCCGATAACAAAAAGCCCACCGGATTAAGTCATAATTCGGTGGGCTTTAACGCAAAGCTGCTGTGTACACAACGTATCAGTCCAGCTGGTCGCATTCCCCATCGGCACATTCACCGTACAAATAAAGGCTATGGTGGGTCAGCTTCATATTGTTTTCTTCAGCAATCTCGATTTGACGACGCTCAATCATGTCGTCTTCAAACTCAATTACCTTGCCACACTTTAAACATACCAGATGATCGTGATGGTCTTTGTGACTAATTTCAAATACCGACTTGCCGCCTTCGAAATGGTGGCGATTCAGGATCCCGGCATCATCAAACTGGTTTAATACCCGATATACCGTCGCCAAGCCTATCTCTTCACCATGATCAATCAGAATCTTATAGACATCCTCAGCGCTGATATGCTGATTTTTCGGCTCCTGCAGAATTTGCAGTATTTTCAGGCGGGGCAGAGTCACTTTTAGACCGGCCTTTTTCAACTCTTTATTTTGATCCATTAATACCAACTTCAGAGGCTGTTAGAAGATAGCCGTTATTATAGGTAACTTGTATGGATTTGAAAGTAAAAGGAACGGTTTGTCAAATATTCGCAGGTTTTTTGAGCATCGTTATACGGTGGTTGCCCAGTAAACTTTATTATGACGCCTTAACTTTCCCCATGATCTCAACCAAATAAACTCATAAACGCATTGTTAAAGATAAATTTACAAATATTAAACAATTTTGTATGTTAGAAGACGCAGTATTATTTACAGGATGTGGTAAATGCGGCTAACGGTAGTCAAAAAAATAATAATAGGCTTCGCAATATTCTGGTGTTTGCTTTTTCTGGTAGGTATTTTGTCTTATTTCGGGCTGACTGAAATACGTCGTGCCGCCGTTTCTGTGGTAGAGGAGAAAATGCCTCTGCAGGTGCAGATGATGGATATCAAATCCCAGACGTTAGCGTTATCCACGATGGTAGCCAATGGTTTTCACGAGGAAGACAAGGCTAGCCTGGCCGCTAACCAGCTTCAGTTCAGCGCACTGCAAACCACGTATGAGCGCCAGTTGACCAACCTTGCGAAGGCGCGCAGAAGTGTCGATGTACCCCATCAAGGCGTCGTCGAACAGTCACGGCAATTTATTCACCACGCCGGCCAGATGTATCATGCACTCAGTGCGAAGCTTGACTATCATGCCGCCCTGCAAGCACAGCTCTTGCAGGTTATCACACTGGCAGACGAAGCCAGTGCATTGATGCTGGATTTGAGTTATCTGGACTCGCAACAACCAGGTATAGCGACCCTTATTGGCGCTGGCAATAATATAGATAATAAACTGCTTACCCTGAACACGGCCCTTAGTGAACTGGCTAAAACCACTAGCAAGGACGCCACCCTGGCCATCATAGAAGACCTGGATTATCAGTTCAGTAATCTACAAGTAGATACTGAATACCTGAACCGGCTGGCCGAAACAATTAATACAAATGGTACGGTTGAGGCGTTTAACCAACAGTTTTCGGCACTACAAGAAGCGGTAAATGGCGCTAATGGTCTCATCGCCCTGCAACAGTCGCGACTTAATGCTGTCGCGCAAAGCCAGCAATCTCGGCATGCGGCTACCCAGTCATTGGCGGCCGCGCTACTGGCTATCAATGCACTATTTGAAACCGTTAGTCAGGCGACTATCGATGGCCAGCAAAGTATTGTCGAAACGGTACAAGAAAGCCTGACAGAGACGCTGCTGGTATCCGCCGTAGGGCTGGTGGCTGCGTGTATACTGGCTACGATGGCAACGCGCAGTATAGCCCGGCCCCTGGCCAGGATAAACGCAGGGTTGGGTAATGTGGCTGACGGCGACCTAACCATTTCACTGCCCGACCATGGCAACGATGAATTTGCCGACTTAGCAAAAAAAGTGAATGCACTTATCCATAGTTTGCGCGAGCTGATTGGAAATATCCATACGCAGGAAACGCAGCTGGTCACCATATCCAAAGACAGTGTGGCAATGGGTGAGCGAAGCCTGAAAGATGTGGATAAGCAGCGTGAGCAAGTGACCCGCACTTCATCGAATACCCAGAACGTACAGCGCACCAGCCACAGTAACCTGGCTCAAATTCAACAATCCAGTGCCGCTTTGGAAACCATCACCGAACAAAGTCAAAGCATTACCCGGCTGGTTGAACAAAGCCGCCAGCAAAGTAACGAACAAGCCCGGCAGGCTGAACAGTCAGCACTGGCTATCGCCCGGTTAGATGACAATAGTCGCAGCATCGGTAGTATTCTTGATGTGATAAAAACCATTGCAGAGCAAACCAACTTGCTGGCACTGAACGCGGCGATAGAAGCGGCGAGGGCGGGAGACCAGGGACGGGGATTTGCGGTAGTCGCTGATGAAGTCAGAACGCTTGCGACTCGTACGCAAAATTCTACTGCTGAAATAGAAGGAATGATCGATAGCCTGCAACAGGATGCTGCCGGCGCTGTAAATGCCATAAGTGCCGGACGCGAGCAGGCCCAAGTCGGGGTACAAATTATTGAACAAGTCAAACAGCAGGTCGCTCAAATAGCTGATATTATTACTCAATTGAGCCAGATAAACCGGCAAATCGTGACCGATACCCAGCAACAGGATACCTTACTGGCGGATGTCGTCCGTAGCCTGGATGTGATAGTGACATTGGCTGATTCCAGCGCCCAAAGCACACATAAAGCCAATGATTCGGTTATGCAGCTGGATGCGCGAATGGATAGCCTGCGGGCAGCTGTAGAACGCTTCACCCTTTAACTGCAACCAACGCCTTGTGGTATAAATAAAAAAAGCTGCCATTTTGGCAGCTTTTTCCAGTATGTGCGCAGTGCAAATAACACCACTGGCCAACTTAGGCTAGTTCAGCCAGACACAGCTCATCATATAACTGTTTACACCAGGCTTTTACACGCTCTTCAGTCAGTTCAGGCTGACGGTCTTCATCAATCCCCAAACCTACAAAGTGATCATCGTCCGCCATTCCTTTAGATGCTTCAAACTCATAGCTAGCGGTAGGCCATTGACCCACCAGAATTGCGCCTTTTGGCTCAACAATATCACGTATCATGCCCATGGCATCAAGGAAGTATTCGGCATAATCTTCCTGATCACCACAGCCAAAAATAGCCACGAGCTTATCGTTGAACTCCAATGCCTCAAGTTCCGGGAAAAAATCATCCCAGTCACACTGTGCCTCACCGTAATACCAGGTCGGGATACCAAAAATCAGCAAATCATATTCCGCAATGGCTTCTTTGCTGCTTTTCGCAATATCAAATACATCGATAAGATGTTTACCCAGTTCTTTTTGAATCATTTTCGCGACATGTTCTGTATTGCCGGTGTCGCTGCCGAAAAATAGGCCAACAGTTGCCATATTCAACCTCTATTGTTTAACTGTTTTGCTTACAAGCCCGTACCTAACCAGAATACTTCAATCAGCCCTTTTGCTAAAAAGCCGAGGGCACCTGCACCCAATACTCCGTAAACCACTACTTTCCCAATCAGGGGAACATCGTTTTTCTTAAGTACGTCATGTACTGCCAAACCCATTAAGATAAACAAGCCTCCCAGGCCAACGTAAATCGAAACAGATTCAAATAACTCGTAACTGTTAGCGGGCATATACCCCATCCTAACTTGGCGTGACTATATCATATTCTATACGGCCGAGGCACAGAATACCGTTTAAAAAATACCGCGTTATTTAGTCCTGTCGGCGTAAAAAGCCTTCTACAACACTGTTAAACGCCGCTGGCTTCTCAGCGTGCAGCCAATGCCCTGTACCTTCTATGATGTGGGCCTTGGCGAGGGGAAAATGTTTAGCAATAGCTGCCTTATATTCACTTTGGATATAATCTGACTCACTACCCTTGATAAATAGGGTAGGTTTATTGAATTGCAAGGTGCTATCTGGCCATCCACGAATATTGTCATAGGCCTCACTGAGCCCTTCAATATTGAAGCGCCATTGCCATTGTTGCTGCGCATTCTGATACAGACTTTTTAGTAAAAACTGCCTTACACCAGGATTATCAACATACTCAGCTAATTGACTATCTGCTTGCTTGCGCTGTGTTATTTGTTCCAGGTCTACCGCTTTCAGCCCTGCAATAATCTCGTTATGTCGGGCGGGATAAGATACCGGTGCAATGTCAGCCACAATTAAACTGGCCACGTGCTCAGGATAATGTAAAGCATAAAACATGGCTGCTTTGCCACCTAGCGAATGGCCCAATAGGTGGTATTCCCGGGCACCAACGTGCAATAGCACCTGATTAACTTCTTCTACCGTATGCGATAAGGAAAATGGTTGTGCCCGGTCAGACTTTCCATGGTCGGGTAGGTCAATACTCAGTACATTGTATTGCTGGCTAAAATGCCGCTTGATTACTGCTAAATTGTCAAGGTTGCCGAACAAACCATGAATTAATACCAACCATGGCGCAGCGGGCGTGGCTTCTGCTGTTTCGTAATATAAACCTGTACTCATAACGATGTTCTTACCATTAATAATTGGCGCTGAATAAGTGTATTGAAAAAAGCAAAAAGGTGATAATAGCGCTTTAGATGGACAGCTATATAGCGCTAACAAAATTCGCTTTCAACAGCTTAAGCGTGAAATGCTACGCTGAATAAATAACTATGGGGATAGCATTATTTTAAACCAACGTTACTTTTGCTCAAAGTTTGTCAAAAAACGCCAGCAACAAAAAAGCCGGCTTAAAAACACAAGTTTTTAACATCCGGCTTTAATTCAGCCTTTATACTTAAAGGCTGCAATACAGATAAAAGAACCTACTAAATAGAGTAGTCTTCTAACTTTTTGCCACTATCAATGGCTTCTTTAAATACTTTAGGCATTCTGCCAATACCGGTCCATTTATGTTCCTGGCCGGTTTTATCTGTCAGGATAAACTTAACGGGTCTTTTCTTACCTGTTTTGCGAGGCTGCGCTTTTTGTGCAGGCGCAACTTCTAAATCACTTACATCAAGACCAGCGGCTTGTAATTGCTGTTGGATTTCAGCAATCTTAGCCAATTTTTCCTGTTCTTTTTCTTGATCTTCCGCCGCTTTTTCACGACGCTTCTCAATAATGTTGCCAAGTTTTTCCTGAACCGCTTCCAGTTCAGCAAGCGACAACTCTTTTACTGCTCCCTGTAAACGTCTTCCATGGGTTAAAATTTCTAAAAATTCGCTCATTTATTAACCTTACGTTTATTTATTACCAGCACTGAACACATCATAGTTAATTTCTTTCAAAAAAAAAAGCAGCGATACGCTGCTTTATTAATTAAAAACGAAAAAGAAAGATCAAATTCACATATTTGGGTAATTTGGCCCGCCAGTACCTTCTGGTGTGACCCAGCGTATATTTTGTGAGGGATCTTTAATATCGCAAGTTTTACAATGAATGCAATTTTGCGAATTAATTTGAAAATGCTTCTGTCCGGCCTCTTCAACTATCTCGTAAACCCCCGCCGGACAGTACCTTTGAGCAGGTTCGGCGTAGTTGGGCAAATTCACCTGAATAGGGATAGACGGGTCTTTAAGTTGTAAATGGCAGGGCTGGTCTTCTTCATGGTTGGTATTCGATAAATACACAGAAGATAGTTTATCAAAGCTGAGTTTCGCGTCCGGCTTTGGATAATCTATTTTGCTGGCTTTATCTATAGTGACCATCTGCGCATGATCCTGCGAGTTATCCATAAGCGTTCGGCCAAACATACTGCCACCAAAATAGTTTTGTTCTACCGTATTGTAGGCACCACCCCAGAAATTGCCGTATTTATGAATAGCCGGACCAAAGTTTCGCGAACTGTAGAGTTCTTCATAAAGCCATGACGATTTTAAATTTTCAGCAAACGCTTCCGGTGTTTTTTCCGGCGTTTCTTTTGCCAGTTCTGAGAAAACGGTTTCAGCAGCAATCATGCCGGATTTCATTGCTGTATGATTGCCTTTTATTTTCGCAAAGTTTAACGTGCCAGCATCGCAACCAATTAATAAGCCCCCGGCAAATGCCATTTTCGGTAACGAATTAAAGCCGCCTTTAGTAATCGCTCTGGCACCATAGGAAACGCGTTTGCCATTGGTTAAATATTGACTGAATACAGGATGGTGTTTCAGACGTTGAAACTCATCAAACGGACTTAAGTATGGGTTTGCGTAATTCAAATCTACAATTAAGCCTACCAGTACCTGATTATTTTCAGCGTGGTACAGATAACTCCCGCCAGTGGCATCATTGAGTGGCCAACCAGCCGAATGGATTACCAGCCCCGGTTTATGTAACGCCGGGTCGATATCCCAAATTTCTTTAAAGCCGATAGCGTAATGTTGTTCACTTACATCGCTATCCAGATTGAATTTAGCAATGAGCTCTTTCCCTAAGTGACCACGTGAGCCTTCTGCAAATAACGTATATTTTGCGCGTAATTCCATACCCGGCATAAAGCCATCTTTTTGCTCGCCCGTGTGGCTGACGCCCATATCGCCGGTAATTACACCGCCGACACTACCATCTTCATTATAAATGACCTGGGCGGCGGGGAAACCCGGAAATATTTCGACCCCGAGCTGTTCTGCCTGCTCGGCCAACCAGCGGCACATATTACCCATAGAGACAATATAGTTACCCTCGTTATGCATAGTTTTGGGCGTCATCCAACCGGGGAGTTTACGCGCAGAAGTAGCGTTGTTTAGCAGGTATATTTCATCTTCTGTTACCGGCGTATTAAGGGGCGCTCCCCGAGAGCTGTAATCAGGGAACAACTCAGCAAGTGCGCGTGGCTCGAATACGGCGCCGGATAAAATATGGGCGCCCACTTCTGAGCCTTTTTCTACCACGCATACCATGAGCTCCTGGTCAGCTTCGTTAGCCAGTTGCATAAGTCGGATAGCAGCCGACAGTCCACTGGGTCCAGCGCCAACTATGACAACATCAAAGTCCATTGATTCACGTTCCATACAGGCTCCTTAAAAATTATCGTTATAGTGCACTATAGGTGAAACAAATAATGCGAAGTGTCAAAAACTTGTAAATTAAATGCTGCTTCGAAAGGTAATCCAGGTTGACGTTTACGTCAACAGGAAGTAGATTGCAAATAAGTTTACGTTAACGTAAAGGTTGTAACTATTCTTCGTCTATTTACGTTAATAAAGCGTAATAAGTCGAGACGAAGCGAGCGAATGTTTCGCTGATGATTTGGAACGAGGTGCTAAGACACCGGCAAAACTCACATCTTGAGGTAACCAATGAAAATACTTGTACCGGTCAAACGTGCCATTGACTACAACGTAAAAGTGCGGGTAAAGGCCGATAATTCAGGGGTTGATTTAACCAACGCCAAAATGGCTATTAACCCTTTTTGTGAAATCGCGGTGGAAGAGGCCGTGCGTTTAAAAGAACAGGGTATAGCTGAAGAAGTCGTAGTGGTTTCGGTAGGTGACAAAAGCTGTCAGGAGCAGATCAGAACCGCGCTGGCGCTGGGTGCTGACCGCGGTATTCAGATTGATACAGAAGAAAAGCTTGAATCCCTGCAAATTGCGAAATTACTCGCCAAGCTGGTAGAAAAAGAATCTCCAGGCCTGGTTATTCTGGGTAAGCAAAGTATCGATTCAGATAATAACCAGACCGGTCAAATGCTTGCTGCACTTACCGGTATGCCACAAGGAACGTTCGCCTCAAAGGTAGAAGTCAGTGAGAACAGCGTTAAGGTTACCCGGGAAGTTGATGGCGGATTGCAGACGGTCGCGCTCGACCTGCCCGCCGTGGTGACCACCGACCTGCGCCTGAACGAACCGCGCTATGCATCGTTACCCAATATTATGAAAGCAAAACGTAAGCCGCTGGAAGTAATCCCTGCAGCGGACTTTGGCGTCGATTTAACCTCCAAGGTTACCGTGTTAAAAGTCACCGCGCCGGCGCAACGAGCGGGTGGGGTGAAAGTTGCCAGTGTTGCAGAGTTAGTCGACAAGCTTAAAAACGAAGCGAAGGTGATTTCATGAGTGTTTTAGTTTATGCCGAACATGACAACCATCAGTTAAAATCAGAAACCGCGAAGCTGGTTAATGCCGCTTCTAAAATTGGCGGTGATATTCATGTACTGGTTGCAGGTAGCGGCTGTGAGGCCCTGGCGCAAGCCGCAGCAAAAATTGCTGGTGTAGCGAAAGTTTTGCTGGTAGACAACGAACACTTTTCCCATCAGCTTGCTGAAAATACAGCTGATCTTTTGGTAGAGATGGGCAAAGACTACAGCCACCTTATGGCAAGTGCTTCAACTACCGGAAAGAACTTTATGCCCCGGGTTGCGGCATTATTGGACGTAGCACAGTTATCCGACGTTATTGATATTATTTCTGCCGACACCTTTGTACGCCCTATCTATGCCGGTAATGCCATTGCAACAGTACAGTCGCAAGACACCATCAAAGTCATGACAGTACGCGCTTCGGCGTTTGACGCATCGCCTGAGTCAGGCGATGCGGCGGTGGCAACATTGGCCCTTGGGGGCGCGGCGAAAGGTGCACAGTTTGTAGCAGAAGAGCTTACCGAGTCAGCACGACCGGAACTGGGCGCTGCCGAGGTTATTATCTCTGGTGGCCGAGGCATGCAGAACGGCGAAAACTTTGCCCTGCTGGAAGGTATTGCAGATAAGCTTGGTGCAGCAATCGGTGCCTCGCGGGCTGCTGTGGATGCTGGCTTTGTTCCAAATGACATGCAGGTCGGCCAGACCGGTAAAATTGTTGCTCCGCAACTTTACATCGCGGTCGGGATTTCTGGCGCTATACAGCACCTGGCTGGCATGAAAGACTCTAAGGTCATCGTGGCCATCAACAAAGATGAAGAAGCGCCTATTTTCCAGGTCGCTGATTATGGCCTTGTAGGCGATTTATTTGAGATTCTACCTGAACTGGAAAAGTCACTATAGCTGCGGCTTTTGGTACCCTGGCGGCGTAAGTGCTGCCAGGGTTCCCGGATATTGAATGTAGCTTGCCAGTGGGGGAACGATCATACCCGCATTATCTATCTGTTTTGCAACACCGCACATTTGGCGTTACACACTTACCACCGAGTTATCTTCGTTACTGATAGGTGAACGCCGATAGCTGTCGGCTTCCCAATCGTTCTCCCAGCTACCATTGTCTAAAATATATCTGAAGGCGTAATCATTGTTGGTGGAAAGCTCCACGGTTTGCGTAAAATCACCGTTCTTTAATCTTTTCATTGGTTCTACGTTTTCATTCCATTGATTAAAGTCTCCTACCAGAATCGCCGAAGTGGCATCTCCTGCTTCCTTTGCTTTAAGTCGAAAGGTAACCTTGCAGACAGGTTTAGATTTAAGAAACTGCTTTTTCAGGCTCATGGTTGCTCTCGTTTTAGGTAATGGCTACTTCACTAAATTACGTTTAAAAACTAACCATATCAAGCATCCTGGGTAAATTTCCAGCAAGAAAGTGAGGGCGCTTACCCGGCGGCTAGACGGGTACGCGGGCCAACACATATTTATTAACAGTTTTACACAAGCACTTCTTGATAAGACGCGTTACACTGCAATTATAAGACTATAAATAGACCATCTGCTAACGGTAACTTCTTGATAGTTAGGTTATTGCAGAGACTATTCTCAAAGGGAAAAGGATGAAAAACACCGCCTTGGCTAAAGCGGGTATACCGTTAATTATTGTGCTTATCGCGATTGTATTTACTGTCGTACTGGTTAAAAGTAAGCAACCCCCAGAAAAGCAGCCGACCGAAGTTAAAGCCTTTTTGGTTGATGCCGCGCCGGTCAGCCGGCAGACCGTAACCTTTAACGTTACCTCCCAGGGCAACGTATTACCCAGCCACAGTACTGAATTAAGCGCCCAGGTTAGCGGCAAAGTAGTCAGTATGGCCGATGCCTTTGTGGCGGGCGGCATGTTTAATAAGGGCGACGTGCTACTGACGTTAGAACAACAAGATTATGAAACAGAGTTGAGCCTGGCTGAAGCTGAACTAGCCCAGGCCCAAGCAGCATTGACAGAAGAGCTGGCAAGAGCGGAAGTCGCCAAAACGGAGTGGCGCTCAGTAAACTCGGTGGTGCCCCCTGAATTAGGGTTACGCAAGCCTCAACTGGCCCGCGAGCAAGCCAATGTTAAGGCTGCCAAAGCCAAATTGGAGCGTGCCAACCGTAACTTAAACCGCACTCAGATTCGGGCGCCGTACAATGGTCTGGTCGTGCAGCGTAATGTGGATATTGGCCAGTTTATCAGTATAGGTAGCCCGGTGGCCACAGTCTACAGCACTGACGTTGCTGAAATACGATTACCCGTTGCTGACAGCGATATGGCATTTATCGACCTGGCGCAAGGTATAGGGCAGCAGAACAATGTGACCTTGCAGGCCCGGGTGAACGGCAGTGTTCGCCAGTGGCAAGCTAGCCTGGTACGCAGTGAAGGGGTACTGGATGCTGCCAGCAGAGTAAGTTACCTGGTGGCTAGACTAGCCGATCCGTATCGCCGCGAAAGCAACCAAAATCAGCCCCCCCTGCGGTTTGGGCAGTTTGTTGAAGCCACTATATCAGCTGGCGAACAACGCTCGTTATTTGTGTTACCGCGCAGTGTGCTGCGACTTGATCAAACCATCTTAACGGTTACTCCGGATAACGAAATAAAAATCACCCTGGTAGAAGTAGCCCGCACTAATGCTGAGCAGGTTTATATCAGCGCTGGGGTTAAAGAGGGTGACAAAGTCGTGCTGAGCGCCGTACCCAACCCTTACAATGGAATGAAAGTTCGCTTACCAGATGAAGACGCCGACGCCCCTGCGAACACCAAGCCGGCGACCCAGGATGTTCCGAGCAAGGCTGACAACCTTGAGGTAGGGGAATAAGCTGATGAATAAAATAGATACGCAGAAAGGCCTTATTGCGTGGTTTGCCAGAAACAACGTGGCTTCTAATCTATTGATGTGGATTTTGCTGGTGGGCGGCATAGTAAGCGCGTTTACCATTCAAAAGCAGATATTTCCGTCTATTGAAATTAATGTCATCAGCGTACGGGTACCGTACCTGGGGGCGGCCCCACAGGAAGTGGAAGAAGGCGTATTACTTAAAATTGAAGAGGCAATTGAAAACCTCGAAGGAATTAAGAAAATTACCTCAACCGCGCAGGAAGGCATGGGCACGGTAAGTATTGAGGTTGAGGAAAACTATGATGTTCAGGAAGTACTGGACGAAGTAAAAGTACAGGTTGATGCGATACCCAGCTTCCCGGGGAATACCGAAAAACCTGTTATTTACCGCGAAAAAATTCAGTCTGATGTTATCTGGGTGTCGGTTTATGGCGATGCATCGGAACGTGAACTTAAAGAGTTTGCCAAAGGCATCCGCGATGATATTGCTAATCTCGATGGCATAACCAGTGTAACGGTGGTCGGAGCCCGCGACTATGAGGTCTCAATAGAATTATCTGAAGCCGACCTACAAAAGTATAACCTGACATTTTCTGAAGTTGTGAATATGGTCAGGCAATCAAGCGTGGACTTACCTGGCGGCTCTATTCGTACCCAAAATGGCGACATTTTGCTGCGCACCAAAGGCCAGGCTTACACTGGTTGGGACTTCGCCCAACTTACGCTACTTACCAGTAGCGACGGCACGCGTGTGCGGTTAGGGGATGTTGCCACCATAAACGATGGCTTCGTAGAAGATAACCGATTCGCGTATTTTGATGGCAAGCCTGCGGTAAGTATGCGGGTGCGGGCGGTAGGCGATCAAAGTGCACTGGATATTTCCACCCAGGTCAATAATTACATAGAACAACACGCCGCAGATTTTCCAGATCACTTAAAAGCAGATACCTGGGGCGATGTCTCGTTTTACCTCAAGGATCGCCTCAATATGATGTTGGAAAACATGGGCGTGGGGGCTTTACTGGTGTTTATTGTGCTGTCTTTGTTTTTACGGGTGAAGTTGGCATTTTGGGTTATCTGGGGACTGCCGGTGTGTTTCTTAGGGGCGATCCTGGCTATGCCAATGGAGTTTATTGGCGTATCGATTAACCTGCTGAGCTTATTTGCATTTATCCTGGTGCTGGGCATCGTGGTGGATGATGCCATTATTATGGGAGAATCGGCTTACACCGAAATCGACACCAAAGGCCATAGTACCGATAATGTTATTGCGGGGGTTCAGAAAGTCGCTATGCCAGCCACCTTTGGTGTGTTAACGACGATTGCGGCGTTTACCCCGATGTTAATGGTATCAGGCCCGTTCGGGGTGATCTGGAAATCTATTGGATGGGTGGTAATTATCTGTCTGATTTTTTCTTTAATTGAATCAAAGCTCATTTTGCCCGCCCATTTGGTGCACATGAAGCTTAAAAAACCAGACCCAACCAAACAAAATCGTTTTCAACGGTTTCGCAATATCTTCAGTGAAGGTCTCAAACGGTTTGTAACCCAACGTTATGCGCCATTTTTGGCCAAAGCAGTGCGTAACCGCTACACCACGTTAGCCACGTTCGTGGCGATGCTGATATTAACCATTGGCTTATTTGCCGGCGGTATAGTGAGGTTTGTGTTTTTCCCGGATATTCCTAGTGATTTCATGTCTGCCAGCTTTGAATTACAACCAGGCTCGTCTTTGGCTCAGCGGGACAAAGCGTTACAAGAAATGCTGAGTGCCATGAAGCGCATGGATAACAACATAACCGAGGAAACCGGCTCTGGCGTGGTAAAGCATGCCATTGCATTTGATAATGGCAACCTTGGCGGAGAGGTATTTGTAGAGCTCAGCAAAGGGGAGACACGTGAGCTGCCAGACTATGAGATACATCAGCGCTGGCGCGAGCAGATGCCTGAAATACCAGGCGTAAAAACCTTAAATATCGGCTCTGGAGACGGCTTCGGCGGACCGGATTTAAGCTTTGAATTTACCTCTGCTGATATTGATGCATTACAAGCCGCCGCACAGGCACTGAAAGACAAACTGAACGACTATGAAGGGTTAAGTGACGTGAATGACTCCTTCGCTGGCGGTAGCGATGAAATTCAGTTGTCGCTGACCCCCCAGGCTGATGCCTTGGGCGTCAGTTTGCAGCAACTTGGCCAACAAGTGCGGTACGGTTTCTATGGGGCGGAAGTCCAGCGTTTGCAGCGCGACGACGAAGAAGTCAAAGTTATGGTGAGATACCCTGAAGAAGCCAGAAATTCTATTGAGTATCTGGAAAATATGCGGATAAGGGCCCCTAATGGGGATGATATCCCCTTCGAAGAAGTGGGTAAAATAAGCTTGGGTGAAGGTTTTTCTTCGATCATTCGGGTAGATGGTAGCCGTTCCATTACGGTAGGCGCAAAAGTTGACAAAGCCTTGCTAGATCCCGGTGAGGTTACCCGCGATGTAGTGATGAACGTAGTCCCAGATATTATGGCTCGTTATCCGGCGGTAAATTTTCAGTTACAAGGCAATTCAAAAGAAGAGCAAGAAGCGATATTCAGTATGTTTCAAGGCCTGATGTTTGCGTTGTTTGCTATCTATGCATTATTGGCCGTGCCGCTGCGTTCTTATTCCCAGCCATTTATTATTATGGCGGTTATTCCATTTGGCGTGGTAGGCGCAATTGTTGGGCATCTGGTACTGGGAATGGCGGTCAGTTCACTGTCGTTGTGCGGAATCATTGCCCTGTCGGGAGTGGTAGTGAACGACAGCCTGATTATGGTGGATTTTGTTAACCGAGCCCGCGCAGAAGGACACCGGTTAATTGATGCTGCAATAAGCGCAGGAACCCAGCGCTTTAGGCCGATTATTCTTACCTCGTTAACGACCTTTATGGGCTTGATGCCGATTGTGTTTGAGCGTTCACTACAAGCGCAAATTGTGATTCCGATGGCTATATCGCTGGCCTTCGGGATACTGTTTGCTACTGTGATCACGTTATTACTGGTGCCCTCGTTATATCTTATTTTGGACGATATCCGGGGGTTATTCAAAAAACGACCCAAGCCTCGGACCACGGATTCGCCGATAACCAGCAGCAGTCAATAAGCGCTACCGCTGGCTGAGTGGATAGTCAGCCAGCGGTCATTTAAAGCCACATTGAGCCGTTTACCAGCGCTCGGCATTATGGTGATTAACTATCTGCCTTGAAAAAATGGCCCCTCGAGGTATACCGTATTATTAATTAAAAAAAGGTGTTGCTCTACGCTTTTGTGAGTGGCCTCGAAGATAATATTTAAGTTAAACCGACTCCACCGTTTATTTACCTTAAATCGTTGTTACCGATGAAAAGAGACGGCGGTTTAGTGGTTGAAGCCTGCGTATAACCTATATTCCCTCGATTATAACCTCCCGATATCAGCCGGCCCCTGACAGCGGCTGAAGCTGGGCGTCTTTTGCTATTTGAATCGCGGATACTGGTAGCCCGTTTTGTACATAATTAATACAAAACGGTTGAATTATACGCATCCACCATTATACTGTTTATATATACAGTGTTTGGTGGGGTAAGTAATGAGTACAGGTATTAAAGCGGTAGATAACCTTATTGTGCGCTATGGCATTCAGCCACAGCCCTCTATTTCGGATTTTCAGCGGGTCACCATACTAAATCTAAATAGCCAAAACGCCTACGGTGCAGGTCTTGGGCTACCTTATTGTATGCAGCAAGCACTACAACGGGTGCCAACCGCATGCCAGGTGTTTTTACACCAATTTTATTTACCGTATCGCGCGCAGCGACTGGCAAGTTATTTGGTTACCGATGAAGGCCAGCTACTTGAACAAGTTTGGTATGTAAAAGACCACAAGTACCAAAATGCGGCCAGAATAATAGGTCGGCGGGTGATGAGTAGCTATCTGCAGCGTGCTAACGCCGCGTAACAGTTGCGATAACCCTAGTACTTTTAAAAAGATGCTTCACCATTTGTACAATAGGCTATGGGGCGTTCTTTTGTACCTGCATTAATCGTGAGAAAATTAAGCCACCGGTTTAGTGGGCAAAGCAGAACAAGGGTATAGGTAAAAGCCTTTGGCATAAAAAGCATTTATTCAAAATAAGACCCGGGCCGAATAACCCCTAGGATGCTCGCGACTTAACTATTCCTAACCCAGGTTACCCCGGCGGTTAATTATTGCAGACGTGCAAAGCACCGCCA
The DNA here is from genome assembly GCA_003056425.1 of Alteromonas indica. Classification (GTDB taxonomy): domain Bacteria; phylum Pseudomonadota; class Gammaproteobacteria; order Enterobacterales; family Alteromonadaceae; genus Alteromonas; species Alteromonas indica. The sequence continues at coordinate 98,810 of PYVY01000006.1, forward strand.
TATGCCATAGTACATCAAGCATTAGCTACACGGGCTTAAAGGCAGTCATCGCGTGCAGTGGTAGCAAACAAGGGGGGCATTGATATTATGGTTGCTTATCTAACCTCGGTTGGTTTTTTACGATAATCGAAGAGGGCAAATGCTTTTTGGGGTGGCTTTGAGTATAAAAAATCCCACTACCTGAAGGGAGTGGGATTACCGGGACGCCGTACTAGCGATTTACCGTGGAGTATCTGAGGTAAACCGCAAGTAGGGTGCGCCTGGCTTGTAGTTGCACATTTACCGCAGAGCCTGAACCAAATAATTTAAACCCTACAGTACGTTACGTAATTAATAAAAAGACACTTTAAGTTCAGCTCCCCAAATACGAGGTTCGTTCACTATGCCGGTCAGGTTATTGAAATCGATAGCACCTTTGACGTTGTCTTCATCGGTGATATTACGACCAAACAGCGCCACCGTATAACCGTGGGTAAAGTTTTCGTAACCTATGCGCAAGCCACCTTCAACATTGTCATCGGTGGTAAATTCAACCGCATCGTATAGGAACAGATTGGTTTCACCCTGGAACGCCCAGTCGGTGAATGCAAAAATTTCACCGTCGCTACCCATGGGTATAGCGTAACGGGCGGTAAAATTAAAGATGGATTCCGGAGCCTGAGGAAACGGGTTTCCATCAATATAAGCGGCGTAGCCATCAGGACGCGGATTGTTAACTGTACAGTTGCCTGCAAACGCAAAGTCGGGGTTAGCGCCACACGGTTGAACGGTTAACTCATCGTCTTTTATCTCAGTATGGTTATAGCTGTAACCCGCAGTAAGGGTAAGTGCTTCGGTGGCAAGCCACTGGGCGTCTACCTCAAAACCATACGCTTCACCCTGATCGGCATTCACCAGCGCAGTGAAGTTATTCCCGCCACCAATGGCAGATAGCTGCATGTCGTCTACCGTATAGTAAAATGCGGCTGCATTCAGGCGTAGTGTTTTATCTAACAGGTCAGATTTAACCCCCACTTCAAAGGAATTGATGGTTTCGGCTTCAGCAACAGAAGGCGAGCCTTCAAAGGCAACATCCCGGCCCTGGATGGTTTGCGCCCGAAAGCCATTGGCATAGCGAGCAAATGCTGAGATATCTTCAGTCAGGCGATAGTTAGCGCTTAACTCAAAGCTTACCTGTCCATCGTCCACATCTACCGGGGCATAGTCGGTGATCGTGGCATCGCCGGTAACCAGTGCAAAGCCATCTACATTCTGGTCGCCTACGCGTAAAGATTTATCGTCATAGGTGTAACGAATACCACCCGTCACGTTAAGCTTTTTATTAACCTGGTAAGAGGTTTGGCCAAAGACTGCCCACGTTGTGTTTTCGTGAAACACAGTGGTGGCACCATAATAACCGTCGAAACTGGTTACATTGAACGAAGAATCAAAAAAGAATGCTCCGGCCTGCCAACTAAGGGGATCCGTGGTGTTGCTGGCAAATCGGATTTCCTGGGTAAACTGTTCAAGATCGTCCATCTGATCTTTGGTTACCGCTGAAAAACCGATAAAACCCGGGCCTGAATCTAATCGGTTGCCAGACTCGTCTGCGACAAACCAACCGCCATCAACATCACCTAAACTAAAGCCTTCAGCGGTTTCTATCGCAGAGATAGAGGTGAGCTCAACCGCATCAAAGGCGTACGTCAGTTTTAGCGATGAGCCAAAACCATCGTATTCTTGGGGGTTATTGTCCGGGCCGTTTCCTTCCAAATCACCATCATAATAAACCGTTTCACGGTCATAATTCTGGTTTAGATCGTTGCTGCCTTTATCGAACACATTAGCCCGAAAGATAGATGCCGTACCTTCCAATTCCCGCCCATGCACATTAAGCAAGGCTGAAAAGCGATCGTTTGGTTGATACAGCAACTGGGCACGCCAGGCTTTTTCATCAAACCCGCCGATAGCATCATCTTCGCCCGTGTAGGCGTTATCGATGTAGTCATCGCGCGTCTGCGATAATACCGAAATCCGGCCGGATAAATCATCGGTCAGACCGCCACCTACAGCGCCTTCAAAGTTAATCGTGTTGTAGCTGCCATAAACTGCTTTACCGTAACCTTCAAAGTCCTGGCCCGGTTTAACCGTATCAAACTTTACAATACCCGCTGTGGTATTACGGCCAAATAGTGTGCCTTGAGGCCCACGTAGTACTTCAACCCGCTGGATATCGAACAACGGGAAGCTTTTCAGTACGACGTTTTCCATCACCACGTCGTCCATTACAATCGATACCGGTTGTGATGCCGCCAAATCGAAGTCGGTATTACCCAGCCCGCGAATATAAAAACGTGGCGCAACGCGGCCGTTAGATGATTCAGCGTAAAGCCCAGGTACGCGTACAGCCAGGGCCAGAATATCTTCGCCGCCGGCGAACAGGCTATCAAGCTTTTCGCCGCTTAACGTAGCAATGGAAAGCGGTACTTCCTGAATCGACTGGGTACGTTTTTGTGCGGTAACGGTAATTTGCTCAAGGCCCGGTTCTTTTGATTTTTTTTGTGTTTCCTGAGCCATCAGGGGCGCGCTTAGCGCAGTACTGATAGCCAGCGTAAGCAAGGCGATGCGATGTGTTTTCATGTGTCCACCAAGTGTGAAGGTAAAGGTTTTTAGTCATTATGTATGAGCAGTCTACTGAGGCGCTGCTTGCGGTTGCTCAGTTTACTTCATTTACAATTTTTTTATATGACGGTTTTATTACAGTAAGTCTCCCGGCGCGAATTTTGACCGATATTGGGACGGAGAGCAACCGGTTTGCCGCTTGAACAGGCGAGAGAAGGAGCTGGCATCTTCATAACCGATTTCGCTAAGAATGCGCTCAATGGTCCAGCGCTGGGTTTCAAGTAACTTACGGGCATGATCAATCCGGATTTGCTGAGTATACTGCACCGGGGTTTGGCCGGTAGCAGCCTTAAACCGTCGGATCAGCGTACGGGTTGTAAGGTTGAACTGCGCCGCTAGCTGGGGCAGGGCAACTGGTTGACGCAAGTGATCAGCAAGGTAAGACTGCACGGTTTTAATCAGCTCATCCTGGTGATGCTGTTGACGACGACTACCCGCGTATAAGGTCTGGTTAAAACGCGGCAAATCCAAGACGTGGGCTTTTGCTGTTTGCCGCGCCACCTGAGTACCGGCATAACGTTCAATAAGTACCAATGCTAAGTCAAACCAGGCCATGCCGCCTCCCGCACAGAACAGATTTTCATCCATGGTATGCAATTTCTCGCTATGTAAATTAACCCTCGGATAAGCCTCGGCAAATGCGTTCGCAAATCCCCAGTGCGTCGTTGCCTGACGTCCATCCAGGATGCCAGCCTGGGCGAGTAAGAATACGCCGGTGCAGTTAGCGGCGATATCCACTTGTTGCTGGTGATACTGGCGTAATATGGGATATAAACGTTGTTCACTGGTTAGTACCTCCTCAAGTTGGCTACCAATAGAGGGGATCAATAACACATCGGGACGGATAGCAGGGTCCAGAGGGCCATCAGTTTTAAGCGTCAGGCCATTGGCGCAGCGAATGTCAGTGCCGCGTGCAGATACTAACTCTACCGAGAACACCGGGCGACGAGGTTCGCCATGTATCGCCTGCCAGGTCACCCCAGCCTGGGCAAACAAATCTACCACTCCGGTAATGGCACTGGAGAGCGCATTATCAAAACCGTATACCATCACTTTGGCAGGTCGCTTATCCGGCATCATTAGTTAATTCCATAAAGATGTATAACGAACATAAATGTATGTCCTAATTAACCATAATTGTGTCATTTTTGACAGTAATTAGAAGGTCCGACCTGTGTCACAATCAATTAACATTTCAGCTTACTGGTATAATCCAGGGTAATGATACGGAGAGATGATGAAAAATAAGCAATGGTTATTGGCCGCCCGCCCGCAAGGTGAACCCACCCGTGATAACTGGCAATATACTGAAACTGAATTGGCCGAACCCGGCGCTGGAGAAGTACAGGTTAAGGTTGAATATATCTCTTTAGACCCTGCTATGCGCGGCTGGATGAACGATAGTAAATCCTATATTGAGCCGGTGCAGATAGGTGAGGTCATGCGTGCAGGTGCTGTAGGTGAAGTCATTAAATCCAATGATGATAACTTTTCTGCGGGCGACAAAGTATACGGTAACTTTGGCGTACAGAGTTATGCTGTATGTTCTACTAAGGGCATCCATAAAGTAGACCCATCGCTGGCACCACTTGAACGGTATCTGGGTGTATTAGGCATGCCCGGTATGACCGCCTATTTTGGCTTGCTAAAAACCGGTTTGCCGAAAGCAGGTGAAACCGTAGTGGTATCCGGGGCTGCCGGAGCGGTAGGCAGTGTCGTAGGTCAGGTAGCTAAAATTAAAGGCTGTCGGGTAGTCGGTATCGCCGGCGGCCAGGAAAAGTGTAAATATCTCACCGAACAGCTGGGTTTTGATGCGGTGATTGACTATAAAAACGAAGACGTTAAGAAAGCTTTACGCAGCGCTTGCCCGCAGGGCGTAGATGTATACTTTGATAACGTGGGTGGCGAGATTCTCGATGCAGTACTTACGGCTATTAATTTACATGCACGTATCGTTATTTGTGGGGCAATTAGCCAATACAACAATACTACCGCGGTAAAGGGGCCTTCAAACTATCTGTCATTATTGGTAAATCGGGCCCGTATGGAGGGGATAGTGGTCTTTGATAATGCCCGGCATTACGGCGAAGCCGCACAGGAAATGGCCGGCTGGATAGCCCAGGGTAAACTCAAAGCTAAAGAACATGTGGTAGCGGGCTTAGAAACATTCCCTGATACGTTGATGATGCTGTTTAAAGGGGAAAACTTCGGCAAACTGGTCATGCAAGTAGAGCATGGATAAGGAATGTGTAGATGAAGGATTTGTTTAACCTGACCGGCAAGGTGGCCCTGGTGACTGGCGCAAGCCGGGGCATCGGGGAATCGATAGCACATTTGTTAGCGCAGTATGGGGCCCACGTAATTGTTTCCAGCCGAAAACTTGAAGCCTGCGAAGCCGTCGCTCAGGCTATCCGGGAAAATGGTGGCAAGGCCAGTGCACTGGCCTGTCATGTTGGCGACATGCAGCAAATTGATGCCCTGTTTGACAATATTCAGGCTGCCCATGGCCAGTTGGATATTCTGATAAACAATGCGGCTGCCAATCCTTATTTTGGCCATATTCTTGATACTGACCTGGCTGCGTTTCAAAAAACTGTAGATGTGAATATCCGAGGGTATTTCTTTATGTCGGTGGCGGCAGGCAAAATGATGCGCGAACAAGGCCAGGGGGTAATCTTAAATACAGCCTCAGTTAATGGTGTTGTAGCTGGCGACATGCAGGGTATTTACTCTATTACTAAAGCGGCCGTAATTAGCATGACCAAATCATTTGCCAAAGAGTGTGGCAAATTCAATATTCGGGTTAATGCCCTGTTGCCAGGGTTGACTGACACCAAGTTTGCCTCAGCATTAACCAGTAACGACAAAATATTAAAAAGTGCGCTGAGCCAGATCCCGCTGGGCAGGGTGGCGCAGCCTGATGAAATGGCCGGCACCGTGCTGTATTTAGTGTCTGATGCTTCAAGTTATACTACCGGCAGCACCATTATTGTAGATGGCGGCATGCTGGCGTAGCAAAAGTAACGTGTAAACTGGCGCCTCAATGGCGCCTTTTTTATGCGCTGAGCGAGGAGCGTGCCCGACTTGTTCAGTTGGGTCTATTGTGGCGCTGCTGTTTAATCCACCCTGTGTCAATGATAACCGCATTGATTTTCCCCTGGCTATCGAAGCATGGCCTAATTTCCCGGCAATCGGGATAAAAAGAGGCACAACGGTGAATCTGGGTCTATAACTACTGCTATGGTGTCATTAATGGCGCATTGTGCAATAACCGAACGCGTGGGCAGCGTTAATCAGGGAGAATGATATGTTACGGTTATTAATTATAGAAGCAGACGATACGCAATCTGAGATTTACCAGATGGCGCTGGATGAGTATTTTACTATTGAACGGGTGGCCGATTTTAGCGCTGCCAGCGAGCTTATCCCCCATAGCGATATTGTTATCAGCGACTGGGAGATCGGTGCCCAAAACGTGGCTTGCTTAGCTACGCATTTTACTAAACAGCAACCAGATGATTTACCTGTATTGATAGTTGTTACCACCGACAACCGCGAATCGAGCATGATACAGGCTTATAATAATGGAGCCTCTTTTTATATTACCCGGCCCTACAAAGTTATTCAGTTTACCGAATCGGTGCTAGCGGTAAAAAACCAGATTGAAACCGTAGCCCAAATTCGTCGGGACCGTGAACAAACCGCGTTATCAACAAAAACGGCTATCGGCCAGTGTACGTTATACGGCATGGGAATGGATTTAGCGTCGGCGCTGGTGCTAAGCCAGGATATGCCGGCTATGGCTAAAAAAATGCTAAGCACATTACGTTTAAATGGTATTCATGCCGCTGTTGAACTGCGCGATACGCAAAATCGCATTTTGCTAGACAGTGATGAAAAGGAATGTGATGAAACACTCGCCGAAACCTTTTCGGTGTTAAAACACCAAGGTACATGTTACCGGTTTGGACGTCGTTGCATGCTAACGGAAGGGGATATGTCATTATTGCTCAAACATGTGGTACATAGTGAAGATGATCTATACGAAACGACCATTGATGTATGCCGAAAACTGTTAGTGATAGCCCATGCGCATTACTGCCAGTGGCGCCACCGTGAAGCATTGCAAGATACCCAGGCACAAATAATTAATCTGATAACCGCCAATGAAACCGAGACCCGGGCGCGGGGTTTGGAGGATTTAACAGGGATGTTAGACACCACGAGCGCCCCCGACGAGAACCACGAAATACGTGGCGCACGGTTACTTGATTTAGAGCGGTTTTAAAACCTCCGGGGCCTGCCGCTTAACGACAACCCCCGGAGCAAATACGGTCTTTACAGTACCGATACCAGCGCTTTGGCCAGCGTATCCACATTATTTTTGTTGATACCTGCTATGTTGACCCGGCTTGAATCAACAAAGTAAACACTGTGCTGGGCACGCACCTGGCGTACTTGTTCAGGCGTGATACACAAAAATGAGAACATACCTTTTTGCGTATTCAAAAAGCTAAAGTCTTTTTGAGCGCCATTTTCTTCCAGTTTTTCAACCAGCATGGTGCGCAAGCTATGCATACGGTTACGCATACTGTTAACTTCGCTCACCCACTCCTGCTTTAATGCCGTATCGGACAAAATAATATCTACCAGCGCACCACCGTAGCTTGGCGGCATAGAATAAATACCCCGGGCCACCGATTGTATTTGTCCCTGGGCAATTTTCTTCACTTTGCTGCTATCGGTGATGATCGCAGCCAGGCCTACCCGTTCGCGGTACAAGCCAAAATTTTTGCTACATGATGCTGCAATAATGACTTCTGGAAGATTTTCGGCCAGCAGGCGAACACCATATGCGTCTTCTTCCAAGCCATCGCCAAAGCCAAGATATGCGACATCCAGGAAAGGTAAAAAGCCTTTTTCCTGAGCCAAGGTCAACACCGCGTCCCACTGTGCGTTGGTTAAGTCAGCACCGGTAGGGTTGTGGCAACAACCGTGCAGTAATACCACATCGCCTTTACCGGCTTCACTTAACTTCTCCATCATGGCATCAAAATTAATCCCTGCCATGGCTTTATCAAAATAGGGATAGGTTTCCAGTTTCAGACCGGCTGAGCCAATCAGAGGAATATGGTTGGCCCACGTTGGGTCGCTAACAAATACCCGAGCACCTTTATTACAGCGAACCAACAACTCAGATAATATCCGCAGCGCGCCACAACCGCCTGGTGCTTGTACCGCGGCTACCCGGTCAGCCATCATTACCGGGCTTTGTTCACCCAATAGTAAGGCGAGCATATTATTGATATAGCCTTGGTTACCCTGTGGTGTGATGTAGGTTTTGCTGGTTTCACGCTCAAGCAGGATGTGTTGGGCCTGTGCGACAGACGATAAAATCGGTGTATTGCCTTTTTCGTCTTTATATACACCTACGCCAAGGTCAATTTTGGCATTATTTTTATCTTCCGAGAAAGCGGCAGACAAACCGAGAATCGGATCAGGATCTAAATGGGGTAATACTTCAAACACAGTGGTTCCTCACGTTGCGTGAATAATAAGCGAGGCAGGCATTATGCCAGTCGTAGTAAAAAATACGAGTCCTAAAAGCAGAAATTATCAATAAGTATTGAATGGTTATGCATAAATATCAGATAAATTGAAACAGCGCGTTAGCCTGATTAATTTGCTCACCCTCCCGGTTGAACGTTCGTTCTGTCCAACTGGCGCTACCATCCCGTTTAACCAGGAGCAGGGTAGAGGACCGCGTACCATACTCTGGCGATTGAATAAATATGGGAGATAGACGTTTTTCCCACGCTTGTTCGATACCGGTACTGGGTAATAATTCATCCGGCGCCTGGGTACTATCCTTAAGTAAGGCGAACAGCGCTTCTTCTTCTAAGTTGATCGCGTTATTACAGTATTCAGTCAATGCGCCTACGCCCCGAGAGACTTTAGGCCAGGGAGCATTAAAAGAAGCGTTGGATAAACCATGGACACCATCGCTTACCGACTCAACTTGCTCACGGTGGTTATTAAATACCTGTAGCTTTTGCCATGTACCAAACAGCAGGTTGTAGCCATTAAACTGATTGGCTTGTTGGGTCAATTTATGGGTAAAAGCCGAATCTGAAGACTGACTCAGTAAATAGCGCACCACCAATTCGCCGCGGGAGCGGGCTTGCGGATTTTCACTATCCGGTTTTCTGATATTCGTTAGTGCTGCGATGCGCCCGCTACGGGTTACCCCCATCCAGGTGCCACCTGCCTGTAAATCTTTGCCTGCAAAAATAGGCGGATGCGAGCTCCATATATGTGAGCTCTGGGTAGGGCGGGCATGAAACTCATCCCGGTTTGCAGCGATAATGAGCGGGTAATCTTTACGCTGCCTTTGCGCAATGAACAAAATACACATAACGGCAGATACATCTCCTATAGGCCCTAGTGCGTGGTTCTTATAAGCCTTTTGTATTAAAGCGGATCATCGAAACAGCGGTGTAAGCACCACTACCCGCGCATAAAGTGCGCAGCGAGTGTAAATAGCCCTTAACGAAATGCGCGAACACGCACACACAAAGATATTTTTATGCTAACGTTGCAGCTTATTATTTTAGTCTGCAGATGGAGCATCCTTTTCGTGAGCAAACAGGGCTTTACTACCCGCCAAATCCACGCCGACCGGCAGTTAAATCAACCTGAACATGGTGCAGTTCATACTGCTTCAACCAATTCAGTACTGTTTGAATTCAAAGATGCGCAGGGCATTATTGATGTGTTTCAGGGGAAGCAGGCCGGACATGTTTACGGCCGTTCATCAACCGGGTCTGCGGTAGCCTTAGCGAATCAGATCAACGCGCTGGAAGGCGGTTGTGGTGCAGTATGCTTTGCTACCGGTATGGCGGCCATTAGCGGGTTGTTTTTAGCGTTATTCCGCCAGGGCGACCACATCATCGTTAGCCAGTATCTATTTGGAAATACACGCAGCTTAATGGCCACCTTAAGCGATATTGGGTTGCAGATTAGTTTTGTGGATGTCACCTCCTTAGAGGCGATACAGGAGGCATATCAGCCTAATACCCGAGCGGTATTCACTGAAACCGTCGCAAATCCGGCTACTCAGGTAGCGGATATTCAGGCAATAGGTAAATACTGCCAGGAACGCCAGATACCCCTGATTGTGGACAATACCATGTCACCGCCGCCGCTTTTCAACGCACGGGAATTGGGGGCGAGCCTGGTGGTTTCTTCGTTAACTAAGTTTGTTGCCGGTCACGGTAACGCGCTTGGTGGTGTAGTAGTCGATACCGGCCTGTATGACTGGCAAGCTTTTGACAATATTAAGCCGGCCTATCAAGTTGCCGATCCCCGCCAGTGGGGCCTCACCCAGATAAAGAAAAAAGGCCTACGGGATATGGGCGCAACCTTATCTCCGGATGCTGCGCATAAGATAGCGGTGGGAATGGAAACCCTTGGCTTACGTATGCAACGTGCTTGTAATAATGCTCAGCAACTGGCCACTTTTCTGGATAACCATGACAAAGTGGCAAGGGTATTTTATCCGGGGCTGGCAGACCATCCGCAGCATTTTATCGCCCGCGAACAAATGCAGAATGGCTATGGGGCGATGTTAAGTATTGACCTGATAGACAGTATCGACCCGGTGGCCTTTTTAAATGCCTTAACCCTGGTAATTTGCGCTACGCACCTGGGCGATACCCGTACCCTGGCGCTACCCGTGGCACCCACAATTTTCTTTGAAAGCGGCGCCCAGGAACGAGCACGCATGGGAATCAGTGAAACTATGATCAGAATATCAGTAGGCATTGAAGACCTTGACGACCTGATTGCTGATTTTGGTCAGGCATTGAACCAGTTTTAATACGGCAAGGTTTAATTAATCGAATCAGACCAGCTTAGACCATGCCGGGGCGTATTAAAACCTCGGCATGGTTAGGCGCGAAAGGGCTAATCTTTATTGGTGCAATAGCTTGGTATCTACGCCGTGCACAATCTCGGGGGCTTCACGATGCATCTTGTGCTTTTGCCTCTTCATAGCGGGCTTCAAAGCGCAGAATTTTACTGGCCGGGTCTATAATCACAATGTCTTCAGGCTTAAGCTTTATAGCAGTGGGCTGCGCCATGGACAGGGTTGTTATCTTGCCATTAATGCTTACCTCTAGCGGCATGGTAAATGGGCTGGATGCCGCGGTTTGCCAGCGAAAACTAATAGAGGTTTTATCGCGTGTGACATCTAGGCGGGGCAAACTGGCTTGATATAAATAGGTATCAAAAAACCAGTTCATGTTTTGACCGGTCTGTTGGTTGACATTGTTGATAAAGTCTTTGGTCGCTGCATACACCGGCGAAAAGTTACCCGGCTGGGGATCGTTGCGGCCATATACAGTGCGGGTGACCGCGTTAAAAAACGCCTCATCACCAATTAAATACCGCAGGGTGTGCATTATCCATGCGCCTTTATAATAAATATCCAGCCCCGGTCCTTTGTCGCTATCGTAGACTTCTTCTTCGGCACGCGGTTGGCCGCTTACAATAGGATAGCGATTAGTTATCTGCTGACGAATTTTATTCAGATACGCGTAATAGGCCAGATTGCCATGCAGGTATTGGGCGTAAAGCGGCTGCATATAAGTACCCAACCCTTCGTGCAGCCACATATGGTCCCAGTTGCTGTTGGTTAACTGGTTGCCAAACCATTCATGGGCAAACTCATGCTGCATTAGCCAGTCAAAACCGTACTCATCTTTTGCATAATCGTTACCATAAGCATTAATTGATTGATGCTCCATACCTTTATGAGGGGTTTGCACCACGCCCACTTTGTCGTTAGCAAAAGGGTAGGGGCCGATGAACTTCTCAAAAAACGCTATCATCGAGGGCAGTTCATCAAACAAGGCCTGAGCTTTGGTTTTTTCTTCGTCGTTGGTAGGAAGATAATAGTAAGTGATAGGAAAACGGTTACCATACTGACTAGTAAAACCCGCCGATAAAGTTTCATATGGGGCAATATTTAACGCGATACCATAGGTATTTGTAGGGTAATCGGAATGCCAGTGAAATGTATGCGCGGTTTCCTGCTGTGTCACCTTATGTAAGGCACCGTTACTGGCTGCGATTAAATGTTTAGGCACCGTTATGTGCATATCAAGCGATTGTGGTTCGCCGGTAGGCTGATCGATACACGGCCAGAATAAATCGCAACCTTCACCCTGGACCGCGGTGGCAAGCCATTCGTCACCGGAGGCGGTTTTTTGCCACATCACACCACCATCCCAGGGTGCATTCACCGGGGTCCGGGGGCGGCCATAATATTTCATTTTAAGTTTAAGAGGGAAGGTAACCGCCGCGGGTGGGGTGATGAGCACCTGACCATCCGGATTTTTTACGTTACCTGCGGGCACGGGCTTGTCGTTTACCCACACCTGTTCAATTTTAAAGCGGGTATCAAGGTCCACAGAGAGGGTTCTTTTCTTGCGTTTGCTGTCCAGGGTTAGAATACTGGTACCGTATAGCACTTCGCGCTCGAAATCGAAATTGAACCATAAATCAGCGTGCTGAATTCTTAAGCCTCGCTGCAACGGGGGAATAAAGCCCCCGCTTTTCAGCGTATAGGGGGTCGAAAGCTCTCTGGAAGGCTCACCTTTGACTACCGGTTTGCGGGTAGCGCAGGCGGTTAACACCAGCAAAGGTATTAAACCTATTGCGAATTTCTGCATTAAAAATTCCTGCCAAAACTGTAGTAGATGATAAAAACCAGTAATGATGACGTGGTTTGTGTGTGCAGTACAGCATTCGCGCGCCAAATAACGCGGTGAGTGCGGTAAACTTTATTATCTTTGTGGCTAAACAATACCTTACAATGCTTTGGGTATACAGCCCTGTGAATGCTAAACGGCTGTTTTAACATCAATAGATAAAACATGTAAATGATGCGTTAAAAGCAAGACAAAGCGTGAACATCAGTGATATAGTTTATTTTGCAAGTTGTGTGGCCTCCCAGTTGTCGCTTAGTCTGGTTACTCTCTGTTTTGGCGAACTCGGTATACGGTCTTAGTGCGGAAGCCACCCTTGCATTACCTCATACCCCTACCTATATTCCATTTATTCGAACGTTTCCTTGCATATTTTAAAATTTTAATCGATTTACTCCTGACGTAGACTAACAGCACTTATTGAACACGTCGGAGTACACTATGACAAATGTTCTGGTCCTCAAGTCCAGCCTTAATCAAACTAATGGTAATTCCAATAAATTAATCAACAGCTATATCGCAAAGCTGACCGCCCAGCACACTGTGAGTTTGGCTGAGCGCGATCTAGCGGCGCAGCCATTATCCCATTTGTCAGAGCAGGAAATGGCCGCATGGATGACTGAACCAGCAAAGCGCAGCGATGAACAACAAGCGCTGGCAGCGCTATCCGATAATATCGTGGCCGAAGTCATGCAGGCAGACCACATCGTTATCGGGGTACCCATGTATAATTTTGGTATTCCTTCTGTACTTAAAGCCTGGATTGACCGTGTTGCGCGGGCGGGAATTACCTTTAAATATACTGATACCGGCCCGGTGGGATTGCTTGAAGGCAAATCTGTTACGATACTGGCGGCCCGGGGAGGCCAGTATCAGGGCACTGAATTTGATACCCAAAGTCGATACCTGGAACATTTTTTTAATTTTATCGGGATTACCGATATCAACTTTGTGTATGCAGAAGGGCTGGCGATGGGCGCCGAAGCAGCCAACCAGGCATTTAATGCAGCAGATAAAAAAATTGTTGAACTAATTGAACAGGCCGCTGACTAACTTTATGCAGTTAGCGAAAAGTGTTCATTGCCCGGCAGTGAATACGTTTCAAGCTAAAGTGTGTTCCAAGTTGAGTGTGCTTGATTGCCCCGCGGGATAGCGGGGCTTTTTTTTGCCGGTTATTTAGTGAATGCACAGGTTGCCAGCCGCTTAAGCCGCGCTTGGGCTTCTGCGTTAATTTAATGTATCTGTGGCATAGGTGTGCTGGTTACTGGGTTGCCGCAGACGCGCCCCAGGGGCGGATGATTCCCTGCACCTGAGCGAGAGCCTACCGCTGCTAGTACAAAGCCAAATCAGGCAGTGTGAGCTTAGCCGCTGATGATCTTTTATCCCCTTGCCCCCATCGCGGGCCTAAAAAGAGGCAGGACGATTGCGCCAACATAGCAGATGAAGCTTGACCGGCAATCACCTGCTTTGCGTATAATGCGTGTTCAAATAACAAAATATAAACGACGGACACACATGAATAAACTTTCCACTTTGGTATTGGCTGCCGCGGTGGCCAGCGCCCTTGGCGCTTGTTCATCTACTTCTGCACCTACACCCGATACTACCGCCGACGCGCCGAATACGACCAGCCAGCCTGCTCCGGCCAAAGTTATTGAGACGGCCCCGGCCGCCGCCGCATCAGACAACAACACTATAACCTTGAAAAAAATTATGTCTGATCCCCAGTGGATGGGGCGCCAGCCTCAGCATGCCGGCTTCTCCATCGATGGCGCAAAGATTGTTTTTGAACAAGAGAAAACCGATAGCGATTTGCGGGAGGTTTATAGTGCCAATGTAACGCGGCCAGACCATGCATCAAAAGCTGAATTAGCCGACTTGCATACTTTACGTTACGACGAATATGTGGTCAGTCCCGATGGCAATACAACGGCCTTTCGCTTTAAAGACAGTGTTTTTGTAAAATTTGATCAGGGCCAGCAGACCGGTCAGATTGTTCAGCTTACCCGGGGCGGGGCGGCACTGTCGCAACTGCGCTTTATGCAGGATGGCCGGTTGATGGCCCGCAGTGCCAATAAGATTATTGCTATTAACCTGGCTACAGGGCAGCGTGAGCAATTGCTGAGCTGGCAGTTTGCTGACCAGCCTGAACCGGTTACCGAGCCAGCAGACTATGTGGCGCGCGAGCAGGTTTCTTTGTTGGCTTATATTGCAAAACAGCGTCGCCATGCTGAAGAAACGCAAACCGCAGAACAAGCGTTGGCCGAGCACAGTCCGGCAGTCGCTGCGACCCCTGTGTACTTTGCCGCTGATGAACGTTTGGTCGCCGTCTCTATGTCACCGACAGGGGATAAGGCGATATTAGCCACCACCGAAGATACCCCGTGGCGCAAGGACAACGATATTATGCCCCATTATATTCAGGATGATGGCAGAATTGAGGCAAAACAAGTGCGTCAACGGGTTGCGGATGCTGAGTCGGTAAAGCATAACCTGTGGTTAGTAGATGTTGCCAGCGGTGAAAAAACAGCCTTATCAATGGTGAATTTACCCGGCTATAACGATGATGTTCTAGCGGAAGTAAAAACAGAAAATGCCAGAGCCCGCGGTGAGACGTACCAAGTCAATCGCCTGCCACGCGATATCACGTTATTAGAAAGCTGGTACTGGAACAAACCATCTATCCGCTGGCACCAGTCAGGTGAGCAGGTAGCAATAATGCTTGAAGCCTGGGATAACAAAGATCGGTGGCTGACTACGGTTGACCTGAAAAACGCTAAGTTGGTTAACCAGGCACGGTTACATGATGATGCCTGGATTAATTATCAATTTAATCAGTTTGGCTGGTTGCATAATAGTCAGACGCTTTACTATCAATCAGAACGTTCAGGCTACGCTCATATCTATACCCAGGTTCCGGGGCAGGCTGCCCAGGCCCTGACCCAGGGGCAGTTTGAAGCGGATGAACTGACCCTGACCCATGACGACCAGTATATTTACTACAAAGCCAATAAAAAGCATCCCGGTATTTATGAAATTTACCGGGTTAACCTGCAAACCGGTAAACATGAGGCGCTTACTGATCTTAACGGTATGACCGACTACACATTAAGCCCGGATGAGCAGACGTTATTGTTAACTCACAGCTCAGTCACCCGGCCGCCTGAGTTAATGACTAAACCGACGGCGGCGGATACCAAGCCCCGCCAGATCACCCATACGGTGAGCGAAGAATTTCTGGCGTTACCCTGGGCCAGCCCGAAGGTGGTGGCCATCGAGTCCAGCAATACTGCACAACCTATTTATGCGCGGGTTTATTTACCGGAAAATTATCAACAGGGCGGTCCCCACAAAGCGGTCGTGTTTAACCACGGCGCTGGCTATTTACAAAACGCGCATCTGGGCTGGTCAGGTTATTTTCGTGAATTCATGTTCAATAGTATGTTAGTCCAGCAAGGCTACGTGGTCATGGATATGGATTATCGTGCATCAGCCGGCTATGGGCGGGATTGGCGTACTGCTATATATCGCAACATGGGCACGCCAGAGGTAGACGATCTGCGAGATGGCATCAATTGGCTGGTTACCAATGCGAATGTTGATGCTCAGCGAATAGGCACATATGGGGGATCCTACGGCGGCTTTTTAACTTTTATGGCAATGTTCACTCAGCCGGATTTGTTTGCCGCCGGTGCGGCACTTCGGCCAGTGACGGATTGGGCGCACTACAATACGCCATACACCGCCAATATATTGAATACGCCTGATATAGACCCTATCGCCTATCGTCGCAGCTCCCCCATCTATTTTGCTGATGGGTTGTCAAAACCATTGCTGATTAATGCCCCGATGGTAGATGACAATGTATTTTTCCAAGATACGGTGCGCCTGGTACAAAAGTTAATTGAGCTGGAAAAAGAGGACTTTGAAACCGCCATTTATCCGGTAGAGCCCCATGGCTTTGTGCAGCCCAGTTCGTGGTTGGATGAGTACCGGCGTATATACGCGCTGTTTGAAGAAAACCTTTAAGTAAAAAGCCCGGCCTGATAGCCGGGCTTTTTGTTGTTGTATATTAAGGGAGCACGACAGTTATCGCTATCATCCACTATGCGCGTATATGAGCTTACGGGTTTATTGCCTTGAAGGCTTTTTTCGTTGAATGCCATACATGGCGAAAAATAGAATACCGCCGCTTACCGCGCCATATAAATGCGCATCCACCGCCACGTTGGCCTGAATCAGGCTGGCCACAGACGCACTGCTACCATAAAGTTGTTCGTAGCCAATTTTGGCTGCTACCCCGGCGATAAGCAGCCACCCGGAACGAACGCCGGCGGCAATATCCATGCATGCGCCCCATACAAATACACCATGTAACGCGCCAGATAAACCGGCATACCAGATTAACTCTGGCGAACCAATATATATCGCCATACTGGTGGCCAGGCTGCACCAGGCAAACACCTTAAGAAAGCGGATTATCCGATAATGCTCAGCATGAAGTAGCCATAGAAGCCCGAGACCCGCCAGATTTAATAACAAATGATAGCCATTAGTATGTACCAGATTAGCACTCAGTAAGCGCCAGGTTTCCCAACCTTGTAATGCATAGCGGTCGTAAACCAGCCATTGGGTTGAAAGCGGTTCAAACAGGTAGATAAGAATAGCAGTAATAGCGACCAATAACGGCCCTAAGCTGTACTTCGGTGCAAGTGGCAGTACGATCATTAATTTCAATGATTTCTATTTTAAACAATGCTGGCTATCATACAGAAAAACAATGAAAAATAACCCTGCAATCAACGTAAAAGGATTAACTATGAATAATGTTACGGTGACCCAGCACGATACTATTTTAGTCCTAACCCTGGACCGGGCAGAGAAAAAGAATGCGTTAACCCGGCAAATGTACCAGACGCTGGCCGATGCATTAACTCAGGCCAACGATGACCCGGCTATTAAAGCCGTAAGAATACAAGCCAATGGTGATTGCTTTACCGCGGGCAATGATATTAGTGATTTTGCCCAGCAGGATGAAGGGCGGCATATTTCGGAAGTTTCTGCTTTCATGCATGCACTGGTAGATTGCACTAAACCTGTTGTCGCGCAGGTTCATGGTATGGCGGTGGGTATCGGCACCACAATGCTGCTACACTGCGATCTGGTGTATTGCGAACCGCAAACCCGCTTTGTGTTGCCGTTCATCAATTTAGCGCTGGTACCTGAATATGCTTCAAGTTATCTGTTACCGCGCCTGGCAGGGCGGCGCAAAGCCAGTGAGTGGCTAATGCTGGGTGAACCTTTTAGTGCTCAGGACGCGTACGCTGGCGGCATTGTCACTGACGTGATAGAGGCCGATAATTTAGCCACCCGGGTTGATGCGGTGTGCCAGTCTTTGGCTGCAAAACCCCAGTTTGCGTTACATCACACCAAAGCGCTGCTTAACAATAATAAAGATGCTATCACGCAACAAATTAATGTTGAGTTGGACTTATTCTTAGAAGCCATGGCCAGTGAAGCAGCAACAGAGGCGTTTGACGCATTCTTACACAAACGCCCGGTGGATCCTGCAAAATTTAAATAAGAGGAAAGAGATACCTTGAAACATCCTAAGGGAGCAATCAAAACGACGTTGTGTGCCATTTCGGCGATCCTGGTTCTGGTGTTTGGCAGTGCCGCAGCCTGGGCGCAAACCGCCAAGATTGAAACACGGGAGCCCGAGGCCAATACCGGCTATCAGCATAAGCAAGCGTTTAAAACTGACGACTATATGGTGGTAGCCGCGAACCCTTATGCTTCCTGGGCTGGCAAAAATATTATAGAGAGCGGTGGTAGTGCCATTGATGCTGCTATTGCCATTCAGGCAATGCTGACGCTGGTCGAACCGCAGTCTTCCGGTATTGGTGGGGGCGCCTTTATCCTGTACTGGGATAATCAGAAAAAACAGTTACATACGTTTGATGGCCGGGAAACGGCACCCTCTCAGGTAAATGCCTATTGGTTTATGCAGAATAATAAACCTATGCCCTGGCTCGAAGCTCTGGTAGGTGGCAAATCAGTGGGCGTACCTGGGGCATTGCGCGGGCTTGAACTGGCGCACCAGCAATATGGTAAATTGCCCTGGAAAAACCTGTTCAATGATGCCATCGATACTGCGGAGCAGGGCTTTAAGGTGTCACCGCGGCTGGCCAAGTTGGTGGCCCTGGATTATCACCCCGGATTGCGTGAGTTTCCGCTTAGTAGCACCTATTTTTTTCCGGGCGGTATGCCTTTAAAAGCGGGTGTCACGCGAAAAAATAAACCCCTGGCGAATACCCTACGGCAGATCGCCGACCAAGGTGCCGACTATCTGTACACAGGAGAGTTGGCTAGCCATATTGTTGAGACTGTTAATAACGCGCCGGTGAACCCCGGGAAACTTAGTCTGGATGATTTACGCAACTATAAACCGCTGGAACGCACGGCGGTATGTGGGCCGTATCGGGACCGTAAGGTCTGCGGCATGGCGCCGCCCAGTTCTGGCGGAATCAATGTCTATCAGATTCTTAAGCTGTTGGAAGGTTTTGACATTGGTTCTTATAGCCCATTAAGTCCGGCGTTTATTAATTTGTTCGCCCAGGCCAGCGCGATGACATTTGCTGACCGCGATAAATACATTGGCGATACCGACTTTACTAATTTGCCAGTCGCGGCGTTAATCAACCAGCCTTATCTCAAGCGCCGGGCACAAAGTATCAGCCCTGACAAAGCCTGGTCGAAAGCACGGGCAGGCAAACCTTATGATGATGCTAAAGTAGGCCAAGGCGTGTCGCTGGAACAGCCTAACACCAGTCATATATCAATTGTAGATAAGCAAGGCAATGCTATTTCGATGACCACCAGTATCGAGTTTATGTTCGGTTCAGGTTTGATGGTTGATGGCTTTTTATTAAATAACCAGCTAACCGATTTTTCCTTTAATCCTACAAGTGGCCGTTACCCGGTGCCTAATAGGGTGGAACCGCACAAGCGCCCTCGCAGCGCCATGAGCCCGACTATGGTATTTGATAAGCAAGGCGAGTTGGAATTGATTATCGGTTCACCTGGCGGCAGTAGAATTATCGATTATGTGGCCCAGACCATTATCGGCGTAGTAGATTTCGATTTGGATGTGCAACAGGCTATAAATTTGCCACGTATTACAAACCGTAACGATTATACAGCGCTGGAAAAAGGTACCGAAGCTGAAACGCTGAAAGCGCCGCTTGAAGCGTTAGGTCACCCGGTTAAAGTGATCGATTTAAACAGCGGCTTACATGGTATACAAATCAAAAATGGCCAGTATATCGGGGGCGCCGACCCACGACGAGAAGGTGTAGCAGTAGGGCAGTAGCCTATATTACACCCTTCAGCGTTCCCTGCCTGGGGCTGAACCATCCGTGTTGCTAAACGCAGGTATTCGGGTGTTTAGCCTCTATCCGGTAGGGGCACCCGGTTACATATAATCTGCGGTAACCCGGTCAACTTTCCATTGGCCGTTTTGCCGTACCAATTGCACCGTGCGTAAATCTTCAATTCGGTCATCATCATAGGTCCCACTGAAAAATAAGGTAATCGATGCGGTTTCAGAAAATTGCGCCCGACCAATTTTATTACCGCCGTCCGGTATTATGTTGACCTTATCGTATTTCAGGTTGAGCACATGACGCTGTACATTGCGGTTTGTATGATAACTGTTGAGCACCCGCTGCATACGATCAGTACTTAGCGCCACGGCGCCGTCAATAGACTCCTCGTGATAAATGCTACGGGCAAACATCAGTGCTGCATACTCAGGGGTTTTATCGTCAATCTCACTGTCGCCAACTGCGCCGCGTTGGGGTTTTTCGCATCCGTTTAATAGTAAAACGCACAGCACAGCCGCAACATATTTATAAAATTGTATCCTTAGCATTAGTTCTTCCTTTAAAAGTGCGCTTTAACAATAATATCCATCCTCTTTGTTCAATCATACTCTCTTTTTAATAGCAAAATAAGGCCAGGCAACGCCATTAAGTTATGCGATACAAGTCGCTTGAATAGTACTGTAAACCTGCATTGCGGTGGCCCAGCGCATCTGCGATAGCAGACAGATGATAATCGCTCGCAGAGTAAAGCGACTATCATCCCAGAGTTGGATAAATTCCCTGCCTTTTGCCTGGCACCCACATGGCAATACGCACCAGGCGCGCTTCTGTTTAAAGCAATAGCCGGTCGCCTTACACATAAAAAAACGGGGCGCAAGAGCCCCGTTTTTAATTGTGCAATAGGTGGTTACGCGCAGTCCACTACCTGCGCTGCCAGCTTGCTGGTTATTGAACTTCTTCTTGATCGCCAAATGCGCCAGCAAACAGTGGGCTGCTCAAATAACGTTCAGTAGCACTAGCCAGTAATACCACAACAACTTTGTCTTTATTTTCCGGACGTTCAGCAAAACGCTTAGCAGCGACTACCGCCGCGCCTGAGGAAATCCCTGCCAGAATGCCTTCTTCTTTCATTAAACGATGCGTCATTTCCATACACTCATCATTAGTAATCTGCTCGACTTCATCAATTAGATCCAAGTCGAGGTTACCAGGGATAAAGCCGGCTCCTATGCCCTGAATTTTGTGTGGCCCTGGGGTCAGTTCCTGACCATTTTTGGCCTGGGTGATTACTGGCGAGTCCGTGGGTTCTACTGCAATAGAAATAATTTGCTTACCCTTGGTGTTTTTAATGTAGCGGCTTACCCCGGTAATGGTTCCACCTGTGCCTACACCTGCTACGAATGCATCCACTTTGCCATCCGTATCTTCCCAAATTTCAGGGCCGGTGGTTTTTTCATGAATTTCAGGATTAGCAGGGTTATCAAATTGCTGTAGCAGGACATATTTATCAGGATCGGAATTAACAATTTCCTGCGCAGCGGCCACCGCACCTTTCATTCCTTTAGGCGCTTCCGTTAGTACCAGATTGGCACCTAAGGCTTTCAGTAGTTTACGGCGCTCAAGGCTCATACTGCTAGGCATGGTTAAGGTCAGCTTATAGCCGCGTGATGCCGCTACAAATGCCAGCGCTATACCGGTATTACCACTGGTGGGCTCGACAATCTCTTTACCCTGGGTCAATACACCGCGCTTTTCAGCGTCCCAAATCATGTTAGCGCCAATACGGCATTTCACACTGAAACTTGGATTACGCGATTCAATTTTTGCATAAACATTGCCGCCGGTGACCCGGTTCAGCTTAACTAACGGTGTACGGCCAATGGCCAGTGAATTGTCGTCAAATACGTTCATAAGTCGTCCTTTATTCGCTTGGAATATCTGCAATAGGCGATGGTCAGCGTTTTACCGTCGGCATTAGCCATTTTACCGTACCATCTCGCTGTACACTCTCAGCGTACGAGCTCGCCGTGCGATCTCGCTGTACCTTGACGCCAGTCGCATCATATTTTGATTATCTTTCATATCATTGGTGCCGCAGACTAAAAATTAAAGTGATTTTTAGCTATATGATATGGTTATTTGTATTGATAACTAATTTGTGGCCTAGTGTGGCAAAACCAAGGAGCATGCATGGCATTTCACAGCACCGACAATTATATCGCCAGTAAAGAATTACAACTGGCCGTTAATGCGGCTATCACGTTACAAAAGCCCCTGTTAATTAAAGGCGAGCCGGGCACTGGTAAAACAATGCTGGCTGAAGAATTAGCCGCCAGTCTCAATACCTCATTAATACAGTGGCATATTAAATCGACGACCAAAGCCCAGCAAGGATTGTATGAATACGACGCAGTATCCCGCCTGAGAGACTCACAATTGGGCGATGATCGGGTCCATGATATCAGCAACTATATTGTAAAAGGCAAACTTTGGCAGGCCTTTGAAGCGGGGGACCGCCCGGTTTTACTAATCGATGAGATAGACAAAGCCGATATTGAATTTCCGAATGACCTGTTGCTTGAACTGGATAAAATGGAATTCTTTGTTTATGAAACGCAGCAGGTCGTTAAGGCGGCGCAGCGGCCGGTGGTAATTATTACCTCTAATAATGAAAAAGAGTTACCGGATGCATTTTTACGACGGTGCTTTTTCCACTACATTCAGTTTCCTGATGCCGAACAGATGCGGGATATTGTTAATGTACATTTTCCCTCGCTTAAAAGTCGGCTACTGGACGAAGCTTTAAATGCGTTTTTTGACATTCGCGAAGTACCGGGCCTGAAGAAAAAACCTTCTACTTCCGAACTAATTGACTGGTTAAAACTGTTATTAGCTGAAGATATACCGCCCGAAGCATTGCACAACAAGGAGGGCAAAACTGCTATTCCGCCATTGTACGGGGCGTTACTTAAAAACGAACAGGATATCCATTTGTTCGAAAAACTGGCCTTTATGGCACGTCGCTAATGCTTATCGACTTTTTCTTTACCCTACGTCGGTACAAAGTCCAGGCCAGTCTGCGTGAATTGTTAGATTTACTGGGCGCATTAGAGCACCATGTGGTCTACGCTGATATTGAAGGGTTCTATTATTTGGCGAGGCTGACCCTGGTCAAAGATGAAACTCGGTATGACCATTTTGACAAAGCCTTTGCAGATTATTTTGCCGGCGTACAGGCATTGGATTTATTCGACCGGGATATTCCTGAAGCTTGGTTGCGTAAAGCCTTTGAAAAAAACCTGACAGCTGAAGAAAAAGCCCTGCTAAAGAGTATGGGGGGACTGGACGAATTAATGAAAACCCTGCAGGCTCGTCTGGCTGAGCAACAAAAGCGCCATCAGGGGGGCAATAAATGGATTGGTACAGGGGGTACTTCACCCTTTGGTGCGTACGGCGATAACCCCGAAGGGGTGCGTATAGGACAACCAGGTAATCGCAACTTTTCAGCGGTGAAAGTCTGGGACAAACGCGAGTTTAAAAATTTATCCTCAACGGTAGAGCTGGGCACCCGGAACATCAAAATAGCGCTACGAAAACTGCGTAAGTTTGCCCGCACCGGGGCCACCCTTGAACTTGATGTTGATCACACTATCCAGGAAACGGCCCGTAAAGGGGGGCTGCTCGATATTCATATGCGCGCAGAGCGGCACAATGCGGTGAAAGTACTTATGTTTTTTGATGTAGGCGGTTCAATGGACTCGCATATTCAGGGGACACAGGAGTTATTCTCGGCTGTACATACAGAATTCAAACACCTTGAATATTTTTATTTTCATAATTGTGTATATGAAAATGTATGGCGCGATAACGCGCGCCGGCGCAGCGAAAGCATACCGGTTTGGGACATAATTCATCGCTTCGGTAGTGACTATAAGGTTATTTTTGTAGGTGATGCTACGATGGGACCGTATGAGATAACCTATCCAGGAGGTAGCGTTGAACATTGGAATGAGGAGCCGGGTAGTGCCTGGATGCAACGCTTGCTTAACCACTTTCACGATGTAGTGTGGTTGAACCCGCAGGCGATTGACTACTGGCCTTATTATCAGTCGATTGCGGTAATGCAGGAGATTATGTCACAGCGTATGTATCCACTTACCCTGGATGGCCTGACAGCAGCAATCAGTAAATTGAGTCGTTAACCGATAGTGCTTTTTAGTGAACAAATTTGCCTGACCAAGTGTACTGATAAACAGATGACCACAACCGTCTGGTAGCAATACCCGACAGGAACCCGGCGACATAGCGAATGAAACATCATTTTTTCCATATCCTAGAAAATTGGTATGCCCACAAAGATGAAGGGCAATGGCTATTAGCCACTATCATCAATACGCGCGGCTCGGCGTACCGAAAAGCCGGCGCGATGATGTTGTTTAATGATCAGGGCGGTCAGTTAGGCGTGGTGAGCGGAGGATGTCTGGAAAGTGATTTGTTTCACCAGGCGCGTAAATGCTGGATGACCGGCGAAGCGCGCACGGTAACCTATGATATGCGAGAAGAAGGGGATGTAGCATGGCGTCTTGGGATAGGCTGTGGCGGGGAAGTGACGTTATTATTGCAACCGGTTACCGCTGAAAATCATTATCTTTATTTGCCACAAATGCTGACACAGTTAAAACAGCACGAGCCCGTAACAATTTATCATCAAACCGGCCGCGGCAAGGCCAGGTGCGAAATTAATCCTTCAGTTGAACACTCAGATGGCTTTTTTCACACGATTAGCCCTCCTAACACTTTGATGATAATGGGTGGAGGGGTAGATGCTTTGCCGCTGGCTGATATGGCCACGCGGATTGGCTGGCGGGTGTTTGTTAATGACGAACGCGCGCGTTATGCCCGGCCTCACGACTTTGCCCAAGCCAGTGGCTGTACCGAATTGGACGCTGAGGCGCTCAGCAACACGGTTCCTTACCAACAGGCCGATGCCATTATTGTTATGCACCACCAGGTATCGTTGGACGCCCAAGCTATCCGTGCAATAAGTTTACAGGCTCCGCCCCGGCTTAAGTATCTGGCACTACTGGGGCCACAACATCGTACGCAACGCGTGTTAAGTGAATCCAATGTGGCGGTAAGCGAACTACCGCTAGCCTTACAGTCGCCGGCCGGATTTGATATTGGCGGCGATTTACCTGAGTCGATTGCCTTATCTATGTTATCTCAGGCGCATGCGGCGGTGCATAATAAACCTTACCAAATTAATAGTCTGGCATGTCAGTCGTTCTCGGCGTAGCCATCCTGGCGGCAGGCAAAGGCCGCCGTTTTGGAGGGAACAAACTGCTGGCTACCTTAGGTAGCGGGCAATGTTTGCTTGACCATACACTCACCCAGTGTAGCCCATTAAGTGCAGTGCCGGTGGTAGTGGTAAGCGGGGCTTATCATGATGCCTTGTCGAAACATCCGTTTTCCACCGAGATATCACTGGTCCACAATACCCATTGGCAACAGGGCATGTCTGGAAGCATCGCGCTGGCCGTGAAGCATATGCAACGTCAGCATCCAGAGGTCACTCATTTACTTATTACGCTTGGCGACTTGCCCTTGGTAACCACTACCAGTTTACGTAGTTTATGGGATGTAGCAAAAACCGAACCGGCCACTATTATTGCCAGTTTTTGGGAAGGTAAAGCTACGGCGCCGGCTATTTTTCCAAAACAATACTGGCCGGTGTTGGCGCAGCTTTCGGGCGATCAGGGGGCAGGCATGTTGTTACGAGAAGGCATGGCGCAAAGCCCGCCAGCGTGTATACCCGTGCCTCACGGTGAAGCCAGTGTGGATATTGATACCCAGCAAAACCTGGCGGCCCTTAGCAGTTGATTGATAATCGCCGTTTTTCCCCCATTATGTAGGTATCTCCAATGGCGAAGCATGATGCTTTGCCGGCTATAATGCGAGCCCTTATGCCGTTGACCTCTTCACATCAATATAGCCTGGCCGAGGCCATCAAGCGCAGTGTAATACTGGTTGCATTGCTATGGATTATTCAATCCGCGGGCGTGTTGTTCAATTTACCATTAGCGAACCTGGCAGTGTATCCGCATGCGTGGGACCGGCTTTATGGAATACTTAGTGCGCCACTGGTGCATTCCGGATATGAGCATTTATTCAATAACACGTTACCTTTGGTGGTTTTAGGTAGTGCGCTGCTTTATGGGTATCCCGCCACGCGCAACAAAGTGTTGTTATTAGTCTGGTTAGGCAGTGGAATCGGCGTATGGATGTTTGCTCGCGAAGCAAACCACCTTGGGGCCAGCGGTATTGCCCACGGCATGTTTTTTTATTTATTCGTAGGCGCAATTTTGCGCCGCGACGCGCGTTCGGTGGGGTTAATGCTGATCGCATTTTTGATGTATGGCACGATGATTTTAACTATTTTTCCGACAGAGCCGGATATTTCCTATGAAGCCCATTTCTTTGGCGCAGTCTCGGGCGGCATAGCTGCGCTGTTGTGGTGGAAACAGGATCCTAAACCCACCATCAAGCGCTATAGCTGGGAAAATCCGGATGAGGCTGACGATCCGGTCATTGGTGAACTATGGCAGCAATCGCCCCATCCAGACGACGATGAAGGTTATAAAGAAAAGTAATCTTTAATCCCCGCTAGGGTGTTCGCTGTCGCGAGGGCGGCCAAAATTAATCCCATTACCCGGCTGATAATATCAGCCCCGCCATTGCCGATTACTTTAGAAAGGCCATTGGCCCCAAGCATAACCAATAGCGTAATTAGCAAAATTACCAGCATCACCAGGGCGGTTTGTGTTTGCTCCCACAAACTGTATACCTGGTTCCGGGTTAACAGCACCGCCGCTAGCATAGCGCCGGGGCTTGCAATAGAGGGTAGGGCAAGCGGATAGATAGCGGTATCTTTTAAGGACTTGGCAAGCTTTACTTCAGTTTGTGGTTTACTTTGCCCAAAAATCATTGATAGAGCGAACAAAAATAACACAATGCCGCCCGCTATCTGAAACGCGGCCAGGGGTATATGCATAGCGTTTAAAATAAGTTCGCCAGCCACAATAAAGAACACCAGCACCGCGCAGGATACCGCAAACGCCATTAACGCAATCCGACGTTTTTCTGCAGCAGTATTGCCGGCCGTCACAGCCAGGAATACCGGTAGCGTACCAATCGGGTCTATAACAGCAAAAAAATAAATAAAGATTTGCGTTACATCAATGGTCATAGCGTGCCACTTAATCCTTGTTGAAGATGAGTCGTTGGGCGTTGCCGATGCACCAAATAATACACTCTGGCGCCCAGTAACACGGCCGCGCTGCTCAGGCCAACAATAAAGCCTATCCAAAAACCTGCAGCTTCCATAGGTTGGGCGGTAAGCCAGTCAGTGCGACCTAAAATAATGCCGGTAGGCAAGCCTATTAGCCAGTAAGCGAAGAAAGTAATAACAAACATCGCTGTAGTATCTTTGTATCCTCTTAATGTGTTTGCTGAAATAACCTGAATGGCATCAGAAAACTGGAACATGGCAGCGTAGATTAACAATGCAGCCGCCAGCGAGGAGACCGCCGGATCCTGAGTATAGAGATCAATAATGAATTCTTTTGCCAACAGGGTAAAGCTGGCGGTGCCCACGGCCACTATCAAGCCGATACATAAAGCGCTATTAACCGCAGTAGCGGCCTGCTTAAGATTGTTCTGGCCGACTCGGTAGCCGACCCGGATAGACACGGCCATACCCATGCTCAGTGGAAACATAAACATCAGTGCGGAAAAGTTAAGTGCCACCTGATGTGCAGCTACTGTCGTTGCCCCAAATGGAGCTAAAAGCAGTGCCACTACAGCAAACAATGTGACTTCAAATAATAACGTCATCGCAACCGGAAAACCCAGCCGAAAGGTACGTATCATCATCTTTAGTGATGGCGGCGCAATATGGGCGAATAAGCCAAAATGATGTAACCGCTTGCTTTTGGCGGTGTACACCAAGGTCGAGACAAACATAACGCTAATCACGATAGCGGTGGCAATACCACACCCGGCGCCACCAAATGCAGGTATCGGGCCTGCGCCATAGATAAAAAGATAATTTGCTAAAATATTAAAACCTAGTCCAATGACCGTAATGATCATAGTGGGTTTGGTGTTTCCCAGCCCCTCACAGTAGTTTCGCAGCCACTGGTACAAGGCAAAGGCTGGCATACTGAGCAGGACGTAACGTACGTAATCCAGCGTAATCGCATATAAGCCGGCTTCCATTGGAAACCACCGCAATATTGCCGGTACGGCGGGATACAGGGATAAAATGACTACCCCCAGAATAAGCAGTAAATAGCCGGCTTGCTGTGCGGCAAATGCCACCTGGCCCGATGCCTTGCTTCCCTGGTAACGGGCTATAATGGGGGGCAGAGCAAGGGCGATACCCTGCAAAAAGCACATCAACGGAATGGTGATACTAAAGCCGAGCGCTACGGCGGCCATATCCAGTGCGTTATATTGGCCGGCCATAACGGTATCGACCACACCCATTAGCATTTGCGTGATTTGCGCAACCAACAGAGGCCAGGTCAGTTGAACCAGGCGCTTACTTTCAAGCGCAAAGCGTCGTGAGACTAATTTCACAGTGGGGGAGTGCTCCGCATACCAGGTTGAGAGATAAGATGTGAGAATGGTTGAACCATCACGGTTGTGCCGGCAACCACATCTGCGCTATCGGCAGCTACCACAATGTAACAGTTAGCCTGGGTAACAGTGGTCATGACCCCCGAGCTTTGGCGAGGGAGCGGCGCCACGAACCATTGGCTATCTTCGTCTTGCGACAGCACGGCGCGAACGTATTCAACACGACCGGGGCGGTGCCTTACCGCAGACTGAACTATCGCACGGAACTGTAACGGCTGGGGAGCACTGGTGTCACCCTGAAGCGCGCCTATTAAAGGCAAAACCAACTGCTGGGTGGTGACATAAGCGGAGACTGGGTTGCCCGGAACGCCGCAAAATAAGCAATTATTCAACTGGCCAAAGGCAAAGGGTTTACCAGGTTTAATCGCGACTTTCCAGAAACCGATATCGCCCAGCGAGTCGAGTACCGATTTGACATAGTCGGCGTCGCCTACCGAGACTCCCCCTGAGCTAATGATTAAATCCGCTGTGGCCGCAGCCTGGGTGAATGTATGGGCCAATTGGTCCGGCTCATCGCGTACAATGCCCAAGTCAATAATATCTACATCATAAGGCCGTAACAGCGCGGCTATACCCACACTATTAGAGTTATAGAGCTGGCCGGGCGCCAAGGGACTGCCTGCCTGCTGTAACTCGTCGCCAGTAGCCATAATAGCCACGCGCAGTTTGCGCTTTACCAGGCAGTCTGTCAGTCCCAGAGAGGCCAGTAACATTAAATGGCTGGCCTGTAGGCGCGTTCCCTGGCGAATAACTACCTCACCCTGACAGACATCATTGCCTTGAGGGCGAATATTATCGTTAATTTCAGGCGCAGTAATAAGCATTACTGTATTGTCGCTGCGCTGGGTGTTTTCCTGCATAACTACCGCGTCAGCGCCTTGAGGAATGCCAGCGCCGGTCATAATACGCGCGGCCTCGCCGTGCTGAATTTGCAAAGTGCTTACGTCATCGCCGGCTAATATAGTATGTACCACTTTCAATGTAATGTTATTGCGTAGCGATGCAGCAGGGACCGCATACCCATCCATGGCCGACACAGCCTGGCCGGGCACATCGATAGGCGCAGTGATATCTTCGGCCAGAATTCGCCCAAGGGCGGCGGGAATTTCGCATCGTTCGCTTTGCTCTACCGCAGTGGCGTATTGTAAAAGAGAGGAAATTGCCTCTTCCAGGGTCAGCCAGTTAGAAGCGGACATGTTAAACTCCTTGATTCAGCAATTAAAAAGCTGATTATCGCTAAAATAGGATAGGGGTGCTACCGGTTTGTGAGGAAAATAGCGTGGCGGGTAAAAAGTCAGCAGTGGAAAGCGGAAAAGCACCAGGCTGAATTAGCCAGCCTGGTACTGCACGTGATAGAAAAGCCGGTTATTGCGGGTCCTGGTTACTTATCCATACCGTCTGATATGGTTTCAACTGCAAGTAGCCGCTGTCGCCGTCTATTTCTTCGCGGGTAATCAGATCTATCCAATGATCAGTACCAATTAAATTGATATCGGTTAGCAGAACCGATTGCTCTTCACAGGTGATATTAGCAATACAGAATAAACTCTGCTTACGGTCCAGACTTTGTCGCCAATAGCCGAATAACTGATTACCCAGTTGCAGCGTAAACTGCGTAGCGTTGGGATGAAACGCCGGCTGGGCTTTGCGAATACGGATTAACTGCGACATTCTGGTTAACACTTTATGATGCTGGGAAAACGGCGAATCAAGCAATGCTTCCAACTCGCTCAGGTCCCACCGCTTGCGATTTATAGAGCGGTTCTGGCCAGTATTTGCCACTTTTTCATAGTCGTTCGAGGTACCCAGCAGACTGTGAATATACACCCCCGGGATCCCTTCCATACCCAGCATAATTGCATGCGCGCAAATAAACCGGTCCACCTGCCACCGATCAGGGCCAGCGGTGGTCCCTTGCAGTGCATCAAACAGCGTGATATTGATTTCATAAGGCTTTTGCTGGCCATGTGCCGACGCTCGCCAGGAAATCTTGCCGCCGAAATTTTGCATGGTATGGACCAGCGTAGATATCTCCTCATCGTCCAGCAAACCTTCTGCCGGGCGCAACCCTATGCCATCATGCGAGGCAATAAAGTTAAAATAGGTCGTACCGTTTTGGGCGGGCGGCATACTCATCATCCAGCTTTTCAAATACCGGCAATCGCCGGTTACCAGCGTATTTACCAACAATGGTGGGAGTGAAAAGTTATAGATAGCATGGGCTTCGTTAGCATTACCAAAATAGGTCAGGTTTTCGCGGTTCGGAATGTTGGTTTCGGTAATAATAATAATACCGGGGTCAACATGCTCAATAAGCGTGCGCATCAACCGGATGACTTCGTGGGTCTGGTCTAAATTAATGCATGAGGTGCCCACAATCTTCCATAAAAACGCCACCGCATCCAAGCGGAATATCTTGGCACCTTTATCAATATAAAGCCGAATAATTTCCATAAATGCCAACACCACATTGGGGTTGGTAAAATCGAAATCGACCTGGTCATGGCTAAATGTGCACCATACGTATTTGGTGCCGTCATTGGTCTGGGTTTCCCTTAGCAATGGCGACACTCGCGGACGGGTGACCTGAGACAGGTCATCGTCCGGGCTGGCAGTGAAGAAAAAATCACTGCCCGGGCCTTCCCCTTTAATAAAGTTTTCAAACCATGCGCTACGGGCAGAACAATGGTTCACCACCAGATCAAACATGAGGCCGTAATCTTCTGCAAGCCGGGTAACATCTGACCATTCCCCCAGCGATTCATTCACGCTGGAATAGTCGATAACCGAAAAACCATCATCCGAACTATAGGGAAAGAAGGGCAGAATATGCACCTTATTGATGGTGTTTTTGCAATAAGTCTGCAAAAACCGGTTCAATGTGAACAAAGGCTTTTCATGACCATCCATGACGCTATCGCCATAGGTGATCATGATGATGTCTTCTTCATCCCAATAGTTGGAATGAGACTGCGGCGAGACAATATCATTGTCCTCGTGCAGTCGCATCGTTTTCATTAGCTGGGTAGCCAGTTCACCCACCGGCCTGTCCAGTTGAACATCGGCATAAATAGCCTGCAGATGATGTGATACTTTTTCGTGTAATGTATTCCAGTTTGCAGTCATGGATTACTCCAGTAATTCAGACGTGTCAGCCTCTACTGCCTCCAGCAGACGATCAAGAATGTCAGGTACCGCACTGGTTACCCGGTTCCAGCTAGGAATGAAGGGGGTTTCCATTGGGCTATCCAGAAAACTCTGACCAGCTTTCATGATATTACTGGCAAACATTTCCACGGCTTTCTCTTCGCTATGAATGTCTAACTTCAAGCCATTCATTACCGCATCATTATGATAGGTTTCCACAAAATCCAATGCAATCCGGTAATAGGTTGCTTTAATTGAGCGGAATGTTTCGGTACTAAACGTCGTTCCCTGGGTGGCTAGCTTGCGAAAAACTGCTTTTGTAATGTCGATAGACATCTTAGATAAGCCGCCCTGGTCATCATGTAGCGATAAATCCTGATGTTTGTGATCGTAGGTTTCTGCAATGTCTGCCTGACACAGGCGATTGTGCGAATAGTTGCGGTGCATTTCCGATAGCACGCCGATTTCCAGTCCCCAGTCACTAGGAATGCGTATGTCATTGAGCACATCGCGGCGGAACGAAAACTCGCCGGCGAGCGGATAGCGAAAACTGTCCATAAATTCGAGATATTCGTTATCACCCAGCGTACGTTTTAATGCACGCAACAGCGGCGTAACCAGCAGTCGCGAAACCCGACCATTAATTTTACCGCCCGCTACCCGGGCATAATAGCCTTTACAAAATTCGTAATTGAACATGGGATTGGCGACCGGGTAAATCAGCCGGGCTAACAGATCGCGCTTGTATGTCACAATATCGCAGTCATGCAACGCCACCGACTCAGCGCGGTTAGAGGCTAGGATATAGCCCATGCAATACCAGACGTTGCGGCCTTTACCTAATTCTTTAGGGGCCAGGCCTAGCTCGGTTAATTCATCATCAATTGCCTTTAAGCGCGGACCATCGTTCCACAACACTCGATGGTGCTGGGGTAAACGACCGAAGAATTTAAGCGCACTCTGGTATTGTTCTTTGTTCGCGCGGTCCAGGCCGATGACTATTTCAGACAAATAGGGCACATTGGTCAGCTCGTCAAGAATGTGGGGCAGGGCTTCGCCTTCCAACTCGGAATACAGCGACGGCAGAATAAGCGCCATCGGACGTTTTTGTGAGAAGCGAAGCAATTCAGCTTCTAGCTCTTCAGTAGGGCGATTAGCCAAATTGTGTAACGTTGTGACCACACCGTTTTGATAAAAATCGGCCATGTGTCCTCCTAAATAGGTAATGAGAGCAATGATGTTAGAATTTCAGTCCAGCCTTCGGGGCCGAGTTTAGTACTGGTAAACACGTTTTCGTCTTTGTTTACGGCTGGCGGCGCATGACTGGGTGAAGCGATACGTACCGCGACATCAGCTGCTTCCAGCATGGCCACGTCATTTTTACCGTCACCTAAAGCGATAGACCGCGCTTTACAGTGATGTTGCCTTTCGTACTCACTGACCAGCCAGCGTAATGCATCCCCTTTGTTGCAATCGCCAGATACATGAATAAACCGGCCGCCTTCCAACGGATAAGCCCCACGTGAGCGTATTGAATCAATAAAGTCCTGCTTACGGCTGTCTTCTCCCTGCCACAAAACGGGTTCGCCGAATTGTCGCTGAGCAGCCAGTTTGGCAGAGGCTTCGTCCAAGCCTGTTGCCTGTTGTATTTGTTCGATACTCATCTGGCTAAAGTGCGTAAATTCATCGGCATACTCATCTTTAATTTTTTCTAGCAGCTTTAGCCAGTAATTCTTTGATGAGATAAATGATTTGCACCAAAAACCGTCCTGCCATACGGTGCCGGTAGGTTTTTGATCAAAAAAACCGTGAGGGATATAGGCAGCAGCGCCGTTTTCCACAATAAACGGTCCGGCGAGATCAATTTGCTTCCGTAATACCAGCATTTCAGCAAACGTTTTGCTAGTGGTAGGTATAACCGGAATGCCCCGGTTTTTTAACGCTTCCAACGTGGGCGCGGCCGCGGCAAAACTATAGGTGTCATGGTCGAGCAAAGTGCCGTCCATGTCTGTAAACACAAGGATGTTGTCCAAATTCATGGTTTCCCTTTCAATACCTGGGTAATCGAACGTTGCGTATCCAGCGTAAACACGCGGTCGCAGCGTGCCGGTAAATGCGTAAAGCACTGCTCAGTGAGTCGCTGATAATGCTGTATAAACCGGGCTATCTGTACATCATTCATTATTGCCTGGCTGCGCTCGGGTTGTTGACGCGCTGCCAACTTATGTTCCTGTTCGCAGCGCCAGCGATAGACATGATCAAAGGATGGTCCTTTAAGCATGATCCAATAGTTCATCTGGGCAAATAGCGACTGATAGCGTACGGTCAATTGGGTATTCACAAAACGACGCCAAATGCCTTCGGGGTCTTCTGTGTCCTCAAGCGCGTTCACTGGCTTGGCCAGTTCACGCTCATCCTGGGCTGGGGCACCCCAACACCAACCCTCCATTAAAACGGTATCAACCGGCGTATTGATCACCGGCCACTGTTCAGTTGGATAAGGATTGTCCGTTGCCTTATTAAAACGGGGCAGTGTGACAGGCTGATGTTGCTGCAAGGCGCTGAGTGTTTGCGCTAATAATTCGGTATCGTGGGTGCCGGGTACGCCCCGGGTGGCAAGCAGGGGATGGACTTTGGTTGCCAGTAATGCACGCTCATCACGCGGCAAATAAAAGTCATCCAGTGACAATACCGCCACTGTTTGCTGATGGTGGGAAGTAAGATAATAGGCTAAGAAATCGCATAAAGTAGATTTGCCAGAGCCCTGGCAGCCATTCACGCCCACCATTAATGGGCCTGATGCACCATTGTTGTGCAGGGCCAGCTCGTCGGCTAACGGTATGAACCATTTTTGTGCAGTGAGTGCGTAGCTATCCGGTAAATTGTGGGTGGCTAAAAAGCCTGCTAGCGCCATAGTGCTACCTGTCCTGGTGCGATTTCGCACATTATCGGTGAAAGACAAGTAACAACTATTGTGCCAACTCCCCGCTCAGGTCAAGCTATTTACGGGTAGCAATGAGCACCGCCCGTTGTGGTGCAGCATAGCCTTCAATGGTTTTTGTTGGATCTTCCGGGTCCAGAAAGTCGGCTAAACTCTGTCCTTGCATCCATGGTGTTGCGCGCTGTTCCTGGGTACTGGTGACAGACACATCGGCCAATCTTACATTTTTAAAACCGACCCGTTCCAACCATAAGGTCAGTGCCGCCACACTAGGTAAAAACCACACATTGCGCATTTGCGCATAACGGTCGGTCGGCATGAATACCGTTGATGTGTCTCCCTCTACTACCAGGGTTTCAAGGACGAGTTCGCCCCCGCGACGCAATTGCAATTTAAGTTGCTCCAAAAATTGCATTGGATCTTTACGGTGATACAACACACCCATAGAAAATACTGTATCAAACGCCTGTAACGGCTGCATTTGTTCAATACCCAGCGGTAAATAGTGCACCGGGCGCGGCCCGATAAAGTGTTTTATTGCCTGAAACTGAATCAAAAACAGTTCGGTGGGGTCAATGCCTATCACACAACGGGCATCCTCGCCCAGCATTCGCCATAAGTGATAGCCGCTGCCGCAGCCTACATCCAGTACTTTTCTATCCTTCAAACTACTGATATGTTCCACCACCCGATCCCATTTCCAGTCTGAGCGCCATTCAGTGTCAAGGTGCATTCCGTAAATATCAAACGGCCCTTTGCGCCACGGCATAAACTGGCGCAACAACCCTTCTATTTGTTTGTGCTGATGCTCACTAATGTTCGTCGCTTCGCCTATACGCACGCCGTCTTTAATACAGACATCCTGGGCGGGTAAATCAGGTAGTTTCTCGATTAACCGGCACCATTTATCAAATTCACCATGCTGTCCTTGTTTATCCCAGGCCGCTAACTGTGCGGGCAGAGTTTGCAGCCAGTGCGACAGGCCCTGTGTGACCAAACACTGATACGCCTCGTCAAACCATTGCAAAGCTAGCTTATTCATTATCGTCTCCTTTAATAGCAACCAGCGACATAAAGTTGTAGCACTGATACCACTTCACTACGTCGCTAAAGCCGGCTTCCAGTAAACGGGCCTGGTGCACCTCAAATGAGTCAGTAAGCATGACCTTTTCCAGGGCTGCGCGCTTTTGCGATACTTCCAGTTCGCTATAGCCGTTGTCACGCTTGAACTGATGATGCAGGTCTATCAGCAACTCATTGCCCTGCATGGTGGGATGGCTGACTTTTTCTGAAAGTACCATGATACCGCCGGGATTAAGGCCAGCATAAATACTCTTAAGCAGCGCCAACCGGTCCTGCGGGGCGATAAATTGCAGGGTAAAGTTCATTACCACCATCGATGCATTATCGATATCCGCATCCTGCGCCAGCTTCTGTTCAACCTCGATGGGATTGGGCAACGCGAACGCCCGAATAGTGCGGTTACACCGTTCTACCATCGCGGCCGAGCTGTCTATGGCGATAATTGAGCAGGGCGTCTGGGCAGTAGCCCGGGCCACCGATAAACTTGCAGCGCCCAGGGAACAGCCCAAATCATAAACGCGGGTATCGCTTTTAACATATCGGCTGGCAAGTTCGCCAATGGTGTGTACAATAGTCTGGTAGCCGGGAACTGATCGTTTGATCATATCCGGAAATACATCAGCGACAGCTTCGTCGAATGTAAAATCTTCTACGGATTTCATAGGAGAGGCGAAGATAGTGTCTTGTTTGTGCACAGTGGCAAGCCTTTGCTAACAGGGATAGACCGCAATTTTACCTTTCTGGCAGTATTTTCCAATTACTGATGAAGAAAATTTGCAAGTTTATCAATGAATTTTCTTTTTCACATTCCCTGATTAGTCTAAAGTATAACTAACGCCATTCTAATTTAGGTATGAAATATAATGACGCAGATTCTGGTTGCCGACGATCATCCATTGTTCCGAGAGGCTCTGCGAGGTGCACTCGCTCCCTATTTCAAAGATACTGAAATACTGGAGGCAGAGTCGCTTGACTCTATGATGGCGGTGCTTGATGAGCAGCGCAATGTCAGCTTGGTGTTACTGGATTTAACCATGCCCGGCGGTGAGTATTTTAACGGACTGATAACGGTTCGCGAAGCTTATCCGGATATTCCGGTGGCTGTGGTATCCGCCAGTGAAGGCATAGAAGTAGTGGCGCAGGTGATGAGTCTTGGTGCGCAGGGTTTTATACCCAAATCGGCGCCCACCAAAGATATCGCTCAGGCAATTATTCGCATTACCGAAGGGCACACCTGGGTACCCGAAGCCATGCAGGCCGAGCTGGAAGCAGTAAATGAAGAACTCGCACAACTGTTGCAGCGCTTCAGAGAACTGACCCCTAAGCAAATTCAGGTGTTGTCATTTTTACGGGCAGGTTTGATGAATAAGCAAATTGCCCACGAAATGAATGTGACCGAAGCAACAATAAAGGCGCACATTAGCGCTATATTGCGTAAGCTTGAAATTAACACGCGTACGCAAGCGGTGTTGCTGATGGATAAACTTCAGTTAAGCTAACAGTTGCGGGCTTATCGCATTGCTCGCATTGGTTATTACACCACAAGTTATAAAAAAACCGGCTATCCAGCCGGTTTTTTTGTAGGTCGCAACCACCCGTGATTTATTTCACTTGTTTACCGGCAGCCTGCTGGTCAGCATGGTAGCTTGAACGCACCATAGGACCCGAGGCAGCCTGCTTGAAGCCAATTTCACGTGCATAGTCGCCCAGCGCATCGAAATCAGTAGGATGAACATAGCGTTTCACCGGGAAATGGTGGCGACTTGGCTGTAAATACTGGCCTAATGTAAGCATATCTACATCATGCGTCCGTAGGTCGCGTAATACGCCTTCTATTTCATGGTTTTCTTCACCCATACCCATCATCAGGCCTGACTTAGTCGGTACATGAGGGTGCTGCGCTTTAAACTTTTTCAGCAAATCCAGTGACCACTGGTAGTTTGCGCCGGGACGGCACTCACGGTATAGCCGTGGAATAGTCTCCAGATTATGGTTAAACACATCCGGCACACCTTGCTTAAAGATTTCTAATGCCCGATCCATCCGGCCACGAAAATCGGGTACCAGAACCTCGATGGTGGTTGAGGGGCTATGTTCGCGGATAGCATTTATACAATCTACAAAGTGTTGTGCTCCTCCGTCGCGCAAATCATCACGGTCCACCGAGGTAATAACCACATACTTAAGGTCCATCTCAGCAATAGTGCGGCCTAGTTTTTCAGGCTCTTCAGCGCTTGGCGGTAAAGGTTTACCGTGGGCCACATCACAAAACGGACAGCGGCGGGTACAAATATCACCTAAAATCATAAAGGTGGCCGTACCATGGTTGAAGCATTCAGCTAAATTCGGGCAGCTGGCTTCTTCGCACACTGAATGCAGGTTGTTTTTGCGTAGCGTCTGTTTGATATGGTCGATACGATCCGTGGTACGCGGTAGCTTGATTTTTATCCACTCAGGCTTGCGCAACATTTCTTCTTTGTCGGTAGGAATAATCGTTACCGGAATATGTTTGACTTTTTCATCGTCACGGAGCTTCACTCCGGCTTTGGGACGTGCGTTACTCATCAAAACCTTCTTTATACAATGTGTCCTGAATAGTTAACTCATTCAGTAATTTGGCTACCAGGGCAGGGCCGGCTTCTGCCATAGAAGCGGGGCCACCCAGGCGCTGAGTATCTATCATTTGCATACCGGCGTAGCCACAGGGATTAATTCTGTCAAACGGTGACAGGTCCATGGCAACATTTAACGCCAACCCGTGAAACGAACATCCCCGGCGAATTCGTAATCCTAATGAACAGACCTTTTGTTCATCGACATAAACGCCCGGTGCATCTTTTTTGGCATAGGCGGTTATAGAATATTCTGCCAACAACGCGACCACAGCATTTTCCATCGCTGTAACCAGATGGCGTACACCCAGTTTGCGCCGTTTTATGTCCAGCAGCAAATAAATAACCTGTTGGCCAGGACCATGGTAGGTAACCTGGCCGCCTCTGTCTACATTGACTACCGGTATATCCCCCGCCATCAAAATGTGTTCAGCTTTACCTGCCTGGCCCTGGGTGAATACGGCATCGTGTTCCACTAACCAGATTTCATCGGCGCAATGAACATCCCGGGTATCGGTAAACTGTTGCATTTTATGCCATACAGGCAGATAAGCCTGACGGCCTAATTGGCGAATCACTAACGCCGGGTTATCGGTTGCCACTTATAATACAACCCGAACTAATTCAATTTTTGCCAGCTCGGTATAAATGGTTTCCATGTGCTCTTTGCTTGTCACCTTAACACTCACTGACACAGAATGATAATTGCCTTTACTGCTGGGTTTTACGGTCGTCGAATAGTCCCCAGGAGCGTGTTGCTGCAAGCAGGCAACCACTTGATTAGACAGATCATCATCTGCTACACCCATCACTTTAAATGTTTGAAAGGTGGGAAAATCCAGTAATTCATCAAAACGGGTATCCATGCGATATCCTTCACTGCAAATAAAAACGGCCAGATTGTAACAAATCTGGCCGCCTTAGAACTAGGTTTTGTTACGTTTTATGCGGTTACTCTTCCCAGCCAATCTGCAACATAGCCCAATCCCAGATACGGTCGAACATGCTACCTTCGTTGACTTCTTGTAACGTAACCAGAGGGTATTGCGCCACATCTTTACCTTCAAGTTGGATATACAAGGTACCTACGACTTCACCTTTGGCAAGTGGCGCTTCAAGTTTTTTATCCAACTCGAAGTTAGCCTGCAGGTTCTCCGCCTGACCGCGCGGGATAGTAATAGGCGTTGCCTGATTAATACCTAAGTCAACGGTGTCGCGATCGCCCATGTATATACGATGAGCGACAAAGCTTTCACCTGCTTTGTAAGGGGTTACTGTTTCGTAAAAACGAAAGCCGTAACGCAGTAATTTTTTGTTCTCAACTTTACGCGAGCGCTCGCTATCAGTGCCCATAACTACCGCAATCAACCGCATATCGCCTTGGGCCGCTGAGGTAATCAAACTATAGCCAGCATCAGAAGTATGGCCGGTTTTAATACCATCTACGTTCAGACTCTTATCCCACAGCAGGCTGTTGCGGTTGTACTGTTTAATTCCGTTGTAGCTATATTCTTTTTCGCTGTATATCGCATAGATAGACGGGGTTTCTGCTACCAGGGCACGGGACAATATAGCCATGTCTTTAGGGGTAACATAATGATCCGGGTCGTGCAGACCGTGGCTATTAACAAAATGCGAGGTGGTCATACCCAACGACTGGGCATGAGCGTTCATCATACTGGCAAATGCATCTTCAGAGCCGGCTACATGCTCAGCCATAGCCACACACGCATCATTGCCTGATTGTATAATAATGCCGCGCAATAAGTCAGCGACTTTAACCTGGGTACCCACTTCAATAAACATTTTTGAAGAGTCAGGAAATTTCTTCGCCCAGGCATTTTCTGAAATAGTCACTTCATCTTCAAGGCTGATGTTACCTGCTTCCAGCTCTTTACCGATAACGTAGGTCGTCATCATTTTAGTCAGGCTGGCCGGAGGCAGTTGCATTTCGGCGTTTTTAGACGCGATAACGTGGCCCGTTTCATAGTCCATCAGGACGAAACCTTCGCCATTAACATCTGGCGCCGGAGGGGTAACCACTGCAGCACTGGCTGACAGGCAAAAAATAGATAACAGTAGTGTAACCAGTGCCATGAAAGGCACACTGGCGGAAGGCTTAGCGCATTTTATATTATTATACATGATAGATCTTGTTTACCGTTTGTTGTTGCTAACTGGGCTAGGTGACAAAGTGTAACGTAAGGCCCAGGGTAGGACTAGGTTTGTGCAAAAAAGTTTACCCGTTTTCAGCCAGAACACGAGAATTCCGCGGCGGCGGCACAAAAAGCACCGATGAGTGCCATAAGTTCGCCTTTTTTAACGCACATTCACAGGCTGGCTTCCACCGTATAGGCATTCGGATAACCATTGTTCTTAAGCTCATCGAGTAACATTTTAGCCTGAAAACGATCTGCTAGCGGGCCTAAGCGGAGTTTATAAATGTTGTTGATCAGAGGAATATGCGCAGGAACCTGATATAGCGCGGATAATACCGTAGATACTGAGCGCGCGCGTTCAAGGTCGCTGACCGCCGCAACCTGGATAAATATTTCTTCAGCGCGGGTAGCTGGTGAAGAGCCCGAAGCAGATGCTAATGCGGGGGTACCGGCCATATCCGTGGGTGCGCTTGGCATAGTCCTGTTCGCTTGAGTCCTGTTCGCTTGAGTCCTGTTCGCTTGAGTCCCGTTCGCTTGCTGGGGTACGCTGGCAGACACGGTGCCGCCGGTGTCGTCAGATGTAGTGAAGCTATCGGTAAGCCCCGCGTATTGAGCGTACGGGACAGTGGGTTGAGTTCCTACTGTTACATTATTGTCTTCATCAAAATGGATAACCTCCAGTTTTACCCTGGCGGTGCCATGTTGCTGATAACCGAGCTTTTGCGCTGCGGCATAAGACAAATCTATGATGCGATCAGAGTGAAACGGTCCCCGGTCATTGACGCGCACAATCGCGGTTTTGTTATTGTCCAGATTGGTGACGCGCACAAAACTGGGTAAGGGCAGGGTTTTGTGGGCCGCCGTCATGGCAAACATATTATAGGTTTCGCCGTTTGAGGTCAGATGGCCATGAAATTTCTGGCCGTACCACGAAGCATAACCTTGCTGTACAAATCCTTTACCGGTTTGCATAGGGTAATAGCGTTTGCCCAGTACTTCATATGCCCGGCTGTTAAAGCTTCGGTACGGCTCATAACGGGGAACGGCATCGGTCAGGTCCGGTGTTTCGTACACAAACGTGGGGGCTGAATCTTTATGCTGGGCATAGCGACCCGCAGGGGTCTGACAGGCGGCTAACAGCAGCACGCAAAAAGCCATACTGAGTAATCGAAATGCTAATGCTATCATCGTGATAAGAAGCGCTTTTGAGTTCCTATGCCCATCAGAATGCCAAAACCGGCCATTAATGTCACCATAGATGTTCCACCAAAACTAACCAGGGGTAATGGTACGCCCACCACGGGTAACAGACCCGAAACCATGCCCATGTTAACAAATACATAGACAAAAAATGTCAATGTAATACTGCCTGCCAACAGTTTGCTATAGGCATCCTGTGCGCGGTTGGCAATAATAAGGCCGCGGCAGATGATAAACACGTAAATCGCCAGTAAGCCTAGTACGCCCAACAAACCAAATTCTTCGCTGAATACGGCAAAGATAAAGTCGGTATGTCGTTCTGGCAAAAATTCGAGTTGGGATTGGGTGCCTTGCAACCAACCTTTACCTTCCAGTCCGCCAGAACCAATGGCAATTTTTGATTGGATAATATGATACCCGGAACCCAGAGGATCGCTCTCCGGGTTTAGAAATGTCAGTACCCGCTGTTTCTGGTATTCCTTCATCAGGAAAAACCACATAACCGGTAAAAAGGCACCACACAAACCCGCCACAATAGTAATCAGCCGCCAACTGACCCCAGCCAGAAAGATAGCAAATATCCCAGAGCTGGCAATAAGCAAAGAAGTGCCTAAATCTGGCTGTTTGGCGATCAATACGGTAGGTATTACCACCAGTATGAAACTACTCACAATATGCAAAGTACGGGGCGGCAGGGTAAATTTACTGATATACCAGGCTACCATCATCGGTACCGCTAATTTCATCACCTCGGAAGGTTGGAAGCGGATAAACTTTAAGTCCAGCCAGCGCTGCGCGCCTTTTCCCATATCGCCAAACAATAAAACGGCGACGAGCATCAGTAAGCCAGCAATATAGGCATAGGTCGACAATCGTCGAAATGCCAGGGGAGGAATTTGTGCCATTACCAGCATCACGCCCAGGCCAACGCCAAGTCGGGCCAGTTGACGTTCCATCTGCCCAATATCCTGCCCGGACGCCGAGTAGAGCGTCACTAAGCCAACCCCCATCAGGGTAACTAAGCCCATCAGCAAAATGGCATCAATGTGAAACCGTTCAAGCAATGTAGTCTGGTTGTTTTTGAAGGTGGTTTTTCTTTGCTTCATTGCACTGCTCCGGTCATACCTGACAAGAAGTCGGAGGCAATATTATCAAAATAAAAATCCATTACCTCACGGGCCACTGGCGCTGCGTTAGAGCTACCGCCCCCCGCATTTTCGATTACTACGGTAACCGATATCTGTGGCTCGTCGAACGGCGCAAAACCCACGTACATCGCATTATCTCGTAAGTGCTCTGCGACTTCGTCGGCTTTATAAGACTCGTTCTGGCCAATGGCGAATAGCTGCGCAGTACCGGTTTTACCAGCCGACACATAGCCTACGTCTTTAAAAGCATGGCGGGCTGTCCCTTCTTCACCATTCACCACCTTCCACATTGCATTTAGCACAACGTCCCAGTTTTTGGTTTCTTTCACCTGGTAAGGACGCAGAGTTTTAAGCGGTTCAAGCTGCACCTGCCCGTTGTCGTGCATATAACCGCGCATAATCTGCGGAACGTAGCGCTCTCCGCGATTAATAAGGGTATTTACCGACTGATTTAACTGCACGGGCGTGGCGGTCCAGAAACTTTGGCCTATCCCTACCGGAATGGTGTCGCCTATATACCAGGGTTGATTAAACCGGGCACGTTTCCAGCCGCGGCTGGGCATATTGCCGTCTGACTCTTCATACAAATCGATTCCGGTATAGTCACCAAAGCCGAATTCAGTCATGGCTTCACTTATTTTGTCGATACCCAGTTTATAGGCAAGATCGTAGTAATAGGTATCACAAGACACTTCTATCGCTTTGCTGACATCCACTTTTCCATGCCCCCATTTTCGCCAGTCGCGCCAGACATGCGAAACATTGGGTAGCCGAAAACGGCCGGTATCGTTGATGGTATGGCGGGTAGTAATTGTGTTGGTATCTAATCCTACCAACGCCAGGTGCGGTTTAATAGTGGAGGCGGGGGGATATTGGCCTTGTGTTGCGCGGTTTATCAATGGCCGATCTGGTGAGTTGAGTAACTCGTTATAGTTTGCCCGGCTGATACCATGTACAAATAAATTGGGGTCGTAACTGGGGCTGGAATACATCGCCAGCATCCCGCCAGTCCGAGGATCTGACACCACAATAGTGCCGCGTTGACCTGCAAGGGTTTTTTGTACTGCCATCTGCAGCTGCAAATCAACATTCAGAACAATGTCCCGCCCCGGCGTGGGGGGATCAATATTTAACGTGCGGATAATCCGGCCCTGGCTGTTCACCTCAACCTGCTGATAGCCTACCTCGCCATGCAGGACATCTTCGTGAAACTTTTCAATACCCAATTTACCAATGTCGTGGGTGGCCGCGTAGTTGGCTT
This sequence comes from Alteromonas indica, assembly GCA_003056425.1. Taxonomy (GTDB): domain Bacteria; phylum Pseudomonadota; class Gammaproteobacteria; order Enterobacterales; family Alteromonadaceae; genus Alteromonas; species Alteromonas indica. Next base: position 142,877 of record PYVY01000006.1, read on the forward strand.
CCTGACCAGCTTCAACAATTTTTTGTAAATCGTTTTTATTGATTTTGGCTACGTAGCCAAGAATATGGGTAAGGGTATCCCCATAAGGGTAGTAGCGCGAAAGGCGGGCTTCGATTGATACCCCTGGAAAGCGATGCTGATGGGCTGAAAACCGCGCTACATCTTCTTCATTGAGCTGGGTGCGCAGGGCCACCGGTTTAAAACGCCGCTGACCTTTAAGATGCTGAGCAAAATCATCCAGTTCTTCTTGGGTCAGGCTCATCAGGTCAGTAAGCTCAGCCAGGGTGGCATCCAGATCTTCAATTTGCTCAGGCACCACTTCTAAGCTGAACACTGGCCGGTTTTCTGCCAGTAAAATACCGTTTCTGTCGTAAATTAATCCGCGGTTAGGGGCAATAGGTACAACTTTAATGCGGTTACCATTGGAGCGGGTTTGATAGTCTTCAAACTGCTTCACCTGCAACACATACAGGTTACTGATCACCACTGCCAGCATGCCAATAACGATAAGCAATGCAATAGCCGTGCGGCGAGCGAAAAGATTCGCTTCAGCGCTGTGGTCGCGAATTTGTTGGCGTTTTCTTACCATAACCCTATCATTCCCGATGATACGGGTGATTTTGCGTTACCGACCAGGCCCGATACAGGCTCTCGGCCACAATAATGCGTACCAGGGGATGGGGCAGGGTAAGTGCAGATAAGGACCAGCGTTGTTCAGACGCACTAATACAGGCGGGCGCAAGACCTTCCGGCCCGCCGATAAGTAAACTGACATCGCGGCCGTCCATCTTCCAGCTATCCAACTGGCTAGCCAGGGCTGGCGTATCCCATGAGCGGCCATTTACTTCCAGTGTAACCACTTTATGGTTAGCAGGAACCGCGGCCAGCATGGCCTGACCTTCTTTGTGTAAAATACGCTTTATATCAGCATTTTTACCACGCTTTTGTGCGGCAATCTCCACAAAATTAACCGGCATGTCAGCCGGAAACCGACGAATAAATTCATTCGTACCGGTTTCTACCCAGGCGGGCATTTTTGTACCGACCGCGACTATCTGTATACGCACAGCTTAGATACCTGTTTGAGTTTTCGACACAACGTGGCCCGCACCAACTAAAATTAGTGCGAGTAGCCACTGCCACACAGGCACATTAAGCCCAGAGTTTTTCCAGCTGATAGAAGTCTCGGGTTTCATCCTGCATTACATGGACAATAATATCGCCCAGGTCTACCAACACCCACTCGCCGGTATCTTTACCTTCTACACTAAGCGGTATATGGCCGGCCTGTTTGGCTTCAACTACCAGATTATCGGCAATAGACATCACGTGGCGCTTAGAGTTACCCGAGCAAATAATCAGCAGGTCGGTGATGCTGGATTTACCTTGCACATCCAGTTCGATGATGTCGCGGCCTTTCATGTCGTCAATTTTATCAACAACAAAATTTTTCAGTTCAGTACTCTCCAAAGGGTCTCCTTTAAGGGTAATTGTGTCAGACATAAAGTCGTTTCTCTTTAATATAGTGTAATACGGAATCAGATAACCAGTCAGTTAACTGAAATTCGTGTTTATTTTCATCATTACCCGCCAGCGCGTTGCGCAATGTGGTGGATGATACCGGTTGCAATTGCGTGTTAGCAAAATATATGCAGCCCGCGGGTTGTTGATGTAAATGCCTAACATTTGTAGTACCCGCCGTTTCGGCCAATGCTGTCAACCGACTATCCGGTATAGCAGGCTGAAACTCGCCGTGTCGCCGCAGTACCACAAGATGCGCTAATTGATGTATCGATTCCCACTCGTGCCAGGATGGTAAATTGTCCCACGAATCCTGGCCCATCATAAACACCAACGGGGTGGTGGGGTGACGCTGTCGCAGCTCGCCAAGTGTTTTAACGGAGTATGACGGCGCGGGTAATGTTAATTCGATCAGTTCAGCAAATAACCGGTCAGAATGCGCACAGGCTAATTTAACCATGGCGACCCGATCATGTTCATCAACCCCAGCCGTGCCTTTATGCGGGGGCAGTTTACTCGGCATTAAGCCTACCTGGTTAACGCCAATTTCATCGGCCGCCTCCAAACAGGCCCGTACATGCCCAAGATGGGGGGGATTGAACGTGCCCCCAAATACACAAATGGGTTGGGCCATCAGGCTATACCCGCGCCTAGCGGTAATGTCAGCGGCATGCCCATAAACAACATGCAAAGATGACATAATTTAACATAGGGCCGTACCACCTGATTTTGCTTAAATGCGACATCGGCGTCGCGTAATTGCTGGCGAATTTCGGCCAATGCCGGTTTCGTTAAGCGCGCCAGGGCACTCTGGTAGCAAACCTGGCGGTTACGCCATATACCATGACGTTGCCAAGCAATGGTTTGTCCCTGATCTAATTGGTTCTTCAACTTCCACAACAGCTGCCATTCACGCACCAACGCCCATATTACTATATTGGGTTCGATACCTTCACTTTCCAGTCGATAAAGCATTTTAACACAGCGTTGCTGTTCACCGTTAAGCATCACATCAACCAACTGAAAAACATTGAAGCGTGATTGATCAACAATAATTTTTTCCACATGCTCCAGCGTCAGCTGTTGCCCGGCATACACCAAAGCAAGTTTTTCAATTTCCTGGTGCGCTGCCATCATGTTGCCCTCACAACAATCTGCGATAAGGGCAATTGAGGGTGGGTCGGCCTGTAAACCAAATTGCTGCATGGTTTGGCTTATCCAACTATGTAGCGGTTTGCCTTCCAGCGGATAACAAATAGAATGCACCCCAATAGCGTCGAGTACTTTAAACCATTTGCTATTTTGCACATCCTTGCCAACTTTGGGGCCGTGCACCACTAAAATAGTGTCCTTTGTCAGGTTACCGGCTACCTGCTGCAACATTTTGCTGCCTTCTGTACCCGGTTTGCCGGTAGGAAGTTCCAGTTCTATCAACTGGGTAGTGGAAAATAACGATAATGCCTGAGTCGCTTCAAGCAATTGATTCCAACTAAAATCTTTGTCAGCAACCAAAACCGTGCGCTCTTCAAATCCGGCCTGGCGGGCTTGGTGACGAACAGCATTAAGCAGCGTAAATTTTTGCTGTGGTTCATCGCCAAACAGCAGATAGCACGACGTTAAACCCCGTTGTAATTCTGCCTCAAACCGATTGGGATAAACCTGCATGCTGTTCTATAGCCCACTTGCCTGGCGCGAAAGGCGTCGAATAATTCGATCCGCCGCCTCCTGGCGCATTTCGCTGACCACTAAATCAAGCTCACGAGATTTAGCCAACACTTCGTCAGGGTCGTCCTGGTAGTCGCGTAGAATTTCAAAATACGTCTTGATGGGGGGCCTGCCAGGAAACGTGACCAGATAGGTTACCCCGTAAATAAGTTCGTATTCAGCGACCTGGCCGGTGGAAAATACCGACAATAAACGTCGTTCAATGGTTTCGGGTAATAACTGAATAACCGCCGTATTATCGCCATTTTCTATATTATCAATGTTCACATGGGGTATCTGATACACCTGTAAGCGAGCATTAAGCTCGCGTTCAAGCAGCGCATGGGGTTTTACGGCGGTCACCGCTACCTGTTCAATCTCTTCAGGTAGCGTTTGTGAACCGCGCAACTGAAACCCACACCCGGTCAGCAATACGCCCATGGCAAGCACAAAGAAGGCTCGAAAATAGTTCATCAGTTCGCCACAATGTTAACCAGTTTGCCGGGCACAACAATCACCTTGCGAATGGTTTTATCTTCAATAAACTGCTGTACGTTAGGCTGGCTTTTTGCCGCCTGCTCCACATCTTCTTTAGTGGCTGAAGCGCTAACAGTAAGTTTGGCTCGCACTTTACCATTAACCTGAACCACAATCAGTTTCTCGTCTTCAACTAATGCTTCTGCATCGGCCACCGGCCAGGGCGCTTGCTCAATATCTGAGGTATGGCCAAGTGCCGCCCAAAGCTCATGACAAATATGCGGTGTGATAGGGTTAAGTAACAGTAAGACCGACTCAACCGCTTCTCGCATAATGGCCTGATCTGCCGCTGTTTCCTGGGGGGCTTTTTGCAGATGGTTCAATAGTTCCATTACGGCGGCTATCGCGGTATTAAAGGTTTGGCGCCGGCCTAAATCATCACTGACCTTTTCAATGGTCCGATGTACTTCGCGGCGCAGCGCTTTTTGTTCTTTGTTCAACGAGGCCGCTTCTAAGGCTGGCACAGTTCCACTTTGTAAATGATCATGGACTAGCTTCCAAACCCGACGTAGGAATCGATTGGCCCCTTCCACTCCAGAATCAACCCATTCCAGAGTTTGTTCTGGTGGCGCAGCGAACATCGTGAACAGCCGGACAGTATCCGCGCCATACTGATCAATCACCTGCTGGGGGTCGATACCGTTATTTTTTGACTTCGACATTTTGGTCATGCCACCGTGCTGTACCGGTTCGCCAGAAGCGGTCAGCCAGGCCTTAACGATACGGCCTTTGTCATCTTTTTCGGTAGTCACATCGGCCGGTGCGTGCCAGGTTTTTTTCCCTTTTTGATCTTCGCTATAATAAGAATCAGCCAGCACCATGCCCTGACATAGCAGGCGTTTAAACGGCTCATCCGAGTCGACTAAACCTTCATCGCGTAATAGTTTGTGGAAAAAGCGGGAGTACAGCAGATGTAAAATAGCGTGTTCTATACCACCGACGTACTGATCTACCGGCAACCAGTAATTGGCTTGTGCGGGGTCCAGCATAGCATCCTGATTTTGCGCGCAACTATAACGGGCGTAGTACCAGGATGATTCCATAAAGGTGTCAAAGGTATCGGTTTCGCGCACGGCCGGTTGGCCGTTATAGGTGGTTTTAGCCCACTGCGGATCGGCTTTGATGGGTGAGGTGGTACCGTCCATTTCGACATCTTCAGGCAATACTACCGGTAACTCGTCAGCCGGGACAGGAACAGATTCGCCATTCTCCAGATTAAGCATAGGAATCGGTGCACCCCAATAGCGCTGGCGGCTTACGCCCCAATCCCGCAGGCGATAGTTAACCTTTTTAGCGCCATGGCCGTCGGCTTCAAGTTTCGCCGCAATCTGGTCAAATGCATCGGCGAAGGCTAAACCATCGAACTGTGCTGAATTTATTAATACACCTTTTTCGGTATATGCTGCCTGGCTTAAATCACACGGCGGCGCCTGATCGTCCGCTGGTGCCACAACTTGCTTAATAGGAAGCTGATAGCGGGTGGCAAATTCCCAGTCGCGCTGATCGTGACCAGGCACAGCCATGACTGCGCCCGACCCGTAATCCATCAATACAAAATTAGCGACCCATACAGGTACCGACTCACCGGTTAACGGATGCACCGCAAACAAGCCGGTGTCGCAGCCTTTCTTTTCCATGGTCGCTAATTCTGCTTCAGCGACTTTAGTGTTTTTACACTCTTCAATAAAGGCCGCCAATTGCGGATTATTGCGCGCCGCATATTCGGCTAGTGGGTGCTGGGCTGCCACCGCAACATAAGTTACGCCGTAAAAGGTATCTGGACGGGTGGTATACACCGATAACTGGTTTACGTCACCAGCGCTTTGCTGTAGGTCGAAGGTAATGTCGACCCCTTCAGAGCGTCCAATCCAGTTGGCTTGCATTGCCCGCACTTGGTCCGGCCATTCTTCAAGTTTTTCCAGGTCAGCTAAAAGTTCTTCCGCATAGTCGGTGATTTTGATAAACCACTGGGGAATTTCTTTTTGCTCAACCAATGCTCCTGAACGCCAGCCACGGCCGTCGATAACCTGCTCATTTGCCAGCACGGTTTGATCTATCGGATCCCAGTTAACGGTGGAATTTTTCTTATAAACCAGCCCTTTTTCGTACAAGCGGGTGAAAAACCACTGTTCCCAGCGATAATAATCGGCTTTACAGGTCGCTACTTCACGATCCCAGTCATAACCAAAGCCCAGCGAACGTAACTGGTCTTTCATATACTCAATATTGGCGTAGGTCCACTTAGCCGGGGCCGTTTTATTGTTGATTGCTGCGTTTTCTGCTGGTAAACCGAACGCATCCCAACCCATGGGTTGCATTACGTTTTTGCCTTGCATACGCTGAAAACGGCTGATTACATCGCCAATAGTATAATTACGTACATGGCCCATATGCAGACGGCCGCTAGGGTAGGGAAACATAGACAAGCAGTAGAATTTTTCCTGGTCAGGATTTTCCGTCGCTTTGAAAGACTGGTTTTCAGCCCAGTATTGCTGAACCTGTTGTTCTATTTCTTTAGGGTTATACTGTTGTTCGGCCATGAAAATAAGGCTTCCGCGGTTGAATATGAGTGTAAATATAATTAGCCGCATAGAATACCCCAGCGGCTACGGCCCTCACAATAGCTCAGCGTTATTTTCTGGCTGGATGATGTATTTTTGCTCAGTATTCGTGTTGGCTGGCAAAATCAGCTAACCGGGCGAGTTGGTCGGCCTGTACTTTATCTACCGCGCTGGCCAGCCTGGCAAACCCCTCTGGATGAAAGCCGTGTACCCGATAAGTCAGCGTTAAACGGCTACCCTTTTCCACCTCATCAATTTGCCACTCAAGGGCGCCATTCAGCCCGAGGCCCTGTAGTGGTCCCAGGCCCCCGGTCATCCTCAATAAGAAGGGGGGCTCAACGTAGCTAACCCGCATATGCTCAGCAGATTTTTTGTCTGCTTGTTCGCAAAAACACCTCCCCGCGCGAGGCTCCAGGCGCATAGTACCCTGCCACCAACTGTGGTCTTTAGGCCACCACGTATCGATATTGTTCGTCAGGCTGTACCACACCAGCTCTGGCGGTGCCGCAACAGTTTGTTGTTGCACCACGATAAAACCGCTGTCTGTTTCCGCCACTACCTTGGCCTGTGCGCTATACCACGGCAAACAGCAGCACATCCATAACAGGGCGTGGGATAAACGAAAATAAGTGAATTTCACAATAATGTTCCTTGTTGGACGCAAACCTAAGATTATTACGGTTTTTATAGCGACACAACGTGAAGGTCAATTGACACCGCCGGGTTTTCACGTTTCACTTAGCCAAAAGCAGACAACACTCGAAACTATGACAAGTGCAGTAACCCCATCAGCCCTCGATGCCGAGCAATTGGCTCCGCGTCTTAATCGCCGGCTGATAGCCCAGGCGTTAAAGGACGACGCTTGCCTTAACGCAACCTTTATTGGTCAGGAACGTGCCCGTGAAGCGCTCACTTTCGGCCTGGCAATAAAAGCGAAAGGTTATAACCTGTACGTTATGGGTGAACCTGCTACCGGGCGGTTTACACTGGTACGCGACTATTTGGAACGCGAAGCGGCCCGTTTGCCGTCACCCGATGACTGGTGTTATATCGCTAACCTGGAAGATGACCGTGAACCCATGTTATTGCGGCTGGGGGCAGCCGAAGCCAGACGCTTTCTGCGTAGTATGCAGACCCTTATTGACGACTTATTAGCTACCTTCCCGGCCGCGTTTGATAACCCGGGTTATCAGCGTAAAAAGTCGGCTATCGCGCGCGAATACGATCTTTTGTATGACAAAGCTATCGACAGTGTCGAGCGCTACGCCAGTGCAAATGATGTCGCAATGGTAGAGAAAAACGGCAATATTTCCTTCTCGCCCATGCGCGATGGTAAGGCGATTACCGACAGCGAATTTGCTACGCTGGATGATACCGCCCGCCAATATTACTATGATTTGGTTGACGATCTGGAAAATCGCTTAACCGAAAGCCTGATCAGCTTGCCGGTATGGCAACGGCAGAATTCAGACAAACTACGCCAGCTAAACCGGGATACTGCGGAAAACGGGATTCGCCCGCTACTGAAGAGCCTTGAACACACCTATGCCAACAATCTGGGTATTTTGAAATACCTGCGTCAATTGCGTACGCATTTAACCGATACCATTGTTGCCTTGCTGGTGGAAGAAGCTAAAGAGGATAAGCCAGACGAGCTGGACCGCCGGGATTATCTGGAAGAGCTTTATCTGCCAAATGTGCTGGTGTCGCATAAAATTGATGCCGGTGCGCCTATTATTTATGAGCCGAACCCAACCTATCAAAACTTGTTTGGGCGGATTGAGTACACTAACGTGCACGGTAGTGTATTTACCAATTACCGGATGATTCGCCCTGGTGCCTTACACCGGGCAAATGGCGGCTATCTTATGCTGGACGTCGACCAGTTAATTGAACAACCCTATGTGTGGGATACGCTGAAGCTGGCCATTAAATCTGGTACGTTAAAAATGGATTTACCCCAGCAGGATATCGGCATGGTCAATGCGATTACGCTGAATCCGCAGCCTATGGACCTTAATATCAAGGTTATTTTGTTAGGCTCCCGTGACTTGTATTATACGCTGCAGGATTATGACGACGAATTTGATGAGCTGTTCAGGGTATTAGTTGATTTTGACCCTGAAATACCCATGGTTCGCCAGGCTCTGTTTGATTTTATAGGGAAAGTCAGACAACACGCTCACGCTATCGGTCTGACCGAGATTAGTAGCGGGGCGATGGCGCGGTTGGTGCAATATTCTTTGCGTATGGCAGAGCATCGGGAAAAACTCTCTGCGCATATTGCCGAAATCCTGGAGCTGGTAAGCGAAGCGGCTTATTTTTGTATGAAGAGCCAGCAAACCACCTTGCATAATACCCATATCGAAACCGCATTACAGGCGAAAAAACGACGTACCGGACGGGTTAGCCAAACGCTATTGGATGATATTAAAGAAGGCCATGTGCTAATTGAAACCCAGGGTACGGCAGTGGGGCAGGTAAACGGGCTGACGGTATTGGAAGTGGGCGATACGGCGTTTGGTACCCCTGCCCGTATTACCTCGACAGTTTATGCTGGAGCCAATGGGGTGGTGGATATTGAACGTGAAGTAGAATTGGGCCAACCGATTCACTCAAAAGGGGTAATGTTACTGACCGGCTACCTGGGCAATAAATACGCCCAGCACTTTCCGTTGACCCTATCGGCGAATATCGCTCTGGAACAAAGTTATGGCCACATTGACGGCGATAGCGCTTCACTGGGAGAGCTGGTGGCCCTGATTTCCGCGCTTACAGGTATCCCCGCATTGCAAAGTCTGGCCATCACCGGCTCAATTAATCAGTACGGCGAGGTCCAGGCCGTAGGCGGGGTGAACGAAAAAATCGAAGGGTTTTTTGATTTATGCCAGCATCGTGGTCTCACTGGTGAGCAAGGTGTAATTATTCCTCACTCAAATACGGTCAATCTGGTGCTTGATAGCGGTGTCATCGATGCCGTAAAGCGCGGACAATTTCATATTTATACTGTTAAAACCGTGGATGACGCGATCACGCTGCTAATGCAACAAGACGCTGGAGTGCTAAACAGCAAAGGACGCTATCCGAAGAATTCAATTAACTATCATGCTGTGAACCGACTGTACAATATTGCGCTTATTGTCAACGGGGGCGAAGAATAGCCTATCGCACGGTGCTGCATGAAAAGGCTGGTTAACGTAAGTCGCACGGCCAACGGCAGATCTTCTGCAATAGGGCTCCAGCGAGCCCTCACAATTTAACAGCGCACTGGGCCGTATTTAGGTATGTTTCTGGCCTGGTTATATGCTTAGTTACATCCCCGTTTATTGATTGACACACATAGCGCGAAAGACTTATTTGGGCGGCATGCGCAGCGCGCCGTCTAACCGAATTGTTTCGCCGTTAAGATACCGGTTACCCGCCATATGCAACACTAAAGCAGCAAATTCTTCAGGTAAGCCCAGACGTTTAGGGTAGGGGACATTCCCGGCCAGGGCATCTTGTACGTGCTCTGGCATAGCCAGCAACATTGGCGTCGCCATAATCCCCGGTGCTATGGTATTTACCCTGATCCCCAGGGCAGCCAGATCCCGTGCCATGGGCAGCGTCATGGCAATAATTCCGCCTTTGCTGGCGGCGTAAGCACACTGGCCTATTTGTCCATCGTAACCGGCTACGGAGGCGGTATTAACTATTAGCCCGCGTTCGCCATCGGCATCCGTGGTGGCTTGTTCGGCCATAGCTTGCGCAACTAATCGGGCGACGTTGAAACTACCTACCAGGTTGATGTCTATGGCTTGCTGAAAGCCGGCCAGGGGAGCGGGTTGGTTATCGCGGTTTAAAATGCGGGATGCTGGCGCGATGCCTGCACAATTAACACAAAGGCGAATGTGGCCAAAACGGCTTTTCACTTGCTCAATTGCCTGAGCAACCTGTTGTTCGTCACATACATCTACCTGACAATAGAGCGTATTGTCAGCCCCCAGCTCTACAGTACGGCTTTCACCCGCTGCTGCGTTAAGGTCAAACAAGGCAACATTGGCGCCTGCTTCCCGTAATGCACGAGCAGTGGCATAACCCAGGCCAGAACAACCACCGGTGACCACGGCGGTAATTGATGTTAAATCCATAGTTATCCTGCTTATTGTTGCTGTATTAAAAGATTGATAATACGCATTTAATAATTAGATAACCATGGGGTAACAGTTTTTTAACCTGTTATGGTAAGCCTATTTTGGCAATTGTATTTTACGCTCTTCGGTAGGCCGGTATAATACCAGTACGTGGCCGATGACCTGCACTTTCACAGCTTCGGTTTCACGCACGATAGCATCATTGATTAGCGCTTTTTCTTCACGGTCATCGGTGGGCACTTTTACTTTAATCAATTCATGATGATTAAGTGCATTATCAATTTCGGCGACCACGCCTTCGGTTAAACCATTGCCGCCCAGTTGGACAACCGGCTTTAATGAATGGGCCAAGCCCTTGAGGAACTGCTTTTGTTTATTAGAAAGTTTCATTGCTCAAATTTCTTTAATTAATTAGCGTTTATATCTTGAAAACACGTATTCTAACGCCATCTTGACCTCAATCCCAATGACAAAGTTGCGTAATGACGAAAAAGAAACACTCAGCCAGTAGTAAGCGCTGGTTAACCGAGCATTTTAATGATCATTATGTGCAAAAAGCACAGAAGCAGGGGCTGCGTTCGCGCGCCGTTTTCAAGCTGGATGAAATTCAGCAAAAAGAGAACCTCATAAAACCAGGTATGACAGTGGTAGACCTGGGCGCTGCCCCCGGCAGCTGGTCCCATCGGGTACGTGAGCTGGTAGGCGATAACGGGCAGGTTATTGCCTGTGATATCCTGCCTATGGACCCCATCGCCGGAGTAGATTTTCTGCAAGGCGATTTTCGCGAGGAAGCCGTTCTTAACGCATTGTTGAACAGAATAGGCGGGAACAACGTAGATATTATATTGTCTGATATGGCACCTAATATGTCGGGCAATAACGCGGTAGATCAGGCCCAGTCCATGTATTTGTGTGAATTGGCGCTGGATATGTGCCATCAAGTGCTCAAACCTGGTGGGAATTTTGTAATAAAAGTTTTCCAGGGTGAAGGCTTTGATCCGTTTTTACATGCGTTGAGACAGTCTTTCTCAACGATTAAAACCCGAAAGCCCGATTCATCGCGGGCACGTTCGCGGGAAGTGTATCTGGTGGCTTGCAACTATAAAGTGTAGTAGGCTTACACAGAGCGAAGAAAGGAACGATTTCGTCCGGTTCAACCGGTTCTGGTGGCAGATAGCGTATACCTTGCTATGCTATTGTTGTCGGTTCCAACGGGTTTTTCCGGTTTTTTTAGAGGTTAGTAGCATTGAGCGATATGGCAAAGAATTTAATTTTATGGTTGGTAATTGCAGTAGTTCTTATGTCTGTCTTCCAGAGCTTTTCGCCTGGTGAGTCGACACGAGCACAGACCGATTACACAACCTTCTTGAAAGAAGCTAATCAGGGCAATATCCGTGAGGTTCGCATTGACAGTGAATCGCGGGAGATTCGCGGAACCAAGCGTTCTGGTGAAACATTTGTCACTTATATTCCTTATTTTGACGATAAGCTGGTGTCTGACCTTGCTGCCAAAGATGTTCGCATCTATGGCGAACCGCCTGAGAAACCTTCTATATTAACGTCAATTTTTATTTCGTGGTTCCCAATGCTTCTGCTTATTGGTGTATGGATTTTCTTCATGCGTCAAATGCAAGGTGGCGGTGGCCGTGGGGCAATGTCATTTGGTAAAAGCAAAGCGCGTTTGTTAGGTGAAGACCAGATTAAGACGACGTTTGCCGATGTTGCTGGCTGTGATGAAGCGAAAGAAGATGTTTCTGAGCTGGTAGACTTTTTGCGCGACCCCTCGAAGTTTCAGAAACTGGGCGGAAAAATTCCTAAAGGCGTACTGATGGTAGGCCCGCCTGGAACCGGTAAAACGTTGTTGGCGAAAGCCATAGCGGGTGAAGCAAAAGTACCGTTTTTCACTATTTCGGGTTCTGATTTTGTTGAAATGTTCGTGGGTGTGGGTGCATCCCGGGTTCGCGATATGTTTGAACAGGCGAAAAAGGCCGCGCCATGCATTATCTTTATTGACGAGATTGATGCAGTAGGTCGTCAACGTGGTGCTGGTTTGGGTGGTGGTCACGATGAACGTGAGCAGACGCTGAACCAGATGCTAGTTGAAATGGATGGCTTTGAAGGACATGAAGGGATTATCGTGATTGCTGCAACCAACCGTCCAGATGTGTTGGATCCAGCCTTGCTACGCCCCGGTCGTTTTGACCGTCAGGTAGTAGTGGGATTACCCGATATTCGTGGCCGTGAGCAAATTTTAAAAGTACACGTGCGTAAAGTGCCGGTGGCTGATGATGTCGAACCCAGTGTTATTGCCCGTGGTACGCCTGGATTTTCCGGGGCCGATCTGGCTAACCTGGTGAACGAAGCTGCGCTGTTTGCCGCCCGCTCTAACAAGCGTTTGGTGGGCATGGAAGAGTTTGACAAGGCAAAAGACAAAATCATGATGGGCGCTGAGCGCAAGTCAATGGTTATGTCGGAAGATGAAAAAGCCATGACGGCCTATCACGAAGCTGGTCATGCAATTGTGGGACGCCTGGTACCTGAACATGATCCTGTGTACAAGGTATCAATCATTCCCCGTGGCCGTGCATTAGGTGTGACTATGTATCTGCCCGAGAAAGATCGGGTAAGTCATTCCAAGCAGCATCTGGAAAGTATGATATCCAGTTTGTTTGGCGGCCGTATAGCTGAGCAAGTCATTTATGGTGACGATAAAGTGACTACAGGTGCGTCGAACGATATCGAACGGGCTACTGAAATTGCACGTAAGATGGTGACGCAGTGGGGCTTATCGAGCAAAATGGGCCCGATGCTGTATGCCGAAGATGAAGGTGAAGTATTTTTGGGTAAATCCATGTCTAAGGCATCAAGTATGTCTGATGACACGGCACGCGCCATAGATGCCGAAATTAAAGCCATCATCGATAGCAACTACGACCGTGCGAAGCAGATTCTGGAAGATAATGTGGATATTCTGCATACCATGAAAGATGCGCTAATGAAGTACGAAACCATCGATGCCAAACAAATTGATGACCTAATGAACCGTACAGATGTACGCCCACCGGCCGACTGGGATGATCGTACGCCATCTGGTGGTGACAAACCAAGCGGCGGCAAACCTGCCCGCGAAGGTGAAATCACTAACGATGGGGTAGATAAACCCTCGGTAGGTAAACCTGGTGACCTGCCAGGCTGATAAATAAATTTAACGCCAGCCTTAGTGCTGGCGTTTTTTATCATTTCACAACCACGCTATTGTGTTGTTCTCCTCATCTATTTTCGATCCGTTAATATCATGAAATTTAATTCCAAAGACCTCGATCTATCTACTCCCCAAGTAATGGGAATACTCAATACCACACCAGATTCATTTTCTGATGGGGGCCAGCATGATTGTTTTGATAGTGCTGTTCGTCATGCTGCGGGCATGGTAAAAAGCGGCGTTAGTTTTATAGATGTTGGAGGTGAGTCTACCCGACCAGGCGCACCTGAAGTGTCGGTTCAACAAGAGCTGGATAGAGTTATACCTGTTATAGAAGCCATTCAGCAGCGCTTTGATGTAGTGATCTCTGTTGATACAAGTAAACCTGAGGTTATTACTGAAGCAGTGAGAGCTGGAGCGGCACTGATCAATGATGTTCGTGCGTTGCAAGCGCCGGGCGCTCTAGCTGCCGCAGTAAGCGCCCAGGTACCGGTATGTCTGATGCACATGCAAGGTGAGCCTAAAACAATGCAAAGTGCGCCTGTGTATCAAGACGTAGTGGGAGAGGTCACCGATTTTTTACGCCGACGCACCAATGCGTGTATAGACGCTGGTATAGATAAAGGTAACCTGATAGTGGACCCTGGCTATGGCTTTGGTAAATCATTAGCGCATAATTATTTGTTGCTGGCGCAATTATCCAAGATCCAGGTTTTGGGTTATCCAGTACTGGTTGGCATGTCGCGAAAATCGATGATTGGTAAGGTGTTACATAACGAGGTTCATGAACGGCTTGCCGGCAGTATTGCGCTAGCTACCTTGGCCGCGCAGGCCGGAGCAAATATTATCCGTGTTCATGATGTTCAGCAAACGATAGATGCGGTTAAAATTGTTAATCAATTTTTAGCAGTACAACAATAATTAAGGAGTCCACTGTGACAGAACGTAAGTATTTCGGTACCGATGGTATTCGCGGAAAAGTAGGCGAAAGCGCCATTAATCCGGAGTTTGTCACCAAATTAGGCTGGGCAGCAGGAAAAGTGCTGGCTGGCCAGGGCACTAATAAAGTACTTATAGGTAAAGACACCCGTATTTCCGGTTATATGCTTGAATCTGCTTTAGAAGCAGGATTATCGGCAGCCGGTATTAATATTGGCTTGCTAGGACCTATGCCAACGCCCGCCATTGCGTATCTGACGAAAACGTTCCGTTCTGAAGCAGGCATCGTAATAAGCGCTTCGCATAATCCTTATTACGATAATGGAATTAAGTTTTTCTCGGCTGACGGCTTTAAACTGGATGACGATATCGAGTTGGCCATTGAGGCGATGATGGACCAGCCGCTCGAATGTGTGGCATCAAACAAACTAGGTAAAGCGACACGGGTAGAAGATGCTGCAGGGCGTTACATTGAGTTTTGTAAGGGCACTTTTCCTTCGGACCTAAACCTTAAAGGGTTAAAGATTGTAGTAGATTGTGCCCACGGCGCTACGTATCACATTGCCCCAGATGTTCTGAGTGAATTAGGCGCCGATGTTATCGAAATCGGCACCACCCCAAATGGCCTGAATATTAACGACAAGGTCGGCGCTACCTCAATGCGCGCCATCGTGGATAAAGTACTTGAAGAAAAGGCAGACCTTGGGTTTGCGTTAGACGGTGATGGTGACCGGATTATGATGGTGGACCATTTAGGTAATATCCTGGATGGCGATCAGATTCTGTATATAGTGGCCCGAGATGCACTGAAGTGCGGGCGCCTGCAAGGGGGCGTGGTCGGTACGTTAATGACGAACCTGGCGTTGGAAAATGCGCTGGCTAAATTAGGTATTCCGTTTGCACGCAGTAAAGTGGGCGATCGGTACGTAATGGAATTATTACAGCAAAAGGGCTGGGCAATTGGCGGCGAAAGCTCGGGCCATATATTAAACCTGAATCTGGCCTCTACCGGTGATGGTATGGTGGCCGGCCTGCAGGTAATTACGGCTATGTTGCGGGCGAACATGAATTTACACGATCTCAGTAGTGGCTTTGAGAAATACCCGCAAACATTGATTAATGTGCGATATGACGCCAGTGCCGGCAATCCGCTAGAGGATAGTCAGGTGGCCGAAGTAACGACACAGGCTGAAGCTTCTTTGGGTAAAACCGGACGTGTTTTATTACGTAAGAGTGGCACTGAACCACTGTTGCGGGTTATGGTTGAAGCTCAGGAGTCCTCCAGTTCTAAAAACTGGGCGGAAAAAATAGCAGAAGTTGTTCGTAAAGTGGCCAATTAATTGAATTTGAGAAAGTAATTCTATTATTGGACTTGTATAATGGGGCGGGAATCGTTAATATCTCGCCCGCTTTTATGACAGGGTAAGGTCTAGGCACATGACAAAAAGAACACCAATGGTTGCTGGAAACTGGAAGATGAATGGCTCAAGGTCATTAGTTGAAAGCTTCACCAATGTACTTAACAGCCATACGTTTGATAATATGGACGTGGTGGTGTGTCCTCCCGCCGGATTCTTATCGATGTTTGTAGCCCAAACCTATAGTCTTGGTGCACAAGATTGTAGTGCGCAGGATAACGGAGCGCATACTGGGGATAACTCAGTCCAGATGCTCAAGGAACTGGGGGCTAAGTACGTTATTGTTGGTCATTCTGAGCGTCGCCAGGACCATGACGAGAGCAACGAGACAGTCGCCCGCAAAGCTCATAAAGCTCTGGCTGACGGCCTGGTACCTATTATTTGTGTAGGTGAGTCACTAAAGATTCGTGAAGCCGGCCAGGTAAACGAATTTGTAGGCGAACAGCTTGGTGCCATTTTTGCTATATTGGATGCAGAGCAAGTTGGACAGTGCATCATTGCGTATGAACCAATCTGGGCTATTGGTACCGGCAAGACGGCCAGCCCAGAACAGGCGCAAGACGTTCACGCTTTTATCCGTGAGACATTAGCGAATTACCAAAGCGATTTGGCATTGAACACAAGACTGCTTTACGGTGGTAGCGTTAAACCTGATAATGCTGCACAATTATTTGCCCAACCCGATATTGACGGCGGGTTGATAGGGGGCGCAAGCCTCAACACAGACGATTTTATTGCAATTTGCCAAGCGGCAATTTGACGAGGAAGTTATGGTATACGAAGTACTATTAGTAGCGTACCTGATTGTAGCCCTGGTGCTGGTTGGATTTGTTTTAATACAGCAGGGTAAAGGTGCAGACATGGGAGCCTCGTTTGGCTCGGGCGGATCTAATACAGTATTTGGCTCATCTGGTTCGGGTAATTTTATGACCCGCACTACAGGTATCCTGGCGACTTTGTTTTTCCTGATCAGCCTGATTTTAGGTAACCTGACTGCTAATCGGGAAGAGTCTACAGACGGTTGGTCTGATCTTGGTTCGCAAAGTCAGTTAACCGTACCGGCAGAGCAGCAAAGCCCGGCCAAAAATCAAGACTCTGATATGCCGGTTACTGAAGATATGCCAACAAATGATTTACCCGCCACAGATAGCGCAGCGCCTCAGGGTGATATACCTGCTGCTGATGAAAATGCTGAAAAAGGCGATACACCAAATTAAGTAAATTTGCGGAAGTGGTGGAATTGGTAGACACGCCATCTTGAGGGGGTGGTGAGCATAGCTCGTGCGGGTTCAAGTCCCGCTTTCCGCACCAATTAATAAAAGGCTGCACTGCTAAGGTGCGGCCTTTTTTATGTTAACCCAAGCGGGTATTATCGTGCCTCGCCCCCAAACCTTCGGTAAAGCAAGTTCCCAGCTACGCGAATGCACTCAGGCTAGCCAGACATATTGCTGCATTAACCGGCGTGCACATACACACGTTAGCTTTATTCATCTCTTCCAGGTTTGACCGGCAACGCAGAAGCATCGTTATCTTTGAGTGTTGTATCTTATCTGCTTTAAGTATTTTCGCCCGGTGCTTAGCGGCCGTTTTGCGGCTATCCATTTGGCCCGGTGAACGGTCGCAAACTTCCCCTTGTGGCTTGGCTAAGTGCATGCCTATCATCTGTTTTCTATTATTTGTAGATAGTCTATGCGCGACCTCGCATTTTATTAAATCTCTACTAAGCTAAAAAATAAGATAATGAAAAACGTTAATTGCCCGACTGCGGGAACGCGTTGTAACGGACTTCTCAGTATTTATGTATAAATGGATTCTAACTGCGTGCTGGCTATGCTTTCCTGTGAGCACAGCTGCCAGTGTAATAACCTTGCAGGACAAACACGGGAAACCGTTACCCAATGCGATTATTTCGGGGGGCTATAGTAGCCAGTCTACCCCCCCGCAGAGCGAACAGACCGTGCATCCCGTGCGGGAGATGCAGCAAAAGCATCGACAGTTCTTTCCCCATACGCTGGCCATCGCGGCCGGCGAAGCCGTCTCTTTTCCCAATAATGACAATACCCGGCATCATGTTTATAGCTTTTCCAGTGCTAAGGTTTTTAATTTAAAACTTTATGATAACCAGTTTGTACCCAGCGTGACGTTTGACACACCTGGGGTGGTGACGCTGGGCTGTAATATTCATGACCAGATGAAAGGTTTTATCTATGTCAGTAAGGGTGATGACTTTTGGGTCAGCGATGAGCAGGGTAAGGTATCCCTGCCCGATGATGTCCGCCGCTTTACAGTATGGCATCCGGCGTTGTCAGCAGACCATAATAGCAAGGTTAATTTCAATTACACTGCCCATGCCGCACCATTACCCAGTATTTTGATATTAGACACTGTCTTGGTTGTACCGGCCAAACCAGGTCAGCGATTTGGTCAGCGCACGTTTGGCCAGCAACCGCGCGGTGGGTCAACTAAAGGCCTGCAGCCGCTGGTGCAGTAGGTCCATAGTGGGAGTCTCTACCGTTAGCTTTCGCAAAAGCTTATTCCAGGTGGTCATTGGCAGTATCCTGCTAACGGCGATTGTAATTTTAGTCGCTGTATGGACGGCCACGCTTACCCTGGTATCTGAGCAGGCCAGCAGAAGCCTGACGGTAGCCAGTGCGGTATTTACCAGTACCGTGAAGGAGCGGCAGCAACAGTTATTATCATCTGCCAGTGTATTAACCGCTGATTTTGGTTTTATCCAGGCTATTGCCAGCGGCGATGCCACCACCTTGTCTACCGCACTGGATAACCAGCGCCAGCGCATTGGCGCCGATTTTCTGTTCACGGTAACGCCGGATCGCACTATTGTATGTTCTCACCAGCCGTGTTTTTCCTATATAGACTTGCTTGACGATGAGGCCCCGTTTAATGAGTTATTACGTACAGGGACTATCGGTAAATACCAGTTTATTGATGATGCGCTGGTACAATTGCTGTTGGTACCGGTAATCCGCGGCGGGGTAACAGCCATAGCAGGGCTGGGGTTTGTTATAGACGACCGTTTTTTGGCTGAATTATCTGCTATATCTCAGTCAGAGATTGTTATTGTACGTAACCTGGATAGGGGCCCACCTCCGGTTACCTCACCCAATCATGTGATAGCTGCCAGTCAAGGCCCTGACATGGCTAAGTATCTGTTGGATAGCCCCAGTTCATTAAACTGGCTTGACGTTAGTCTGCAGCATACCACCGGGTTTATCGTCCGCTCTGTGGCTCTGCCGGAACAATCTGATATCGGCGTATCTATTGTAGTGGCCCATGATATCCGGGATCAGCTCGCCAGCTTTGCGACGTTGCAAATGACCGTATTGGCGCTATCCGCTTTAGCTATTAGCTTAGCGGTGACGGTGGCAATGTTTCAGGCTAAAAAGCTTAGCGAGCCTGTGCATCAACTGGTGAGTGCGGCCAAACGCATTGCTTCTGGCGATTATGGCTCGAACCTGACTATACGTCACACAGTGACTGAACTGGCTGTGTTGGCTGAGTCATTTGATGCGATGCAAAGCCAGATTGTAGAACGTGAGCAGCGTATTCGTTATCAATCTGAACACGATCCCCTGACCGGATTATATAATCGCGCCAGGGCCGCCACCGTAATCAATGAGAAACTGGCTAGCCGATTACCTTTTCAGTGCCTGGCGCTTAAAATTGTGGCCTTTCGTACCGTCAACGACTTATACGGTTATGCAATCGGTGACTACTGCGTACAAATTCTGGCAAAACGCCTGTTACGCTGGCCTGGTCAGGCGGCTCGGTTATCCGGTGGAGAGATTTTATATATACCGGAACAGCCGCTGAACAATACTCAACTTGAAACATTAAAACTGATTCTTGAACAGCCGATTGAAAAATCTATTCTGGTTATTCCGATAAAAATCATGATTGCTAAAATTGCCTGCCCGAGCAAAGTAATCACCGCCGAAGATCTTTTTCGTAAAGTTAATATTGTGTTTGATGAGGCTACTCGCAATGAGCGATGGCTGGTGACCTACAAAGAAAGTATTGAAGCGAAATATTTGCGCCGGCTAGCCATTATTACCGAACTTAAGCAATCGCTGACTGCCGAGCGAAACGAGTTATCTATGGTATATCAACCTAAAATTAACTTGCAGACTATGCAGGTTGTCAGTGTTGAAGCTCTTATTCGGTGGGATAACCATACCCTGGGCAAGGTGCCCCCAGACGAATTCATTCAAATTGCTGAACGTGCCGGACTGATAGATCAGGTGACGCACTGGGTGGTTACCCAGACGCTTCAGCATCTTCGATATTTTCGTGATATGGGCTTTGCATTTACGGTAGCCATTAACCTATCTTCTCAAGACATACAGAACCCGGTAGTGTTTGAGCGCCTAAACCGGCAGCTATCTGAGCTAGGGCTATCAGCCAGTGATATTGAGCTGGAAATTACTGAAAGTGATCTACTGGCTGATGGTCCACACGCTTTCCAGACGCTACTCAATTTGAAAGCGCAGGGCTTTACTCTGGCAATTGACGATTTTGGTACAGGCTATTCTTCTTTGTCCTACCTGAAGAAATTGCCAGTAGACAATTTAAAGATAGATAAAAGTTTTGTGCTTAAATTATCTACTGATACTGATGATCAGCGTCTGGTCCATACCATTTTAAGTCTAGCCGCCATGTTTGAATTGAATGTCGTGGCTGAGGGGGTTGAAGATGAAGCCGCACTACACATCTTGCAAGAGTGGGGCTGTCAGGTTGCCCAAGGCTATTTTATCAGCAAGCCATTACCCTTACAGGAGTTATTAGTATGGTTAAGGGATACTGCCTATACGCCCAAAAATATTGGCACCGCACTTGGCTAGCCGGGCTTTGCTATTGTTTCGTCACGGCATCTCTGTGGATGCTAACAGCCGATAAGGCTATGGCAGGAGACGGTAAGTTAATTGCTACGGCTGGCCTGCAGCAAGTTGAAGGGGCCGGCGGCGGCGGATTGGTACCCTGGGCCACATTAAGCGGCCATGACACCCGGGCCCAAACCTCGGGCAGTGTGTTTATGTCAAGATTACCCTTACCTGACTTTACGCTTACCGCGTACGGTGTTTCGCTGTCACTGTATGATAGGGTTGAATTGTCCGTAGCCAGACAAGAATTTGATATCGCATCGCTGGGTGAGCAGTTGGCCCAACAGATTGTTGGCGTAAAGGTCCGTTTGTATGGCGACCTGGTGTATTCCCGCTGGCCCCAGTTATCGGCTGGTGTGCAATATAAAAACACGCAGTACCCCCTCATCCCTCAAACACTGGGGGTGCAAAAAATGTCAGGTACCGATGCCTATATCGCTGCCACCAAAGTGCATCTTAATGCTATCGCGGGTAGAAATCTAATATGGAATACCACTATGTCCTACACGGATGCCAATCAGTTTGGATTGCTGGGTTTTGGAAATGCCAATGGCCACCAGCGACGTCTTCAATTTCAAGGTAGTATAGCGGTGTTGCTTACCCGCCAATTGGCAATCGGGTTTGAGTATCGGGAAAAACCCAATAATCTCCCGCTGCCTGAAGATAATGCATTGGATGTATTTGTTACATACATACCCTCCAAATACTTCAACATTACCGCTGCCTGGGTAGACCTGGGTCGCATTGCTGGGCAGTCTGATCAGCAAGGTTGGTATTTTTCTTTGGGGGGGCAGTTATGGTAAAACACCTGTTGATAAGTGCTGGGCTGCTGCTCCTCAGTGCTTGTGCTTCCTCTGGCCAAACAGCGTATGCCAGGCTAGGAGGGATGCCCGCCCTGTACGCGGTAACCGATAACTTTATTACCTTGATTGAACACGAACCGCGCATACTAAAATACTTCAAAGGCGTTGATATAGCTGAGTTTCGGCGTCATTTCGCGATACAATTATGTATGGAAACCGGTGGTCCCTGTGAGTATACAGGGCGCACAATGCAGGATGCACATGCAATGATGAATATCACTGAAGCTGACTTCAATCTTACGGTAGAGTTATTGATTAAGGCGGGTGAGCAGGCCGGTCTGGCAACCAGCGAAATAAATTATTTACTGATGAAATTAGCAACAATGCGTAAAGATATGCTGTATAAATAGTGTTGGCAGAGTCCTTGCTTTACTCTGGGTACTAAATGAAACTTTGAATAAAACGAGGAAACGTTATGGATATTATTCGAATTATACTGTCTATTCTATTACCCCCACTAGGCGTGTTTTTGCAGGTAGGTATTGGCGTGCAGTTCTGGATAAATGTAGTGCTAACTTTACTGGGTTATATTCCAGGTATCATCCACGCGATTTACATCATCGTAACCCGTTAGACCCTAGGTAATTCTTAACAGGCAGTACCGAAAGGTACTGCCTGTTCTATTTTCGTTGTTTTTATTCTTGTTGTTCTATCCTACCGTTATTTTGTACCTTGCCGGTAAGCCCCGCCAACCCCGTTAATTATGCGCGCGTGTATCCATCACTTTTACGTATGTTTGTCATATATCCCTGATAGTGCGATATATTGCTAGGGATTTCATTTTACCACCCGAAGCGTGGTGAGCGGACTAAAGCAATACTAATCACTACCACGCAAGCACAGCCATGCTAATCCAGTAACACTAAATCGAATGCGCTTATCACAAAAAATGCTAATGAGAACACTGCACTTACCGCGATACTGGGGATTGGGTAGCAGGGCGGCTAATTCAGTAGTAACAACGCTTATACCATTCAGGCTATCAGCTGGCCGGACGAACAAGCTAGGTCAATAAGTAAGGCTACTAACGTTGGGTTCATTGGTGACCACTACGCATTCTTGAGCTCACTAACTTAAACCCGTTAACGTAAACCCGCCAAGCCGCCGCTTACGTTAATTATTTGAAGGGGGTAAATGCTCGTTCCAGCTTATGTATGTCGGTGTCACTTTGTGAGGTGCTCATCACCAACTCGTAGGTAGCATTAGCCTGGGTAACAACCAGCTCGTTCGTTTGGCTGGGTAAATAATGTAACAGGGTTTTAAGGCAGCTGAGTATGTGTAAGCCGATAGCCATATGTGTACGGCCGGCCTGTCTGATTTGATTGAAGGCTTTATCTAGCACGCTATCCAAAGTAAAGGTTCGGCGTTTAATCCATAATTGGTTTTGTTTATGGGTGATACACGGCGCGGGAAAAGTGCGCTTGCTCATCGCCAGACAACAGGCGGTAAGCTTATCCAAACAGGATATCGCGGTAACCGGATCGTTAATACCGGGTGAGAGCGCCCGAAGAGCAAGCTCAACTAATTGCCCAATGGCAAATTCAGGATCTTGTATCGGCGTTCGCTGCGCCCCTAATACAATATTTTCCAACAGCCCGGAGAGCTTTGCCGAATTATGGTTATACCGACTATGCACCGTAATGACCGGCGTATCCGGAAACACATAGTCGCCGGGGCGAATGTGAATATCTAATCCTTCAACCCCTTCAATATCAGTGGACAATAATTCATCGATATTAACGGTTTGTACGTAACCAGTCTTGGGGAAATTCAAGTCAATTTTAAACGCGGACTCTCCCAGCAATTGCTCGGGGATAGCCATATAATCAGCATCATTCAACGTAGCCGGAAGGTGATTGTCGATATCGTCTAAACAGTCGGTGTAACACCGGTGAATTACCTCGTCAGCCTGAATAAAGCGGGCGATATGATGTATAAAATAGACGATAGCAAAGGTATTAATTGTCACTAATACCACCGACAAGCCACTGAGCAAATTCATTGCCGCTTGTTCAGGCTCATTGCCGCTGACCTTATGCAATGAAAACATGCAGAACAAAAATGTGGAAACCAACAGCCCTAATACAATCTGCGTTCCCTTATCATACATAAAAGTACGCAATAGACGCGGTCCAAACTGCGATGACGCCATGGTAAGCGCAACAATAGTCATGGAGAAGGCAATACTGGTAGCGGTAATGGTGGCAGAGGCGATAGTGGTAAGAATTTGATGGGACCCATCACGCGATACATCCGGCAAATGCGCAACTACCCACTCACTTAGCATAGGGTAGGCCATAGCCTGAAGACTAAGGGCGTAAAAACAAAAGGACAAGAGCATCATACATACCGGAATGAACCAGTAGCTGGTGCTAATGCCCTCCAACCACGTCCCCAAACGTGTGACAATAATCGTTTGGCGCGTTTTTATACTCATTTACCCTTCGCTTATCTCTTTTTACCTTTTAAGACCGAGGCTACAAGAGAAATGACTAACAGTACCACAAAGACGAAGAATAAGAACTGTGCGATCGACGTTGCCGTACCTGCTACGCCACCAAAGCCAAATATGGCTGCCACAATAGCAATTACTAAAAATATTAAAGCCCAACGTAACATAATGTTTCTCCAATGTTTTAAAGCCAAAAGTGGCTTGTCCTAATTAATGTTTTGCTAACTCTTTTTGCATTTCTTCACGATAATCAACCGCGAGGTTTTTAAGCTCACTGGCAGACAAT
The DNA here is from genome assembly GCA_003056425.1 of Alteromonas indica. Classification (GTDB taxonomy): domain Bacteria; phylum Pseudomonadota; class Gammaproteobacteria; order Enterobacterales; family Alteromonadaceae; genus Alteromonas; species Alteromonas indica. The sequence goes on from PYVY01000006.1 coordinate 167,394, forward strand.
ACTTTCTCAGCAACATCGAAGAACTCTTGTTCTTCATCAGCCAGATGGTGCTCAACTTTTTCCTGTAACGTTTTCAAATGCGTTAACCAGCCTGGCGAGCTCATGTCCGTTTCCTCAAGGGTTTCAATCAGCTCGTCAATCTCATGGTGTTCGGCAATGCCATGTCGAGACAAATCAATTGCATCATCTGAGGCCATTAGCGGCGCGTAAAAGTAGCGCTCCTCTGCCACCGCATGGCTTTCTAACTGCTCTTTTAACTCTTTAAAGTAATCGTGTCGGGCTGGGGTATCACCACTCGTTTCAGCCAGTATCTTTAATAAAGAACGCTGTTTTTCGTGGTCTTCTTTCAGTTCTTCAAAAATCTTCATCAGATGCTCCAGCTTTACCGATATTTGTAATATTTATTTCAGAATTGCTAAGGCTATTGCTAGAATTATTCCAACTTTTCGATTTCTATTAAACCGTGCAAAAACAGATAGATAAAAAGATTTTTCAGGGTTGGGGGAACCCTGAAAAATGGAGCAGGGGGAAGTTATTACACGCATTTTGCAAATAGTGAGTTATATGCCCTGGGCCACCATTGCATCAGCCAACCGTTTAAAACCGGCAATATTGGCCCCTTTCGCATAATTGGTGCGGCCGTTGTGCGTACCTTCTTCCACCATCTTTTGGTGAATATCACGCATAATTTGTTGCAACGTTTTATCTATCTGCGAATAGGAATCTCGCTGGAATGAGGCATTCTGCGCCATTTCCATACCTGAAATAGCCACGCCACCAGCGTTGGCTGCTTTGCCTGGCACAAACGGAATATGGTGCTGTTCAAAAACTTTGCGTGCGGCATCAGTGCATGGCATGTTTGCGCCTTCCAGTATAAAAGCCACGTCATTGTGGACCAATGTCTGGGCAGCATCTTCATCCAGTTCGTTCTGGGTAGCACACGGTAGCGCGATATCCATAGGGGCATCCCACGGTGTTTTACCATCATGCCAGTCGCCGCCGGCATGCTCTTGTAAGGCCGTGAGAATATTGTCTTCGTTAGCTTTATGCGCGATCGCCCATTGAATATCTGCTTCGCTAAATCCGTTATTATTCACTATACACCCCCGGCTGTTCGACAGACTTACTACCGTAGCCCCTAACTGAGCGGCGCGCAGTGCGGCGTGCAGCGCAACATTACCGGCGCCGGAAATACCTATGCGCAGCCCCTCAATCGCCTGTTGGTGATGCTCAAGCACTGCCTGTAGCATATAGATAAGTCCAAAACCGGTAGCCTCTGTTCTGACATGGCTGCCGCCGAAGCTTAACCCCTTGCCGGTTAGTGTTCCGCTGAAGCGATTATGGATATTTCGATACTGTCCATACATATAACCTATTTCGCGGGCCCCGACATTGATATCGCCGGCTGGTACGTCAGTATTGGGGCCGATATGGTGTTGTAACTCTGTCATAAATGTCTGGCAAAAGCGCATGATCTCGTGTTGGGAGCGCCCCTTTGGGTTAAAATCAGATCCACCTTTAGCGCCCCCCATCGGTAATCCCGTCAGAGCGTTTTTAAAGGACTGTTCGAATGCCAGAAATTTCAGAATGGATTCATTAACCGTAGGATGAAACCGTAGGCCGCCTTTATATGGACCTATTAACCCACTATGCTGTACCCGCCACCCCTGATTAATTTCAACCTTACCGGCATCATTTAGCCAGCACACTGAAAAATGGATAATACGCTCCGGTACCGTTAAGCGGCGTAATACGTCAAACTGTTGGTACTCCTCGTTTGCGTTGTATACGTCGATAATGTCTCCGGCAATTTCTCTGGTGGCCTGAAGGTACTCCTGCTGGTCAGGATGACGCTGCGATATCCACTCATCAAAGGCATTGAAATTAGACTCAAAACTCATAAACCGTTTCCCGTTAACGTTAGACATTGTTTATGGATACCGGAATTTACAGCACAATGATCAGCCGCGCCGGGCTAGCCATTCGGTGGCGCCAGGCAGGGCGGTCAGCGCAACGAACGTTGAACTGGCGGAAGAGGGGGCCGCAGGCGGCCCCCTATGATGTGCCAAACAGGCTCACTGCCGTGGCCCGCGTTGCCAGGTTTATTTCAAGCTTGCAAACAGTGCCAGCGGGCGTTACACAACGCAGGTTTTATGCAGTAACAAGGCAGGTTTTATGCAGTAAATTGAGGAGGGGAATACCCACTAATCAAGGCCGACATAGATGCCGGCCTTTTGCTAAGACGCTATATCGCGGATTATTGGCTCTTTTCTTCGCTCAGCGGGGCATAAGAAAATACCCGCAAACTTGCCGGGTCAGTCGTAATTTTCACTGTATCGGCCTGCAGTATTTCGCCATCAAGGGCATAGTCACCGCTATCGGGTAACGTGATCATGATGGTTTTAGCCTGTCGATGACGTATACGCTCGGATTGCTTTTTACTTTGCGCATCAGTGAATACAAGTTCCGCCAATGACAAAAATTGCTGATCAGCATCTGTTTGTGGCTCGAGCCAGGTAATATCCAGTTTTCCATCGGTCATATCTGGTTCATCACCGCCCTGCGCCAAGGCGGTAGTCACCGGCGCCGCGTTGGCCACAACGAATGAGGGGGTATCAATGGTTTGGGCCGGTTCATCGTCAAACGCCACCTGTAACGACATCTTATTATTTTGGCCAATGGCTTCCCACAATCCCCGCAAATACGCAAACTGGCCCCCTTCGTTTTTCTGTGACCGGTCGGCAGAAGAAATCATCTGTTGTTCAAAGCCCACAGCGGCTACCAGTAACATAAGTTTATCGTTGCAACGGGCGGTATCTACCGTCATTTTATGCCCCTCGATAATCACATCGCAGGCGTGGCTGATAGGCACTAACTTCGAATAATAGCCGTGCACCACCTGGCTCAGCGCATTGGCCGTACCCAACGGAATGATACCCAAGGTAACATCACGATCTATACACGCCTGGGCTACTTCGGTAATGGTACCGTCACCGCCGCAAGCCACTACAATATCGCAACCATCACTGATGGCTTGTTCTGCCAATGCAGAGCCGTCTATCTCTTCAGTCGTTTCGTGCACGCTGACCCGGAAATGCGGATTAAGCTGCGCCAGAATATCGTTTTTTTCTTGTTTCCACTTGCCGCCGCCGGCAACCGGATTAGCGATCAGCGCCAGGCTGTGGGTTAACAAAAGGCGGCCACCATGCTTAATTTTTTTAAGCGACTTTAATTGCCGTTTATTTAAACGCGCAGTGGAGCGAATAGATTGAATCTGGTTCAGCGCATCGATAACCGATAATGTATTGTCTCGAGCTAACAGATAGGCTGCCATAGTGAGTACCGAACGTCCGCGGCCTAATGCGCAATGTACTACCACCTTACGCCCTGACTTAATTTGCTGGTCAATCCAATTAATCGCGGTATTGAGCTGATCTTCGCTGGGGCTGGTATGATCTAGAACAGGTAAATTAAGATACGCCAAATCCAGTTTATAGGCGGTCCAGTCCAAGCCGTCAAACTCAGCGGTGACATCTAAAATAGCGGTGACCCCATTTTCTTTCATGTGCTCTATGTCTTTGCCACCCAACCGACATGCCAGAAATAAGTGCTCGTCAATCTTTTGAATGGCCGGCACTTTATCGTACTTGCGGGCGAAATGATTATAGGCCCCGGTACCGAGTAAAAATGGAATAAACAGCCATCTGATATAAAACGGGATTGACCCGTCCTCGCGTTTACGAAACAGGGCAGGGTAGTTGAAGATATAAGCAAAACTAACCGTGCCCAAAGAAAATGCTATCCAGGCTAGTAACACCTGAATAATAACCACAGGAACAACAAAGGCCAGTGCGATAGCCAGGCACATCCCTAACAGGTAATACTTAACCATTTTCAAGCGCTTCACCCCTTCATCTGACAACAGTATCGGACGGTCACTGAACCGCCCCGGTTAATGTGCGTAACAATGATCACTCTCTACATTTTTGTAAAATGTGATGTTCGCAAAACCTAATATGCAGAAAATTTGCCATGAGTATCAGTAGCGTAAATAAGCTGGTTAATTTTGTCTGGTTTCAGGCTATCTGGATACTGGCTATTTTCACCCAATATGACTATTGGTGGGCCATGCTCATACTTCTGGCAGGCTATTTCGTTGTTACCAGCAAACCCATAGAAGATGCCCTGTGTATGGTTATTGTGGTTACGCTGGGAGGAATAACGGATAGTGTATTAACCCTGCTTAACGTATTTGCGTTTTCCAGCTTCACACTGCTGCTACCAATTCCATTTTGGTTGTTAGCTTTATGGGCCGGTTTTGCCCTTACCCTGGGCAACAGTTTGAATTATTTACAGGGAAGACCCGTAATCTGTGCCGTATTGGGCGCCCTCTCGGGTCCACTAAGTTATTGGGCCGGCGAACGTTTTCACGCCGTCTCGTTCGGCTATTCGCTGCCGGGCACATTAGCAGTGTTGGCGCTGGTATGGGCAGCGTTGTTTCCCTTATGTATGTATATAGACGAGCATTGCCGTAAAGCAATGCAGCGAAAATCCTTAAGTAATGCACATTAACCAACAGGAGACATTATGACCCCCATTGTATTTGTAACCGGAGGGAATCGCGGCATCGGACAGGAAATCGTCAGAGGCTATGCTCAGGAGGGCTGTAAAGTGCTGCTGGGATGTCGCAATGAGGAAGACGGCGAAAAAGTCAAAAAAGATATCGTGGGTGCAGACATCCAGATTATCGAAATGGACTTATCTAATGATCAGGATATCGTCGATCGTATTGTACGGGCCGAAGCGGTTTATGGGCGAATTGATGTTTTGGTCAATAACGCTGGTGTAATGGATGATGCCGATTGGCAGGAATTACGCCCGGCTAAACTCAAACGCTCTATGCAAGTGCATGTGAACGGGCCGTTGAATTTGATGCAGACGTTGTTGCCGGGAATGATTGAACGCAATTATGGCCGCATCATTAATGTATCTTCCGGCTGGGGCTCGTTTAGCGAGGGTATGGAAGGCCCGCTGGCGTATGCGGTCAGTAAAGCAGCGCTTAACGCACTAACATTGAAATTAGCCAATAGCATAGATAGTGATAAAAATATCAAGATTAACGCAATGTGTCCTGGCTGGGTACATACCCGAATGGGTGGTCGGGACGCGCCGCGCACTCCAGAAGAAGGCGCTGAGACAGCGATATGGTTGGGACTGTTAGATAAAGACGGGCCTACCGGAAAATTCTTCCGGGATAAAAAAGAGATCAACTGGTAGTGTAAAGGGCACCTATTAATTGCATTGATGGGCGTCGGCTACACGCAGCACCTCCGGCTTTAGGCGGGCAGTGAGCTTTGTCTGCCTATAGCCTGGCCAAGCGGCTACTCGTGGGGGGATGCCCAAAGAATCAGGTGAGGACGGAGGACATTTAACTCTGCCCAGCGCATGTATACCCATTCCCCATGTGCCACTCGTAATATAGTAGTCTCAACAGCCACCCTTTACCACACCGTGTAGCGTTTACCTGTTACACATCTCGGTCATTACTGCTTTGAGGCACTGGCGCTCAACGCGAGGGGATCAATGGGTAAATGCCGTAGTAGAAACCCTTATTCGTACTTTCACGCGGGTGGGATTTTACCTGTCACCCCACGTGAGCTGCTCAATCATTGAGGTCACTGCATATCACTCGCGAGCATGTAAAGGCAACCGCTAGAAGCATTGTTTGGGCATCGCGTTATCTTCGTTTGGCTTTGAGCTTGCCCAATAGGTAAAGGCCTGGCCGCGTACTTATCTTCATATCGGTTTGTTATCTGATGCTTTATAAAGGGTTGTCTTTACCCTTTTCCAGTCATCTTTTTCAACACCTAACTCGACACCTAGCTCAACACCTAAGAGCAAATAAGCTAACATATATATTTGTTACCTAGTATGTAAAAAGGCCCGCTTTAGCGGGCCGATAGAAGGGTATCAATGGCAGGGCGTCAACAGCAGCCAGCTCGCCTGCGCGACGCATCAGGAAATTGCTTCCACTACCTTATGGCTTCGGTGAGACAGCAGTTCGCTGATTTTTGCGGCTGATTGGTTTTTGCGAAGATTAACCACTACAGCGTAATGCTTACGGCGCAACGCATGGCGCACAGTATCAATAATTTCGCTTCGGTCAGGCCGCAAACTGATTAACCCGGCCACAAATAACCCTACAAAAATACCGGGGCTAATCATTGCAATGTAGGTAAACAATGGATTGTTCTGAGTGAGCTGCGGTCCAAAGTTAACTAACGCCCACGCAACTGCCAAGCCCAATGCCAAACCAAATGCCCCCAGCCAAAGATGGGCGCGCCACATATGCTTACCCAGTTTATTGCTGTCATCTTCAATTTTTCGACCAAAGTCGCTATCTTGGGGGTCAATCAAAGTAATTTGTTGAGCATCGATATGGGCAGTCGTGGTCAGGGCGCTAACAGATTCCCGTGCATCCTGCTCAGTTTCAAAAACTGCCGCAATCTGGGTTAGCCGAGAGGCCATTACCGCATCGCGCATTTCATCTAATGTAGACCTGTCACTCATACATTCACCACTTCTTGTGTTTACTACACCGTCAACAACACAGCTTTTAGAACCTGTTCGGCCAATTCATAGAGCAATTGAGCCTTGTTCACAGCGGTGCAAAACCATTTTGCCTGAGATGTATTAAACAAGACTTGTACCTAAATATTTAACTGCATGATAAATAAAGATTTTGCTGTTGTTGTCCGGAAAAATGAAAGTCTATAGAGGTAATGTCTCAGGTAACATTTGCTTAATGCCTGCAAAAATTTCCTGTCAGCGATGTTTTCCTCCTAATCAAACTTACTGTGTTTTACGCCGCGAGGGCAGGTGGCAAAGCTCATTAAAAGGTTGTAGCCAACTCTGGCAAAAACATTGCAGTCTCTCGCAACGTCCGCAGGGGAATAAATCTTATCCGGTGGCGAGCACGTGATTTCTAGATTGCGGGTAGGGAAGTTCAGGGTCAAGCCTGGCCCCGCGCACTTAGTGCACGGGTGGCTATGACGTGTCGGGCGGTTTTGACGTTGTTAAACAGTCGTTAGAGGGGTAGCCGTTACGATTAGGTCAGTAACGCTGGTCAACCGTGCTATATCCGCCAGGTATGCAGTGAATAGACCCAATTACCTTAAGTAGTAGCAATACTTTTGCACAACGGGCAGGGGAATGCATTTTTGCCCTAGGCGTCGGGACATTTTTGTCATTAATTACAAGGACCAATGTCATGATTCTTTCCAATATCCGGTTATCAGCTAAAACATCATCCGGTGCTTCATTGGCTAGTGATGCTGACATTTCGCAAGAAGCTGTCGGCTCCCACAGGGGTAGGCACGCGTTGGATAATAAACCTGCTACTTATACCATGGCACTGATTTATGCTGGAGAGGACGATATCGCTAGCGCTGTTGACTTGGAAAAAGGTGCCCAGAGCAGGGCCGTTGCGGTAGAGCGATATACGCTTGGTCAGGCAGACGAAAGTATTGCTCAGCTAAGTCGGCATAATGCGCTTATCTTTACCGATGCCTGTTTAGCCAGTGCACAAAAAGCGCATCTAGCGCGTTTTATCGACCAGTGTGTGTTACAGATAAATGAAGATAAATGGCGCGAAGCGATAGGCGGTCTGTACACCCCCCATACGCTGTGCCGAAAGAGCATGGCGGCGCGCATTACTATAGCGCAGTTCTTCAAGCGCTTTAACATGATAACCGTAGATACCGAATACCCTGCGCACGCTGAGCCCGGCGCCGGGTTAGCCGCTATACCGACGAGTACCGCTAGTCAGGCTGGTTCGCTGGACACCGGTTCGGTTAATGCCCAACCTGACTCCCGGCCATTGGCCACCACATCCACGCCAGCCCCGTTACCTTCAGCAGCGTATCTGTTTGGTCAGCACGTGGCTGAGCTTATTAAATACTGGCGCAGCCAGTTCACTACCTGATACAGACTCTTTTACGATTACATCATTCGCTGTATCGCAGTTTAGACAAAGGACAATAAATGGCGCAACCGGAACGTAATATCAGACGGGTCAGACGTGGCAAAGGGTTTGAATATTTTTATCCGTCTGGACGTAAAATATCTGGACAACGCGTTATTCAACGCATCGCTAAGTTAGGAATTCCGCCGCGCTGGCAGGATGTGCGTATCGCCCAAGACAAAGATGCTGACCTGCAGGCTACCGGATATGACATGAAGGGGCGAAAGCAATATATTTATCATACTGAATGGCACGCCCGGCAACAGCAAGCGAAGTTTTCCCGTTTAGCCGAGTTCGGCCAGGCGCTCCCCGCGTTTCGGGAATATTGCTGGTCGCACGTGAATCAACAAAAGTGGCGTGAAGATAAAACACTCGCGTTGGTCTGTTTGTTGCTCGACCACACCGGTTTACGAGCCGGCAACCGGCAGTACACTACCCAAAATAATACGCACGGCCTTACCACTTTACGCCGTAAGCATGTCCAGCATGACGATTCAGCCACCCGGTTATCGTTTATCGGTAAGCACAACAAACCCAGAGACGTAGAAATAGATGATCCTCGCTTAGCCGAGTTGGTGGCCCAAAGCGCTGAAGCGCAGGGCTACGCGTTATTTCGTTATGAAGATGGCCAAGGTCAGTGGCACGACGTGGACTCCGATGACGTGAATAGTTTTATTCACCAACATTTAGGTGAGGCGTTTTCGTGCAAGGATTTTCGTACCTGGGGTGCCAGTCGCTTTGGTTTGTTTTCACTGCCGGATGTAGACCTTATTGTACGCGAGAATTCGCGGCGCTCATGGCCTGCCACACTGACCTCGCACGTAGCTAAAATGCTGGGTAATACACCGGCAGTGTGCCGCCAATATTATCTGCACCCTCAATTGGTAAAATTAGTCGAAAACGATCAACCCAGGGTGAAAACCATCGATGAAGTTCGCCGTATTGTTGAAAAACAGGGGCTCAGTGATGCCTCAGTCAGCGCCACCGAAAAGCTATTACATTCAATAATTAAAATTTAAGGGGTTCAATATCAAATTCAATTGAAATGAATATTATTGCAGCTAACTCTAATGAAAATAGCTTTGTTAACTATGTATTAACATTATATTTTCTGCTACCTATCAGAATTCAAAGTATGAAAAACAAGGCTTGTAGGGACGTATAGCAAGATTCACAATGTTAACAGGGCAGTAATAGGCATTCTGTCGGCAAGCAGTATTTAGTTAGACATAAACGCTTCTATTATTTGCAATTAAATACTTCTGACTGATATAGTTAGAACTCAAATTAAAGGGCGGGTGTCGTTACCTCGTCAGTTTTTTCACCAATACAGGAGTGTTTCCCCACACTATGCCTATAGAAAGTTATATTTCGCTGGCAATCTATTTTCTTGCGATGCTGGGAATTGGGTTATTTGCATATCGTGAGTCAACCGGAGATATCTCTGGCTATATTTTAGGTGGACGGCAGGTAAGTCCACAGGTAACCGCATTATCAGCCGGTGCTTCTGACATGAGTGGTTGGATGCTAATGGGGTTACCTGGTGCAATGTATGTTACAGGCTTTGATGCGATGTACATTGCAATCGGACTGGTAGCGGGGGCGTTGGCCAACTATCTGCTGGTGGCGCCTAAGCTGCGCGTATACACCGAAGTCGCCGACGACTCCCTTACCGTTCCCGAGTTTTTTGCTAAGCGCTTTGGTCAAAAAAATGCGCCAGTTCGCATTGTTTCCGCAATTATTATTGTGATGTTTTTCACCTTGTATACCTCGGCTGGCCTGGTAGCAGGTGGCAAGCTGTTTGAAAGTGCCTTTAATGTGCAGTATCAGTGGGGCTTAATTATTACCCTTGGTGTCGTCGTATCTTACACATTATTGGGCGGGTTCTTAGCGGTTAGCATGACTGACTTTGTACAAGGGTGCATCATGTTTATTGCTTTGGTGCTGGTACCGATAGTGGCATTTAACCAGTTTGATAGTGCAGCACAAATGAACGCGGCAGCAGCTGAGTCGGTCCCTGGCTTATTTGAATCGTTTGAGGCGATGACGTGGGTAGGTATTGTGTCGAGTCTGGCGTGGGGGTTAGGTTATTTCGGCCAGCCACATATTATTGTCAGGTTCATGGCCATCCGGTCGGTTAAAGCGGTTCCCACCGCTCGTAATATTGGCATGTCCTGGATGTTGGTGACTATCGTAGGCGCCCTAGCCACAGGCTTTGTAGGTATTGCATACGCCAACCAATTTGGCTTGCAGGTCGACGATCCGGAAACGATATTTATTTTGTTTTCACAAATTTTATTTCACCCCATCATTAGTGGTTTTTTAATGGCGGCAATCCTGGCTGCAATAATGAGTACAATTTCTTCGCAACTGCTGGTATCAGCCAGCTCGCTAACCGAAGACATTTATCGCGTGCTGAGCAGCAAGCAGGTTGACGACCAAAAAACGGTTACTATTGGCCGGTATGGTGTAGGTGGGGTGGCAATTGCAGCATTATTACTGGCGCTGGACTCATCCAATTCTATACTGTCTTTAGTGAGTAATGCGTGGGCAGGATTTGGCGCTGCGTTTGGTCCATTAGTCCTGTTTTGTCTGTATAAAAAGGACCTGACGCAAAATGCAGCTTTGGCAGGCATCATTGCCGGCGCCGTTACTGTGCTGTTTTGGATTTATGCGCCTGTCCTGGCCGACGGCCAGACGCTAAGCAGTATAATTTATGAAATTATTCCAGGGTTTGTGGTAAGCACTATCACGCTATGGGTGGTGAGCTTATTAGATACAGCCCCCGACGAGCGGGTGCGTAATATGTATACACAAGCTAGTCAGGAACTTGCAGAACAACAGTCTTAAGGTGATTAATACTATGAATCGTGCAAATTGGAAACGAATTGTAATTAAAGTAGGCAGTGCACTTATTGCACCCAACAGACAAGGTTGCAGCAGCCACTATTTGCTAAGCATCGCGCAATTCATTGTCAAATGTCGAGCAGAAGGTATTCAGGTTGTACTGGTTTCTTCAGGTTCTGTAGCGGCAGGCTCACACCAGTTTAAAGCGCAAGACTCAGACGATATTGCGATTAAAAAAGCGATGGCGGCAGCGGGGCAAACTGAAATGATTTCAACCTGGGATCGGTTGTTTGATTTTCCTTCAGCACAAATCTTGCTGACCCATGCTGATCTGCGTGACCGGGAGCGGTATGTCAGTATTCGCGATACTCTGTTTAGCCTGTTAGACAATGATATTCTGCCCATTGTTAACGAAAACGATACGGTAACTACCGACAAGCTTAAAGTGGGTGATAACGATAATTTGTCGGCGATGGTGGCCGCAGCGGCGGATGCCGACTCGCTTATTATCTGTTCAGACATTGACGGGCTATACGATAAAAATCCGCATGAACACGATGATGCGAAGCTGTTGTCGTGGGTAGAAAATATTGACGAGAGTATCTATGCCATGGCGGGCGGTGCCGCCAAGGGCGGGGTAGGTACAGGTGGCATGCGCACCAAAATTGAAGCGGCCGAAAAAGCCGTCTCGCATGGTATAGATACATTTATTATCAATGGCTTTACTGAGCTGTCTTTTAATATGCTGTTAGAAGGTAAGAACCCGGGTACGCATTTCCAGGCGCACGAAGTCCCAATGAAAGAAAATGTACACTGGATGCGCCATACATCAAATGCCCAGGGGGAAGTCATCGTTGAAAGCAATTTTGCTGGCTCGTTAGGCGATGATTCGGAAAAACTTACCAGCAGCGAAATAGTCGACGTGAAAGGCGAGTTTTCTGTAGGCGACACAATACTTGTGCGCAAAAATGATGGAACCAAACTGGTGAAAGCCAGATCCAACTACAGTAGCTGTTTGCTTAACTTTATAGCAAAACAGGAAAACGAAGAGTTCGCTACCGAGTTTGAAGAAAAGACCGGTCCGATTATTTCGAATCAGCATCTGGCAAATTTGGAGAAAGAATGAGTTTAATTACACAGTTATCACAAGACGCGAAAAAAGCTGCACAGAAACTGGCAGTATTAGATACGGCAACCAAAAATACAATCTTACGCGATATGGCACAGGCCATTCGTAGCAATAAAGATGTCATTAAAGACGTCAATACGAAAGAAGTTGCGCGCGCCAAAGACAATAACCTGGACGCGTCGATGATCGACCGGTTAATTTTAGACGATGCCCGTATTGAAGATATGGCAGCGGGTATTGAAGTTATTATTGATTTGGACGATCCGGTAGGTGCCACTCGCGAATTCGGCACCCGGCCCAATGGCATTGAAATACGTAAAATGCGCATTCCGCTGGGCGTAGTCTGTATGATTTATGAAGCCAGACCCAATGTGACTGCCGATGCTGGCGCACTATGCTTTAAATCTGGTAATGCGGTTATTTTGCGTGGTGGTAAAGAGGCGTTAGATTCGAGCCTGGCCATTGCAGGTTTACTGCAAGATGTGCTTGAAAAGCATGGCCTGCCACGTGCACTCATTACCGTTGTGCCCAATCCGGACCGGGCCCTCATGCAAGAGCTAATGGAGCAGCGCGATTATATCGATGTAATTATTCCGCGCGGCGGCGAGGGCTTAATTAATTATGTAACTGAAAACTCTAAAGTGCCGGTTATTCAGCATTTTAAAGGGGTGTGTCATCTGTATGTAGATAAAGATGCCGACCTGGATAAAGCGCTTCAATTGCTATTAAATGGTAAAACACAGCGTACCGGTGTATGTAATGCACTAGAAGGGCTGGTAGTCCATCAGGCAGTTGCGGCAGATTTTCTTCCTAAGGTAGCTGCCGCATTCAAAGAGCACGGTGTTACCGTGCACGTTAATAAAGCCGGTAGCGAATACTTTGATGGCGCTGACGTCATTGATGAAACCCAGTACGGTGAAGAATACCTCGGGCTGGAAATTGCTATTCGGGTAGTGGATGACTTTGATGGCGCGCTGGAACATATTGCCCAGTTTGGCAGTAACCATACTGAAGTAATTTGTACTGAAGATAAAGCTGCTGCCCAGCATTTCCAGTTAGCCGTTGATGCCGCGGTGGTTATGGTTAATGCCTCTTCGCGCTTTTCCGACGGTAGCCAGTTAGGGCTAGGGGCAGAGATTGGTATTGCTACTACCAAACTTCATGCCTACGGGCCGATGGGTCTTGAATCGTTAACGGCAGAAAAATACCTGGTTAACGGTGAGGGTCAGATCAGAAATTAACTGGTCAGCATTGTTAGGCGAAGCGGCTTTCGTCATAATGAACACCGGGCTTAATGCCCGGTGTTTTTTTATGCGCATCAAAAACTTATTTCATGCTACAGGAGAGCAGGCGTGCCGTACGATATACAACCGCTTTGGCAACAGACGCTGACATTCGCAGCCGACTACAAGTTACTTACCTCGGCGGTCATTGTCGTATTGTTTCTGGTGGCACAGCGGTTAACACTCAAAGTGATAAGGTATCGCAGCCGCCGCAAAGGTGAAGATCGCCGCCATACGCTTAATTTGCTTGAACAAATCAGCAATGGCTGCCTGTTTGTGCTGTTAATAATGGTGTGGAGCTCTGAAATTCAGAGTCTGGCCATTTCTATCGCCGCCTTTATGGTGGCCATTGTTATCGCTATGCGCGAATTCATTCAGTGTTTTCTGGGTTTTATTTATTACCTGGGGGCGAAGCCATTTCGGGTGGGTGATTGGGTCCAAATGAATCAGGCCGTGGGTGAAGTGGTGGAAATGGATTGGGCCAAAACAGCTTTGCTGGAAGTTGATCCCGATACTTACTCGTATACTGGTAAACACGTCTATGTTCCCAACAGCCAATTGGTCACGCAAAGTGTACGTAATTTAAACTTCTTACGGCGCTACAATCTGCACGCTTTTAGTATTACCTGTGAACCCCAGGTGAACCCCTATAGCCTGTTACCTGCGTTCATTGCCCGCGCCAAAGCTCACTGCGAATTTTATCGCGATGTAGCTGAGCGGTATAAAGGATTGATTGAACGCCATCTGGATGTTGAATTTATCCATATTGACCCGACCATTGGTGTCTCTACCAACGAGATGGCTCATTTAGTCATTACGGTGGAACTCTTTTGTCCTACCGCCGAAGCCCACGACCTGCAGCAGAAAATTTCGGCAGACTGGATGAACCTTTGGCACCGCGCCCTGGCCGAGTTAAAAGAAGGAAGAGAGCCGGAGCTTATCGAGGCTTAAACCGCTACATCCCATCGGCGATGATGGGTAAAATGGCTACTCAGAAAATTCATTTGATCAGCCAATATACGGCGGTTCATTAAATAAAAGCGCTCGTATACATTCGGTCTGAACGGGACGGCCAACAGTGGCATATTGGCTTCTTCGGGGGTGCGGGCGCCTTTCGCATGGTTACAACGCTGGCACGCGCTAGCCACGTTTGTCCAGCTATCACGCCCGCCACGCGAACGCGGTACAATATGATCCCGGGTTAATACCGCAGGCGCAAACCGGTTGCCACAGTACAGACACAGGCAGTCGTCGCGGCGAAATAAATAGCGGTTAGTTAAGGCTACTTTACCGGAAATATCCGTTACCTTCCCTTCGCAGGCAATAATTGTAGATAACTTCAATCGGCTTTGTTCGCCAAGTCGGTTCCAGCCACCGTGCAGTACCCGATGCCCTTCGCCCAATTCAAATAACACCTTATCCTGACAATATAATCGCGCGGCTTGTTCAGGGTTCATCCATTCCTGGGGCATACCTGCTTTGTTCAGTCTTAGTATTAGCATGACAACTCTCCACAGTGCTTATCTCTAGCATACGCCTTTATATTGCAAATTGATGAAAAAATGCACGTATTAGATGAATTTAACGCTGTATTTATCCGCTGACAAGCTCAGCGCAGAGGTCGCTATGTGTCAGGATACTTGGCACAAAGGGCGATGGCTGATAGGGTAACGGCACCTTGACATGGGCAATGGTCAAAATTGTCTGTGCAATCACGTTATTTTATACTCGGTGAGTAGCTTTTCGTGTTTACGGCAACGCGGGCCTGAACACATTTGCAATGGTATTGACCGGGTTTCAAAGCTATACTATGCACCGCGTTGAAAAGCGAAATATAAAGACAGATATTAAAGGACAACTAGTGACTCCTATTACTAAATCATTTCAGTATGGTCAACATACTGTGACTTTGGAGACCGGCGTAATTGCCCGTCAGGCTACCGCAGCTGTAATGGCCAGCATGGACGACACGTCCGTATTGGTAACGGTAGTGGGTAAAAAAGAAGCCAAAGCCGATCAGGATTTCTTCCCGTTAACGGTTAACTACCAAGAAAAAACCTATGCCGCGGGTAAAATCCCAGGCGGTTTTTTCAAGCGTGAGGGACGTCCTTCTGAAGGCGAAACACTGACCGCACGTCTAATCGACCGTCCTATTCGTCCACTGTTCCCTGAAGGGTTCAAAAACGAAGTGCAGGTAGTAGTAACGGTCATGTCGGCTAACCCTGAAATTCCAACTGATATCGTATCGTTGATTGGTACGTCGGCCGCGCTGGCGATCTCAGGTATTCCATTTAATGGTCCAATTGGTGCAGCGCGTGTTGGCTACACAAATGGCGAATACATTCTTAATACCCGTGTTTCTGAACAAGCTGAAAGTCAGCTTGATCTGGTTGTAGCCGGAACCCAGGGCGCGGTATTGATGGTTGAGTCGGAAGCAGATGTACTATCTGAAGACATCATGCTGGGTGCTGTTATGTTCGGTCACGAGCAATTACAAGCCGTCGTCTCTGCGGTAAATGAATTTGCCAGCGAAGTCGCCACTCCAGCATGGGATTGGCAGCCAGCAGCAGAAAACACAACTTTGAAAGAAAAAATCAAAGCAGCTGCTCAGTCCGGTATGACAGAAGCGTATCAAATCTCTGATAAACTGGCGCGTAAAGAGGCAATTACCGCGGTAAACGAGAAAGTGGTTGCGGAAATTACCGCCGCTGATGAAAACCAGGATAAGAAAGAAATTCTGGACTTACTGCATGAGCTGGAAAGTGACGTAGTACGTTCACGTATCCTGTCGGGTGAACCTCGTATTGATGGCCGTGATCCTGCGATGATTCGCGCTCTGGACGTGGCGACGGGTATTTTACCACGGACCCACGGTTCCGCTCTGTTTACCCGTGGCGAGACGCAAGCAATTGTTGCCGCTACTCTGGGTACGGAACGCGATGCACAGATGATTGATGAGTTGCAAGGTCGTCGTGATAGCCGTTTCATGTTGCATTACAACTTCCCTCCATACTGTGTGGGCGAAACCGGTATGATTGGTTCGCCGAAGCGTCGCGAAATCGGCCATGGCCGTCTTGCTAAGCGTGGCATCCAGGCAGTTATGCCAAGTGAAGAAGAATTCCCGTACGTAGTGCGGGTGGTATCTGAAATCACTGAATCAAATGGTTCGTCGTCAATGGCTTCGGTTTGCGGTACCTCTCTGGCACTAATGGATGCGGGTGTACCAATTAAAGCCTCGGTAGCGGGTATTGCTATGGGTCTGGTAAAAAGCGATGATAATTTCGTTGTGTTATCAGATATTCTGGGTGATGAAGATCATCTGGGCGATATGGACTTTAAAGTGGCCGGTACCACGGGTGGTATTACTGCACTGCAAATGGATATCAAAATCGAGGGTATCACGCAGGAAATTATGCAGATCGCCCTTAAACAGGCAAAAGAGGCCCGTTTACATATCCTGAATGTGATGGACGAAGCCATTGGCGGTCACCGTGAAGAGCTAAGTGAATACGCCCCACGTATCTACACCATGAAAATCGATCAGGACAAGATCCGCGATGTTATTGGTAAAGGTGGCGCGATGATTCGTCAGATTACCGAAGAGTCTGAAACGAACATCGAAATTGAAGACGATGGTACTATCAAAATCTTCGCCACTGAACGTGCTAAAGCCGATATCGCCATTAGTCGGATAGAGCAGGTTACTGCAGAAATCGAGGTAGGTAAAACCTATCACGGTAAAGTTACCCGTATCGTTGATTTTGGTGCATTTGTAGAAGTATTACCAGGTAAAGAAGGCCTGGTGCATATCTCTCAAATCGCCCATGAGCGGGTTAACAAAGTAACCGACTATTTGTCAGAAGCGCAAATGATTGATGTTAAAGTAATGGAAATTGATCGTCAGAACCGCGTGCGTCTGAGCATCAAAGAATTACTTGAAAAGCCTGCCCCTAAATCTGAAGGTGGCGAACAAGGCGAGTAAGTCCTACGCCCTGATGGGCGCCGGATGGTATTACAACAAAAAGGGGCGTTAGCCCCTTTTTTTAATGGAAGATTTTATAATGAACCAACAAACCCAAACTGAGGTGGAAGCCGCCGCATTTCGCCGTTTACTCACGCATTTGGACGAGCATAAAGAAGCTCAGAACATTGACCTGATGATTCTGGCCGATTTTTGCCGTAATTGTCTGGCTAAGTGGTATATGGCAGAAGCGCAGGAGCGCGGCGAAACAATGAGTTACGATGAAGCGCGCGAAGTTGTTTATAAAATGCCGTATGCGCAGTGGAAGGAGCATCACCAATTGCCTGCTACAAAAGAGCAGCTTGAGGCATTAGAAGCCCGAAACAACGCGTAACGAGCCTGGTTACCATCACCCGGATACTGTTATTGAGGTGAGGCTAAATCAGCGCTTCGAAAGGCGTAGGGTAATAAGTCAGCCATAGTGAGGACATTGCGCTCACCCTGTTTTGTGACCATAATTACCTGGGCAGAGTCCGCTGCGAATTCAGCTATTTTTTGCCGACAGCCGCCACAGGGATAACAAAACTCGTTGTTCGGGCTGGCAATAACAATGGCATCGATTTCTTCTGCACCTGCGCAAATCATATTTCCAATGGCGGTAGCTTCGGCGCATTGCCCCAGTGGATACGCGGCGTTTTCGACATTGCAGCCGGCGTGGGTAGTGGCGTGCTTACTGAGTACGGCAGCGCCCACCTTAAAGCCGGAGTAGGGCGCGTGTGCGTTCGCTTGTGCTGCATACGCAAGATCAATCAATTGTTGTAGTTTTTTACTGTCCATACGGTACCTGTGGTGGGGTAGATATACTTTACTTTTAAGAACAAATAGGCGAAGGTTGCGCGTGTCATAACTGGCGACGGCGAGTCATCTTCATCAGGCCGCTCCAGCATAACGGGCAAATATGTGTCTTTGTCTTTTTCTTAATTTTTAGTGATGCCATTTTTAACATGCACAAAACCATAAGTCTCATTCTTTTTTCGCTGGCGATGTTGCAACTTGCTGGTTGCGCTAAGACTTCTGCACCCACCGCCGGTGGACAAATGGGCAATCTGCTGTTGGCTGAGCCAATGCCGGTTAGCCCGCGTTCTCAGTTAGCCATTGTGCGCTACAACCAGGTACTGGCCAGCGCCGAACTTGAGGAGCAGGAGCGCGCTGAATTGCATTATCAGCGTGGTATGCTGTATGACAGCGTTGGGCTTGGTGGCCTGGCTCAATTCGATTACAGTCAGGCGCTCCAGCTTAAGCCAGATATGGCAGAAGCGTATAATTCTATCGGTATCCATTTTATTCAGCAAAATGAATTTATTCAGGCGTATGAGGCATTCGACTCTACGCTGGATATAAACCCTGACTACGATTTTGCGTTTTTGAATCGCGGTATTGCGCTGTATTACGGTGAACGAACTGATTTAGCCAGTAAAGACCTAACCAGGTTTTATGAAATGGATGCCAGCGATCCGTTTCGCGCCCTGTGGGTATATTTCGCCCGCGCGAAAGACGACCCCATTGCCGGCACTGCGTATCTGGCGCAAATAAGAGATGATTTGGACCAGCAGCATTGGGCTATTCAGATAGTCGACTTGTTTCTAGGCAATGCTAGTGAAGCCGATCTGCTAAGTGGGCTGTTGGAAGGAGTCTCAAGCCAGCGCACCTTGACCGAACGGTTGTGCGAGGCTTATTTTTATCTTGGTAAATACCACAGTGCACAAGACAATAAAGGCAAGGCCGCCAACTATTTCAAGTTAGCATTAAGTACCAATGTCTATGATTATGTGGAGCATCGCTACGCCAGATTAGAGCTAAACCGTTTACGTCAACCTGACGATTTAGACTGATACGACGTTTATGCGTGGAATGATTATTGCCTTGCTGGCACTGGTGCTGGTGAGCGCCGACGCGGCTCATTACGTCCCCCAATTGTTGGCCAATGCCCAGACTTCTGCTAATCCGGCTCCGTTGCTATGGGAGGCCTCGCAAACCGGTAGCAAGCGCGCTCAACAGGCTTTGGTGGACTATGCCGAAACACATCACAAACCTTTTTGGCTGGAAAAACTGGTTGGGCTGAAAAACCCTGCTGCCGCCTGGGCGCTATATCAGCGCATGCCCCTGGACAATCGCCAACCTGCGTTATTGAGCTTAGCAGCTAACGGCAACGTGCCTGAAGCACAGTTGGCGTTAGCAATGTCGACAGATACGCCAGAACAGCGCGAAAAATGGTTAGTCAAAGCCGCTAAACAACAATATTTACCTGCCCAGGCAGCACTGGCGGACTGGTATCTATTAAACCAGGCTCCCGCCAAAGCCCGGCAATGGCTGGTAAAAACGGCTGAACAGTACCCGCAAAGTGCGTACCAGTTAGGCCGCTTGCTATGGGACGAAGGAAAATTTACAAAAGGCAAAGCTTTGTTAGGACAGGCGGCCTCGCAGGGTCACGAACTGGCGCAGCGCCTGACGCAGGTATTGTCGGTATATAAACCCGTTCGGCCCGCCAGCGTGGGTGCGGTGAATTGGCCTGAGCAGCAGCAATGCCGACAACGAATTCAGATGTTTGCGACCTCATTGTCCAGTATTGAACGAGCCAGCCAGTTGTATCGACAGTTTGCCGGCGATAAACGTCTCGCTAGCTTACCCCTGTGCATTCAGCCTCCTGTCTGGCTGGCGAATAACACACTAAAATGTGACAGTAATCTGGATAACAGCGGCCGGCTGGGCTGTGATTTACGGCCCCTGGCAGGGGCAATTGAACAGCGCGATGCCACCCATATTATTGTGGTGGCGGACCTGGGCAAGGCTAATGTGCATAACGGAGCAATGTATCTGGACCTATCCGACAGTTATTCTGTGATGGTGCACGAGCTGGCTCACTTTGCTGGCTTTATTGATGAATACCCGTTACCCAGCCCGATAGCCCAGCAACATTGTACGCAACCCGATGCGCCTAATCTGGTCACCGATGGCAAGCTTACTTACGCGCCCCAATCTACCTTGGAGCGATGGCAGAATGTGTCTGGTGCCTTACAGATTGCGCCCTCTAAAACCTGTGAGGCTATTGGCCAGCCGGCATACAAGCCCAGCCAGCAAATTACCTTTTTAGAGCATCATGACAGTGGCGTGATCCCCGGCCTGTACCTGCAACTGTGGCAGCAACAGCTTGCCCGGCCTGATCAACAACGCCCAATTTATATGAATCTGTTTCAACGGTTTCACTATGCCGGCAATACGCCTCAGGCGGGTAAGTGGTTGAAAAAATATAATTCATTCAACTCAACTGATAAGCCGACCTCATCTTCTACCAAGGCGCTGGAAGAATAGCGCGTTATGGTTTCACCTGGTGTTTTAGCTCGTTAACCCACATATGGGTTGCGCCACAAATTGCCACCGGCATAACCACGAAATTAAGCACCGGTACCAACGAAAATATATTGACCATTATACCAAACGATAATGCCTTGGATTTATGTCCGGCCAAATGCTGGCGCATCGCTTTAAACGGTACCTTGTGATTATCATAAGGATAATCACAATAAACAATGGCCTGCATCCAGGCAGAAAATAAGAACCATACTATCTGGCCAATTATCGGCACCAGCAAAAATAGCAGGAAAAAACCTATCGCTCTGGGCATGTACCAAACAAACTTAGCCGCTTCGCGTCCCAGCGTACGGGGAATATCTTTAATTAAGCTTAATACCCCTTCGTCACCCAAATCCTGACCGGTTAAATGTCGTTCTACTTTCTCTGCCAGAATGCCGTTAAATGGTGCAGCAATCCAGTTCGCCAGGGTCCCGAAAATCAACCCAAAGACCAGCAATACACTGATCACTGCAATGGGCCATAACAGAAATTCCAAGCCGGTTTTTAACCAGCCAAGCCATTGGGGTATCAGGCTCAGCAGCCAGGTAATGGCGCTGCCTATTTCACCGAATAAAAAATAAAAGGCCACACTGAACAGTAATAAATTTACTACCAGCGGCACCAGCACAAAACGCTTTAAACCCTTTGTACGGATTAATGAAAATCCACTGGAAAAATACCCTATACCACTGCGCGAAACCATATTTACTCCACTATACTTTAAGACGTATTAGTATACAGGCTAACGCCCTGCATAACTCAAATGCGAATTGTTACAGCCTGTGACTTCTGATAAAGTCAAAAGATAATAACAAATCCAATGCGTTAGTTCTGATCGCTGTGACAACACTCCACTTTTACTCAAGGCACTTTCTGGTGAATCAACCATTGGCAGAGAACATCATGCTGGCCAGCGTTTATGCGTCTTAAAAAAATCAGACTTGCCGGCTTTAAGTCGTTTGTAGACCCCACCAATATTCCGTTTCCGGGCGATATGACCGCCATCGTGGGGCCAAATGGGTGCGGCAAATCTAACGTAATAGATGCGGTACGTTGGGTGCTGGGTGAAAGCTCAGCAAAAAATTTGCGCGGCGATGCGATGACCGATGTTATTTTTAACGGCTCCTCGGCCCGTAAACCGGTTGGCCAGTGTAGCGTCGAGCTGGTGTTTGATAACAGCGCGGGCCGCATTACGGGCGAATACGCTGCGTTTAACGAACTGTCCGTCAAGCGCCTGGTAACGCGCGAAGCGCAGTCTAGTTATTTTTTAAACGGTACGCGGTGTCGACGTAAAGATGTTACAGACTTGTTTTTAGGTACCGGCCTGGGTCCGCGTAGCTACGCCATAATAGAACAGGGAATGATTTCCCGGCTGATTGAATCCAAGCCTCAGGAACTCAGAGTTTTTTTGGAAGAAGCGGCGGGCGTATCTCGGTATAAAGAGCGTCGGCGCGAAACTGAAAACCGTATAAGTCATACTAAAGATAACCTGGAACGTCTGGATGACGTTCGGGCAGAGCTGGGACGCCAGCTTGACAAGTTGTCTCGCCAGGCTGCCGCGGCCCAACGTTATAAGACGCTTAAGGCTGAAGAACGCAGTTATCGGGCCCAGTTAGCGGCCATGCGATGGATGGCCCATAATGAAAAAATGGAAGCGGTACGGGCACAGCAGCAGCATGAGCAGCGCGAACTTGACGCATTGCAGGTGCAACTGCGAAGTGGCGAAGCCGGCCTTACCAGTAAGCTGGAAAAGGCCGCAGAATTAAAAGCTGTACTGGATGATAACCAACATAAAAAATTCACGCTGACAACTTCTATTACCCGCATAGAACAAGACCGGCTACATCATCAACAGCGTACCACGCAGCTTACCCGCGAACTTGCCGAACTTAACGAGCAACATACCAGCTTGCAAGCCGAGATGGCCCAAACTGAAGCCGCCCTAACCGAGGCCCAGGGTGCATTGCAGCGCTATAGTCCAGAATTGGCGCTACTGGATGCCAGGCTGGAACAAAGTGAAGACAATCAGCAGCACAGTGAAGCCCGGCTACGGGACTATCAGCAGCAAGTGCGCGATACTGAGCAGCGCTACCAACACGTTAAACAGCAAGTGGCGCAATTTCATAGTAAAATAGAGGCCACCGCGGGTATGCAGCAACGCACGCATCAGCGTATAGGCCAACTGCAAGAGGCCCTTAGCGGCTGCGATAAAGTGGTACTTCAGGCGCAGCTGGACGAGGTTGATTCACAGTGTGCGCAGCTAAGCCGGGACGTCGTTCACCTGGAGGAACGGGTTGACGCCACTCAACAGGCGTTAGCGATAGCTCAGCAAGAGCAACACGAAGCCGCCCACAGGCTCGATCTGAGTAAAGGGGAATTACAAGATTCTCGCGCCAGCCTGGCGGCCCTTAATACATTAGCCCAGACCCGCGCCGCCGCCGAGCCTGCCGGTGAACAGTTTTCACCGGCATGGCAGCACATTGCCATAGCGCCCCAGTGGGCAAAAGCAGCGCAGGCGGTGCTGGCTTATTTTCATGATCCAATCATAGCGAATACGCCGCAAGGCCACGCTTTTGACAATCTTGCGCTACCCGATGGCACGTTACTATGGCTCGACTCACAGCTTAGCGACCAGCCTGTACCGGATTCCCTGGCTGCTTATTTGTTACCGCATAGCGCGATACCGGCGGTGTTTAATCAAATTAAACCGGTATCTACGCTGGCCCAGGCCATTAGCGAGATCAGCGAGTTAACCGATGAACAGCTCCTAGTGACGGCCCAGGGTCAACTGTTAACCGCAGGCTGGATTTATCAGTATGGCGACGACACGGGCCAAGGGGCATTAGAAGTTGCCATGCAAATCGAGCGCTTAACGGGGGAGGTCGCCAGGCTCGATGGCGAGGTAGCGCAGGCGCGACAGACATGGCAGAACACCGATGCAGCACGGCAGGACGCTGATGAAGCCGTCAAGGCCAGTGCCAGTGCATTACAACATGCCCAGCTTGCGCTAACCAACCAGCAGCACAAAAGTAGTATGCTAAATGAGGAAATCCGCCGCCAAAATAGCCGGAGTGAACAGCTCACCGATGAGCTCAAACAACAAACCGTGCTCCTGCAGGAAGAAACCGAGGAGATAGACTTGCTGAGCGAACAATTGTCAGTCGCCAGTGAACAATTAGCGCAATACGGTGAGCAAAGAGAGCACTGTCAGGCTACAAAAGAACAACTGGAAGGGCAACTGGCGCATCATCGGCAAGCTGTGGTGCAGTGCCAGCAGGAACGTCATCAGTTACAACTGACCGTGCAGCAATACGAAAACAATGTGGCCCGGCAACAAGATAACCTGCAGCGTTTTGAGCAGCGCTACCAGGAACAGGAAGCGCGCCAACAGCGGCTGCAGCATGAATATAACTCGCTTAGCGCGCCACTGGCACAACAGCAGCAAACATTACAGCAGTTATTAGCTGATAAAGAAGCGCTGGATAACCAGATGCAGATAAGTCGTAGCGAGCTACAGGCGCTGGAAACCTTTATTGATGACGCACGTAAAACGCAACAAGATATAAGCAGTCGACTGGCCAGTCGCCAGACGGGGATCGACGGGTTGACTATCGAAATTGAGTCAATACGGGCGCGGGCTGATGCGGTATTGGAACAGCTAAGTGAGGCCGGGCAGGCGCTTAAAGAGGTGCTTGAAAAACTACCGGCAGATGCGCACGAAACACAATGGCAGTCGCAGTTGGAACAAACCGCAGCGGCGCTGGGTAAGTTGGGTGCAGTGAACCTTGCCGCAGTAGAAGAGTATGAAATACAAGCCGAGCGTAAACAGCATCTGGATACTCAGTTTGATGACTTAACCCTGGCGCTGGAGACATTGCAAAGCGCGATAAGAAAGATTGATAAAGAAACCCGGACGCGTTTCTCTGCCACTTTTGATCAGGTAAATAGCGATTTACAAGCGTTATTCCCTAAGGTATTTGGCGGGGGCTCAGCCTACCTGGACCTAACCGGCGACGATATGTTGGAAACCGGCGTAACCATCATGGCCAGGCCGCCAGGTAAGAAAAATAGCACGATTCATCTATTAAGCGGTGGAGAAAAAGCGTTAACCGCTTTATCATTGGTATTTGCTATTTTCAGATTAAATCCGGCACCATTTTGTCTGCTGGATGAGGTAGATGCGCCATTGGATGACGCTAATGTAGGTCGCTTTTGCAACCTGGTTTCACAAATGTCATCCTCGGTGCAATTTATTTATATCACCCATAATAAGATTGCTATGGAAATGGCTACGCATCTTACTGGTGTTACTATGGCTGAACCTGGTGTTTCGCGCATGGTGGCAGTGGATGTGGATGAAGCCATGGCATTTGTAGAAGCATAACAAAGGGCGACTTAATTAAGATGGAAGATGAACTACGTCTGTCATTACTGGTAGTAGGCACAATCATTATTGTTGCAGTGCTGGCTCACGGTATTTGGAAAATCAGAAAAAATAATGGTCATTCGACAAGACGCAATCGAGTCGAGCCTGGCCAGTGGGATGAAGCCCGCCATAGTGATGACGGCGATTATCAGGATAAAGGCTGGCATATTAATAGTGCAGACAGCAACCTGGATAGCCCCACAGGGCAGCATGATTTTGACGAGCTTGGTGTGGGCAAAGTACGGGTTGTGGGCGGTGCCACAGCCTCTTCTGAGCAGCACAATGAGAGCACTGGCGGCAGCTCTTCACCGTCCAGTAATGCTGGTTCAGAGTCGGGTAATACAGCCAGTGAACAAACGAAGCCGGCTGCTGCTTCGGATGTATCAGGCGCCGCCTCGCAAAGTAAAAGTGATGCGGAAAAACAACAACTATACGGCTCAGTAGTCACTAATCCTAAGCCGCATATGCAAAAGCCGGCGGGCGCGCATACTGAACACGACAATGAAAGCGATCATCTACCGGAACCGCCAGGTTTCTTATTAAAAGAAAAACACGGGGCAGGGGCGTCAACGGCAGCCGGCGAAGTCGATGACTTTAGCCTGGATGCGCCAGGCCCGGGCCAGACGGAAGCTGACGAAGATAGCAACAGCCAAACCTTGCGTAAAACCCGCGGTTATCGGCAACGTCAGGAACCCAATTTTGGTGATGACCAGATGCGTATTGATTTTGATGATACGCCAGCTGCACCGGAGGCGCAGCGTCGCGAGCCCGAGCAGGCCACGCCGTCTGCCGCCACGAAGCCTGTGCAGCAGGAAGTGCTGGTATTAAACGTCAGAGCTACAGAAGATAATCCTATCTCGGGTGCAGCCTTGTTACCGATGCTGCTTACCCTGGGCTTTAAATTTGGCGATCAGGATATTTTTCATCGGCATGTCAATTCCAATGGGAAAGGGCCGGTGCTGTTTAGCCTGGCAAATATGTTCAAACCGGGTGTGTTTGATATCGACAATCTGGAAACCTTTACTACGGTGGGGGTCTCATTATTTATGATATTGCCGATAGAAGGCGAGGCACACCAGGTTTTCAACATGATGCATAATGCAGCAAGAAAAATTGCTGAAGAATTTGGTGCACAGGTATTGGATGGGCGGCGCAGCGTGTTGACCAAGCAGGGATTGCAACAATACTTCGAAAAAATCAGGGATTTTGAGCGGCGCAGAATGCTCTCGCGCGCATAGGTTTAGTCAGGGCCATCCTCTTCGGGTGGCCTTTTCATTTAAAAGTAAGTTATGTCTGATAAATCACAATCACCAGAAGTACAAATAAATACGCTGCGAAAAACCCTTCGCCACTATAATCATGAATATTATGTGATGGATACGCCCAGCGTTCCTGATGCAGAATATGACCGCCTGATGCAGCAGCTTATTGAATTGGAACAAGCGCACCCGCAATTTGCCAGCGCGCAATCACCCAGTCAGAAAGTCGGTGGCGCCCCGCTCAGCGCGTTCACCCAGGTAACCCACGAAGTACCCATGCTGTCGTTGGATAACGCTTTTGATGAAGCTTCGTTGTTAGCCTTTGAAAAGCGTTTACGGGATCGGTTGAAAACACCGCAATCCTTTGTATTTAGCTGTGAACCCAAGCTCGATGGCTTGGCAGTGAGTTTGCTGTATGAAAACGGGGAACTGGTGCGGGCTGCCACCCGGGGCGACGGCCAGGTAGGGGAAAACATTACCCAAAATGTCCGCACAATTGGTAATGTTCCGCTGAGGCTGGAGTCTGCTGAATTACCCCAACGGGTAGAAATTCGTGGTGAAGTATTCATTCCTAGAGCAGGGTTTGAAAAACTTAATGCCCGGCAAAAAGCGTTAGGGGCCAAAGTTTTTGCTAACCCGCGCAATGCGGCAGCGGGAAGTTTACGCCAGCTCGACCCCAAAATTACGGCAAAACGGCCGCTTATGTTTTATGCCTATTCTTTGGGGCTGGTTACACCCGAAGATTTTAGTTTGCCTGCTACGCATAGCGAACGGCTTGCTTTGGTAGCCCAATGGGGCATTCCTCTGTGCCCGCAAATAGATACGGCGACGGGCGGTAAAGGCTGTTTGGAATATTATGAGCGGATCCTCAAAGCCCGCGATACGTTGGCGTATGATATTGATGGTGTAGTATTTAAAGTTGACGATATCAGCTTGCAACACCAACTTGGATTTGTTGCCCGGGCGCCGCGTTGGGCCATTGCGCAAAAGTTCCCGGCACAGGAAGAGATGACGCGGCTGCAGGCAGTTGAATTTCAGGTAGGCCGTACAGGCGCAATTACCCCGGTGGCAAAACTTGATCCGGTTTTTGTCGGGGGCGTCACCGTATCTAATGCTACGCTGCATAATCAGGATGAAATCAATCGCCTCGGTGTGATGGTGGGCGATAC
Organism: Alteromonas indica; assembly: GCA_003056425.1. Lineage (GTDB taxonomy): Bacteria > Pseudomonadota > Gammaproteobacteria > Enterobacterales > Alteromonadaceae > Alteromonas > Alteromonas indica. The sequence continues at coordinate 194,902 of PYVY01000006.1, forward strand.
TGTGGTGATTCGCCGTGCCGGCGATGTTATCCCGCAAGTGGTGTCGGTGGTATTACCCCAACGCCCGGCCGACGCAACGCTTATCGCATTTCCTAGCCAATGCCCGGTTTGCCAGTCGCAGGTAGAAAAACTTGCCGATGAGGCAGTGGCCAGGTGTACCGGCGGGTTGATTTGCCCGGCTCAACGCAAGCAAGCGTTAAAGCATTTTGCTTCGCGCAAAGCTATGGATATCGACGGCCTGGGCGATAAGCTCATTGACCAGTTGGTTGACGCCGATATGGTGACCAGCCCCGCTGATTTTTTCGATCTTACCGTTTCACAGCTTATCAGCCTGGAAAGAATGGCTGAAAAATCTGCATCGAAGTTACTGGTCGCCTTAGAGAACGCTAAACAGACCACCCTGGCGAAGTTTCTGTATGCGCTGGGTATTCGCGAAGTCGGTGAGTCTACGGCTAATAATCTGGCAATCCATTTCACCAGCCTTGAGGCTGTTATGCAGGCCGACGTGGAGGCGCTGCAGCAGGTAAACGATGTAGGGCATATCGTGGCTCAGCACGTATACAATTTTTTCAATGAAGAACACAATACAAACATTGTTCAGGCATTAATCAACGCAGGTATACATTGGCCGGCTATTGAAGCGCCTTCTGGCGATCTGCCACTGGACGGTCAAACTTGTGTATTAACGGGCTCGTTGGCCCAAATGAGCCGTAACGAAGCAAAAGCATTATTACAGCAATTGGGCGCCAAAGTAGCCGGTTCTGTATCGGCAAAAACTGACTTTTTAGTGGCGGGCGACAAGGCAGGGTCAAAATTGACCAAAGCGCAGGAACTTAATGTGGCAGTTTGGGAAGAGCAGGAGCTGGTTGACTATTTAACCCGCCAGGGCGTCCTGTAAGCCCGGTAAGTACTTTCCTCTGGACGCTGCGCTCGCAGCGTCGGCTGTTGTCTTAAATGCTGTTTTTATCTTAGTCGTCAACGGGAAGATTATTGTGCGCTACGCTTGGCACGCGCTTGCCGTCTGGCTTCCCAGGCTTTTTTCACCGAAAAGCACCACACCATATTCAGGCCAAAGTACCCTATAATTCCGGCCACCACTGAGCATATCGCGCAGCCAACCACAAAGGCCGGGCCTATAGTGCTGATACTTTCCACCACCCATTGCCAGCTAAACTGAAATTCAAAGTGTGTCGGTTCGGACCCAAGTACAGTCGTGCCCACCTTATAAGCGGCGTAGAATATAGGTGGCATAGTAAAGGGATTAGTTATCCATACTGTTGCTACCGACAATGGCAGATTTGCTCGAAAGGGAATCGCGGTAGCCGCTGACAGCCACATTTGAAACGGCACTGGCCAGAAGGCAAAAAATAACCCGATACCAAAAGCGCCTCTGGCTGAACGACGGTTCAGATGCCAAAGGTTGGGCTCATGAAGAACAGTACCGAAAATCTTTAACGCACGATTACGTTTGATTGTCTGGTGGTCCGGCAAAAATCGTTTAATAAATTTTCTTGGCATAACTGGATTAAAACCACGTTCGCGCTTCAAGGCTATTCAATGGTCAAGCATACCACGATCTGGATGACATGTTTTTGCATCGCCTCGCTATCAGCGGTTATTTGGCCTGTTTTACCTCATCCGTTGCTGTTAACTGTTTGTTGGCTACTACTGGTTGGTTGCCATGTGTTGCTAAGGCAATCCAAATGGTATCGCTACTTTGTACCCGTTCGGCAAAGAAATAGTTTGCTACCTGAGTACTTGCTTTGGGCCATGATAGCGTTTAACGGTTTTTTGACGGGTTGTATATGGGGGGCGAGTTTAGGGTATTGGTATATCAGTTGGCAACAGCCAACCGAAAAATTTCAACAAGACGTCATACTCCCGGTGGCTGTAGAGCAGGTTCGCCCTGCCCATAGCACTACCCAGTGCATCCTCACCGTCGCACTGATAACTCACAGCCAGCATTACCCGCACACGGCGGCGCTGGATACCAAGTTGATAGCTGGGTGGCATAACTTTTGGTTAACCCCAAAAGCGCGGCTGTACTGGTATGCAGCGCAGCCATGCCCAACGCCGGGCCAGCGGCTTTTGGTCCGGGCCAGATTACGGCCGCTAACCTTTTTGCGTAACCCTGGCGGCCCAGACAGCGGTCGGCAGTACATCGCGCAACGTATCGTCGCCACAGGCTATGTGAAGTCCCTACTGCAACAATTACCCGCCTCTGCTGCCAGCTTGCATCAACGTATAAGCCAGGCCATCAGGCAATTGGCTATGCCCAACCAGCGTTGGACATTAGCCCTATTAACCGGTGATCGTAGCCAGCTTACCGATACCGACTGGCAGTCGCTTCAACATACCGGCACGGCACACTTATTTAGTATTTCGGGGATGCATTTAGCGCTTATCGCCGGTTGGGCAATACTTATAGCAAGTTACTGTATTTTACCGCTGGTCTCGTTATTCACGAGGGGCCGTGCTCAACCCCCTCTGCGGGGGGCGTTGATATTTATCACCTGGCTGATATGTGTAGCCTATACGGCCTTAGCAAACTGGCAGCTGCCCGTTTGCCGGGCTTTGTTATTATTGACCGTGGCTGGGCTGTGTTACCTGCGCACAGCTTTCATACGCCACACCGATATGGCCCTGATAATGTTATGCGTTTGTTGTGTTGTATTCCCGTTTGCGGTCTATGGTTCAGGCCTGTACCTGAGTATTGGGGCAGTCATGGTTATCTGGCTCGTACATTGGCGGATACGACCAAACCTTACTTCGTTAATGGCACGGTGGCGTTGGTTTATGCTGTTGCAAGCGGGGCTTACAGTATGTTTGTTACCGTTAACCCTGGGCTTTTTTGATACATTCTCAGCCACTGCTCCGCTGATCAATTTATTGGTGATTCCGATTATTGGATTATTATTACCACTAGGAATGGGGGCCTTACTTGTATTGGTTTTAAGCAATGGAGCATGGTCTCAACCGCTACGGGTATTTGATCAGACGTTGGGGGTATTAACCACAGGCTTGCAAAATGTCGCATCGGCATTGCCGTTAGCTACAGTGTCGCTGTCATGGTTGTCCCTCGTGGCCTTGTTTGTGGCGATTTTACTACTTCTGGCGCCAGCTTTTTCAACCAAACGATGGTGTATAGGTATCTTATTGATGCCTGTGTTGAGTCAGTTTCTACCGTTTAATCCGCGCTACTGGTATTTACACGTGTTAGATGTAGGGCAGGGTACAGCATTGGTTTTTAGCCAGGGGGCCCGAGCTATTTTAGTCGATACCGGACCAGCATACCCTGGCGCTGCCAGTGCATTCGAACGCCACATTCAACCGGCTCTGCGCACTTTGAACCTGACCTCCTTGGATGCCGTGTACATCAGTCACGGTGACAATGACCATGCAGGGGGGGTGACGCATGCGCTGGCTTACGCCTCGGCCGGCCAGGCGCTAAGCTCTGTGGCCGGGTGTCAACAGGGATATCATGTACAATGGCAGCAATTAACTTTGACCGCGCTGTGGCCCCAGGCGGCAAATAACATAGATGACAATAATCACTCGTGTGTACTGTTGGTTGGCGATGGCATTAACCATGTATTGGCGCCCGGAGATATTGAAAAACAGGGTGAATATGGCATGTTGTATCATAGTGCTATCAGGCCCGTAGACGTACTTATTGCCCCACACCACGGCAGTGCCAGCAGCTCTGGTGCGCTATTTGTGGAGCGCTTTAAGCCTGACTACGTGGTATTTACCACTGCCCGGTTCAATCGATGGGGCTTTCCGGCCCCGTCGGTGACGAAACGCTACGCACAGGTCGGTAGCCAACAGCTTAACACGGCTGTGGGTGGCTATACTCGTTTTCGATTTAGCGAGGACGATGCGGTATCGGTGTTAAGTTATCAGCAACAGCACCCCAGATGGTACTATCGACCCCTGCAATAGGCTTTTTTAAGGTCGGTGGGCAATAAACCACGCCGACATATTATGGAATTTGGCCGGTAGCAGGTACACTATTGCGGTTATTTTTAGTGGTGAATGAAATACATGCAACAGACTGATTATTCGGGAAGCCAGATTAAGCGCTTTATGGGCTATCTGCGCCATTATAAGCTTGAATTTGCCGTGGCGGTCATTGGGATGATTGGCTATTCGGCCCTGGATACCTATGTGGTCGCGCACTTAAAAACGCTGATAGACGAGTCGTTGTCCAACAACGACAGCGCATTTTTGCGGGTGGCGGCATACGCTATTGTGCCGCTGTTTATCGTGCGCGGTATCTTCAATTTTATGGGCACCTACACCCTTAACTGGATTGGCGCTAAAGTAGTCATGCGGATGCGCCAGCAGCTGTTTGAAAAATACTTGCATTTACCGGTAGCCTTTCACGATACCCAAGCGGTAGGCAACCTTATCAGTAAGGTTACCTATGACACAGAGCAGGTCGCCAATGCTGCGGGTAAAGCCTTTTTGACGTTGGTACGTGAAGGCGCGTTGGTGATTGGCTTGCTGATCGTCATGTTTTATTATTCCTGGCAGTTGTCGCTAATATTTTTGCTAATCGGGCCCGTGGTGGCAGTGATTGTGGCATTAGTCAGCAAGCGCTTTCGCAAAGTCAGCCGCAGTATTCAGCAATCTATGGGAACGGTAACCGCCGCGGTCGAGCAAGCGGTGAAAGGACATAAAGTCATTTTGATGTTTGGTGGCCAGAAGATAGAGGAAGATCGCTTCGCCGCCAAAAATAACCATAACCGGCAACAGAATATGAAGCTGAATGTGACGCAAATATTAAGCGTGTCGTCTATTCAGGTGATTGCTTCTATCGCGCTGGCCTTTGTATTGTATATGGCGAGCATGCCTTCTATGATGCAGGACCTTACTGCGGGCACCTTTGTGAGTGTGGTGTTTTACATGGTGATGTTACTCAAACCGTTAAAACAATTAACCACGGTAAATAACGAATTTCAAAAGGGTATGGCTGCCTGTAGTAGTATTTTTGAAATACTGGACACGGCCGATGAAGATAATTCGGGTACTAACGAGCTTGGTCGGGCACGCGGTGAGCTTGTTTTTGATGACGTTACGTTCACCTACCCGGGGAAATCAACCCCAGCGCTGAAAAATATATCGTTCAGTGCCAATCCCGGGCAGACCATCGCTTTGGTCGGCCGCTCTGGCAGCGGAAAGTCCACCATATCAGCGTTGCTTACCCGCTTTTATTCGCCGCAACAGGGCACTATTTCAATTGATGGCTATCCGCTTAACGAGATCGAGTTAAAAGCCTTACGTCGCCAGTTTGCGTTGGTTTCCCAACATGTGGTGTTGTTCAATGATTCCATCGCTAACAATATTGCATATGGTGCCAATGAGTCGGTTACCCTTAAACAAATTGAAGAAGCCGCCAATATGGCGCATGTTACCGAATTTGTTGATCAGTTACCCGAGGGGCTGGACACTGTTATTGGAGAGAACGGTTTAATGCTATCCGGGGGCCAGCGTCAACGTATAGCGATAGCCCGGGCAATATTGGCAAATGCGCCGATTTTGATTCTGGATGAAGCCACCTCTGCGTTGGATACAGAATCTGAGAGATTAATTCAGGATGCGTTGGAAACCTTACAAAAATCCTGTACCAGCTTGGTTGTGGCACATCGCTTATCAACAATAGAAAATGCAGACCAGATAATGGTGGTTGAGCAGGGCGAAATTATCGAGCGGGGCCGCCACCAGGAGTTGTTGGAGAAAAAAGGCCCTTATTCACAATTACACGCGTTACAGTTTGGCGAGCAGTCCTAAGGTGGTCTGGTGAGCGTACTTGAGCGGGCCTGGTACCGTGCAGCTCCCTGGTTATGGCTGTTATGGCCACTGTCGTGGCTATTCGCCATTATCAGTGCCAGCCGGCGCTATCTGTTTAAAGCCGGTTTCAAAGCCAGTAGCAAGCCTGCGGGTACCTTGGTTATTGTGGTCGGGAATATCAGTGTCGGTGGCAACGGTAAAACGCCGGTGGTCATCGATGTCGCTGAATACTTGTTAAAACAGGGCTTGCGGCCAGGTATCCTGAGTCGTGGCTATGGTGGCAGCAATACGGTATTTCCCCATCTGGTCACCGCCGGTGATACCGCGGCTCAGGTTGGCGATGAACCCAAATTGATGGCCTTGCGTACCGGCGTGCCAGTGGTGACCGATCCGAAACGGGCACGCGGTGCCAACTGGTTGCGCGAGCAACATCAATGCAATGTCATCGTTTGTGATGATGGCTTGCAACACTATGCCTTAAAGCGCGATATGGAACTGGTGGTAATGGATGAGCGCCGTTTCGGTAATGGCCACCTGTTACCCATGGGCCCACTTCGCGAAGGTGTATGGCGTTTGGATACCGTGGATATGATAATTCACAATGTCAGACAGTTTGGTAGCGCCAGATTGCTGGGCGTAGCCCCTGCGCAATACCCAATGCAGTTGGCGCCTAACCACTTTGTTAATGTTGCAGATCCCTCTCTCACACAATCTTTAGCAACGTTTATGGAGACTGACCGCAACATTACTGCGCTGGCCGGCATTGGAAATCCGGCACGGTTTTTTAGTCAATTAGATAACCTTGGTATTTCCTGCAAGCAGCAAATCCCGTTTGCTGATCATTATGAATTTAGCCCGCAGGATATACCATCGGGCACAGTTGTTATGACCGAAAAAGACGCCGTGAAAGTGGCCTCGTTTGCCCACGATGATTGTTGGTATATAAAAGTGTCAGCCCAGCTCCCGCAGGCGTTTTACCATCAGCTAGACCAGAAACTGGCGCCGTTTAAAAAAATACAGAAGGAACATGATCATGGTATTTGATATTAAACTACTCGATGTACTGGCTTGTCCGGTATGCAAAGGAAAGCTTACCGCCGGCAGTGATAAGCGTACCCTGGTCTGTCGGTTTGACCGGCTGGCCTATCCTGTACGTGATGGTATTGCGGTCTTAATTGAAACTGAAGCGCAGCCATTAACCCAGGCGCAACTGGATGATATGAAATGAACACGGCCAATGATTTAGCCTTCACTGTGATTATTCCTGCGCGCTACGGCTCTAGCCGGTTTCCCGGTAAGCCCCTGGCCGATATCAATGGTAAACCCATGGTTGCGCATGTGATTGAACGTGCTCAAGAGGCTGGCGCACAAGCTATTGTAGTGGCCACTGATGATGATCGTATTGCCAGTGCCGTAGCCAACCTATGCCAGGTATGTATGACCCGTACCGGCCATAATTCCGGTACTGAGCGGATAGCCGAAGTCATCAGCACTTTGCAAATACCGGCCGATGCGGTAGTGGTAAATGTACAAGGCGATGAGCCATTCGTGCCAGCCTGTAATATTCGGCAGGTAGCGCAAAACCTGGCGCAGCAGAGTAGCGCACCGATGGCTACATTAGCCACCCCATTTTTAAATGCTGATGACATTGCTAACCCCAATATGGTGAAAGTGGTAACCAATCACGCCGGCCATGCGTTGTATTTCTCGCGCTCGGCGATGCCTTATGATCGCGCGGCGATGCTGGAAAATACAGCGACAATCGATCCTTCACATTATTTACGACATATTGGACTATATGCGTACCGGGCAGGTTATGTAAGGCAATATGTGGACTACGCACCCTGTGCTCTGGAGTCACTTGAATCGCTGGAGCAACTACGCGCTTTGTGGTACGGCGATAACATTATCGTAGACGTAGCAGAGCAAGCGCCCCCCGGCGGCATAGATACGCCAGAGGATTTAGCCCATTTACTGACATTGTTATAAATAGACAGCAATTATAAAAGGAGAGAGCCAGGTGAACGTTGTTATCACAGGAGCAAACCGGGGTATCGGACTGGCGTTAGTTAACGCGTATTTGTCCCGTGGTGATACAGTTTACGCGCTGTGTCGCAATAGCTGTGATGAGCTTAACCGTAGTGGTGCACATATTCATTGCGGAATAGATGTCTCGCGCCCGGAAGTATTAGAAGAAGGCTTAGCCCCGCTGAAGAATGTCAAAATTGATATTTTGCTCAATAACGCAGGGGTCCTGGGGAAGGAAACGTTAGGTGACTGGGATCCCCATACCATTGATTATCAGTTCCGCGTTAATGCATTAGGGCCTCTATTGGTGACCCAACGCCTGTTGGGGAATCTTTCAAAAGGCAGCAAAATAGGTTTGATGACCAGCCGGATGGGGTCGATGACCGACAATGGTTCGGGCGGATATTATGGTTACCGAATGTCCAAAGCTGCGTTAAATGCGGCGGGGGTGTCGCTGGCTAACGATTTACGGGATCGCGGAATAAGTGTTGCTTTGCTGCATCCAGGCTTTGTGCAAACTGAGATGGTTAATAACGCCGGTGATATAGATGCGCAGACAGCAGCCCAGCGTCTGGTACAGCGAATGGATGAGTTGACGCTGGCAGATACCGGTAAGTTTTATCATTCCAATGGTGAAGTACTGCCATGGTAAGCCGTCACCGGCTATCCAGGTTGCTTGGGCTGATTTGCCTGGCAGCCAGTGGCGCTGCCAGCGCCGCAGCTAAACCTATCTACCACTGGTCAGCAGGGCCGAATTTGCCTGCGCCGGTGCAGGAGATTTATCCGGCTGTGGTGCAGGGCAATATATATGTTGCTGGTGGCTTGGCGCAGGATGGCGAAGCGATATCTATCAGTGACGATGTTTTTGTATTGAAAGATAAGCCTACCTGGCAGCACACTGTCAGCTTACCTGAGCCCCGCCATCATGCCATGCTGGTAAACTATCGTGAAACCTTGTGGTTGTTTGGCGGCTTTATCAATTCCGCCAGGGGGCAGTGGACGAATACAGATGCTGTTATGTCACTTAACCTGCAAAAGAATCAGTGGGAAAAACAAACTCCCATGCCGAAGCTGGTATCTGAGACGGTAGCCATAAATTTGGCCGGAAAGATTCATGTTATTGGGGGGCGCACGGTTAAAGGTAAGGTCAACGGGCGGTGGCATGATCATACCGACACTGACTGGCATGGTGTCTTCGATCCTAAAGCCGATGTATGGACAACTGCAGCGTCCATGCCCACGCCTCGCAACAGTGCTTGTGCGGTGGCTTACGATGACAAAATACATGTAATTGGAGGTCGCCAGGTTGACGGCGGGAATGTAGATAGGCATGAGGTTTACGACCCGGCTGACGATTCGTGGAAAACCTTACCGCGCTTACCTCAGGAACAGGCTGGAATAGCGTGTGTCGTTTATCGTCATGGCATATTTGTTTTTGGCGGTGAGCATTTTATCGATGGCGGTGATGTCTTTTCAGATGTATGGCGCTATGATTTACATCGTCAAAACTGGAGTAAAGTCTCCGTCATGCCTTTGCCCCGTCATGGATTGGGTGCGGTGCTCGCCGACGATAAAGTTTGGCTGATTGGTGGCGCGGCGAAAGCAGGAGCAAAGGGCACCAGTGATACTGTCAGCCAGTTCACCAGTTTGCAATAACCAACAGCAAGGCTGTATTACAGCCTTGCTGATATCCGCTAAAGCCCGGGGCAGTTGCTCTGGTGTCAGTATCATTTAACTGAGTTCAGGCTAAACGCTCCACCACGATAGGCTATAGCCGGCTATTCCATCACGGCGCTGTGGGCAGAATCAGCTTCCTCTTCGAGTTCATCTTCAACAGGCACAGCCCAGGTATCGTGATTGTCGGCATGGATTATTTCTGCCCACACCCGTTGACCGGGTTTAACGTCATACACACCGTTTAGGTGAACAATACCATCTACCTCCGGGGCATCAGCAAAAGTGCGTCCGGTAGCCCCTTCAGCATCAACGCTGTCAATTACAATCAAGTATTCTTTGCCAATCCGTTCTTGTAGTTTCTGGGCACTGATACTTTCCTGGATTTCCATGAATCGTTGATGGCGCGCCTGTTTAATTTCCTCTGGTACGGGGTCTGCCAATTCATTTGCTTTGGCTCCCTCTACCGGTGAATACATAAAACAGCCTACACGGTCCAGCCGTGCTTCACGAATAAAGGTCAGTAACTCTTCAAACTCTTCTTCGGTTTCCCCTGGGAAACCTACTATGAACGTTGAGCGAATGATCAGCTCAGGACAGATTTCCCGCCATTTGCGAATTCGTTCAAGTGTCCGATCAGCACTACCTGGCCGCTTCATTAAGCGAAGGATACGTTTATTGGCGTGCTGTAATGGAATATCCAGGTAGGGCAGTATTTTGCCTTCATTCATCAATGGAATCAGGTCGTCCACATGCGGGTATGGATATACATAATGCAAGCGAACCCACATATCCATGCCCCCCAGCTTCTGGCATAACTGCTTAAGATGCGTTTTTACCGGCATCCCATCCCAGAACCCGGTCTGATGCTTAACATCAACGCCATAAGCACTGGTATCCTGCGAAATAACCAACAGTTCATTGACTCCACCTGCCTTCAGCCGTTTCGCTTCATCCAGAATTTCTCCGACTGGACGGCTAACTAAATCGCCGCGCATCGAGGGGATGATACAAAATGTACAACGATGGTTGCAGCCTTCTGAAATTTTAAGGTAAGCAAAATGGCGTGGAGTAAGCTTGATTCCATGGTCAGGCACCAAGTCGGCAAACGGGTTGTGCGCCGGTTTGGGCAAGTGGGTATGTACCTGATTTACCACTTCCTCATAAGCGTGCGGGCCGGTTACCGCCAGTACGTTGGGGTGGACTTCACGTATTTCGTCATCTTTGATGCCCAGACAACCGGTGACAATAACCCGGCCGTTTTCTTTCAGGGCTTCGCCAATAGTATCGAGCGACTCTTCTACCGCCGCATCAATAAAACCACAGGTATTAACGATTACCAAATCAGCATCGTTATAGGTGGGGACCACATCATAACCTTCAGTGCGCAACTGCGTTAAAATACGCTCTGAATCGACCAGGTTTTTAGGGCAGCCCAAGCTAACAAAGCCAATTCTGGGACTTTGGTGGTCCGTTATAGCAGTGTCAGATTGCTGACTTCTAAGTACGTCAGCGGGACCACTTAATGTGGTGGTTTGGTTTGGGGTGTATTTCTCTACTGTCATTAATTAAAGCGGGGTTCATGTACTGATGGCGGTGATTATAGCATTAAGCACCAGTTCATCTCACTATTGTATTTACTGCGGTAGCAATTGCGCCTGAAAAGGCGCATTCTAGACCCCAGGTAAGTTGACCCATAATACATTAATCCGTACGGTGTCTCTTATAATTTTGTTTTACCCGTCAAGGATATACAGTTGCGTACTTTATTAAAGCAGCCCGCCGCGATCACCACCCAGGTGGCCCGCCAAATTATCCAGGCCAGAAACAGTTTGCTAGGAAAACTCGATATGGCCTTAAATAAATTTGACCTCACCGCTGCCCAGTATGGCGTACTGGATAGCCTCGCTGAGGCAGAGGAAGCCACCGCCGGGCAACTCTGTCAGCGGTTGAATTATGATAAGGGTGCGATGAGTCGAATGTTAGTGCGGCTGGAGAAAAAGAAACTAATTACCCGCCTGGTGCAAAAAGAAGATGCCCGGGTTTTTAACCTGGCGCTATCCGCCAGTGGTGTGGCCATGTTCCCCAGCGCCCGCTCGTGCGTGGATAAAGTGTACGCAGATGTATTTGCACATATCAGTGGTAACGAATTAAATACCCTTCAGTCAGTGTTAGCCAATACCCTTACCACACGAAAATAACCTTCCTTGCCGTCGCTATTGGTAGTTTACATATCGCGCCGTGAGTGAATACCCCCCTGGTTTACTGCTAATGCCTATTTTTTTGCGCTTTAGCCTGGTATGTCTTTTGTGCTTTTACTTACGCTTTTTTAGCAGGCGAAGTTCAGCAGGGGGTTGTTGTTTTTCAGCCAGACTCCATTACCATAGCCACAGTTTTTGCAACGTTAATGTGAATATGGCCATACTTCCACTACCGCTGACTTATTACGATGAAGCCGGCATAATCAAGCCGCCCGTATGGCTGTACCTACTCTTACTGGCCAATAGTGTGGACTGGCTTATTACTACGTTTGCTGTGGTAAGTATGCAGCATACTACGGTACTGCTGGGGATTTTTTACCCCCACTCTTCGTTACTATGGGTCAAATTAGTAGCCAGTGTGCCCTTTATCCTGGCGCTCCTGTTGATAGGTAATCGGGAAAGGCTATGGAAAAAAAACTGGCGTCGCTGGGTGGGCGTTTTACGTTTGTTGTGCTGGGTAGGAATTATTGCCAGTGGCACATTACTTATGCAACAACTGTGGCTGAGCCATTGGGCTTTTCATTGGTGGCTGGCCATACAACTGGTAACCCTACTCTTATTTAGCGCGCTGCTAGCCCGAAGCCAACATCTGCGGCTGATGTTGGCTGATTGGCGCAAGGCAAGCTAACCCGGTAAGGGGTTACCTGCTCAGACAATGGCTATTGTGTTTTGGTTTGCAGCGCCTGGTCAAAATAGGCCTTCACACTGACATGGCTATCATTGACCAGTCGTTCATAGCAGATGCCGGCAAATGCATAAGAATGCTCACCGCTATCAAGTACAACAAAAGGGGCGTCTGGATTTGTTTGATCGTAGCGCCATTCGCCACTCACCAAACGTCGATAAGTTTCACCCAGGTAGGCCCCGTAAATATTGCACAGGGTGAATACCGCACTATCTTCAAGTGCTTTATCCTGATATTTTTCGACAAACGCGAGTAATAGATCGTCCACCGCACGGATACTTTGCGCACTGTAATCCAGTTCAATGGCAAATTCTTCGCGCGCTGTTTGTACTGCATTATGTGCTGAGTCGCTCATCAGCTTTTCAAGTTCCTGTTGTTGCATCGGTATTCTCCTGTAGGCGTTGCAGTTGGGCAACCGTAAAAGGCGCAGTTACGCTGCGGTTATTCTATTAATGATACTTGCTGCTGCCAGCATCCCAAAGGTGGCTGTTACGGTAACACTGGCACCAAAGCCGCCAGCACAGTCCAGCCTGGTGCCATTTTCCATTGCCGATTTATTAAAACAAACACTGCCATCGGGCTGCGGATAGCGCAACTGTTCTGTGGAATATATGCATTCCACGCCAAACCGTCGTTTGGGGTTTTTGGAAAACCCATAGTTGCGACGTAATTCATTGCGTAACTTCGCGGCCAGCGGGTCTTGTATTGTTTTTGCCAGATCGCCCCGGGTTATCTGCACCGGATCGATTTGTCCCCCGGCACCTCCTATCGTAACGACTGGCATTTTATTGCGTTTGCAACAATATATGATAGCGGCTTTTGCCCGAATACTGTCAGTGGCTTCAATAACCGCATCGAACTGTGAAGTAATGTATTCTTGCACATTTTCGGCAGTAACAAAGTCTTCCACCTGGTGGACGGTGCAAGACGGATTGATTAATTGTATGCGCTGGGCCATCACGGTGACTTTAGGCTGTCCGATGGTGTTATCTAAGGCGTGTATTTGTCGGTTCGTATTGGTCAGGCAGACATCGTCCAAATCAATCAGGGTGATCTGACCTACACCTGAGCGTGCCAGTGCTTCAGCACTCCATGAGCCGACGCCCCCGATACCTACTACGCACACGTGACTGGCCGCCAAGCTGGCTAAGCCATCATGCCCGTATAGCCTGGCGGTACCGCCAAATCGTTGTTTATCACTCATAATGTTGCTCTTCCTATACTACCGAGGCCGTGCAAAAGGACTGCAAATGTAAATTAAGCCGGCCATTGTACCTAAAAATGCGTCGCGTATTAAACTGTCGAAAACCTAAAAGCGACCTGTGGGTTCGAAAAAGTCGAACAAACAATCCGAAACTGGCTGGCTTACGTTCAACAGTGTGTATAGTTTAATCGACTTCCGACACACAAAGTGGAGTAACAAATGGGCTTACTGGTAGATGGCAAATGGCAAGATAAGTGGTACGACACAGATAAAAACGGCGGCAAATTTGAGCGCCAGGAAGCCAGCTTCCGGCACTGGATACAAGATGCACAGGACGCCCGCTTTCCCCCGCAGCGCGACCGCTACCATCTTTATGTTTCGCTGGCGTGTCCATGGGCGCACCGTACGCTTATTATGCGCCAGCTAAAAGATCTTCAAGACATTATTAGTGTAAGCGTGGTATCGCCCGAGATGTTGGATAATGGTTGGACATTCGCCGGCTATCCTGACGCTACGGGCGATACGCTATACCGTAAGCAATTTTTGTATGAGCTATACACCATGGCAGATGCCCATGTCACGACGCGGGTTACTGTACCGCTACTTTGGGATAAACAGCAAAAGACCATCGTCAGCAACGAATCGGCAGATATTATACGAATGTTTAACAGCGAATTTAACACGCTGACGGGCAATACTGACGACTATTATCCAGCGCAGCTCGCACAAGAAATAGAGCAGGTAAATGCCTTGGTGTACCACAACATCAATAATGGCGTGTACAAAGCGGGTTTTGCCACGACACAGTCGGCGTATGAAGAAGCGGTGACATCACTGTTCAGAGCACTCGATACCATAGAACAGCGGTTGGTTCATCAACGCTATTTGTGTGGTAAGCAAATTACTGAAGCTGACTGGCGCTTATTTACGACACTTATTCGGTTTGATGCAGTATATTACGGCCACTTCAAATGTAACATTCGACGTATTGCCGACTATCCTGCACTTAGTGGTTATATGCGCGAGCTTTACCAACATCCAGGGGTGTCACAAACAGTTAATCTCAATCACATAAAACACCATTACTATTTTAGTCATACGATGGTTAACCCAACCCAGGTAGTGCCGTTAGGCCCTGAACTGGATCTTGATTCACCGCATGGCAGGGAGCAGTTATTTTGAAGCAGCGTCACGTCACGCATCGGCTATCCGGCCAGCCCGCTTCTGATGGCGCAGGAGTGAAATTACAGCGGATAATTGGCCAGCCCGCGCTACCCAGGCTGGATCCATTCTTATTATTAGACCATTTTAGCTCAGACCAGCCTGATGATTACATAGCCGGGTTTCCGGCCCATCCTCACCGCGGGTTCCAAACCGTTACTTATATGCTGGCCGGTAAAATGCGGCATCGCGATTCGAAGGCCAATGAAGGGACTATTTCGGCAGGCGGTATTCAGTGGATGAACGCGGGTAGGGGACTTATTCATGAAGAGATACCTCAGCAAACGGCGGGGTTGCTAAGTGGCTTTCAGTTATGGGTCAACTTACCGGCGGAGCAAAAAATGTCCGACCCGGGGTATCAGGATATACCGCCTGAGGCTGTACCGCGTATCCAGCATAATAGTGCTACAATCGACATTCTGGCCGGTAGTGTTGAAGGGGTAACCGGCCCGGTTAAGCACGTGCCCGTAGACCCGTTATTCGTTCATATAAGTACTGACCACGCCACCCAAGTTTCTGTTGCGATCACTGAGTCACATACGGCTTTTTGCTATTGTTATCAGGGTGGTCTGATTATTGCTGGCTCTAATGACGAAGATAATCAGCACGTGAACACTGTGCAAAACAATGCAACAACCAGTGCTGGTACGCAAATTAACGAAGGCGAACTTGCCGTGCTAAGCGAGGGGGCGAGTGTGACCCTGCAAATGGCGGCTAACAGCGGGTGTATTGTTATTGCCGGCGCCCCCTTGAACGAATCTGTAGTGCAATATGGTCCATTTGTAATGAATACTCAGCAACAGATAGACCAGGCGCTCAAAGATTATCAGGCGGGGAATTTTGGGTAATCGGCTATAAATTGTTCGCTTAGTAAAAAAGTGCCAGTTTTTTACATCTGTTTTGCTTCGAAAACAGTAAATAACGTGAGTTTATAAACAAGTTCATTGATTGCAAATTTGAGCTTGATTAACATGGCATTAGGACATTAAGGCTAAAGCCGTCAATCATAGGAAAGAGAATGAAACCAGTAATCTTGGCAGGTGGTACAGGCAGTCGTCTGTGGCCAAAATCACGCGCAGCACTTCCAAAGCAGTTTCTTGCGCTTACATCTGAGCAAACTATGCTGCAGGAAACATTAAGCCGTTTGCACGGGGTTCAGGCTTCTCATCCCATTGTAATCTGTAATGATGCGCATCGCTTTTTGGTGGCTGAGCAGCTACGGCAGCAAAATATCGAACATGGCGGTATTTTGCTGGAGCCAGTGGGGCGCAATACCGCACCCGCCATCGCGTTAGCGGCCTTGCACGCGTTGCAAAGTGATGCAGACGAAACCTTACTGGTATTGGCGGCCGACCACTTAATTAAAGATACTGGTACCTTTCATCAGGCCATCGGTAAAGCGCAAAAGCTAGCCGATGCCGGATATCTGGTGACTTTCGGTATTGTGCCTGATGCCCCACATACCGGCTACGGTTACATCAAAGCCGGTCAGGAATTAGAGACCGGTATGGCGGTAGCGCAGTTTGTTGAGAAACCAGATATGGCAACTGCTCAGACTTATGTGGATTCGGGCAATTACCTGTGGAATAGCGGCATGTTTATGTTCAAAGCATCCCGTTTTCTGGAAGAGCTGGAAAAATATAACCCCAAGATGCTGGAAATTTGCAAAAAGGCCATCGCAAGCGAATCACAGGACTTGGATTTCATTCGTATTGATGGTGATATTTTCGCGACCTGCCCGGATGACTCAATAGATTATGCGGTAATGGAAAAAACTGCCAAAGCCGCCATGGTGCCGCTGGATGCAGGCTGGTCAGACGTTGGTAGCTGGTCTTCCTTGTGGGAAACATCGGCCAAAGATGCAAACGGTAACGCGGTTATCGGTGATGCTATTTTGGAAAATGTTTCCAACAGCTACATCAACGCCGAAGAGCGCTTGATATCAGTAATTGGTCTAGACAATGTGGTAGTCGTGGAAACTAAAGATGCGATTATGGTGGCGCACAAAGATAAAGTGCAAGACATCAAAAACGTAGTGACCCGCCTGAAACAGGAAAAACGACCTGAGTTTGAGTTTCACCGCGAAGTATTTCGGCCGTGGGGCAGTTACGACTCAATCGACCAAGGGGCCCGTTTCCAGGTTAAACGCATTACTGTGAAGCCTGGCGAGAAATTATCGGTGCAGATGCACCACCACCGCGCCGAGCACTGGATTGTTGTATCAGGGACTGCCAGTGTAACGATTGGTGAGGAAACCCGGATGGTAACCGAGAATGAGTCAACCTATATCCCGATTGGTGAGGTTCATGCGCTGGAAAACCCCGGCAAAATTCCGCTGGAATTGATTGAAGTACAGTCTGGTGCTTACTTAGGCGAAGACGATATTGTGCGATTTTCGGATCGTTACGGCCGTACAGCGAAAAAATAGGAAGGGACTATGACCAGAGCAATCACCTGTTTTAAAGCTTACGATATTCGCGGTGAGTTAAACGAGCAACTAGACGAAGAGGTTGCCTATCGGATTGGATACGCATTTTCTAGTGTGCTGACAGCCAGTAATGTGGTGGTCGGTGGTGACGTGCGTTTAACCTCTGCGCCACTTAAGCTGGCGCTCGCTGCAGGGCTGATAGACGGCGGTAGCGCGGTAATCGATTTGGGGCAGGCGGGCACCGAAGAAATTTATTTTGCTACCAAGTATCTGAAGGTAGATGGTGGTATTGAAGTGACAGCAAGCCATAATCCTATTAATTATAATGGGATGAAGCTAGTAAAAGCGGACGCCATTCCTATTAGCGGGGATACAGGCTTGCATGCTATTAAGCAAGCTGCTGAAGAACTCGACAGTGATTACGTGAAGCAGCGCCTGGCTGAGTATACCCAGCAAAAGCCTATTGATCCCAAGGCCTTCTATAATGGTCAGGGGCATATCGCGGTAAGCGTGCTGGAAAATAGTGGGAAATACAAACAGGATAGCTGTTTGGATGCTTATATCGACCACTTACTCACCTATATTGAGCCAGCTAACTTTACGCCGTTAAAGCTGGTTGCCAATGCCGGTAACGGCGCCGCAGGCAAAGTGGTTGACGCTCTGGAAACAGCCTTCGAACAACGCCGTATTCCCATTGAATTTATCAAAGTTCATCATGATGCGGATCCGACCTTCCCCAATGGTATACCTAATCCACTGCTGCCAGAGAACCGCGCCGATACGGCGCAGGCCGTACGCGAACATAATGCGGACTTTGGAATGGCCTGGGATGGCGATTTCGACCGCTGTTTTTTGTTTGATGCTAAAGGTAACTTTATTGAAGGCTATTATATTGTTGGATTGCTTGCCCAAGCCTTTTTGGATAAAGATCCCAGTGCGAAAATTATTTACGATCCTCGTCTTTACTGGAACACAGAAGATATCGTGAATCGCGCAGGCGGCACCCCAGTCAAAAGCAAAACCGGACATGCCTTTATTAAAGAGCGTATGCGTAAGGAAGATGCTGTATACGGCGGCGAAATGAGTGCCCATCATTATTTTCGAGATTTTGCTTATTGCGATACAGGCATGATTCCATGGTTACTCGTGGCAGAACTGTTATGTACTAAAAAGCAAACATTAGCCTCGATGGTGGAACAACGTATAGCGGCTTACCCGTCTTCCGGTGAAATTAACAGTAAGTTGCAAGATGCTGACGCGGCGCTAGCCAGGGTACTTGAAAAATACCGGCCATTGGCTGAAGCCATTGATGAAACCGACGGAATTGGTTTGGAATTTGGGACATGGCGCTTTAATTTAAGAAAATCCAATACCGAGCCGGTTATTCGTCTGAATGTAGAGTCAAAAGGTGATATACCTTTGATGGAAGAAAAAACCGCAGAACTGTTGGCGCTAATTCGCGCAGAGTAAGCTCACCAATATATTATCTTTCGAAGGGAAATAAGATAAGAAAATAGGCAAATTGGCGTCCTACAGCGACGAAAATATCTGTTGATAACACTAAGGCCAGCGTATGATGCTGGCCTTTTTTGTGCTTAATACGTTTACCTGCGCAGGTCAGCAGGTACGCCGCTAAGCCAGAATTGTTACCCACAAGCTTGGGTTCACCGCATTAAAAATATCATAACAGCGTGGCACAGGACGACCACAGTGGTCAATCCTACCCGCATTGAAATATAGCTAAGTATCAGATCTTTAGGCAAGGCCAGGGTAAACTTGTCGTAAAATAGAATCAGCAGATAACTGATAGACAGCACGCCTAAGACTCGGACGTCTGCACCATAAGCCAGTGCTAGCCAGGCTACAATGGTCGGTAGCATAGCCAAATAAAGCTGATGATTGGTTTTGCGGGAGGCAATTGCGTCAAACCAATGTACGCCGCCAAAAAACGATAATAATACAGCTGAATATTGGGTGAAATAATGTAGAGCGGCCAACTCGCCAATGACTCCACTAAGGCTAAGAATCGGCAGGGCAATAAACGGAATAAGACCGGCTATACCTAACAGCAGCGCTGGATACGGCATAATATCTCCTCTATCTGACAACGACGGCGACGGGGCAGTATGCCATTTTGTCGCACGCCAACAAGCAGGTATCTTGGTAAAAAACCTGCTACAAACAAAAATAGCGCCCTAAGGCGCTATTTGTAGTCAACTGACCAGAGCTATTTAAGCGGCGTAAATTTACGCTGGCTGTAGCCTGTATACAACTGACGTGGACGACCAATCTTTTGCTTCGGATCGCTCATCATTTCATGCCAGTGTGAAATCCAGCCAACTGTGCGAGACAGGGCAAAGATACACGTGAACATGTTAGTGGGTATACCAATCGCCTTTAGGATAATACCTGAATAGAAATCAACGTTCGGGAACAGTTTTTTCTCTACAAAGTAATCATCACTCAGGGCGATACGTTCAAGTTCCATTGCTACTTCAAGCAGCGGATCTTTTACGTCTAGCTCTTTAAGCACTTCATGACAGCTTTCGCGCATAACAGTGGCGCGTGGATCGTGGTTTTTGTAAACCCGGTGTCCAAAGCCCATTAAGCGGAAAGGGTCATTCTTATCTTTAGCCCGTTCGATAAACTCAGGGATACGATCAACACTACCAATTTCTTCCAGCATGTTTAAACATGCTTCATTGGCACCGCCATGCGCAGGGCCCCACAGTGAAGCCACACCGGCGGCAATACAGGCGTAAGGGTTAGCACCTGATGAACCAGCTAAGCGCACTGTTGAAGTAGATGCATTCTGTTCATGGTCAGCATGTAACGTAAAGATACGATCCATCGCGCGTTCAACCGCAGGACTAATCTGATAATCTTCAGCTGGCACAGAGAACATCATGTTCAAAAAGTTAGCCGCATAGCTTAAGTCATTACGCGGATATACGAATGGCTGGCCTATGTTGTACTTGTAACACATCGCTACCAAGGTCGGCATTTTTGCAATCAAACGATGCGCGCTGCGCATACGTTCTTCGGCATTACCTACATCTAAGTCACTGTGATAAAACGAGGACATAGCGCCTACGGTGCCACATAACATTGCCATAGGGTGGGCGTCGTTACGGAAACCGTGGAAGAACATGTTGATTTGTTCATGTACCATAGTATGGCGGGTTATCGTGGCACGAAACTCTTCGTTTTGTGCTTTATCCGGTGCTTCGCCGTTAAGTAACATGTAGCAAACTTCAAGATAGTTTGCATCACGCGCTAACTCTTCAATGGGATAGCCACGGTGCAGTAACACCCCGTTAGCGCCATCGATGTACGTGATTTCTGACTCGCAGGAACCTGTTGCCATAAAGCCGGGGTCAAATGTGAAATACCCTTGCGCGCCCAGAGAGCGTACATCTATAACATCTTGTCCTTCGGTACCGGACAGAATAGGAAGTTCGATTTCCTTATCGCCCGCTTTAAGAATGGCTTTCTTATCTGCCATATAATGCTCTCCTCAGAATGGTTCTGTTGTCAGCAAAAATCGTCAAAAAATAGCCGCTTTGCTGGGAAAAGTGGCGTAGTTGTACTTTATTATGCATCTACAAGTCAATTTAAATGCATTTTTGCACAATAAATATCCGATATTGGTATAGCTTATAGTCCCCAGCGTAATAACTGAGCAATTAAAAATGTTTCACGAAACACATAAAAACCCGCAGCGACTTGATTTTGAGGTCAAAATGGCTGCTTTTTATTAACAAAATAAATGGGTTACAAAATGTACGCCGACATTTTATTTATCAAGATCTGACGTGATCATCAGTACTATACGCCAGTTCGCCGTAGTTATCATATACAGGTGCTGATAAAATCACACCGTCTTATATACTCTAAAGGTTAACATTTTTGATCAGCAAGACAACTGAATCTTAACTGTAAAACACTTGTATAAGACGATAGTCCTACGTGTTGACAAAAAATTGTAATTATACAACGCGCTAGATATACTCAGCCGAGCCTGAATTAGAAAGATTCTCTTTAGTTAATCAGGCAATTATAAGTTCACAAATTGTTAACATCTCACAGGATGAGGCAATTAACAGTAAACAAACGAAAATTACTCAGTCAGGACATAAAAACAACGGGTAATTCATTGTCCCTACGGATAAAACAGGCATACATTGTGAAAAAGCAAAGACCAGTAAATTTAGATCTCAAGACCATTAAATTTCCTCCTGCTGCTATTTCGTCGATTCTCAACCGTATCACAGGCGTGGCCATGTTCTTC
The DNA here is from genome assembly GCA_003056425.1 of Alteromonas indica. Taxonomy (GTDB): domain Bacteria; phylum Pseudomonadota; class Gammaproteobacteria; order Enterobacterales; family Alteromonadaceae; genus Alteromonas; species Alteromonas indica. The sequence goes on from PYVY01000006.1 coordinate 216,487, forward strand.
GCGCTGCTGTTCGTTATTTGGGCATGGGCGGTTTCAGTCGCTTCGCCTGAAGGCTTTGAACAAGTGCAGTCAGTAATGGCCGGTGTATTCGGAAAAGTAATTGCGATTGGCACCCTATCTGCTTTGATTTACCACACTCTTGGTGGTATTCGCCACGTCATTATGGATATGGGACATTGGGAAGAAATGAAATCAGGTAACCTGAGCGCGCAAGCAATAATTGCGCTTTGGATAATCCTGACAGTCGTATTGGGAGTAGTACTATGGTAACGAATCAGGCAAGCGTTAAACGTAACGGCGTGCAGGATTACTTATCGCTGCGCACCACAGGAGCAATAATATTTGCCTTTACTGTGTATATGGCGTGGTTCTTTATTTCAACCGACAGCATCACATTTATCGAATGGCACGGCTTGTTTTCAGGGATACCGATGAAGGTGTTTACCCTGGCTACGCTAGTGTCGATTATGATTCACGTACGCATTGGTCTGTGGCAAGTGCTGACAGACTATGTTAAAGCGCCCAAAGTACGCGCTTTGGTGCAATGGGTATTGAACCTGATTGCCTTCGGGTACGTGTTAGTTGGTCTGTTTGTTCTGTGGGGTGTGTAAGATGAGTCTACCAGTACACGAATTTGATGCCATTGTTATTGGCGCCGGTGGTGCGGGTATGCGTGCCGCTTTGCAGATTTCACAATCAGGTAAGTCCTGTGCGTTGTTGTCTAAAGTATTTCCAACCCGTTCGCATACGGTATCTGCCCAAGGTGGTATTACTGTTGCGCTGGGTAATTCCCATGAAGATAACTGGGAATGGCACATGTATGACACGGTTAAAGGGTCTGACTACATTGGCGATCAGGATGCCATTGAGTACATGTGTAACGTGGGGCCGAAAGCCATTATAGAAATGGAAAATATGGGTCTGCCATTTTCACGTTTTGAAGATGGCACAGTATATCAGCGCCCATTCGGTGGCCAGTCGAAGAATTTTGGTGGCGAACAAGCCGCTCGTACGGCTGCGGCAGCCGACCGTACTGGTCACGCACTATTGCATTTGCTTTATCAGCAAAATGTTAAGAATAAGACCAAAGTTTTCAGTGAATGGTATGCCCTTGATCTGGTGAAAAACCAGGATGGGGACGTAGTGGGTTGTACGGCCATCGATATTGAAACCGGTGAAGTCGTTTACTTTAAAGCGCGGGCTGTGGTGCTGGCTACCGGTGGTGCAGGGCGTATATTTGCTTCTACTACCAATGCCCATATTAATACCGGTGACGGTGTGGGTATGGCGATGCGAGCTGGCGTATCTATGCAGGACATGGAAATGTGGCAGTTCCACCCAACTGGTATTGCGGGTGCGGGTACGCTGGTCACAGAAGGTTGTCGTGGTGAGGGTGGTTATCTGCTCAATAAAGACGGCGAACGCTTTATGGAACGCTACGCACCGAATGCCAAAGATCTGGCAGGTCGTGACGTAGTGGCGCGTTCAATGATGACCGAAATTCGTGAAGGACGTGGTTGTGATGGCCCGTGGGGTACCCACCTTAAGCTTAAGCTTGATCACTTGGGTAAAGATGTATTGGAGTCGCGTTTGCCAGGTATTCTTGAGCTTTCACGTACCTTCGCTCACGTTGACCCGGTCAAAGAACCTATCCCGGTTATTCCTACCTGTCACTATATGATGGGTGGTATTCCTACCAACGTGCATGGTCAATGTATCCGGGTAGATGAAAACGGACAGGACCACATTGTAAATGGCCTGTTTGCATGTGGTGAAATTGCCTGCGTATCGGTGCACGGCGCTAACCGCCTGGGCGGTAATTCACTGCTCGATTTGGTCGTATTTGGCCGTGCTACAGGCCTGCATCTGGGTGAATCGCTGAATCAAATTGCCACTACTCGGGATGCCAGTGAGTCTGATCTTGAGGCGGCTATGGCGCGCTTCAACCGGTGGGAAGGTTCTGAAAAAGGCAAGGGTGAAGACCCGGTTCAAATTAAAAAAGACATGCAGGAATGTATGCAGCTCAACTTCTCGGTATTCCGCGAAGGTGACGCAATGGCTGACGGTCTTAAACAACTTAAAGACATTCGTGAGCGTTTGCAGCATGCGCGTCTGGATGATAAGAGTAGTGATTTCAACACCCAGCGTATTGAGTGTCTGGAATTAGACAACCTGATGGAAACCGCGTACTGCACAGCAGTAGCAGCAAACTTCCGTACCGAAAGTCGTGGCGCACACAGTCGCTTTGATTATCCAGACCGTGATGATGAAAACTGGTTGTGTCACTCAATCTACCGTCCGGAAGATGAATCAATGACTCGTCGTGAAGTCAATATGGCGCCCAAGCTGCGGGAAGCCTTCCCGCCTAAAGCGCGTTCATATTAATAGAGGTGACCAGTATGCAATTAAATATTTCGATATACCGATACAACCCTGACGTTGATAAAGCGCCGCGCATGCAGGATTACAAACTGGATGTGGAAGAAGGCCGCGATATGATGGTGCTGGATATTCTGATTAAGTTGAAAGAGCAGGATCCATCGTTATCATTCCGTCGTTCATGCCGCGAAGGTGTGTGTGGGTCTGATGGTTTGAACATGAACGGTAAAAACGGTCTGGCGTGTATTACGCCAGTATCCGCGCTGGGCAAGGGTAAAATTGTGATTCGCCCGTTACCTGGTTTACCGGTTGTGCGCGACCTGGTGGTAGACATGACCCAGTTCTACATTCAATATGAGAAAGTGAAGCCGTTTCTTATCAACGATACTAAACAGCCGCCTGCCCGGGAATTCCTGCAAACCCCGGAAGAGCGTGCTAAGCTAGACGGACTTTATGAATGCATCCTTTGCGCATGTTGTTCTTCTTCGTGTCCATCATTTTGGTGGAACCCTGAGAAGTTCATCGGCCCGGCTGGTTTGCTGCATGCTTATCGTTTCCTTATTGATAATCGTGATACGGCCACTGAAGAACGGCTTAGCGATTTAGATGATGCGTTCAGCGTGTTTCGTTGCCACAGCATAATGAACTGTGTCAGCGTATGTCCTAAAGGGTTGAACCCGACCAAAGCCATCGGCCAGATTAAGTCGATGTTGCTACAACGGGCTGTTTAGTTACACTAGTTTGTGTAAGGTATTGTATGCACAAATGATATGCGCTAAATGGCCATCCTGTTAAGGATGGCTATTTTTTTTGTATACGTGGCGTAAATGGTTGGTTCTGTTGTAAATAACAGTCATAATAGCGCCTCGTGTTATTTAGTTTTTACAAAACGTAGCAAGGCACAATAATGCAAGAAAGCGTGATGAAAGCATGGTGGGATTCGTCGCATATGGCTGGTAATAACGCCGCCTATGTCGAGGAGTTGTACGAAGCGTACCTCGAAGATCCGCACAGCGTTTCAGATTCCTGGCGACAGGTCTTCGATAGCCTTCCCAAAGTGGAAGGTGCTGAATTAGAGAACAATCATACAACCGTTCGTGAACAGTTTCGAAAGATGGCGGCCCTAGGGCCCGCAGCACGAATGTCTTCACCGGCCGCCAGCGCCGGCCCCAGTTCATCCGACGGCCGTCAGGTCAAGGTTCTGCAACTTATCAATGCTTATCGGTTTCGTGGACACCAACATGCGAATCTCGATCCGTTAGGTCTTTGGCAGCAACCTCGCGTTCGTGACCTTGAACTCTCCCACCATAACCTGTCCGAGCAAGACTTCGATACCGTTTTCAACGTAGGCTCTTATGCCTATGGTGGCGAATCTATGTCGTTAGGCGAGCTGGTTAAATCGTTAAACCGCACTTATTGCGGCTCTATCGGTGCTGAATATATGCACATTACCGATACTGAGCAAAAGCGCTGGTTACAACAAAAAATTGAGTCAGTTCAGGCCAAACCAGAAATCAGTAAAGAACAGAAGTTACAAATTCTTAAAGGCCTGACCGCCGCTGATGGTATGGAAAAATACCTGGGTTCCAAATTTCCCGGCGCTAAACGTTTCTCATTGGAAGGTGGTGATTCACTGATTCCTATGCTGAAAGGGCTGATTAGCGAAGCGGGTTCGGCCGGCGCGAAAGAAGTGGTAGTGGGCATGGCTCACCGCGGCCGGCTAAATGTATTGGTTAATGTCCTGGGTAAGAACCCCTCAGTGCTATTCGACGAATTTTCGGGTAAGCATGACGAAAGTCTTGGTTCTGGTGATGTGAAGTATCATGCCGGTTACTCTTCTGACTTTGCAACCCCCGGTGGTAATGTTCACCTGGCGTTGGCGTTTAACCCTTCTCACCTTGAGATAGTTAACCCGGTGGTAATGGGCTCTGTGCGGGCGCGTCTGGTACGTCGTCATAACGACAGCAGCGCGGTATTGCCGATTACGATTCATGGTGATTCCGCTATCGCCGGTCAGGGTGTAGTACAAGAAACATTTAATATGTCGCAAACCACGGGGTTTGCGGTCGGTGGTACAGTTCGGATTGTTATTAACAACCAGGTTGGTTTCACCACCTCGAAGTTAGAAGATACCCGCTCTACGCAGTATTGTACGGATATTGCGAAAATGGTGCAGGCGCCTATCTTCCACGTCAATTCGGACGATCCGGAAGCGGTTATGTTCGTTACCAAACTGGCCTTGGAATACCGTAATAAGTTCAAGCGCGATGTGGTAATTGACTTAGTTTGCTATCGCCGTCATGGCCATAACGAAGCTGATGAGCCAAATGCTACCCAGCCGTTAATGTACCAGAAAATTAAAAAGCATCCGTTACCCCGCGTTTTATATGCTGAGCAACTGCTGGCCGAAGGCGTGATGGAACAGCGTGAAGTCGATAAGCTACTTGAAGACTATCGCGCCGCACTTGATCATGGTGCCTGTGTGGTAGATGAATGGCGGCCTATGACCGAGCATTCAGTTGATTGGTCTCCTTATCTGGGACACGACTGGGACACGCCTTATGATGGTTCAATATCGCTCGACCAATTAAAAGAATTAGGTGAGCGGCTGACCAGTTTTCCCAAAGATGTAAAATTACATTCGCGGGTGAACAAGCTATATCAAGACCGCAAAGCCATGGTCGCCGGCGAAAAAATGCTTGACTGGGGTATGGCCGAGAACCTTGCATATGCCAGCTTAGTTGGTATTGGTACGGATATCCGGTTGGTGGGTCAGGATTCAGGGCGGGGGACTTTCTTCCATCGTCATGCGGTTCTGCACAATCAAACTGACGGTTCAACCTATACACCGCTTCAACATATAAAAGAAGACCAAGGCGAAATTGAAATATACGACTCGGTATTATCTGAAGAAGCAGTGATGGCATTTGAATACGGCTTCGCTACCGCTGAACCTTCTTGCCTAACCATTTGGGAAGCACAGTTTGGTGACTTTGCCAACGGCGCCCAGGTAGTGTTTGACCAATTCCTGAGTTCAGGTGAGGCAAAATGGGGTCGACTCTGTGGTCTGACCGTATTGCTACCTCATGGTTACGAAGGTCAGGGGCCAGAGCATAGTTCAGCGCGATTGGAGCGGTTCCTGCAGCTATGCGCAGACCACAACTGGCAAGTATGTATACCGTCAACACCGGCGCAGGTGTTTAATATGCTACGCCGTCAAATGATTCGTCCTATGCGTAAACCCTTGATTGTAATGTCGCCAAAATCATTGTTGCGGCATGCTCAGGCTACATCTTCGCTTGAAGAGCTTGCCGAAGGTGTGTTCCACAATGTCATTGGCGAGATTGATGACATAGAGCCGTCAAAGGTTAAACGTGTAGTCATGTGTTCCGGTAAAGTTTATTACGATCTGTTAGATCAGCGTCGTAAAAATGAACAAACCGATGTGGCCATTGTTCGGCTGGAACAGCTTTATCCGTTCCCGTCAGAAGAATGTGCTAAAGTAGTGGCCGATTACAGCCACGTTAAAGATTGGGTTTGGTGTCAGGAAGAACCGCAGAACCAGGGCGCATGGTATTCCAGCCAGCACCATTTCTGGGCGGCTATTCCAGAAGGTGCCAAACTGTCGTACGCAGGCCGTGAAGCATCGGCTTCACCTGCCGTAGGTTATGTCTCTGTCCACAATCAGCAGCAAAAGGCCCTGGTTGAAGACGCACTCACTATTAAATAAGGAACAATGATGACAATAGAGATTAAAGTTCCGGTCCTACCAGAGTCAGTTGCCGATGCCACGATTGCAACCTGGCATGTGAAGGCCGGTGACAAGGTAACACGCGATCAGAACCTGGTTGATATTGAAACCGATAAAGTGGTACTGGAAGTGGTTGCCCCGGCCGACGGCGTAATCAGTGAAATCATTGATGAAGAAGGCGAAACCGTATTAGGTGAGCAGGTTATTGCTAAGTTAGATGATAGCGGTAAAGCAGAACCTAAAAAAGATACAGAATCTTCGAAGTCCGAAGAAAAATCAACGTCTGAAGAAAAACCAGCCGAACAGCAGCAGGCGAAAACTGCCAGTGCTGGCGGTAAAACCTCAGAAGTAAAAGTACCGGTTCTGCCTGAATCAGTCGCAGACGCTACCATCGCAACCTGGCATGTATCGGTAGGCGAGCAAGTTAGTCGCGACCAGAATCTGGTTGATATTGAAACCGATAAAGTAGTATTAGAAGTCGTTGCACCTGGTGACGGCTCTATTTCTGAAATCCTGGCGGAAGAGGGTGCCACGGTTACCGCAGAAGAAGTCATCGCTAAGTTTGTAGAAGGCGCGTCAACGGGTGGTAATGCACAAGTTGCTGAAGACTCTACCGATGAAGGTGCCGAAGACGACGCCGATGCACTTAGCCCATCAGTACGCCGTTTGCTAGCCGAAAAAGGCGTTGATTCTGCGAAGGTTAAAGGTACTGGCAAAAATGGTCGGATTACCAAAGAAGACGTTGAGCAATATCTGAAATCAGGTAAAACTGAAGATAAGGCGGCCGCGAAATCGTCACAAACTGAAGCGCCTTCAGTAGCTGCTGGCGAACGCACTGAAAAGCGTGTGCCTATGACGCGCTTGCGTAAAACCATTGCTAACCGGTTGCTAGAGGCGAAAAACTCTACTGCCATGCTAACTACGTTTAACGAAGTTAACATGAAACCTATAATGGACTTACGTAAACAGTACCAGGAAAGCTTTGAAAAGCGTCATGGTATTCGTCTTGGCTTTATGTCATTTTATGTAAAAGCGGTAACAGAAGCACTTAAGCGCTTCCCAGAAGTAAATGCCTCACTAGATGGTGATGACATTTGTTACCACAACTATTTTGATATCTCGATTGCCGTATCCACACCACGTGGTTTGGTTACTCCAGTGTTGAAAGACACGGATACGCTTGGTATGGCCGGCGTAGAGAAAGGTATCAGAGAGTTAGCGCTAAAAGGCCGTGACGGTAAATTAGCCATGTCTGATCTGCAAGGTGGTAATTTCACGATTACTAACGGCGGAGTATTCGGATCACTGATGTCTACCCCTATCATTAACCCACCACAGAGCGCGATCCTTGGTATGCACAAAATCCAAGATCGGCCAATGGCAGTTAATGGCAAGGTTGAGATACTGCCTATGATGTACCTGGCATTATCTTATGACCATAGAATCGTCGATGGTAAAGAGTCGGTTGGATTCTTGGTTACAGTTAAAGAGATGCTCGAAGATCCTACTCGTTTATTACTAGACGTTTAAGACTTTCATCTTATGCATTGTGTGCAGTCACGGCCTGAAGGTATGCTCGGGTCGTGATTGTCACAACGTCGGCAGGCTCGGCGTCTGTCGGTCAAGTTAATCAAGTCGCAATAGCGGCTTTTGTCTTACTAAAAATCGGATAGAAACACCATGAATTTGCATGAATACCAAGGCAAGCAGCTATTCAAAGAATACGGCTTGCCTGTTTCTGAAGGATACGCAGCCGACACACCTGAAGGTGCAGTTGAAGCAGCAGACCGCATTGGCGGTGAAGAATGGGTTGTTAAATGTCAGGTCCACGCAGGTGGACGCGGTAAAGCTGGCGGCGTTAAGTTGTTTAAAAATAAAGACGACATTCGCGGCTTTGCGGAAAACTGGCTAGGCAAAAATCTGGTGACCTTCCAAACTGATGAGAAAGGCCAACCGGTAACTAAAATTCTGGTAGAAACCTGCACTGATATCGCTAATGAGCTGTATCTGGGTGCAGTTGTTGACCGTGGAACCCGTCGTGTGGTTTTCATGGCCTCAACAGAAGGCGGTGTTGAAATTGAAACCGTTGCAGAAGAGACGCCAGAAAAAATTCTGAAAGCTGAAATTGACCCGATTGTTGGACCACAGCCTTACCAGGCGCGTGAGATGGCATTTAAATTAGGTCTTGAAGGTAATCAAATAAAGCAGTTTGTTAAGATCTTCTTAGGTCTGGCGAAAATGTTTGAAGAGCTTGATGTAGCACTTATCGAAATTAACCCGCTGGTAATTAAGGCCGATGGCGATTTGCATTGCCTTGACGCTAAAGTGGGTATCGACGGTAACGCACTGTATCGTCAGCCTAAAGTTAAAGAAATGCATGATCCTTCACAAGAAGATGCTCGTGAAGCGCATGCGGCTAAGTTTGAATTAAACTATGTTGCGCTGGACGGTAATGTTGGCTGTATGGTTAACGGTGCGGGCCTGGCAATGGGTACCATGGATATCGTTAATTTGCATGGCGGTAAGCCAGCAAACTTCCTTGACGTTGGTGGCGGTGCAACCAAAGAGCGGGTTGCTGAAGCGTTTAAAATTATCTTATCAGATGACAACGTAAAAGCCGTATTGGTTAATATCTTTGGTGGTATTGTACGTTGTGACATGATCGCTGAAGGTATCATCGGCGCGGTTAAAGAAGTCGGTGTAAATGTACCGGTAGTGGTTCGCCTTGAAGGTACAAATGCAGAGAAAGGCCGTGAAGTTCTGGCACAGTCAGGCCTGGATATTATTGCTGCAAGCAGCCTGACTGACGCAGCTCAGCAAGTTGTTAAAGCGGCGGAGGGCAAATAATGTCAGTACTTATTAATAAAGACACGAAAGTAATTTGTCAGGGTTTCACTGGCGGTCAGGGTACATTCCACTCTGAGCAGGCTATAGCCTATGGTACGCAAATGGTAGGTGGTGTTACACCTGGTAAAGGCGGTACTGAACATTTAGGCCTGCCTGTATTTAATACAGTGCGCGAAGCAGTTGAACAAACCGGTGCCACTGCATCAGTAATTTATGTTCCAGCTCCATTTTGTAAAGATTCAATCGTAGAAGCTGCTGATGCAGGTATCGAACTGATTGTATGTATTACAGAAGGTATTCCTACCATCGATATGCTTTATGTAAAAGAGTATGTTGATGCCAAAGGTGTACGTTTGATTGGACCAAACTGCCCAGGCGTTATTACTCCTGGCGAATGTAAAATCGGTATCATGCCTGGTCATATCCATAAACCAGGTAAAGTAGGTATTGTTTCGCGTTCAGGTACGTTGACCTATGAAGCGGTGAAGCAAACTACCGATGAAGGTTTTGGTCAGTCTACCTGTGTAGGTATTGGTGGTGACCCGATTCCAGGATCAAACTTCATTGATATTCTGAAGATGTTCCAGGAAGATCCGAAGACAGAAGCAATCGTGATGATTGGTGAAATCGGCGGAACCGCGGAAGAAGAAGCGGCGGCGTTCATTAAAGAAAATGTTACCAAGCCAGTGGTATCCTATATTGCTGGCGTGACTGCGCCTCCAGGAAAACGGATGGGCCATGCCGGCGCGATTATCGCCGGTGGTAAAGGAACAGCTGATGATAAATTCGCAGCTCTGGAAGATGCCGGCGTGAAGACGGTTCGTTCACTGGCCGATATCGGCAAAGCGTTACGCGAAGCCACCAACTGGTAAGCGTGCACTACGCACTCTGTGAAAGAAATCACTGATAAAAAAGCTCGCCTTTGGCGGGCTTTTTTTTACCCTTGTCACCTGCGCCGCTAGGCAGGTGGAACTAACGTGCTTCTATTCGGCGTAAATCACTTTTTCTGCCACCGTTTTAGCCCCCTCATCAATGAACGGCAAGGTACTTCCGCAGTTTGTTCCCCAATATTGTTTTTATTTAATCTGTAACGTTTTCTTCGCACTGTCCTCAAATGTTAACGCTAAGGGATGTTTAACCTATTGAATATAAAGAAAAGAAAAAGATTTAGGAAGTTAACGATTCGTAGCCAACAAGATGCTGCTGTTAATCAAATGTATAATAATATTTATGAATACGTATGCATAACATTGAGCAAACACGCCTATGGGGATAGGATTTAGCCTGTTTTATATCTGGCCTGCCTACTCAATAACAATACCGGCAGAAGTCTTAGGATAGTCAAGGGATACCTACATATGAACCACTTTAAACCAAATTCAATCAAAGCTGCGCTGGTTGCCAGTGGGCTTTGTGCTTTTAGCCTGCCGGTGATGGCGCAACAGGCCAACACGGCCAATCAGGATGCAGAACCGTCTGTAGAAGTTATTGAAGTTTCAGGTATACGCGGTAGCCTGCAACGTGCTCAAGCGATCAAAATGGATAATTCTTCCATCGTTGAAGCGCTCTCTGCCGAAGATATTGGTAAATTACCCGATACCAGTATTGCCGAGTCACTTTCACGTCTACCAGGTCTATCTGGCGAACGTCGTAATGGCCGTACCAGCGGAATTTCAGTACGTGGCTTTAATGAAAACTATGTCGGTACCTCACTTAATGGCCGCGAGCTATTGGGTATGGGTGATAACCGTGGCGTAGAATTCGACCTTTATCCAACTGAAATCATTTCTAACATCCTGGTTTACAAAACCCCTGAAGCAGGTATGACAACGCAAAATATCGGTGGTTCCGTAGATTTACAAACGGTGAAACCCTTGGTCGCAGAACAAACATTTACCATTAATGGTACGTTTGAAAAAAATGCGGACGATTCTGGCAACCCCGATTTCGACAACGATGGCCACCGGTTATCGTTTAACTACATCGATCAATTTGCCAACGACACAGTCGGCGTTGCGTTAACCTTTGCCACTATGGAGTCGCCACGCCAGGAACGCCAGTTCCGCGGATGGGGCTATCCAAATGTACCTACCGGTGACGATGCGACGGCGGTTAGCCTTGCTGACGGTGTAGCCGTGGATGAAAACACGGTAATCCTGGGTGGTCATGACAGTTTTGCCCGGTCAGCTATGATGGAGCGTGACTCGGTCGCCGCTATTATTCAATGGGCACCGAACGATCGTCTGAACTTACAACTGGATGCGTTGTATATTGATTTCCAGGAAAATGATGCTCGCCGCGGTGTGGAAGAGGGGGGCCCGGTATGGGGTCCGGTAGACTTTACCGTTACTGAAGTCGAGAATGGCCTGGTTACAGCGGGTTATCATGATGGTTTTTACAGCATTGTTCGTAACGATGTGCGTAAACAAGATGCCGACCTGACCACGTTTGGTCTTAACATGGAATACCTGTTAAACGATAACTGGACGGTTAATGCTGACGTTTCTACCGGTAAGGTAGATAAAACGATTACGGATGTTGAAAGTTATTCAGGTACTGGCCGCGCTGGCACTGACGGGCGTCAGTTAACAGCTCGCAGCTGGGAAATGACCTCAGAAGGTGTCATGTTCTCGGATCACCCCACGCTGGCACCGACTGACCTGACGGATCCGTCACTTATTCGCCTGGCCGGCCCGCAAAGCTGGGGGCCTACCCTTAAAAACGAAGACGGTGAGCAGGTTTACTTTTCTAATCAACAGGATGGCTTCTTAAACCAGCCAGTATTTGAAGAAGAGTTATCTACCTATCGGGTGAGCACAGAAGGCTTTGTAGAGTGGGGTATGTTCACCGGTGTAGAATTTGGTGCGATTTATTCTGACCGTAGCAAGTCGAAAATAAACAATGGTGCCTACCTTACTGCGCCGGCTTATCCGGATGATGCGGCTATTCCTGATGTACTTGGCATAACACCCCTGGACTTTGTCGGTATTGAAGGTGTATTGGCCTATGACGCACTGGGTTTATACAACAGTGGTTATTACAACGAACTTGATGCGCAGTTAGTACAGGCTGACCGTTTAGGTGACACCTACGAAGTAGAAGAAAAACTGACTACGTTGTACGCCAAGCTGGATCTGGATACCGAATATGAGGGTATTTATATTCGCGGTAATCTGGGCCTGCAAGTGGTGCATGCAGATCAGCAGTCTTATGGCTTCAGTACGGTAACTGATAGCCTGGGCTTTGTGGAATCGACCGTTGTATCCGGTGGTACGGATTACACAGATGTATTACCCACCCTGAATTTGAGTGCAGAAGTTGCCGAAGGTCAGTTTGTACGTATGGGTCTGAGTAAAGTACTTACGCGTCCACGTATGGACGATATGCGCCCCAACAGTCAGGTAACGTTCTCGTTCAATGATGCACAGATTCTGAGTACAGACACCGATAACGGACCCTGGGGGGGCAGTGCTGGTAACCCGGAATTGAAACCTTATGAGGCTAACCAGCTTGACCTGGCTTACGAGAATTATTTTGCAGACACCGGATATGTCGCAGTGTCATTCTTCTTTAAAGATCTGAAAAACTGGCATAGAAATAACGCCATTGCGGCAGACTTTGAAGAGTTTTATATCCCAGATATACATCAAAGTTCAGACGGTCAACCACCGGTATTGTTTGTGGGTGAACGCACACAGCCGCAAGATGGCTTCGAAGGTTTTGTTCGTGGTTGGGAAGTGCAGGGTAGCTTACCAGGTGAATTGTTGCATGAGTCGTTACAAGGCTTTGGTATGTTCGCCAGTGCAACCTTTATGGATGGCACGGCAGACGCAGCCCCAGGTACCGATGAAACCCGTATACCAGGTCTATCGGATGAAAACTATAGTCTAACTGTATTCTATGAAAATCAAGGGTTTGAAATTCGCTTAGCTGGCACCAAACGGTCAAGCTATTTAAGCGAAACGCGCGGCCTGAGCCTGGCGTTATCAGACTCAACCAATCAGGGCGGTACCTTTGTTGATGCTCAGGTGGGTTATGATTTCAGTGAATCTGGTATTGAAGCTCTGGATGGACTACGGGTGACTTTGCAGGCCCAAAACCTGACAGATGAAGATGATATCCAAAGCTCTGGTACGGATTCTCGTCAGATAACCTTGTACCAAACTTATGGCGCAAACTATCTGCTTAGCTTTAACTACGACTTTTAAAGACTAGCCGTAACCTACGTGGCTTACGGCGGTAACAGCAGTTATAGCAGTTGTATATGGGGGTTACCGGAGCGAGAGCTGCGGTAACCCTTTTTAGTTAATAGCTCTATACAGCGGTACCGCGCAAGGTTTAGCCACCTACCTTTCATTGCTTTCAGATAATTTGGCCTGAGCAGCGTTTGTGGCCGCCCTTATCGTGAACCTTAACAGGCTATATACGCTTACCCCTGCGTCACAGTGACCACGGTTAGCCGGCAACCTTTACACCGATGTTTATGCGTTTTCATCGTATCTTCCAGCCATTGTAACGTCTTTTATATCCCGCTATACCCCTCCAAAAATCAGACTGCATACCCTATGGATGTAATCGTAATGTAGCAAATATGTAATGAATACGTATGCATCGCGTTGCTCTAAATTTCGCCTGTCCTTACTATTAATTGCGCTATGGGAAGGCATTGCTTCATCGCCTATCTACAGTAGCTCAATAGCAAAATTGCGATCTTACCGCCGCTGGTTAATTCATTTACGGCCGGGCCGAGTAAGTGGGCTGTGATGCAATAACAAGGAAACGTGAAAGGCATGGGAAACACAATGAAAAGGTTCTCTATAAACAGGGTTACTGCCGTTTTAATATCCGTGGGGTTAGCCGGCCAGGTTAGCGCTCAGGAATCTGCGGCAACTCCTCAGGATGACGAGATTGAAAAAATAGAGGTGAGAGGATTTAGCACTAGCCTTATTCAGTCTTTAAATCAAAAGCGTTACTCCGATACAGTAACTGAACAAATTTCGGCAGATGATCTGGGTGGCTTACCCGATGTATCGATGGCAGATGCATTAACCCGCCTACCGGGTATTTCAGCGGTACGCACCGGTGGGCAAGCAGCCGAAATAAACATTCGTGGATTATCCGGGGATTTTGTATTTTCGACATTGAACGGGCGTGAACAGGTTTCCACCAGTGGTAGCCGGTCTATCGAGTTTGACCAGTACCCGTCAGAGCTGATTAATTCCGCTGCAGTGTATAAGTCACCTAAAGCCTCATTAATTGAAGGTGGGGTGGCCGGCACCGTTGAACTGCAAACCGCCAGTGCGCTGAATAACGAACAACAACATACCTTTAGTGCGAATGTGCGAGGTATGTTCAACGACCGCGCTGATGAAATTTATGATGCAACCGAATACGGGCACCGCCTAAGTTTTTCGTGGCAGGGAAAATTTTTGGACGATACGTTGGGAATTTCGGCGGGCTTTGCCCGACTGTATCAACCAAGTGTGGCCACCCAGTTTGTCGGCCTGGCTTACAATCAGCAAATTGATGTAGACGGTTTAGCGAACGATACGCAAAATCCTAATGCCCAGTGCCCTGGTTGCGAATTGGTAAGCGAAGGGTTTGAACTGCAACACAGAGGCGGTGAGGAAACCCGGAACGGGTATCTGGCATCCATTGAGTGGGCGCCCCACGATACATTACGAATCAAAGCCGATGCTTTTGTGTCCCGTTTTGATACGGCTACGTTCGCGCGCGGCTTTCGGGTAAAGTTCGGCGGTGAGAACGCCAGTATTACTAATCCGGTAGTGGAAAATAACGTGGTGACAGGGGGCGTCTTTACCCGCACTAAAGACAACTATACCCGTGTTGAGCTGGTTAATGATGACAATAACGAACAAGATCAAATAGCCAGCTACGGGATCAATGCTGACTGGCAGATCACTGATAACTTTGCCGTACAAATTGATATTTCGCTATCAAAAGCGCAAAGCGATTTCAAAAACGGTTTGTTGTGGGGATTGGTGGCACAAGATGCTACGGCGCTTAACCCTGTCATTGATAATAATGTGCAAATTGCATATCAACTTAACGGGCTCAATTTGCCGGATGTGGCATTTAATCAGGCTGAGGCGTTTGCCGACACTTCACGGGTTATGGTGAGTAAATATGGTATTTACCCGTTTCACAATGAAGATGAGCTTGATGCATATCGCGGTGACTTTCAGTATTTTGTCGATAGCGGTCCACTTGCGTCAATTGAAGGAGGGTACCGTTATTCTAACCGCGAGTATACTAACCAGCGTTCGGTATTTGAATATGGTAATGATGGAGCGTTGTCCGCTGCTCAGCCGCCCCTTGCATTAAATAATGAGATTACCGAAACAGTGAGCTGGGGGGGCCAGTTTGATTATTTTCCTGACTATCTTGCGGTAGATGTGCCGGGTGCATTAGCGGCCTGGTTTCCGGCAGGGGTGCCGCAACCAGTGCAAACCTGGGGACCAGGTGCGGCCGGTGTTATCAATGGCCCGGGCAGCGGCGCTGATACGGCCTGGACTATTCAGGAAAGTGGCGATGTGTTCGAAACGGTCAATGCAGCCTACCTTATGGCTAACCTGGAATTTAACGTATTGGGTTTGCCCATCAACGGCAATATAGGGGTACGCTACGTGGACTCTATGCAACGTTCAACCACGTTGCAAAGAGCCACTACTATGCTCAGCCAGGCAGAAGGACAAACAGAAGTAAGCGATCCTACCGCTGGCGCGCAGAATATTCTGGATGAGGCCGGGTTAGTTAATAACTTTTATCGTCCGGCAATGCTAACCCATGAGTATACTGACTGGTTACCTTCTATTAATTTGAATATTAAACTGTCAGAGCAATCGCAATTACGGATGGCCGCAGCCAAAGTGATGGGTCGGGCGCCTATTAACCGCTTTGCTGCCAACACCACGACGAGTGTCGAAACGCTCACCGCCTCTATGGACCGCGACTCTGGCGAAATACAGGTCTCCCAGCCAACCGCCAAGGTAAGCGGTTCATCCAGAAACAGTCCTTACTTAGACCCGTTTTACGCTACCCAGTATGACATTTCTTATGAGTATTATTTTGCCCAAAGTGATGGCGCTATTGTAGTGGCCGGCTTTTATAAAAATATTGATTCCTTTATCGAAAATATCGCTATCGACCCTTACGACTTTGCGGCCAACGGGTTGGTTACGCCGGACAGCGTTGAAGTGCCTGTTTTTATGGCGGCGCAATTTGAAGGTGAAGAACCCGAGCAGGCTGTCGATGCCACAGGAGCGCCGTTATTTATCACTGTACCGGTTGAAAATGGCCGCTACGAAACAGCGGTAAATAACGCTAAAGGGGGCTACATTCGAGGTATTGAGATAGCTTATACGCAAATTTATAGCATGCTACCTGGTGCTTTATCAGGGCTGGGAGTAAACGCTTCTTATTCGTTTACCGAAAGCGAAATTGAACGGTCAGTGGGCGATGGCGTGTATGCCTCTGCTCTGCCCGGCCTATCTGAGAATGTTGCAACGGTAACCCTGTTCTGGGAGTACGCAGATTTTGAAACCCGTTTGTCGGCCCGCTATCGGGATGCGTTTGTGTCACAACAGGTGGCTGTTAACGATCAAACGGTTAACTTTGCCGAAGAACTTATCTTTGACTATCAGGCCTCGTACAACCTCAGCGACCACGCCAGCGTGTTGTTTCAGGTAAATAATGTGACTGATGAACCCACCAGAAGTTATTTCAGCGATGAAACGCAAACCGGGACTTTGCAGTATTTTGGCACGCAATATTACCTGGGCATGACCTATTCGTTTTAAGGACAAACAATGAAGATTACTACTCAATTACCCTGGGCCGGGACATTAACAATGTTCCGTAACCGGTTATCGCCAGATAACTTGCGCTATATAGTTAGTACCGTATTGCTACTGTTTATCGTCAGCGGATGTGGCGCAGACAGTGTGACTTCGGGCTCGGCAGATTTACTCACCTGCACAGCGCCAAATGTACCCGATGCTGAGGGTAACGCATGTGTAGCACCGCCGCCCATTGCCTGTGAAGTACCCACGGTTCCCAATGAAACCAATGACGCCTGCGTGGTTGGCGCTGATCCATCATTACCAGATCCGGTTTTTTTCCCGGGCGACAATGAAGCGGTGTTGTATTACAACCGCAAACATGTCGATGCAGAAAATACGCCATCGGATACCGCTTATGACGGCTGGCGCTTACATACCTGGAACAATGAAACCTGCGACGCTTATGCAGATGACGATACAGCATGGGACAATGGCCGCCCGATAAGTGGTATCGATCCGACCTACGGAGCCTATTGGATTTTAGCGCTAAAACCGGATTACGGTCAGTGCCATAATTTTATCATACATAAGGGCACTGACGATGCTGGTAAGGCGCTAGGTACTGGTGACTTTCAGGCCCCGCTAGACCAGGACGATGAAACATTTACGCGGATGAATTTCACCCTCGACGGTGAAGCCACAATATTTGAGTTTCCTATTGCCGGGCTGGGCCCCCAATCAGTAAATATCGAAGGTAGAGCTGCACACTGGATAGATCAACAAACGCTTATCTGGCAGGTGGGCGATGAGGTCAGCCAGGTCAAGCTTCATTATAGTGACAATCAGCCGTTGCAAAGCTCTATTGAAACCGGGCTAAGTGGCGAGACATTGGTACTGGAAGCGACCTCATTAACGGATGAGCAACGCCAGATCTATCCGTTTATTGCTGACTGGCCAGCCTTTTGGGTGGATATTGATGACGTTACCGCCAAAGCTTTGTTAAAAGGACAGATTGCATTAGCTGCTTACAATGCTCAGGGCGCCTTAATTTCAGCTACGGGCATACAGCATGCGAAGGTATTGGATGCATTGTATACTCAAGGTGCGGAAGATGCGGATAACCTACCGCTGGGAGCCTCCTACCAGGATGGCGCAATTAATGTGGCGGTGTGGGCGCCGACCGCCCGGGCTGTTAGCTTATTAAGCTACGCCGACGACAAAACATTGCAGCAGCGCTACAGTATGACGCTGGACGAGGCCAGTGGAGTCTGGACGTATCAGGCGGACGAGGCCCTGGATCGTACATTGTATCGTTTCGAAGTAGATGTGTTTGCGCCCACCACCGGCCAATTTGAAACCTTTGAAGTTACCGATCCCTATTCGCAATCGGTATCAACTAATGGCCGTTTTTCGCGGTTCGTTAACTTAGCAGATGACGATCTGAAACCGCAAGGCTGGGACAGTCATTTCATTCCCACCCTCGAGAATCCAGAGGATGCGGTTATTTATGAAGTGCATGTTCGCGACTTCAGTGCCCGGGATGCTACCGTCAGTGAAGCTAACAGAGGAAAATACCTGGCCTTTACCGAAACCGACAGTGCACCGGTTGAGCATTTGCGCCGGCTTCAGCAAGCCGGGCTTAACTATATTCACCTGTTACCCCTGGCGGATATCGCTACCATAGAAGAGGATCCCACGAAGACCGTTAATCTTTATAGTAGTGTGGCCCAGCTATGCCAGCTTAATGCATCGGCCGCAGTATGTGCAGAAGAAGATGCCGAACGTCAACTGATTGATGTGTACCAAAGCTACGATCCCATATCAGAGCAGGGTAAAGCGCAAGCGCTGACTCAGCAACTGCAGGACATTGATACGTTCAACTGGGGCTACGATCCACATCATTTCAATGTTCCTGAAGGCAGCTATGCCACGGATAGCGAATCTGTCGCCAGAATCAAAGAAATGCGTGCAATGATTATGGCCCTGCACGAGATGAATTTGCGGGTGGCCCTGGATGTGGTATTCAACCATACCCACGCCTCGGGCGTTTTTCCAAAGTCAGTATTAGATAAAGTGGTGCCAGGCTACTATCACCGCTATGACGCTGCGACCGGCGCGCTGATAAACGAAACTTGTTGTGATGATACAGAGCCTCAACAGGTCATGATGGAAAAACTAATGGCTGATTCATTGGCCATGTGGGCAGAACACTACAAGTTTGATTCGTTTAGATTTGACATTATGAGCCAGGCTACCGTCGATACTATGGTCAAATTGCGCGAGCAGATTCAGTCCATCGATAGCGACAACTATTTTTACGGAGAAGGCTGGCTAAAAGAATACCCGGGTTATACCCAGGCAAATCAGCTCAATATGGCAGGCACCGGCATTGGCACCTTTAATGACCGGCTACGCGAAGCGGTCCGGCAGGGCAATATTTTTAACCCCAACAGCGATGCTGCATTGGCTGACCAAGATAAACTGAAAGTGGGTTTAGCCGGTACAATGGCCGACTTTTTACTGACCACATCTACCGGCAATGCGGTAAATGCCAGTGCGTTAGGAGGCTACGCGCTACAGCCTGCGGACATTATCAACTATGTATCTAAACACGATAATGAAACCTTGTGGGACCAATTCAACTATACCCTACCTGCTGATATCAGCTTAACTGAACGGGTACGTATCCAAAACATTGGTATTGGTATCCCGCTGGTAAGCCAGGGGATTCCTTTTCTGCAGCTTGGTGGCGATATGCTGCGTTCTAAATCGATGGACCGCAATACCTACAACGCTGGCGATTGGTTTAACTTTGTCGACTTCACCTATCAGACAAACAACTGGAATATCGGGTTGCCGCTGGCAGCAGATAACCAAACGCGCTGGCCTGAAATGGTGGAATTCATTTATGCGCCGGAGCGGGCGGCTGGAAGTACAGAGATCCAGTTTGCCAGTAGCGTGTTCACCGAATTTTTATCAATTCGGCGCGATTCTGCTTTATTCCGACTAACCACTGCGCAGGCTATTACCGACCGTGTGGGTTTCCATAATATTGGATCAGCGCAACAGGTGGGTTTGGTAGCGATGAGTATTGATGATGGTATCAGTAACGATCCTGAGCATCCCCGGGCTGATCTGGATCCCATGGCTGATGCGTTGATGGTGGTGATTAATAGCGGCTATGAAGAAAAATCGATAAGCGTAAATACGGCGACCGGTTTTAGCCTGCATCCCGTCCAGGTAAATTCGGTTGATTCGGTGACAGCCTCTGCTTATTTTACAGAAGGGCAAGACGGCAATGGTACGTTTACGGTGCCCGCCCTGACTATGGCAGTATTTATCAAATCCCAGCAGGGCGCCCAAGGCGCGGGTCTTGCCGCTATTGCGACCTCCGGAGCGCCAGACGTTGCGCCATATGCGGCAACGTTATATCTTCGCGGCGATATGAACGAATGGGGTACGCAACATCCGCTGAACTACCAGGGCAATGGGCAGTATCGGGTGCAGGTTAACCTCAACGCAGAAACAGAATATCAATTTAAACTGGCCTCAGAGAATTGGAGCGACGTGGATTTAGGCGCTGCGAATACCAATACGTTGTCGGTAGACCAAGCGATAGCGCTGGCGCGCGGTGGGGCTAATTTAAGTTTTACCGCCCCGCGTAGTACCACGTACGAATTGCTGCTTGATGCCAGCGATGTTGAAAACCCGGTGTTACAGATAGATTTTGAACAGCCCTATGCAGATACACCGCTATACATCCGCGGCGACTTCAATGCGTGGGGAACCGGTAACCCTATGGTCTACCAGGGAAACAAACTCTATAGTGCGCAACTAACGATAGCGCCAGGCACCTATGGTTTTAAATTGGCGTCGGAAGACTGGAGTACGCTTAACTTTGGCGCATTATCTGCGACTGAGGCCGACACTGCGCTGACACTAAACACAGAATTAGCCCTGACAAACTCGGATAATAACCTGACATTCAGTATAGAACAGCAAACCGATGTAGTGTTTGTACTGGACCTATCAAACCCTCAAGCGCCAAAAGTCAAAGCATTTGAAGAGCAATTCTTTGGTAGCACCGAGGTGTTTGTCAGGGGCGCCATGAACGGCTGGGATACAACCGATTTACTGCAATGGCAGGGCGACAGTACGTATGCGGTGGATATCGCCATTGCGGGTGGGGCGACGGAATTTAAAATTGCCTCCCAGGATTGGGCTACCGTAAACCTGGGTAATCCCGATAATGCGACCTCCAATACCGTGGTGGTGGATGAGGCCAAGCGATTAAATAGCAGCAACAATAATCTGGTGATAGATTTACCCGCCGGAACATACACGTTCAGTGTAATAGGTCCAGATGGTAATAATCCCTTTATTTTAATTACTGAAAAATAAAGCGTCTTATGTGCCAGCATCGAAATTAAACTTCGGTGCTGGTTATCCTCTTAAAAATATCTTTCCTGTAGTGTTAACCCCGTCTTATTTTTAGCTCAATTAACCATCATATAATATAAATCTACTATTAATTAATCTGTAAAAATTATTAAGTTAACGTAAATGAAAATGCTTTAATCCTAAATTAACGCTATTCCATCTTTCCAAAAAGTGGCTCTTACTTGCTTGATATTGTTGATAAATTAAACGTCTTTGTTGCCTTTTATTTGCACAATATGATGTTCATCGTTCTAAACCTGTCTTTCACCGATGATATTGAACTTTACGTTGTATTTATATTCCCCGGTTGCTTAATATCGTTTTCGATTTATTACCATCATGTAATAAACATATAAAAATAAATATATTTAGTTGACTGAAAAAGTCTTCCAGGGAGAACAATTATGATAAGAAAAAGTCTACTCGCATTAGCGATAGGGACCTCATTAGGCCTATCTGCGCCGGTCTTTGCCGCAGGTAGTACTTCCAGTATTTCAGGTGTGGTTGAATCTCAGGACAGTACCCAGCTAACGGTTACAGCCGTCAATCCTGACACCGGTTTTTCGCGCACCGTATCGGTTGCTGCGGACGGTAGCTACCGGTTCGCTAAAATGGAGACAGGCACTTACAACATCACTATAAAACGTGGTGATTCAGTGGTGGCCGAAGATACGCTTCGCGTCACTCTGGGGTCCAACAAACAAGCAGATTTTAACGTGGGCGCAATGAATGCTGAGCGCATTGAAGTGACCGGCGCGCGTATTTCTGCTATTGATTTATCGTCTACTGACTCTGGCTTGGTGTTAGGAGAGGCGGAAATTGACCGTATGCCTATCGCCAGAAATATAACTGCCGTAGCGTTACTTGCTCCAGGTGTTGTCCAGGGCGATTCAGGCTTTGGTAACGTAGCCTCATTTGGCGGCGCGTCTGTTGCTGAAAACGCCTGCTATATCAACGGCCTGGAAGTTACTGATACTCGTCAGGGCTTGGGCTGTGGGGCGGTTCCATTTGAAATGTACAAAGAGTTCCAGGTTAAAACCGGCGGTTTCTCTGCTGAGTTTGGCCGTGCTACCGGTGGCCTGGTTAACGCCGTAACGAAAAGTGGTACCAATGAGTGGCAGTTTGATTTTACTGCTAACTGGTCTCCGTCTTCATTACAGGAAGATGGTTCGGTATCACGTGGTATGGGTGGTACTGGCGAAATCTTCCGCGACAATCGGAATGATGAAACTGATGAATGGGATTACAGCGTTTCGGCTGCAGGTCCTATCATTGAAGACAAGCTGTTTTTCTACGCATTGGTAAATCCACGCTCTGTCTCAAATGACTTCTCCTACGGTGCTGTATTTGATGAATATGCTGCAACAGATCAAATGCGTTATCGTGAGTCTGACGGTACTGATAATTTATTCTGGGGCACCAAGATAGACTGGGATATTGTGGAAGGTCACCGCCTGAGCTACTTTGCTTATTCAGACCAGAATGATGCGGTTGAAGATGTTTACGGTTACGATGCTGAAAGCCAGACAGTTGAAGAGTATCAAGGCTCTTATTTACGTAAACGCGGTGGGGAAGCACAGAGTGTAACTTATACAGGTTACATTACTGACGATCTTTCGGTTTCCGCCATGTGGGGTGAAATTGAAACCCAGTACGAAACCACGCCTACTAATCTTGATTGCCCTACCATTACTGACCAGCGCAATGTACCCTCAGCTGAAAAAGCGCCGCAGTGCGGCCCGGGTGGTTCATTCGGCGATAATTTCGATGAAAATACCCAGTATCGATTCGACATCGAATATTACTGGGGCGACCACCTGATTAAAGCGGGTATCGACAAACAAGACCGTGCTTCCACACGGATTACGCGTCCAGTGGGTGGCCACTCGTATCGTTATTTCTCACTGGAATCGGGCTCTAATATCCAAGGTGATATGGGTAATCTTTACACTAATACCACCGGCGCAGCCCAAGACTTGGTGTCTGACCGGATATTCGACGGCGGTGGCTCGTTTGAATCTGATCTGACCGCTTATTATATTGAAGATAAGTGGCAGGTTACCCCGTCACTGATGCTTACAATTGGCTTACGTAAAGATCTATTCGAAGGGGCGGGTACCACCGGCAAAACCCTGTTTGACTTTGATACCGATATCGCGCCGCGTTTAGGCTTTAGCTGGGATGTAAACGGTGATGGTGAATCAAAACTTTATGGTAACTATGGTCGTTATTATTTACCCATCGCGAATAATACAATCTATCGGGCGGCGTCGGGCGTAAGTGATACCACTACGTATTATACGTTCGATGATATTGATTCGGTAAGTGGTGCTCCTATCGGCGCAACACCAGTGAACGGCGCGGTTGAAAACTCACAAACGGCTTCATCGGTGGCAGCGGTACCGACACAAGATACCTTCCAGGCACAAGAAGCCGACCCGTTTTCACGTGACGAATATATTCTGGGCTACCAGTTTACGGTTAACGACAATCTCACCGCTGAAGTGACCGGGACATACCGTGAAGTTACCAGTGCGCTAGATGACTATTGTGGTATTTACGCTTATCCGTATTGCGTTATGCTGAATCCTGGTAGTGATATGAGCTGGTATAAAGACGGCTATTATTGGGATGGTTCGCAGCTTGATGAATCAAAGCTGCCGTTATTTGACGGTAATGCTGACGAAGGTTCATTAACTACGCATACCGCACAGACATTGCAATTGCCTGAAGGTAAAAATGAATATACTTCGGTTCAGTTGAAACTGAATTATATAGAAGATAATTATCGCGTTAACTTCCAGTACACCTGGGCGCGCAGTGTAGGTAACTTTGAAGGTGCAGTTAAGTCTGATATCGATCAGGCTGATGCTGGGATCACACAAGACTTCGATTTCCCTGCGCTGATGGATGGTGCCGATGGCTATCAGCCAAACGATCGTCGCCATACATTTAAGCTCTATGGCTCATATGATGTAAGCGAAGACTTTATCGTTGGTTTTAATTCATCACTGCAAAGTGGTCGTCCGCTGACCGCATTTGGTCAGGGATACCCAAGTGATGATGCTAACCTGTATGGTAGCTATGGTGATACGTACTACATCCTTACTGGTTGCTCAGCGGCGTTGTCTGACGAAGGCTTATGTGCTCAGGACGACAAGCAATATCGCTACAGCCCACGCGGCTCGGTAGGCCGTACACCTTGGACGTTCAATCTTGATGTGTCTGCTGCCTATATGTTTAGCTATCAGGAAGTCGATATGCGTATGACGCTAAATATCTTCAACCTGCTGAACTCGCAAGAAGAAATGTCGACTAACGAACATTATGAGATAGAAGAAGGTACACAGAACCCTTACTACGGTGCAGCATATTCCTGGCAGGCACCACGTTCAGTTCGGTTATCATTCGAAGCACGTTATTAATTTTATACAAATGATTAGGCATGCTTAGGTTATTCCTAAGCATGCACTACATCATGTACTGATAAACAGTTCCTTGGACCCGCCTGGCTCCCTGCCGGGCAATCCCTTTGGCAGAGGTTTACCCCTCTGCCGTTTTCGTTTGTGGCTACTGTATCAAGACATTATCTACCTGCAGTATTGCTCCTTGCGCTTCCCCCCATTGTGGAAACACCAACAGTAAATTCAGCTTGCTCAAGGTTAGTCCCTGGGCGGCGAGGTCCGCTAAGCGAAACGAATAGGTTTGCCAATCACCGGGAACGGGTTGCTGCTGCTCCAGTGAATCTGTTAAGGCAAATTCGGCAACGCTACCATCGCTGGCTTCAACTTTCAGCATAATGGGCACCGCACTGGCGAGGGGTAACTGGGCAATGAATAGATCAAATTTTACTACGCTGTCCGGGTTGGCTGTGGCGTAGTCATTCACATTATGCTCAATACTCGCCCGAAATCCGGCTACCGTAGGCGCCGGGCCAAAATAATCCAATTCTGCTACCAGTCCATGGTTATCGTTACCCGTATTAACTTCACTAAAGCGCGCATTGCCGCAGCAATCCCATAGCGTCCAGTATGTCGCCAATGCATCCGCGAATAAGGTGTAGGGCTCAGTGATGGTAATGTTCGCTGGGGTAGGGGGCGTCAGCCCGCTCGTAGTAAAATGCACATTATCGACCTGTAACACGACTCCTTGTTGATTCCCCCAGTCGGGGAAAATGACCAACGGGGTGTCGACCCGCGACAAATTTAATGTCGAACCCGGCTGGGTAACCAATTCCTGCAAAGGAATACTGAACGATTTCCACTGGCCCGGGGGGGCCGGCTGAATTATAAAATCGGCACTGCCACACGGATGGCCGCAATCCACTTTTATATTGAATCCGCCCGATGTACGAAGGTCTTCCAAAATGAGTAAATCAAACGCAAGTGTATCAAAAGGACGTGCATCAAAGCCTATGGGCGTCCCGTTGTTATCCGGGGCGCTTTGAAAGTAACCTACCGCTTCGTTAGTGTTAAAGCTAAACTGGCGCACTATATTGTGCTCACTATCTGCAGCGACGACATCTTCAATATCAAGCTGGCCGCTAGCCACATACTTCCCTGCCACAAACGGCGGGCTATTGGCGTCGTCAAATATACTCAGGCGGGTCAGGCTGGTGGTATCAAATTCATAACGAATGTTATCAAGCTCTATTTCCAGCGGGCCGCTTGGCTCTATTACCAAGGTATTGATAATACTGTTTAGGTCGGCGTTATTACCGGGGGCGTAGCGATTACCACCGGCGATTATCTGAGCTACCGGGACACTCACCTGATGCCATTCATTGTCCAGGGGTAACGATACATCATAATCGCTAACCGCCGGCCAGCCGCTATCCAGTTTTATCAGTAACCCACTGGCTGCACTATTGTCGAGTACACGCAGAGCAAACTTGAGCTGGCCAAGCTGGGCGTAATCCGACATATCAACCGCTTCAGCGGCATGCAAATACAGATTGCCGGTATTGCCGGTTTGCCTGACGACTAACGAGGTACCGCCCGCATGGTCTTGTAGCGCGTAGGACAAGCTGGCATCCGGGTTATAGGTGTCGAAGGTCAGCTGAGCCGCAAGATCATCATCAAACAAGTTGTATAGGGGGCCGCGCACCTTAGTTTGCGGACTGATATCCGGCGGTGTATGCCCGGGCACCTCTTGGGCATTAGCATCAACGGTGGCGCAACCCTGGCCGTTAGAGGGATTTACTGAACACTCGTAAACACGTACATAATCAATCGCCATGCGTTGGGGAAACGCGCTTTCGTCGATGCCGGTTTCATTTACGTTTGCCGCCCATGAACCGCCCACTGCAAGGTTTAGAAGTAGATGAAAACGTTCATTGAAGGGGGCATCTGCGGCCCCGGTTTGCCACTGGCCGCTGTCATCCTGATACTGACTGTACCACCCGTCACTGGTTTGCGTGGCATAATGAATGTCATCTACATACCAGCGTATTTCATCCTGTTCCCATTCTACTGCGTATTCGTGAAACCCCTCGGCTGGATTAATATTACCCGGCAACCGGTAGGCTGTTCCCGAATGCACATTGCCCGGCCACTGCCGACCGTAGTGCAAGGTGCCATAGACGCGATTTTCTGCGCTCCCCTCTGCCTGAGGGTCATCTGATGCAGCAGACAGGTTAACGGCTTCCATAATATCGATTTCGCCGGAGGCCGCCCAACTGCCGTAGACGTAGTCAGACGGTAACATCCAGATCGCTGGCCAGGTGCCCTGGCCCTCGGGTAACTTAGCCTTTATCTCAAAGCGGCCATAAGTCCAGTCTCCTTTGTTTAGGCTGCGTAGCCGGGCCGAGGTGTAGGGTAGGGTTGCGGTACTGGCAGGGTTGCCTTGTGGGTTATCGGGGCCGGTAAAATCCTCGCGTCTGGCGGTGATAATCAGCTTACCATCTTGCAGATGGCTGTTGCTGGCCCGGTCGGTATAACATTGTTGTTCTGCATTACCGCCGCCCCAGCAATTTTGCTCATAGCTCCATTTTGTTAAATCAAGTTGATTGCCGTTAAACTCATCGCGCCATACCAGCTGCCAACCATTGGCCGCTTGCTGCTGTAACAAACGCGGATCAAAACTAAGCGCCCCGCGTTGCAACGCAAAGGGAACGGCAACCTGAAACTGCTGGCCCGGGTGAAGGCGGGCACGGGATAGTGGAAGGTAATGGATTTGCCTGCCACTGTCCCACTGGGCGTTAACCGGCACGTGCGACGGCTTATCGATAACTAATCGAAATGGGCCAGTTAAGGTTTGATCACTTAAATTAGTCACATCGACAATGACATTGTACTGGCGGGTGCCCCGATTAAATACCGGGCGACCCTGGCTAAGCTGAAGGGCGCTTGATATATCTGTCCATTCACCTTTTGAAGGTGCAACCGCTGAGGCGCTATCCGGCGTAAGGTTAGGTTGGGCAGAAGCCAGCGCCACGGCGTTAGCCGGCATGGCTATCAATACGCCGGATACGCCGAGCGCGGCAGAGATGTTCCGTACGGTGCTAGGGATTTGCATTACCGTATCTCCTTCGTTGTCCGCCGGGCGCGGCCTAACAAACCGAAGCCCATTATGGCCAGCAGCGCGGTGGACGTAGCCGGTACCGAGGCAGGCCGAAACGGTTCAATGGATAACTGTTGAATATCCATCCACGCGGCTGCGCCATCAAAATTACTCAGTAACTGTACTTCCAGTGACCAGCCTGTTTGATTAGCAAAGCTATCAGCCAATAAAAAGGTACCCTGGTAATTAGCTGCGCCATTGATGTCGGGCGTACCAAATAAGGTGCCAACCTCACCTTCTGCATTGAATAACTGGCCACTGCCATCATTAAAGCCCATGGCAAAATAATCCGCTGACAGCGAAGGCTGATTGGCTAGGGTACTATCCACCGAAAAGCGATAGTGTAAAACTAGCGGATCAGTGCCAGAAAGGCTGAAATCTACTGGTTGATAGAGCAAATTAATAAACGCAGAAGAACTATCTATTTCAATGTGGGCCTGGCATCCATCAGTCTTGGAGACAATCGAAAAGTCACTAGATGTAGCGGGGCCTGGAACAGATTCCGTAGTCCAGCCGGAATAATCACACCGGCTAAAGTCGGCATTGGTTATACTGGCAGCCTGCACGTTATAGGTCGACACTATACAGCCAGTCAGTATCCCTAAAGCGAATTTTTTCATAGCAGCATCCTTGAATGTTAGCGCTTACATTTACACCTTGAGTAAGCGGTTCGTTGCGGTAACGGGCTCGCCAGTGCCATATGGCACTGGGCAGTTAAGCTAGCAATGGTAGCGCTTACAAATTAGCCAGTATGCTGGTTTATGTCAACAAAATGTTAACGAAATTGGCGTGGTTACCTTCTCAGAAGGGGAAAGGTTTGCTGGGTCTGGCAAACCTCAGGCGAGTGGTTTTAACGGGCTAGGGGCCAGCTAATTGCGTATAGAGAGCAATAATATTCCCACACACGTACCGGCCCCGGTAACTATGTGTAAACCCGAGGTGTCGTATTAGACAGCATTGCTTGCGCCAGCGTAAAGCCTAACCGTGCCGCTAAACGGGCGGTACGACAGTCTATATCATAACGGGGGTTCAGTTCGGCAATGTCTGCCAACTGCCAACTGACCCCAGCTGAACTGGCCGCGTTACCTAACCAATTCAGCAGTTTTATTACGTGTATCGGGTCAACCCCCAGCGCCGCCGGCGCACTTACCCCAGGCGCTGCATAGCCGGGAAATGCATCCATGCACACAGTGACATACAAGTTATCTATATAACGCAACATCGGTGCAACGGCTATTTTTGCAGTATCAAACGAAAAGTCGGTATCACTGATTACGGTGCATTGTTTTTGGTTGGCAAATTCAAATAGCGCGGCGCTATTGCTGGCCCTGGACACGCCCAGACAAACATAGTGGAAAGCGCGCTGGTGGGTGTCGCACCATTGTGCAATTTGCCGAAACGGCGTGCCGGAGCTTGGCCCTGTCGCCGGGCTGCGTAAATCTAGATGGGCATCGATATTAATGATGCCAATGGTCTGCTTGGGTGGCAGATGTTGGGCCAAGGCTAAATAGCTGCCTACCGCAATATCGTGGCTGCCTCCCAGCGATAAAACTGCATGGGAGTGGCGTAATAACCCTGCCAGTTTTTGCTGGTAATGATGTTGGGTGGCAGGCAAATCTGAATATACCGGAGTATTACCACAGTCATAGAGCTCGGCTTGCCAGGGCCAGGCTACTGAAGCCAGCATTTTACGTAAATACGTCGGGCCCTCGGCAGCGCCAACCCGGCCCTGGTTGAGACGTGCACCTTCATCGCTTGGATAACCTATTACCGCCAGCTGCTTTGTCGGGCTATCTTTGCTAGCGGGCGTTTGAGGGGGACTAAAGCGAACCACATGATGCCATAATAAAGCGCGGGCATGGTTGAACGCTGCGTCTTCTGTTCGGCCGCACCATAGCTGTTCAACCGACATATTTTCCTCCTATCCACCGCGCCGTAGGGCGATAGCCATTTATTTCATAAATCAGCGCGGTAGGGGTATCAACATTCCATAAACAACAATCTGCGGCCATTCCGGCTTTAAGCATTCCCTTGTTGGTTAAACCAAGAGCGCTGGCGGCGTGGCGGGTTATTCCGGCGAGGGCCTCCTCGGGCGTCAATCCAAACAGCACACAGGCCATATTGGCACAGGTTAACAAAGAGCTGACCGGCGAGGTACCCGGGTTACAATCTGTAGCAACTGCCATCGGGACCTTATACTGGCGAAGCGCTGCGATGGGCGGCAGCTGTTGTTCCTTTAAATAATAAAAAGCCCCCGGTAACAAAACCGCTACACACCCGCTATCGGCTAGCGCAGGTACGTCATCAGCGGATAGGTATTCAAGGTGATCAGCGCTTAACGCCTGGTATTCAGCTGCCAACCTGGCGCTGTGAGTATTAGTTAATTGCTCGGCGTGGACCTTGACCGGTAAACCGTGGTTTTTTGCTGCCGCAAAGACTTGTCGTGTTTGGTCAAGGGTAAAGCCGACAGTTTCGCAAAACACGTCCACCGCCTGGGCAAGCTGTTGCTCAGCCACCAGTGGAATCATTCGGGTACAAACAAAGTCTATGTACGCCTGGGCATTATCGCGGTATTCAGCCGGCACGGCATGGGCGCCTAGATACGTTCTTATTACCTGCACTGGCAGATGCCGGGCCAGTGCGCGGGCGACATTAAGTATCTTTACTTCGGTGTGCTGGTCCAGCCCATAGCCCGATTTAACTTCCAGGGTTGTTACCCCTTCGTCTATCAGCCGCTGGGCGCGGCGCATACTTTGCTGCAACAAGTCGCTGGCCTCGGCAGCGCGGGTTTCCCGGACCGAATTTAAAATTCCCCCGCCGGCACCGGCGATAGTGGCGTAGGGCACACCATCAAGCCGTTGGCTGAACTCATCGGCTCTGGAGCCGGCATAAATCAGGTGGGTATGACAATCGATAAAGCCAGGCAGACACCACTGGTTTTTGGCATCAATGGACCGATGGGGGCGCTGCTGCCAATCAGCGGCGGGGCCCACCGCCACAATGTCATTCTCATGTATCCATAGTTCGCTATCACACAGGATACCGTTTGACCCCGATGGCAAAGAGCTATCCATGGTCATCAGGTTAACATTGTAAATTCGCGTTGTAGTCATTGCGGCACCGCCGAAGTTATTAGGCTGTCTATACTTGTATATACAAGATAGTTGGCATAAAGTAACATTAAATTAACAAGTGGGCCAGCTTATGCAGCCACAGTTTGTCAGAATAAAAGCACAGCTTGTCAGTGCCATTGAACAGGGTAGCTTAAAACCAGGCGATAAAATTGCTTCTGAAAATCAGTTGGCCAGCGATTTCGGCGTGAGCCGAATGACTGCCCGCCAAGCGCTATCGGAACTTGTTGCTGAAGGGATTTTGGCCCGCTCGCAGGGCCTTGGCACCTTTGTTAGCGATGAACGGCCGATGAGTTCGATGCTGACGATTGTGGGAATCAAACAGGAAATTGAGCAGCGCCATCATCAATACGATGTTCAGGTATTAAGCCATGAAGCTCGGCGCGCGGATAAAGTCACCGCGGGATACCTGGGGTATGAAGCATCACAACAGTTGTTCTACAGCCAACTGGTACATTTGGAAAACCGCCTGCCGGTTCAGCTTGAAACACGGTGGGTTAACCCACGTATAGCAACAGATTTTTTGCTGCAAGATCTTACTCAAGTGAGTATCAATACCTATTTACATCGGGTCGCCCCGCTTACCGAAGCAGACCATATTGTAGAAGCGATACATGCTGATGCGCGCACCGCCAGTTGGTTAAGTATCACCACCGGCGATGCATGTTTGTGTATCCATCGCAGAACCTATTGTGGTCAGGGAATTGTTAGTGTGGCCACCTTAATTCACCCTGGTAGCCGGTACCGTTTAGGCAGCCATTTGCAGTTTACCGCCACGGATAAGGGCTAATTATGAAGCGCCTGGATACCCACCGAATTATTCGCTCTCCTATCGGCAACACGCTTAGCGCGCGGAGCTGGCAAACCGAAGCAATACTACGCATGTTGATGAACAATCTTGACCCTGCGGTAGCCGAACATCCTCAATCGCTGGTGGTTTACGGCGGCATTGGGCGGGCCGCCCGAGACTGGTCTGCCTATGACAAAATCGTGGAAGTTATTAAACGTCTGGCGGATGACGAAACCCTGTTAATCCAATCGGGAAAGCCGGTGGGGGTGTTTCCCACGCATGCTAATGCGCCACGGGTGCTCATCGCCAATTCCAATTTAGTGGGACGTTGGGCGACCTGGGACCATTTTAATGAGCTCGATCGTAAAGGTTTAATGATGTACGGCCAGATGACTGCCGGGTCATGGATATATATCGGCTCACAAGGTATCGTGCAAGGGACATACGAAACATTTGTCAGTGTGGCAAAAAAACACTTTAATGGAAGTAGTCAGGGGCGTTGGATTCTGACCGCCGGCCTGGGCGGGATGGGCGGCGCACAGCCCCTTGCCGCCACAATGGCCGGCTATTCCCTGCTTGCGGTTGAAGTGGATGAAACCCGCATTGATTACCGCCTTAAAAATGGCTATCTGGACAGCAAAGCGTACGATTTAGCCGACGCCCTGGCGCAGATCAACCGCGCCAACCAGCAGGGTACCCCGGTGTCCATTGGCTTATTGGGGAACGCCGCTACGGTGTACCATGCCTTACTTGCTCAGCACATCATTCCTGACGTGGTAACCGACCAAACCAGTGCGCACGATCCGCTGAATGGTTACTTGCCGGAAGGATGGACTATGGCGCAAGCGGCAGCCCAACGCCAAACTAACCCTAACAGGGTGATTCACGCGGCTAAACTTTCCATCGCTAATCAGGTTAAGGCCATGCTGAAAATGCAAAGTTGCGGGGCTGCCACGCTGGATTACGGCAATAATATTCGTCAGATGGCGATGGAGTCGGGGGTAGATAATGCGTTTGATTTTCCCGGCTTCGTTCCGGCCTATATCAGGCCTTTATTCTGTCGTGGTATCGGGCCGTTTCGCTGGGTAGCGCTATCGGGCGATCCACAGGATATTTATAAGACAGATGACCGGGTAAAACAATTGATTGACGATCCGCACCTGCACCAATGGCTGGATATGGCGCGAGCGCGCATTGCATTTCAAGGATTACCAGCGCGTATATGCTGGGTGGGGTTAGGGCAACGTTTACGCCTTGGTCTGGCATTTAATGAGATGGTCAGAACCGGTGAATTATCCGCGCCGATAGTCATTGGCCGCGATCATCTGGATTCTGGCTCAGTGGCATCGCCAAACCGGGAAACTGAGGCTATGCAGGATGGCTCGGACGCGGTAGCCGATTGGCCGCTACTAAACGCATTATTAAATACCGCCAGCGGGGCCACCTGGGTAAGTGTGCATCAGGGGGGCGGCGTGGGCATGGGGTTTAGCCAGCACGCCGGTATGGTGATAGTTTGCGATGGCAGTGTTGAAGCCGACCAACGGCTTCGTCGAGTCTTGCACAACGACCCCGCCAGCGGGGTGATGCGCCATGCAGATGCGGGTTATTCCCTGGCCCAGGAGTGTGCCCAAGCCCATCAACTGGACTTACCGATGCAGGGCTCCGCTCATGAACAGTAGTTTCCATCTGGAACCGGGCACATTAACGCTGGATGATTGCCGCCATTTTTTTCGTCAGCATCAACCTATCCGGTTGTCGGATAATGCACGCGGACCCATTGCAGCGGCACGGCAGACCGTCGATGATGTTATAGCACAAGGCCGGACTGTATATGGCATCAATACCGGTTTTGGACTTCTCGCGAATACCCGGATAGCACCAGACCAATTGATCGAGTTGCAGCGCAGTATTGTGTTATCCCATGCCGCCGGCATTGGTGAGTTTATGGAGGAAGCCACGGTTCGGCTAATGATGCTGCTAAAAATAAACTCCTTAGCCAGAGGCTACTCTGGCGTAGGCTTTGATGTGATAGCCGCGTTGATCACCTTGTTTAATCGGCGTATTTGGCCGGCGGTGCCACAACAGGGGTCAGTGGGCGCCTCGGGCGATCTTGCGCCCTTAGCCCATATGAGTGCTGTGCTGCTGGGCGAGGGCGAAGTATTTATTGAAGGTCAGCGGTATCCGGCTAAATACGGGCTTGCCCAGGCGGGCATTAAGGTAATGACCCTGGCGCCTAAAGAAGGGCTGGCACTATTAAATGGTACGCAGGCCTCTACCGCATTTGCCCTGCAAGGGGTATTTTATACTGAAAGTGCGCTATTAAGTGCTATTGGAATTGGCGCGCTCACCGTCGATGCCGCTGCGGCGTCACGCGTCCCTTTTGACGCACGCATACATCAGGTGCGAGGACACTGTGCCCAAACCGATATCGCAAAGGCGTATCGACGGCTTTTGGCCAGCTCTGGAATCGGTCAGGCACATGCGCATTGTGACAAGGTACAAGACCCCTATTCGGTACGCTGTCAGCCTCAGGTGATGGGCGCCGTACTGCACCATCTGCGCCATAGTGCCGCTACCATAGTCACTGAAGCAAACGGTGTATCAGACAATCCCTTGGTATTTGCCGCTGATGCAAGTATTTTATCGGGCGGTAATTTTCATGCACAAATTATCGCCATGAGTGCTGACATGCTGGCCATCGCATTAAGCGAAATAGCTGCACTGTCGGAGCGGCGCACAGCGTTATTGGTAGACAGCACCCTCAGCGGTTTGCCGGCGTTCCTGGTGAACAATGGGGGCGTCAACAGCGGGTTTATGATTGCGCAGGTCACTGCGGCCGCGCTGGCCAGCGAAAATAAAACCCTGGCGCACCCGGCGTCAGTCGACTCGTTACCTACCTCGGCCAATCAGGAAGATCATGTATCAATGGCGACCTTCGCCGCGCGCAGGCTGGCCACTATTTATCAAAATGTGGCGGGCGTACTGGCGATTGAATGGCTGGCGGCAAGCCAGGGCATTGATTTTCGCGCACCTTTGAAAACCAGTGAGCCTTTGCAAAAAGTACAGGCAATGTTGCGTTGCCAGGTACCGTTTTATGCCAAAGATCGGTACTTTGCTCCAGACATTGCCGCTGCCACTTCGTTGGTGCAAAGCCATGCGCTGGCCGATTTTATCCGCACTGTTATTAAAATCGACATAATTCAGTAATTTACCCGATGACAGTATAAAAAGATTCTGGCATACTCTGCGCCCCCAACGGCAGTGGTGTGTCTATCATGCAACAAACACAGTGTGATAATAACAATAGTATGTTCAGTATCGGCCTTTCTAACCCGAAGTCAGCCACGAATGTAGCCTCTGTATTACGTGCCGCTGGATGTTACGGTGCCAGTAGCGTCTTTTATACGGGTGAACGGTACCGGCGCGCCAAGGATTTCAATGCTGATACCAAAGCCATGCATAAACTTATTCCCACGGTAGGGGTAGATACGTTATCTGCTATGGTCCCGGCTGGGGCGGTAGCAGTCGCGGTGGAATTAGTTGAAGGCGCAGTGCCGCTGCCGGAATTTGTCCACCCCGCCAATGCGTTCTACGTGTTTGGCCCCGAAGATGGCTCGTTATCGAACTGTGATTTGGCATGGTGCGAGCAGGTGGTTTATATCCCTACCAGAGGCTGTATGAACCTGGCAGCTACCGTCAATGTGGTATTATATGACAGGATGGCTAAGTCAGATTACCAGGCTGGCGATGCGTTAATCAGAGCATCCAGGGACACCAATAACCGCACCCGTATCCGTTAATGTAGTTTTTTTACACCAAAGCGCTCTGTGTCTCCATATGGATACGTCATTTCTATAATACTGTATTTGTTAACTATTTTTAAAAATTTCGGCCGTTAATCGGTGTTTATCCGCTATCGCCTTTTTTTAGTGACGCCAAATGGCAACACGCTATTGTTTGTAATGTATCTATATTTATATTTATTGCGCCTGTGGGGACAAGGGGTGTGTATCACCGCGGCTTTTTTTTATGATTCTTTAGTCTAAATTTGGGGTCGAAGTTGTCGAATCCGCGCTGATTATTCTTTCCCACTATGAAAAAAATTCCTACCGAAGGATTGTCCGTAAATATTCCCAATCTTGTTGTTTTTCTTAAAAGTATTTAATTCATAACGCGGAATGCTGAGGTCAATTTTACAATTGGCTATCTAGTAAAAATGTTGTAACAAAATAAAATGCCTCTGCAAGGCTTATCTGGCGGGCTCTCCCACAATGGCACAATTGTTGATACACTCAATAAAAGAATAAATAACCCTCATTATTTTCTTAATTTACTTCTCTGAGATTATGCTGCTGTTTGGCCCAAACTAAATTCAGATATTGTAATTTACTTTGGCGAAGTCATCAGGCAGTGTATCGAATGCGTGCGATCTGGTATCGATCGTGTTTTAGCGCAGTCAAGGAATGGATTGACAGAGGTAAAGAGTATAATTACAAGTCCATAAACGGGAGTCAAAGTGAAACGTCGCTTGCTAAATGTTTTTAAAAGAGTACATAAAGTACCAGGAATCAAGCAGATGATTCGTCCTGTCGTGCGCCGGAAAATGAATAAAATCATCGATGCCGCGGCCGATCATTTCTTCGAACATTTTACGTTAGTCGTAGCCAATGAAGAGCACGAACAACGTACCTGCTTTAAAACGCGCCATCAGGTATATTGCGAAGAAATGGGCTTCGAGGACGCCCGTCCAAATCGTATGGAATTTGATGAGTTTGATGAGTTTGCATTAAGCTGCTACATCAAGCACAAAGCGACGGGCGACTGTGCTGGGACCATCCGGTTAGTTATGCCCCAGCACCCCGGACAGTTGTTACCCATCGAACAAAATTGCCCCAGTGCTATCAGAATCGATGATCATAGTCCGCAGCGTTATCCGCGTTACTCGATTTGTGAAATATCCCGACTTGCTATACCAAAACAGTTCCGCCGCCGTAGTTCAGACGACAGCTTATCGCCAGTAACTGGTAAATCCCTGAACAACGGTTTCAAAAAAGATAAGCCGGGTCGTAATTTTCCTTATTTATCACTTTCTTTGTATTTTTTCGCTGCCAGCATTTGTGTGTTGCGTGACATCGAAAACGTATATGTGATGATGGAACCAAGACTCGCGCGTAGCCTGCGTATTTTAGGGATTCAGTTTGAACAACTGGGTAGCGAAATAGACTATCATGGCAAACGAGCGGCTTATCAAATTTCACCGGTTGAGTTTATGCAACAGGTATCGCCAGCATTACAGCGCTTTCAGCGTAAGATAATGGCCGAACTGCAGGAAGTACCCAATTTTGGTGCTATTTTCCGTCATCAACCATCAATTCTGACCAAAATCAACAAAGAACAACGCGCTGCGTAAATACGTCTGAATACGTATGCATATGGTGGGTTAACTTTCTTTTAACAGGTATTCTTTTAACAGAACTGTTTATCAAAGAAAGTTAACCTATGTTCCGTTTATCTTCCCCGCGCGCCGCTGCCGGTTTCATTTCGCTGTGCAGTGTTCTATTATTTTCCTGTACGAACAGCAATTCTTCGGAATCTGAAACAGTGCAGGCCGCTTCCATAAATACGCCCCCTCAAAGTAAACCAGTTGTCTATCAAGTGTTCACCCGCTTGTTTGGCAATACTAATTCTACCAACAAGCCCTGGGGTTCTATTGAGGAAAACGGGGTAGGCAAGTTTAACGATTTTTCGAATACTGCACTTTCTGCAATTCGCCAGATGGGCGTTTCCCATATCTGGTTCACTGGTGTGCCCCACCATGCTACCGCCACAGATTATACGCAGTACGGTATCGCGCTGGACGATCCTGATGTGATTAAAGGCCGTGCTGGTTCACCTTACGCGGTCAAAGACTACTACGACGTAGATCCTGACCTGGCACAAGACCCTGCACAACGTATGGCAGAATTCGAAGCGCTGATAGCTCGCACGCATGCACATAATATGCAGGTTATTATTGATATTGTACCTAACCATGTTGCCCGCGGCTATCGCTCTACCCAGGCCCCCCCAGGCGTGGCGTCACTGGGCGCGAATGACAACACCAACACGGTATACGCGCGGGACAATAATTTTTACTATGTACCTGGAAAAGCTTTTCAGGTGCCTGAGCAGCCTGAAGGGTTCCATCCTACAGGCGGGGCGGCCCACCCGCTGGTTGACGGTATGTTTGATGAAAGCCCTGCCAAGTGGACCGGTAACGGTGCCACTGCCGCGCAACCTGACGCCAATGACTGGTATGAAACTGTTAAAATCAATTATGGTATGACGGCTGAGGGGAAAACCGACTTTCCAACCTTAGCGCCTGGTCTGGCTAATCAGGATAGCGCAGCCCATTATGCATACTGGCAAGATAAGAAATTGCCCGACTCTTGGTACAAAATGCGCGCTATCGCCTTATTCTGGCTAGCTAAAGGGGTGGATGGATTTCGCTTTGATATGGCTGAAATGGTGCCGGTGGCGTTTTGGTCTTTTTTAAATTCTTCTATTAAACATCATAACCCAGACGCCTTTATTCTGGCCGAGGTCTACCAACCGGACCGTTACCGCGAATATATACAATCAGGCCTGATGGATTATCTTTACGATAAAGTGGGATTTTACGACTCACTTAAGCTGGTTATACAGAACCAGGCCAGCGTCACAACGCTGGACCAGGCAGCCGGCGACGTTGTTGATATCGAGTCATCTATGCTGCATTTTCTGGAAAACCATGACGAACAGCGCATTGCCAGTAAGCCATTTGCCGGTAGTGCGGTGAAAGGTAAGCCGGCTCTGGCAGTTTCAGCCTTGAAAAGCGATGCGCCATTTATGTTGTATTTTGGCCAGGAAGTGGGCGAGGATGGTAGTGAAAATATGGGGTACGGGCAGGCCTCCCGGACGACTATTTTTGACTATGCTGGGGTACCGGCGCATCAGCGCTGGATGAATGAGGGGAAATTTGATGGCGCCAGGCTAACCGAAAAAGAGCGCTCGCTTCGTGATTATTACCAAAACGTGCTGCACGTTGCCGCTTATCATCCGGCGATGGATAGCCCCACCTACAGTCTACTTCAGTACCAACAGGCGGCGCGACAACAACAGACTGATCGGGTCTACAGTTTTTTACGTGATCACCCGCATCAGCCCTTGATTGTAATTAGTAATTTTGATGACGACGAAGCTGCTATGACGCTCACTCTCCCTGAGTCATTAGTGACAGCGTTTCAACTCGCTAATTCAGCAGGTGTAAAGCCACAGGCCGAACCTTTAAAACAAAAGCAGCGGGTGACGCCGTGGTCGGCGTATCGTGTGAAAAACCTGTTGGACCGTACGGCGAAGATAACGCTGAGTCATCAGCAAGACGCTGTCGTGGTTAAGGTTAACGTGCCAGCACACCATGCCGTTGTGTTAGAAGTGAGCGCACTAAACGCTGCGAAGCTGTAGTGTTGACATAAGGTACACCCCAAGGCTGGCAGCACCGCTGGCCCTGGGACTTACCTTTAGCGGGGATATTAATTAGGTGGGGTTTCGTTAACTAACAAACCTTTGTTTTCATAAATGTCATCCAGCGGTGTGCTTTGGGTTAGAAAGCCTGAAGGCGCCCCCCCAACATCATATAGCTTGCTAAAAGCCACTGCCGTACGTTCTACCCGCACCAGAATATCTGCCACTCCCCGGTCAAAATTGAGAATCTCCTCAATTGATAAGTCTGCCGGCTGTAAGCCATAGGGCAGGGCAACATACCTTGCCTGCGGGTTAATATCACATAGCAACATGACATTGTTACGCTCGCACCCTTGTGACATTGCCATCAACCTTGCTTTACTGGTTTCGTCTATGGGCATGGTAACAAAATGGCGGCCAACCACCTTGGGTACGCCTTTAACTTCCGCCAACAAATAGCTACTACGTGATTTTACCTTTTTGGCATTCTCGACAATAGCATCAGGGGTTGGGCCTTTTTGGCCCAGCGACATTTCGATTTCACTGGTCATACGCTTCAATATATCCAGCGAAACATCACGGCAGTAATGAGCTACCTGTAAATAGCTTACCGGAGAACGAGGATGAAACGCGTTTAGCGTATTGGCCAGGCTTAAAATAGTAGGGTTTAACATAGTATGTCCTTAATCCACGGCCCGAGCGCTTCCTTAACTACTAAGAACGGGGGCGTCTGGCTCTTATCGTTACACTTCACAATAGGTTCTGGGGCTACGTCATGCCCGGTTTACATCTAAAACCGCAAATTATTAACATAAGGCGTGG
Organism: Alteromonas indica; assembly: GCA_003056425.1. Lineage (GTDB taxonomy): Bacteria > Pseudomonadota > Gammaproteobacteria > Enterobacterales > Alteromonadaceae > Alteromonas > Alteromonas indica. Next base: position 256,492 of record PYVY01000006.1, read on the forward strand.
CGGCTTTTATAGACAAAAAGTCTGCCACTGAAAGGCGACGTATTATACTTTCGTATACGTCAGTAAACATAGTTTAGAACAATTGTTTACATTGTGATAAACAAATCGCAAATAATTAATAATAACGGCGATATAACAAAGGGTTGGCGGCGTAAGGCAATGTTACGCGTAACGCTATGTGCGGTGGATTTTGCTGCCTTTTTGTTTTAAAAATGCAAAAAAAGGGACTTTTTCTTTTCGCTGAATACGTATGCAAAGCCTTGGTTGTCAAGGCTTCCAGGGGTAACATCCTGTTAACCTAGCCAAGTAGCATGCTATTTGGCGATTAACAAAAGTAAGGCAGAGCATGCACAAAGCCGTCCACACAATAGTCTTTCTAACCAGTCTCTTCGGGGTCAGCCAGGGCCACGCCAGTCAATCACCCGAATTAACGGTGGCGCCGCCCTCATGGTGGGTGGGGATGCAATCTTCTACCTTGCAACTCATGGTGGCAGGGAAAGATATCGCGGGCAGCGAAGTGACTGTAAATTCCCCTGATGTCAGTATTGTTAAGGTTGCCTCACAGGACAGCCCCAACTATTTGTTTATTGATGTGGATGTCAAACACGCGACCGCCCGGCAGTATACCTTTACACTGCGCCGGCCCGGTCAGGCAGATACGCAGTTTACCTATGATATTCATCGCCGTCGTGATGGCTCGCGCGCGCGGACCGGGTTTGGTCAGCGCGACACCATTTATCTGGTAACGGCGGATCGCTTTGTTAACGGCGACCCCAGTAATGATGCTCATGCCGCGCTGGTAGATAAGCCTCAGCCAGACAAACCCGGCGGGCGTCATGGAGGGGATATTCAAGGCCTAATCGATCATCTGGATTATCTACAGGAGATGGGGTTTACGCAGTTGTGGCCGATGCCACTACTGGAAAATGCCATGGATGCGTATTCTTATCATGGCTACGCCATCACTGACCACTATCAGATTGACCCCCGCTATGGCACCAATGCGCTATATCGCGAACTGAGCAAACAAGGGCGTGAGCGAGGTATAGGCCTGATCATGGATGTGGTACTTAACCATATTGGCAGTCATCACCCGTGGATGGCTGACATGCCATCGGCAGACTGGATTAACAATCAGGGCGAATTCACTGCTACCACCCATCGGCGCGAAGCACTCCACGATATGCATGGCGTAGCCGCAGATGTAAGCGCATTTAGTGATGGTTGGTTTGTACCCACCATGCCCGATCTAAATCAGCAGAACCCTTATTTAGCCACTTATCTGACTCAACAGGCTATCTGGTGGATAGAGTATGCCGACTTAAGTGGGCTGCGGGTAGATACTTATTCGTATTCCGACAAAGCCTTTTTAAGCCACTGGACCCAACGTCTTATGCAGGAATACCCTGAGCTGAATATCGTGGGAGAAGAGTGGACGGTAAACCCAGTCATTACCAGTTATTGGCAGGCCGGCTCGAATCCAGATGATGGCTACCAATCCTCTTTGCCCAGTGTAATGGACTTTCCGTTACAGGCTACCCTGGTGGACGCGTTGAAAAACCAGGAATCCTGGGGGACCGGGCTAGTTGAGCTGTATAGTTTGCTTGCTTCGGATGCGCTGTATGGCGATCCCTATAATCTGGTGATTTTTGGTGATAACCACGACATGAGCCGAATCTTTACCCAGCTGGATGAAGATTTTGCACTTTGGAAAATGGCGATGACCTATCTGTTGACCAGCCGCGGTATCCCGCAAGTATTTTATGGCACCGAAATTTTAATGGCTAACCCGCACAGCGATGACCACGGCGTGATACGCAGTAACTTTCCCGGTAGCTGGCCTGACGATAAGGTCAATGGTTTTACCGGTGAAAATCTGACGGCGCAACAACAAGAGGCCAGGGCGCTTATTCAAGGACTATTGACATTACGCCGTCAGCACCCGGTGATAGCCACTGGTCAGTATACCCATTACGCCCCACAGGAGGGGGTGTACGTATACTTTAAAACGGCAAAAGAGGGTAAGCAGGGTCACGGTGACGGGGCAATGGTGGTACTCAATAAAAACGCCCAGCAGGTAACCTTACCGTTACCGCGCTTTGCGGCACAGTTGCAGGGCATAAACACGCTGCAGCGCTGGCCGGATAGTAGCGAAGTCGCCACTGCCACCGGCGAGATAACAATTGCACCACAAAGTGCTACAGTATGGCTGTTAAACTGATAACCCGTGAATTAACCAATAACCATAACAATAGTGGTAACTATGCAAACACAACAACCCAGACTGCACTTCTGGCAGGTATGGAACGTAAGCTTTGGCTTCCTCGGTGTACAATTCGGTTTTGCCCTGCAAAACGCGAATGTGTCACGAATACTCTCGGATTTAGGCGCAGATCTTCATTCTCTTTCACTGTTCTGGTTGGTAGCCCCCATTATGGGGCTATTAATCCAGCCATTGGTTGGGGCGGCATCTGACCGCACCTGGAACCGGCTGGGCCGCCGCCGTCCTTTCATCCTGGTTGGGGCAATAGCAGCAGCGATAGGCATGTTGCTAATGCCGAATGCCCCCCTATTTGTGACCTTTATGGCACCAATGATTTTTGGCGCAGTAATGCTAGCGCTGATGGATGCTTCGTTTAATGTATGTTTCCAGCCATTTCGCTCACTGGTTTCAGATATGGTGCCTCCCGGGCAGCGTAACGTCGGCTATTCTGTGCAGTCATTGCTGATAAATATTGGCGCGGTAATTGGTTCCATTCTGCCCTTTGTGTTGACCAATGTAGTGGGCCTTGAAAATACCGCTCAAATGGGCGAAGTCGCGCCATCCGTTACCTGGGCGTTCTATCTTGGTGCCACCGTATTACTGGGCACGGTTATCTGGACAGTGGTCCGTACAAAAGAGTACGCCCCAGCGGATTATCATCGCTATAAAGGCATTGAAGTTGAGCAGGCACCCGCGCCAAAACAAAGTATGACTACCCGCCTGGGCAATTTTGGCCGGTTAGTAGTGAATATGCCTGACACCATGAAACAACTGGCAGTGGTGCAGTTCTTCTCCTGGTTTGCCTTGTACATTATGTGGGTATACACCACCCCGGCGATTACCCAGCATATCTGGAACGTCGATAAAAAGTGGTTCGATCCTGCTTTTATCGCCACGGTACCTATGATTCCGGAAACCATTGTCATGGCTAAAGGTGCAGCCGGTGACTGGGTTGGGATCCTATTTGCCGCCTATTCAGTTTTTGCGGCGGTATTCTCGGTATTTCTGGCGCGGTTAGCTGACCGCTTTGGGCGCAAATTTGTATATTCCATGTCGCTGCTGGCGGGTGGCGTCGGGTATATCAGCTTTTTAGTGTTTCAGGATCTCACTATCGTGAACGTGAATTTACTGATTACCCAGGTGGACGTGCCCTTGGGGGCGGTAAAACTACTGGTGCCAATGGTTGGGATAGGTATTGCCTGGGCAGCCATTCTTGCTATGCCTTATGCCATGCTAGCCGGAGCCCTGCCGGCGCAGCAAACCGGCGTCTATATGGGCATTTTTAATTTTACGGTAGCGGTGCCGCAAATTGTGGCGGGCTTGTGCTCCGGCTTTGTTTTGTCCTATGTGTTCGATAATGAAGCCAAATACATCATTGTAGTGGCAGGCGTTTCGATGCTTTTGGCTGCAATATCGGTCTTTTTTGTAAAGGAAGCCGACCCGGTTCAAACGAGTAATTAACAGGATTGACTCATGTATCACTATCAAAAGCGCTTAACTGCACTTGCTGTAGGCGCGGCAATAACGGCATTATCAGCGTGTTCCAGCACCACTCAAATGGCCGGCTCGCAGGTTGACCAAACCGCCGCCCAACAGCGCTTGGGCTCGACCGGTACGCCAATTTATGGCACGGACAACCCGTTTGCCAGTGAAGCAATCTACTTTGTGGTAACGGACCGGTTTGTCGATGGCGACCCGTCCAATAACCAGCAAGATCAGGGCGGCGATAACCCCACCTGGCGGTTACAGTTAGATGGCCCAGATGGCAAATTTGCCAATGTTGGGTATATGGGCGGCGACCTGCAAGGCGTACTCAACAATGCTGATTATATCAGCGAATTAGGGTTTACCGCGGTGTGGCTAACCCCGATTCTGGATAACCCAGACGAAGCTTTTACCGGTGGCGAACCCATTACCTATGGCGATGCATTTAAAGACGGGGGCAAAACCGGCTATCACGGGTACTGGGCGACCAACTTCTATAAGGCAGACGAGCACCTTATAAGTGCTGATTTATCGTTTAAAGATTACACTACCGCAATGCGCCAGCAACATGGCTTGAAAACGGTGTTTGATATTGTGGCGAATCATGGCTCGCCCAGCTTTACAATGCCGCACGATCAGCCCGGTTATGGAGAGCTGTATGATGCGCAGGGCAAACTGGTTGCCGATCATAAAAATTTACCGCCAACTGAGCTTGATGTCAGCCAGCCATTGCAATCCTTTTTCCATCCGTATCCGGATTTAATGCAGCTGTCTAATTTGAATGAAACCAATCCGCAGGTACAGGACTACTTGATTAATGCCTACCTGTACTGGATAGAGCAGGGCGCCGATGCGTTTCGTATCGATACCATCCGCCATGTTTCGCATGGTTTCTGGCGTGAAATGGCCGATCGGGTACGGGCCCAGCATCCAGACTTTTTTATGTTCGGCGAAAGCTTTGTATATGATGCAAACTTTATCGCCCAGCATACGTTGCCTAAAAACGGGGGCATGAGCGTACTGGATTTTCCTATGCAAAAGGCGATGGTTGAGGTATTTACCCAGGCAGACAGTGACTTTGCTGCGCTCGAAGAGGTGCTGTATCTGACCCACGGGCCGTACAATAACCCATATGAACTTACCACCTTCTATGATAACCACGATATGGCCCGGATGGATGCCGACGATAATGGCTTTATTAACGCCCACAACTGGTTATTTACGGTGCGCGGCATACCGGTTATTTATCAAGGCTCAGAAATTGGCTTTATGCGAGGCACCGCAGAGCATGCTGGCAATCGCAATTATCTTGGCCAGGAGAATATCGATAAGGCGCCCGCGCACGTTATCTATAAAGCATTAAAGAATATTGCCCATGTTCGGCAAAGTACTCCGGCCTTGCAACGCGGGCTGCAGGTGAATATCGAGCTGGCCGGTGACAAGGCGGCATTTTATCGTGTAGTAGAAGATGACACGGCTGCCCAAACTGCCTTGGTACTATTGAATAAAGGAACCACCCCTGCCGATTTTGCGGTAGCAGAGATGTTGCAGTCAGGGGAATGGAAGGAGCAGTTATCAGGCCAGCAAATGACAGTGCAAACGGGGGCTTCCCTGAACACCGAGGTCGCGGCCAACAGTGTTCAGGTGTGGGTAAGGGAAGGGGCGATTAATCACCCAGCGTTACTGGAAAAAATTCGTGACCAGCTAGCCCGCCAGTAACCTATACCCGCGATTTCAATCATTTTCCTTGCCGCCGCACGAGCGCCTGATGATTAACTCAGCAGGCATCAGGTAATCATATACCTGTTGCTTGTTGATAGCATTAATCAAGGTGGTTACCAACAACTCCCCGGCCCGGGTGGTATTTTGCCTTACCGTGGTCAACCCAGGCGAGGTATAACCGGAAACGGGTATATTGTCGTAACCCACAATAGCAATATCTTCCGGCACTTTTAACTTAGCTTCATGGATAGCATCCAGCGCGCCAATAGCAATCAAATCCGAGGCGCACACTACCGCCCTCGGTAACGTGGGGCTATTAAGCACATGCTGCATAGCCGCGTAGCCGGAATCTTCTGTGGAAAAGGCGTCGTACTGCAACGGGGTGGCGGGAAGCAGATGATGTGTATTTAACGCATCCCGGTAGCCCTGATAACGTGCTTTAAATTCAGGTGCCTGTTCGCCGCATTCCCCTACAAACGCAATATTCTGATAGCCTTGTGCAATTAAATGCCGGGTAATCTGAAAGCCACCTTGATAGTTGTCGCACCCGATATTAACGCCAGGCTGGTCTTTATCCTGCGCGCCCCAACGCACAAAATGCGTGCCTTGCTCTTCCAGGCGAGCTAATTTTGAACGATACGAGCGATAATCACCATAACCCAACAAAATAATCCCGTCGGCTTTATTGGAGTCCTCAAATTCAGCGTGCCAGTCATCCGCCATATTCTGAAACGACACCAGAAGATCATAGCCGGCATTGGCACTGGCCCGGGTGATGCTGCCTAACATCGATAAAAAGAATGGGTTGATAAGCGAATCATCGGTGGTCGGATCTTCAAACAGCAATAGCGCGAGGGTGTTACTTTTTTGCTTGCGCAGGTTACTGGCGTTCTTATCAACCTTGTAATTGAGTTCGCGGGCAATCTGCACCACGCGGTCGCGGGTTTGCTGACTGACCAGTGGACTATTATTTAAGGCGCGTGACACCGTAGACTGAGACACTCCAGCCCGGTGGGCAATATCAAACGAGGTGGCTTTTTCTTTCATGATCACTACTTACGAATAAACCGGTGGCGTGCCACCAAACGCCCCCACTTTAGCATAAAAGTAAAAATGTCAGCCCGTTAAATCTGTGGGGTAAATACGCTATCGGCGTTTATTTAACCAATTAGACCGGGAGCCTACGAAAAAATATCGCCCGCCACACGCCCGATGTTATACTCCCCAACACTGTAATTTTAATTAGTTTATTAAAGGGGAATGCGCGAATGGCGGAGACTGAAAATCGTCCGACCAACTTTATCCGGCAGATTATCGAAAAAGATTTGGCGGCTGGATTACACCAGCAGGTGAAAACGCGTTTTCCGCCCGAGCCGAATGGCTATCTGCACATTGGTCATGCTAAGTCTATTTGTCTTAATTTTGGTATCGCGCAAGACTATCAGGGTGCCTGTAACTTACGCTTTGATGATACCAACCCAGAGAAAGAAGACATCTCCTTCGTCAACAGTATTTCCCATGACGTACGTTGGCTGGGCTTTGAATGGGAGGGTGAACCCTGCTATTCCTCGAATTATTTTGACCAGTTGCATGCTTATGCTAATGAACTTATCGACAAAGGGTTAGCCTATGTTGATTTTTCTTCTCATGAAGAAGTGCGAGCATTACGTGGCACGTTAACCGAGCCAGGCCGCAACAGTGCTTATCGGGATACTGATGTAGCAACCAACCGTCGTGAATTTGCTAAAATGACGGCTGGCGAGTACGCGGAAGGGCAGTGCAGCTTGCGCGCGAAAATCGATATGGCCTCGCCATTCATGTGCATGCGCGATCCCATTATTTACCGGGTTAAATTTGCCCACCATCACCAGACAGGTGATAAGTGGTGTGTGTATCCCATGTACGATTTTACCCACTGTATCTCTGATGCTCTGGAAGGGATTACGCATTCGCTGTGTACCCTGGAGTTTCAGGATAACCGCCGTCTGTACGACTGGGTTATCGATAATATCACTATCGACTGTACGCCTCGTCAGTATGAATTTTCTCGTTTAAACCTGGAATATACCGTGTTGAGTAAGCGCCGGTTAATTCAGCTGGTAGACGAGCAACACGTATCTGGCTGGGATGACCCGCGTATGCCAACCATTGCCGGTTTGCGTCGACGTGGTTATACCGCTGGCTCGATCCGTGAATTTTGTAAGCGCATTGGCGTGACCAAAATGGATAACATGGTGGAAATGGGGATGCTGGAGTCGTGTATTCGCGATGACCTGAATGTTAATGCCCCGCGCGCCATGGCTGTGCTTGAGCCGGTTAAAGTCATTATTGAAAATATGGCCGCCAGCGAGAGTCAGACAATCGATGCGCCGTTACATCCTAATGATGAGACGATGGGCACCCGTAGCATTACCTTTAGCCGCGAAGTGTATATCGAAGCGGAAGATTTTCGCGAAGAAGCGAATAAAAAGTTCAAGCGGCTAGTGTTGGGTAAAGAAGTACGGTTGCGCAATGCCTACGTTATTAAAGCCGAGCGGGTTGATAAAGACAGCGATGGTAATATTAAAACAATTTATTGCACCTATGATGTCGATACCCTGGGCAAAGATCCTGCCGACGGTAGAAAGGTTAAGGGCGTAATTCATTGGGTGGATGCTGCCACGGCGGTACCTGCGCAATTTAGATTGTACGATCGGTTATTTACCGTGCCCAATCCGGCTGCCCAGGATGACTTTGTTGAAGCAATAAACCCGGAATCACTTACCGTTAAACATGGCTACGTAGAAGCAGGCTTACGCGGTGCCACCCCTGAATCTGGCGCGTGGCAGTTTGAACGCACGGGGTATTTTTGCTGCGACCCGGATAGCCAGGCCGAACAACTGGTTTTCAACCAGACGGTGGGTTTACGTGATACCTGGGCTAAAATTGAACATGCGCCAGGCTAACTGCTAACCCGATAGTATAGCTAGACCCACATGTTTGGCTGGCGTGGATAAAGGCTACCTGTATAGGTAGCCTTTTTAGCATTGGCGCCGGCAAGAAGACGAAAATTAGCGGGTTATTTTGGCTGGCAATCCAACGACTGCCCGTTTACTCCTTCGCTGTCATAGCCCATTAAATACAAATACAATGGCATAATTTGCGTCGGCGTTTTTAATGTCTGTGGATCTTCAGCCGGAAACGCGCTGGCTCTCATCGCGGTCCGGGTACCGCCTGGATTAATACAGTTGAACCGAATACTTCGGTTTTCAAATTCACTGGCCAATACCTGCATCAATCCCTCAGTCGCGAATTTAGACACCGCATAGGTACCCCAAAACGCGCGCCCTTTACGGCCAACACTGGAGGTGGTGAATACCACCGAAGCAGCCGGTGCCAGGCGTAATACGGGGATCAGCTTTTGCGTCATCAACGCCGTCCCGTTAACATTGATATGCATTACATCCAGCCATTCCTGTTCGGGAATATCGACAAAAGCGCTTAGCTGGCCTAGTACCGAAGCGTTATGCAATACCCCGTCAAGCCGGCCGAACTTATCTTCAATGGTTTCTGCCATGTCAGCGTAATTACTCGCCGTGGCGCCTTTTAAATCCATCGGGATAATGGCCGGTTGTGGATGACCCGCAGCCACAATGTCGTCATACACCGCTTCCAGTTTACTGACTGTGCGGCCCAGTAATATGACCGTGGCGCCATGGGCAGCATAAGTGCGGGCAGCTTCAGCGCCGATCCCGTCTCCTGCACCGGTAACCAGAATGATTTTGTCTTCAAGAAGTGTTGCCGGGGCCCGGTAGTCGTTCATTTTCGCCTCTGCATTATTTGTGGTCTATGTTTGCTATAGACACCTTGCCATAAAAATTGCCGCTAATCATACAAAGCTGGCAGCACTTGTAAACGAATGAATGCGAAACACCACATAGGAGCCGCCAAAAGAAAATAAAAAGTTAACAAAATTTTGCAAAGTTGCTGCAATCTCAATAAGATTGCGCTATAACAAACTGGTCTTACTTGTTTGAAATCTATTTTGTAGGCCCTGGGGTGACCGGCTCTTTAAAGACAGGAATGTCAGGTAACGTGGGTTTTAAACAGACCATAAAAACAATGAAATTTAGGGAGAAATCATGAGAAAACTACTTATCAGTTCCAGTGTTGCCATAGCACTGGGGCTAGCAGGTTGTGGTGGCTCTGGGGATAGCATAGACGACATCCAGGCCGAAACCCCCACCCAGACGCCATTATCCCGTATCGTATTCGACCCGGCAGCTGGCGATCTGAACACACCAAACGATTTACTGATGTTACCCGGCGATGATGGTTTTTTTGATTACACCCTGAATATTCCTGTTGATGATCCCAGCGATTACAGCGACCCGGTAAATGCATTAAATGTTCTTGATGGTTGGTCCACTCAGCATCCTTTTGTTATTGATGTTGTTACTCCCGCTGGCGTGTCGTTAGACGAGAGTTCGCTTGCAGCCGGCGTGTTTTTATATGAAGCCACGTTGGGGCTGGACCAAAGTGATGCCGATTGCGCCGCGATCACCACCCCTTCAGCTGGCTGTAAAGTGGGGGATGCACTCACCTATGGCGAAGATTATGTACTTAGTCTGGTAGATGCAGATACTATTTCAGTGGTACCGCTTAAACCGCTTAAGCCAGCCAGCGGCTATATGCTGGTGATGACCACCGGCCTGAAAGACAGTAGTGGTAAAGCCGTACAGGGCTCTACCACCTGGGATCTGGTTCGCCAGGATATTAACGTGAACCCGTTAAGCACAGATGATCAGTTGCAGCTGCAAGGGCTGGTGAACAGCTTTATTACGCCGCTGGAGTCGGCCGGTTTCTCGCGAGACGAATTAACCTATGTAGCAACCTTTACCACCCAATCAGTGGATAACGCCTTACAGTCACTTAAAAAACTGTCGGTAGCCACTTATGCAGCGCGCTTGGCTGGCGGCGATCCTGATGCCGCAGAGTCACTACCCGCTATATCGGTCGATGACCCGGCAGCAGCCCCTACTGCGATGGAAGCGTTGAACCTGGTAAGTGATGAAGTACTATCCGCTACTATACTGGAAGTCTCAGCGGAGCTTGATGCGACTGACTTTAGTCGTCTGCAAAGCTGTGACGGACTGATTAATACCGTAACTGGCGCCCTGGCTGACGAGTGGGGCGAGCTAAACACCGCTGCTCAGGCTGCTGCCAATGGTTTACTGACTCAGGTTGGGCCGTTTTGCGCCGCCCAGCGTTATGAAGGTAGTATTAGCCTACCGTACTATTTACCGCTCCCCAGTGCTGAAAACCCTATGGCTCCGGTAACCGGCTTTTGGCATGCCGCCTGTGACAGCGGTATTGTCATCGCTGGCGCCGGTGATGAGGTTTTGGCCGCAGCCCAACCGGGGCCCAACCACGCCCTATGTCAACAAATCGGTTTAGCCGACTTACGGGTAGACGAGCAGATGCTTGATAGCGCCCGTCATATTACGCGCTACAACCCGGTACCCCAGGCCACGGCACTACAGGCGCTGGATGTACAGGTAACCTTACCCGACCCGCAGGTAGCAGGCGCACTGGGTATACCGCTGACTACGCCCGCCGAAGGCTGGCCTGTGGTAATTTTATACCACGGCATCACCAGCAAAAAAGAAGATATGCTGGCGATTACCGGCGCCTTGTCGCTGGCCGGTATCGCTACGGTGGCTATCGATCAGCCGCTACATGGTAGCCGTGGGTTCGATTTAGATAGCGACGGTACCGATGATATCAATGCCACATCGGTCAGCCCAACCCATTATATGAACCTGGGCAGCCTGCCTACGGCACGCGATAATTTGCGCCAGAGCGTAGCCGATTTACTGGGCGTTCGCTTAGGCTTAAATAGGTTGATAGATAACACCGCTGAGAGCGCTGTAAAGTTGAATCTGGGACGCGTTTCGGTAATGGGTGTTTCTTTAGGGGCTATCACCAGCGGTAACTTTGCGGCAATTGCGAATACTTCATTGGGGGATGAGTTGGCCGTGTTGGACGGTATGTTCAGTGTTAATGCGGCCTCGCTTGAATCGCCAGGCGGTGGCGTGGCGCAGTTTCTGATTGAATCGCCCTCATTCGGGCCGTTGATTAAAGGTTTACTGCTTACCGAGTCATCAGAGGAATTTAAAGCGCTATTAACCCAGCTTTATGGTTCGATAGACGTTACACGTGAACAACTGGTCACCGCAGTTGCGCAGTTTGAACAAGCCTTGAGCGCCGAGCAAGCAGCCCAGGTGCAGGCCACCTTAGGCGAATTTGCCTTCGCTGCACAAGCGGTATTGGATGCCGGCGACCCGAATAATTATGCGTCTACTCTGGCGCAAAATACGCCGGTACATATGATGAGTGTGGTGGGCGATGGTAGTGATGAGAATAAGCCTGATCAGGTTATTCCGGTCACCACCGCATTGCCATTGGCAGGACAGCAGCCGCTAGCAACGCTATTGGGCTTACAGCAGGTTAGCAGCACCGTCACCGGCGATCCGGTTTCGGGTCAGGTCCAGTTTACCGCTGGCGCGCATGGTTCAAGCCTTCTGCCCACTGCCAACCCTGCGGTAACCAAAGAAATGCAAACCGAGGTAGCCACGTTTATCGCTACGCAAGGTAGTACTATTGTGATTAGCAATCCGGATGTGGTGGCGAATTAACCATCAATATTCATTGAGGCCAGCCATTGTGCTGGCCTTTTTTATGGATTTGATAAAACGTGCCTGTCGTAAGTCCTGTTTAACGCTGGTAAACTTGCGTCAACCTCAATTTGAATAGCACTATCTTTGGATAGCATCAGGAGAGAAATTTGGAGTTTTTGTACGAATACGGGCTGTTTTTGGCAAAGGCAGTAACTTTGGTTGTGGCCATTGTCATCATTATTGCTGCCATTGTGGGTGCGGCCAGCAAACAAAAACCGGGTAAAGGGCATCTGGAAATTGTATCGCTATCCGAACAATTAAAAGATATAACCCATTATGCGCGTTCAGTTCTGCTTGATAAAGCGAGTATGAAAAAGCTTGCGAAGCAGCAGAAAAAAGAAGCAAAAAGTCAGGATAAACAGGATCACGCTAAGCCCCGCTTATATGTGATTGACTTTAAAGGCTCTATGGATGCACATGAAGTTGAACGTTTACGTGAAGAAGTCACTGCTATCTTGTGTGTTGCTGAAAAGGCTGATGAGATTTTAGTTCGGCTGGAAAGCGGCGGTGGGGTAGTCCATGGCTACGGCCTGGCAGCATCACAATTACAGCGGGTAAAAGATGCCGGCATAAAGCTGACCGTAGCCGTTGATAAAGTGGCCGCTAGTGGTGGCTATATGATGGCTTGTGTGGCGGACCACCTTATGGCTTCTCGTTTTGCTTATATCGGTTCTATCGGTGTATTGGCACAGCTTCCTAACTTCAATAAAGTGTTGAAGAAAAATGACGTGGAGTTCGAGCAGCACACCGCCGGAGCGTATAAGCGCACACTTACCGTGTTCGGTGAAAATACCGACGAAGGACGCGAGAAGTTCCAACAGGAAATTGAAGAAATTCACACTTTGTTCAAAGATTGGGTTCATGAGCAGCGCAGCGAAATGGATATTGAAAAAGTGGCCACGGGCGAATTCTGGCCGGGTATTAAAGCAAAAGAACTGGGCTTAGTAGATGAAATCATGACCTCAGATGATTACATCTTGTCAGCCCATCCTGATAAGCAAATCTATAGCGTGAAATATGCGCACAAAAAGAACGTAGCTGAAAAGTTAGGGATGTCTTTTGCCAAAGTCGCCCAGCGTTCATTAATGCGTATGTGGAGTGAGTCGCGCAGTTGGTTCCACTAAGCAACGACCATGGCTCAAACAACCAAAATACGTATTGTAGATGCTGCCGAAGCGCTGTTCGCGGAACAGGGCTTCACCCAGACATCTATGCGCAATATCACGGCCAGGGCGGGGGTTAATTTAGCCTCCGTTAACTATCATTTTGGTAGTAAGAAAAACTTAATTCAGGCGGTATTAAAACGCTATTTTGATGTATTGATGCCCGAATTAGACAAGGCCTTTGCAACATTGCCCTTGCAGACCGGACAACCAGGTATCGGCGCTTTATTTAATGCCATGATTCCACCCATGCTGGCGCTGCGACAGGTAAAACCGGGTGGGACGGAACGCTTTGTCGTCCTGTTGGGGCGCGGTTATACCGAAACGCAGGGCCATCTGCGACGTTTTATCATGCATGATTACGGCGCTACCGTGCACCGTCTGCTTGAGCAAATTCATCGCCGCCTACCGCATATTGATGACAGTGAACTGTTTTGGCGGTTACATTTTGCAATGGGTAGTTTTGTGTTTTCAATGGCGTCGTGTCAGGCCCTTACCGAAATCGCCCAAGCGGATTTCAACCAGCGGGTAGAGGTAGTGGATGTTATTTCTCACTTGGTACCATTTGTTGCAAATGGTATCGGCGGCGCGCCTTTACCCGGCTAAGCCTTAAGAGTTAACATCGGTGTCAGGCTTTTTTCTGATGCTTTGTGCTGCTTATTTCTGCCTTAAAATAAATCCTCTGGTATGTCTAAATTATTGCAAAGAACTGTCTGTTGCCGTCATGAGCCGCCATTAGCTGGCAGGGGGAAGCTTTTTTCTAAAGTTTACTGGTTAATGATTAGTGGTACTGACTCATAAACGGTCGGACAGTTTGGGATTTTGACTTACTATATCTGATATTTCACAGTAATAGCTTGAACTGCCGGTTTATACAAACAACGGACGTTTAACACTCAAATAAGCGGCGCGCTTTCACTGATAAGACAACGACTGAATTGAGAACGCGTCCGACTTCATTTGCTTTGTTATAACTAAATTCCCACATAAATCTGATTAATCATCTTCAATAATAACAAAGCCACCTACATTACAGACTAAACAATGAAATTTTTTAGCTGGATAACTCATTCTTCCCCAAGTACCCAAAGGTCTCATTTTTCCAACGTTTTTTATTTGCGTGTCTTTGGTAACTAGTGCCGAATTTAATTTGCAGGATGGGCACTCATATATCCCACTACCTTTGGAAATTTCGGATTTGATTACAGCGCTCTTTATTTTAAAAACCTCTTCCAAATAATCACGTTTTCCGATGACTAAGGTATTTATTAGAGCAAATTTATCCTCGTAGCCGACAAAGTAATCAGACCATTGCTCGTTTATTAATTCATATAAATAAAACCAAGATGCCCAAAGCTCAGCTACCACCTCTGATTTGCTGGTGGTAAAGTTGGTGTGTGCAAAATGGACAATTTGATTTCGATGTACACCAAGTTGAGAGAAGTTCCTAATCGCGTATTCGTTGATGCACTCATCGCATATTTTCGATAATCGCCTGAAGGCTTGTCCTAAAGTGATTGATTTAAAATCACCAACTTCAAATTTTGCAATATCAGCTTCTTCTACTTTTGAAATTATAAGCGACCAATGTTCTTTCATTAGTCGAGCTTTTAAAATTAGTTCGATAGCCGTATACAAGTCTATTATTGAATTCTTTGGGGAATTATCTAGATTTTTAACCGCAGAATTAAGAAATGACACTGCATTTTCCATAACCAAAGAAAACCATTGAGATTCGTTATTTCGTTGTTGCTGAGCTGAATTGACCATCGAACCTATCCTTAGTTATAACGCTTTGCTAAGCGGCAATAAAATTCTTGGCTAAAATGGCGAGGAACGAGCAAAAGCCAACTGTTTTGGCCGTTTAAGCAACTTGTTATAGCTCTAGCAGTCGTTTAGCCGTATCATTTATCTTTTTTTCTTGTAGCTGTTCTGTGCCTACGTTGTACTTTACTATTTCGTTATATGCTAATGATGAAATAAATACACTAAACCTTAGCACTGAAAGAATTTCTTGCTCATCACGGATATTTGTTAATGTGTCGTCTGTGTATTGCCGTGCAATGCTTTGTATTCCACCATGTGTAAAATCATGAAGGTTTGGCATTAATGCCCCTAAAGTTGTATAAAGATAGGCATTATTTTTGAATTCTGGCACAGCGTTATCAACGTCTTTTATAAGAACTTCCATTTTCTTGGGAATATGCATTCCCGTTAGGTCTGTTTCAATATCACTATCTTCACAACAATATTTCACCCACATAGCTCGTAAATAATTATCTAAGCTAGGCCTGATTAACGCATACATAGATGTTGTCATACACTCTTTATTTAAAAACGTAATAGCAATCGAGTGGTCTATAGCTGATGATAATAGTGGAATATAGACACGATTCTTATGACCTAAAGTAAACTCAAACCTGTTTAAGTCTTGGTGTATTAGTTTATAGAATTCAATAAATTGAGTTGAATTATTCAAGTTTAACTCCTGAGCTATAACACCTAAATATGGGGCACAAACAGGCAGGCTATAATGGCGAAGCCGCCTGCATGTTTGTGTCCCAGCCCGCCTGCGGGCGACATAATTTTTTTTGTTATGCGGCATTTACCGAATAGTTACGCCAAGGAATCTGACTAATATGCAAGCGTGAAAGGAAATTTACCAGATCCTTTCTACCTAGATAGTGTGCTACACCTCTAGTATCTTGTGCCATTAGTACAATTGGCATTCCCGGAAAATAGCTTGAGAACGACTGTATTGCCTGCTCACCTTGAAACTTATTGTCAACAATGTGCTTTTTGACAACCACGACGGCGAATGTAACGCCTTGCTCTTTTATTACTGCAGCTTGTAAATTCATTAAAGTTTCCTCTTTCAACATGGAAACCTCATTTTACGCTCACTTTTTGTACAGATCAATGAAATAGTGTATAAATATACAGCTAAATTTGAGCGCCACATAACGCTTCATTAAGAAGCGAGTTTAGGCTTGCTAAACTTTTGTGACGAAGGAACTCGAGCAAGCCGTGACGAGTCTTTCTTTAATGACTTGTTATATTTTTATTTTGCTATCAATGACTTCTGTAT
>PYVY01000007.1 GCA_003056425.1 Alteromonas indica
ATCATTGAGGCAAATCTGGGTCTTTCTGGCGCTGGGCATAACAATAAATACAGTTGAAAGTATTAAGGCCAGTATAGGCTTAAAGCGGGCAATGACTACGGTTCAAAAGATCAGGTTATGCTGTAAAAGAGGGCGGGGGATAGGCAATTGATGAAGAGGTTGTTACTCGAAAGCCAAGAGTGGGTGTATTTCCTACGTCTAACTGATGAGCTCTTCCCAATGTCCTTACCGAGAAGCCCGGGTGGATGTCCTACCAAAGCTTTTGTTAACAAAAAGCCAGAAATGGGTGTCTGACCTGGGCCTGTAATAGATGTCTTCCCTACTTCTAACCGACGAGCCCTTACCAACGTGCTTACAGGGAGGACCGGCGTGGATGTCTTACCAAAGCTTCTCTACGTCAGCTATGGATGTCTCAGTAAACTACGCTACTTCTAACCGACGAGACCTTACCAATGTGTTTACAGGGAGGACCGGCGTGGGTGTCTTACCAAAGCTTCTCTACGTCAGCTATGGATGTCTCAGTAAACTACGCTACTTCTAACCGACGAGCCCTTACCAACGTGCTTACAGGGAGGACCGGCGTGGATGTCTTACCAAAGCTTCTCTACGTCAGCTATGGATGTCTCAGTAAACTGATCGAGTAAATAGATGGATGTCCCAAAGCGTTATCTCAAAGGATTATCTCGACCAATTAGGGGGATCACGTGTCGCTCATTTGCGGATTTAGGCGATTGGTTCTACAGTTTCATGCAGTGTATGTGCTTTATCCATTTTTTATCCAGTTTTACGCATCGTATCAAGACTTTCACGCACCATCTCATGCCTTACCGTTTTCTTAATGCTTAAAATGACTACTCTTGATTTATAATCATTACGGAAACAGTAAGTTTGTCAGCATTTAAAGGCCTCGAAAGGAGTTCGTATTATGGCATCCCAGAAGAACATGCCAATAACTCAGCCCAAATCTATCGACTATGTTAAAGCATCTATGCTGGTCAACGCAGCGTTTGATATTTCAAAAGATCCGATATTTATCAAAAATACGCAAGGTTGCTTCGTTCATGTGAACGATGCGTTCTGTCAGGTCTATGGACTGGAGAAAAAAGACCTTATTGGGGATGAGGATGAGCCTCGCTCAGTGCCATATTCATCCAAAGAGCTACTTGCCCAGGAGCGTGAGATACTCATCTCGGGCAATGAAACCGTAGCCGAGGAAAGTGTAACCGTTAAGGGGCAGCCGGCAAAAACCATTCTCACCCGTAAGTACCGCTTTACGGCGCCAGATGGAAATAAGTATATAGTGGGTATTGGGCACGATATCACCCCATAAAAACTGGCAGACAAACGTGAAAAAAACCGCGCGCATGTGCTGGAACTTATTACCGGGGGAGAAACGTTACCCACTATACTGGAAGCTATAGTACGCGGGGTAGAGCTTGAAAACCCCGATATGCTATGCAGTGTGCTTTTATTAGATGATGCTGGTAAGCATCTGTTGAGCGGAACGTCTAATCTACCTGAGTTTTATAATCGGGCTGTACACGGCTTAGCCATTGGCATAGGCGCCGGGTCGTGTGGTACGGCAGCATTCCTTAACGAACGGGTGATTGTAGACGATATCCAAACTCATCCTTACTGGGCGCCCTATAAAGAGATAGCCCAAAAAGCTGGCCTTGGTGCCTGTTGGTCGGAACCTATACGCTCTACCACCGGTCGGGTTCTAGGGACTTTTGCGATTTACCATAGTACTGTAAATTACCCATCAGACGCTGATTTAGCCACCATCGAACAGACTGCTTCATTAGCCAGTATTGCCATTGAGAAAAAGCAGGCGCAGGAGAACCTTAAACGGGCGGCGAGTGTTTTTACCCACGCCAATGAAGGTATCATTATTACAAACGCTGCAGGTGATATTATTGAGGTAAATCATACTTTTACCAGAATCACCGGTTACACGCAGGAAGATGTCCTTGGATGCAACCCAAGAATCCTTAAGTCAGATCGCCACCCACCCGATTTTTATAAGGATATGTGGGCCGAAATTCTAGACAATGGACATTGGCGTGGAGACATTTGGAACCGCCGTAAAAATGGAGAAGTGTATCCCGAAACGATTACAGTAAGTGCGGTTAAGGATGCCAACGATGTGGTGCAGCATTATGTCTCTTTATCCACCGATATTACTTCCATAAAAGCTAACCAAGAAAAGCTGGAACGGATAGCGCACTACGATTTATTGACTAACTTACCTAACCGGGTATTGCTGGCCGACAGGCTGAACAGAGCAATGGCTGAGTGCAAGCGCTATGGTAAATCGTTGGCGGTAGCATTTATGGATTTAGATGGTTTTAAAGCTGTAAACGATACCTACGGTCATACCGTTGGTGACGAGCTTCTTATCGCAGTATCCCAGCGCATTACATATGCGCTACGTGATGGAGATACGTTGGCCAGGATAGGCGGTGATGAGTTTATTGCAATTTTAGTGGACCTTGAAAAGTTCGAAGATGGTGAGCGGGTTATCAAGCGTCTGCTAAAAGCCGCGTCGGCGCCATTATCGATAGGAAAAACCCAGGTTCAGGTTTCTGCCAGTATCGGTATTACGCTATACCCCCAGGATGGCGTTGATGCTGAGCAGCTAATGCGCCATGCAGACCAGGCTATGTACGTAGCAAAACAGGCGGGCAAAAACCGCTATCATCAGTTTGATACGGCGCAGGAAGACGCCATTAACTTTCAGCACAAAAGTATCGATAATATACGGCTGGCTCTCGTAAATAATGAATTTACGCTCCACTATCAGCCGAAAGTGAATATGCGAACCGGCGAAATCATCGGAGCAGAAGCGCTGTTACGCTGGCAGCATCCTAATCAGGGGATCATACCTCCGCTGGCATTTTTACCCGCTATTGAAGAGCATTCAATTAGTTTGACACTAGGGGAGTGGGTCATAGATGAGGCGCTGAGCCAAATAACCCGCTGGCAAGCTGTAGGCATACATTTACCCGTAAGTGTCAATATTAGTGCATACCAGCTTCAGCAAGGTAATTTTACCGAGCGTTTATCGGCGCTTCTTGCTGCACACCCTGAGGCAAAAGCTAACTGGCTGGAGTTAGAAATATTGGAAACCAGTGCGCTACAGGATACCAGTCAGGTTTCGGCCACTATGCATGCATGTCACGCATTGGGTGTTCGCTTTTCGTTAGATGATTTTGGCACCGGGTACTCGTCTTTGACTTATCTGAAACGCTTGCCAGCTTATCTGATAAAAATTGATCAAAGCTTTGTGCGCACTATGTTGGATGACCCGGATGATCTTGCCATTATCGAAGGGGTGATAGGTTTAACGAAAACATTCAAGCGACAAGTTATCGCTGAGGGTGTGGAAACTCTGGCTCATGGCAAAGCCTTACAAAAACTGGGTTGTGAGTTGGCGCAAGGCTACGGCATAGCCCGACCCATGCCAGCAGCTAATATCCCTCAATGGTGCACCAATTGGGGAGCAACCGGGGCATGGCTGGCATAATGTAGTGGGTATAGTATTCCACAGCAGATTAACTATTTCCGCGGGCCGATAACCCGGCTCCCAACCTGTTAACCAAATTAGCTAGCTATAAAAAACACCCGTAAGTGTTGGGCTAGCTGTTCTGCACGGTGAAAAGCTTCAGAAGGTTAAGCCGTAAAAACACTAAAGAAGACCAGGGTAGAGCTAGCTGTTAACGTGAGGCTACTAAACGCCAACTGCTCAAAAGCTATAGTTAAACATTTCTAAATCCGGCGCAAAATGCGCTGCCACAATGTCTATGGTAGCTTGATCGTAATATTGCTTGTAATTTTTGTGGTTAGATTTTTTTACATGAGGCAGGCTGGTGTTTTTACCTATCTTCTGCAGTACGTTATTAAAGTCGCCGTTTAAATTTTCAAAATAAATAATCTCGTTAACTACCACCGCGCCGTTTTCATCGTTAATCCACTCTGTTTGTGGCATAAACATTTTAGGTTTGTCGTGATAGGCTGGATTTTTGTCTTTATAAGCAAGCTCCACCCATTCGGTAAACCCTATGGGTTTATCGCCCAATTGAGTCTGGTTGGTTTTTATACGATAGTGGTAGTGAGAAACCACCTTATCGAATGGATTTCTAACCACGGTAAACGACAGTTTTTTGTTCCAGCTTTCCCGGCCTATTTCAGCAATTTTTTCCCGCGCGGTTTTATGTTCGAAAGGTAAGTTAAGCGCCTTTTCAACACTGCTTCCGCCTGTTTTGTTTATATGTATAAAAACAAAGTCATCAAGATGGCGATGCTTAAGCGAATAGATTCTTTGTTTAGCTTTTTCTACAATTGAAGACATTGACGCTATTATTTCCTTTAGCTGATAACTTATTGCGGCATATCAAAAATTAATATCCCAAAGTCGATATCGTGCGTAACGATATCGACTTCATAGGTACGCGCGACGTGCTGAAAACTCACAATAACCTAGCGTGTTTTAACAACCTTCAATATCGCAGTTTTAACCGCAACACTCAATATTTAAAACGCTGCTAAGATGCGTGAATTAAATGAGAAACATCAAATTGCAACCACCAGGCAGGAGGATTCGAATGGCGCTCACTCCCTGTGGCGCTAAGTATAATAGCAACACAATTTACCAGACTCTGTTGAGAAAGAACGGAGTAAAAAAGAAAACTTATAAAACAATGTAATACGCATATTCCATACCTACCCTCCGCGGTACAATTGGGGCGCTACCGGGCAGGTGTACCCAGTCCACGGTTTCCTCGGATTCGCAGTTCAAGGTACCTC
Source organism: Alteromonas indica (assembly GCA_003056425.1). Classification (GTDB taxonomy): domain Bacteria; phylum Pseudomonadota; class Gammaproteobacteria; order Enterobacterales; family Alteromonadaceae; genus Alteromonas; species Alteromonas indica. The sequence goes on from PYVY01000007.1 coordinate 4,807, forward strand.
ATGATATCCCGCCATGACACAATACCGATAGGGCAGGCGTTGACGTCAATAACGGGGAGGCAGGATATTTTATGAGAGTTGAACAAATGTAGCGCGTGAGATACTGAGACTTCACCGGTAATTGTAATCAGATTACGTGCCATAATTTGATGCGCCCGGCGATGTAACGTGGCCCGGTCGCAACGCCTTTCACCTGGCGTGTTCAGAAATGGACTGATGGTCCGCAGCAAGTCGCGATCTGAAATTACCCCTGTAAGGCGGTGACTTTCTACAACCAGCAAATGACGGAAGCCAGTTTTTTCAAACAGCTCCTGAATAGTCGCAAAATTGTCATCCATGTTAACAGTGACTAATTTGACGGACATGATGTGTTCAATATGCATTACGGTCAGCTTAAAAAATCAACAAACCTACTGAAAGTATAGCGTTTAAATTCCAGGGAGGTTGAATTTCGTACGTCATATGCTTGATCACGTGCTAATATCAAATTTTTAACAACTACAATAAACTTCATAATGAAAACGTTTAACCCTATAAATAAAGTTTCGGCGATATTGTTGTTATTGATAAGTACCTGTGCCATTGGAAATCCAGTTGGTGAAGCCCAAAGGCTTTATTCGCCCCTACCAGACGAGGTCATCCCAGCATTAAGTAAAGCGGGAAAATGGCCAGTAGCTGTGCGTACTATTACGGTTGTAAATAAAGCCCATTATCCGTTATTCGAAAAAGAGCAAAAGCCTCGCGAACTGGTACTTGAGGTATGGTATCCAGCGAGTCAGCAAGGTGAACCTGCTTTATACGAAAATGTAATGCGTAGCCACACACCGTTTTCCATTATAGGTAGCGCTAGCCGGGATAGCGAGCCAGCCAAAGGCTCGTACCCTCTCATTATTTTATCCCACGGTTACACGGGCTATCGACATCTTATGTATTACCTGGCAGAACATCTGGCCAGTCATGGATATGTGGTCGCAGCTATCGACCATACTGATTCAACAAATCAGGACATAAATATACAGGAATCCCCTTACGCTGGCTTTCCCAGTACCTTATATAACCGTTCGCGGGATCAACAGTTCGTCTTAGAGGCACTAACTGAGCATACTCAGTTCAGTGCTGTTATAGATGATAGCAAGGTAGGTTTAATTGGTTATTCAATGGGTGGTTATGGTGCAGTAGCCACGGCGGGCGGTTGCTATGCTTTTGACCAACAGAGCGTAGCGACGTTTACTGGGGTGACGGATGCCAAGACCGCAGCCGGCATTGCTAAAAAATTGAATACCTGTAGTGGTGGTAACCAAACTGAGCCTGATGGGCGTTGGGCGGCGGTAGTAGCTTTAGCACCTTGGGGCGGGCAGCATCAGCTTTTTTCACCTAAATCACTAAACAACATAGCTGTTCCGATACTTTACGTGGTAGGGGAATTCGATGATATTTCTGGCTACGACGGGGTCACGTGGCTGTATAAACAAACTCAGAACAATCAGACAAAATTACTAACGATAGATAATGCGCGGCATAATATTGCAGGGCATCCTGCGCCAGCTGAAGCCTACAACCACGAGCTGGACCTTGGTCACTACTATGAGCCAGCGTGGCAAACTCAGGCATTAAATAATATTGTTCGCCACTTTTCGTTAGCACAAATGAACTGTTACCTTAAAGACCAAAAGCAATCATGTAAGTACCTGGCAGTACAGGGAAATAGTAATGAGGTAGACGCAGAAGGAAAAACTACACCAGCATGGCCAGGCTTCAATAAGCGCTATGGTCTGGGGTTAAGGATGGACAGCAAGTAACTCTTTTAATGTAGGCCCCTCCTGCTAAATGGTTGAAATAACCAGGTAGCAGAATTTGATGGCGATAACCTGTAAACATGTTATCGGACTTTAGCAAGACCGCTACCCGAGCTTAAGTTGATTGATGAGTTGGTTGGTAAGATGGTTGGTAAGACACCCATGAGATTTGTTGTAGAGGGTGTCCCTTCAATCTCATGTAAATTCCTATGGGTGTCTTACTAATTCTTTAGCAGGACAGCCACCCAAAAATAAGATTGTTGGTAAGACACCCATGAGATTTGTTGTAGAGGGGTCGCTTCAATCTCATGTAAATTCCTATGGGTGTCTTACTAATTCTTTAGCAGGACAGCCACCCAAAAATAAGATTGTGGGTAAGACACCCATGAGTCTTGTTGTAGTGGGTGTCTCACAAATACCTTACTAATTCTTTAGCAGGACAGCCACCCAAATATAAGATTGTTGGTAAGACACCCATGAGATTTGTTGTAGAGGGGGTCCCTTCAATCTCATGTAAATTCCTATGGGTGTCTTACTAATTCTTTAGCAGGACAGCCACCCAAAAATAAGATTGCGGGTAAGACACCCAGGAGTCTTGTTGGAGTGGGTGTCCCTTCAATCCCTTGATAAGACACCCATGAGGCGTGTTGTAGTGGGTGCCTCACAAATACCTTCATTAACCCAAGATTGGCGGGTTAGGTACAAGCTGCACAGCGGCTAGCGTGTGTCAGACTTCGGTAACGGTATAAATAAGGCAGGTTTGAGGAAATAGCACTGGTAGTTGCATGCCATGTTCCGCCAGCGCCTGGGCGCTGAAGACTTGCCCTTCAACCGCTTGTAGTACTGATCCCGAATATTCTTTTAATGTTTCTGGCCATACCCGCGTTAAACGATACTGCTTTTCGGGATCTAAGCCGTGAAAATAGAATCGTCCAGGGGTAGTACGCGGTGTTTCTTTAATACTGTTGTAGGAAAATATGCCCTGGCTTTTGTCTTTCGATACATAACCAAAACTGACATTTAGTCCGTCGTCATCACTTCTGAACACATCACCGCTATGTATAAGCTCACGGTAAGATTTATACAAGGTAATTGCATTGGTCAGCACCTGCCGTTCATGTTCGGTAAGCTCGCGCGGGTCCATCTCAATTCCCATATGGCCGAACATTGCTACCGCAGCGCGCAGCTCAATCGGTAAGTGCCGGCCAGTGATATGGCAGTGGCGTGGGCCTACATGCGCTCCCATTACCTCACTGGGAAAGAAAAACGAACATCCGCGCTGAATATACAAACGGTCTAAAGCATCGTTGGAATCCGAGGTCCAGAAGCGGTCCGTATGGTTCAATATACCCAGATCGACCCGGCCACCACCGGAACAACAGCTTTCGATTTCAAGGTGAGGATGGGCTGCTTTAACCTTATCAATCAAGCTATACAATGCTTCAATCTGGCCGTGCATCGCGGGTTTGCCGAGGTGATTACCCGGATGATTTACGTCACGGTTCATATCCCATTTTATATAACGTATTTTGGGATAGGTGGACAAAACATCGTCAATAACCTTGAACAAGTATGTCACTACCTCAGGATTGGTTAAATCCAGAACAAACTGATTTCGAAAGGGCACTTGCGGATTTTTAGCCGTATGCAGCGCCCACTCCGGGTGCGCGCGATACAAATCAGAGTCAGGATTAACCATTTCCGGTTCAAACCAGATACCAAACTCCATGCCCAAATCGGTAACATGGTCAATTAAACTGCCTAAGCCTTGAGGATAAATTGTTTTATCTACGGTCCAATCGCCTAAACCTGCTTTGTCGTTACGCCGGCCCTTAAACCAGCCATCATCCAGTACAAAACGCTCAATTCCCAAAGGCGCGACGGCGTCTGCTAGGGCTTTTAAGGTTTTCTCGTCATGATCAAAGTAAATACCTTCCCAGGTATTGTAGTGCACAGGCCGTGGGGCAGATTGTGCTGAATGGGTTAATATATTGCTTCGAATATAACGATGAAACTGTTGCGATAGTAATGAAAAGCCCTGAGGCGAATAAGCGGCGTACAGCACCGGGCTTTGATAGCTTTCACCGCGTTGTAATACCACTTCGCCGGGCAATAAAAGTTCACCAAACTGGACGTAGCGCCGGCCGTCAGCCATCAACTCTGCGCGTAGCTTATGATTAGCCGAGGCCCCTAAATGGTAGCCATAGCACTGTCCGCTTTGTTCATCACTGTGCTTAGCATAGGCAATAAGGCCAGGAAAACAGTCGTGAGATGTTTTTCCGCGCCGGTTCTCTCTTACATAACTACCCATAAATAAGTCATGATCCTGGGTTTGGAATTCGTTCGACCATCGTCCTTCAAAGCCGCGAATAGCCGACACGCTAGCAGGCAATTCCAGGGTGGCGGCGTTAAGGTAATGTAAATTAACTGCCTGCCGGCTATGGTTAGTTAATTGCGTTTGGAAGGTACATACACTGGTTTGCGCATCAAGCACCACTGAAATAATCAGCGCCAGCCCGCGTGATTCATCCTGCAGCGTAAAGGTGGCCTGTAGTTCATCACTGTTAACCTGGGTAAGGCTAAAGCCGGCCGCCCAGATATCTGCCTCTCCTGATACTTCTAGCCCCGGGGCGCCAACCTGCCGTTTGAATGCGGTTAATTTGTACCTGACGTTCCTGGTGCGACACGGCCAGCAACAAGCCTAACTTATCGTCAGCAAACGTATTGCTAGCCAAAAACGATGCTTGAGGGGACGTTTCTTCCGACAGACTTTCGTATACCCCTTTTACCGAGCCAACAAGCTGCAACCCATCATAGTCAAACGGCCGGGCCGTAGAAATATTGATGGTAGAACCAATGCCACCTGACTGCAGGCTAGCCAGCCCGCTTTTGTAGATGTTAGCACCCGTAATCTGGTCGGCGGCCAATACATCAAAGTTAAACGCCCGGCCTTCGTCATCTGAGGCGATTTGACGGCCGTTAACCAGTACCGTGTTAAACTGCGGGCCGAAGCCGCGTACCGTTACTTGCTGACCTTCGCCACCACTACGATCAATAGAGACACCTGTAATGCGCTGCAAGGATTCTGCTACGTTCAGGTCAGGAAATTTCCCCAGGTCTTCTGCTGCAATACCATCAGACACTGCCAAGCCTTCTTTCTTATCGGCCATCGCGCGCTTTAATGAACTGACTATTCCTCGAACTTCAATAACCTCTACGGTGCCATTGGGATCGGCAGCTGCGGTAGCGTCGTCCTGGGCTAAGGTCATTGGTGAATGTAGGGCAGAGGCGATAGCAACACCCAGGAGTGTGCGCGTCGCAATGGGCATGAACTGGTTGAGATTGTTTTTATGTATCACAGTGTTCTCTCCGTGTGGATTTATTAACCTAAACACCACAATATTGTTATAGACGGTAGGGTGTGATGCCTAGTGCGTTAACATAGCCTTTGCTTATGTTTTTCTAAGCTTTTTAATAGTAGCTCATAAAACAAACAGTAAGCGGCATTCAGTAAAAGGTGAAACGTTTTCCTGAATTGTTCGTATCCTAACACAAAAAAAATCAAATGTGACAAGCTTGTAAAATTATTTTTGCATAAAAAAAGCGCAGGCCAGGCTGCGCTTAGTTCGTGAGGTGGGGAGTGTTAGCTACAGCGAATGCGGGCTACAGCCGCTTTCCAACCTTCGTAAGCGGTATCACGTTGCGATTTCGTTAACCGAGGTGTAAACACGCTGTCACATTGCCAGCAGTGGGTAAGCGTATCCACCCCAGTGAAAATGCCGTGTTGCAGGCCGGCTAAAAAAGCCGCTCCGACGGCTGTCGTTTCAGTAATGGTGGGGCGTTTGACCTCGGCGCCCAAAATATCGGCCAGAAAGCCCATTACCCAGTCGTTCTTGGCCATTCCGCCATCTACCCGTAAGGTAACCGGCCTTGCGCCATCACTTTCCATCGCTTTTTGCAAATCCTTAGTTTGGTAACACACTGATTGCAAACCAGCCGCAACAATTTCACTAATTCCGGTATCCCGGGTTAACCCTAAAATAGCGCCTCGCGCGTCCGGGTCCCAATAGGGTGCACCTAAACCGGTAAACGCCGGCACCATGAAAATACCGTTATCTTCGCGGGCGCGTTTGGCGAGGGCTTCTGTTTCGGCTGCGTTATCGATAAGTTTCAGGCCATCCCGCAACCACTGAATAGTGGCACCGGCCATAAAAATGCTACCTTCTAATGCATAGGTAACCTTGCCATTAAGGCGATAACCCACCGTGGTAAGCAGGCGGTTTTTCGATACCAGGGGTTCGTCACCAGTATTGAGTATCATAAAGCAGCCGGTACCATAGGTGCTTTTTGCCATGCCTTTTTCAAAACACGCCTGGCCTACCAGGGCGGCTTGTTGATCGCCGGCCACCCCTTGTATGGGTATACGTTTACCTAACAGGTCCGAAGAAACGTCGCCAAATTCTGCTGCGCAATCCATTACATCAGGCAACATAGCTGGCGGTATAGCAAAGGTCTCCAGTAAGCGGCTGTCCCATTGCTGGGTATGAATATTAAACAACATGGTGCGAGAAGCGTTAGTGGCGTCGGTCTTGTGTGACTGCCCGCCGGTAAGTCGCCAGATTAGATAGGTGTCAATAGTACCGAACAACAGATCGCCGGCTGCTGCGCGAGCCCGGGCTCCTTCTACGTTATCTAGTATCCAGTTAACCTTAGTGGCTGAAAAGTAGGGGTCTAGTAACAACCCGGTAGTGCGGGTAATGTAATCCACCAGCTCGGCGTCTTCTGCCAATGCTCGACACGTCCCAGCGGTGCGTCGATCTTGCCAGACAATTGCCGGATAGACTTCCTGGCCGGTATGTTTGTCCCATACCACGGTCGTTTCACGTTGATTGGTTATTCCCAATGTCGCAATATCGTCTACCGTAAGATCACAGGCATCGAATACCTCGTGCAGGGTGCTTACCACACTGTCCCAGATGGCCTGGGGCTGATGTTCTACCCAGCCATCCTGCGGGTAATGTTGTGAAAACTCCCGTTGCGCCATCGCCACAATACGGCCGTCATCGGCAAATATAATACTGCGGGAACTGGTGGTTCCCTGATCGATCGCCAGAATATATTGAGTCAAGCTCATTCTCCTAAACGCAATTTGTTTAGAGTTTGCAATATTCACAACCATTTAACAATGGTTATTTTCGAAAACGAACATTCCTGCGCAGGTTTATCGTAGGCTCGGCGAATTAAAAATCGTATACTACCCGTTCGATTTTGCAGGAGTCATCATGAATCAAACCAAACGCCACGACATTATTTTAAACCTACTCAAGCAGCACGGCTTTATGTCTATTGATGATCTTGTTGCAACCTGTGATGTTACCCCTCAAACCATCCGCCGGGATCTCAATCAATTGGCGCAATCGGGTGTGATAAGCCGGTATCACGGCGGAGCAGGGCTTAATCGTAGCTGGGAAAATACGCCTTATCAGGAACGTAAAGCAATAAATAGTGAAGTAAAAGAGCGTATCGCCAGCGCCGTGGCACAAATGATTCCCGATGGCGCTTCGCTGTTTATCAATATTGGCACGACCACCGAGCTTATCGCTAAACATTTGCTTAACCATAAAAATTTGCATGTGGTCACGAATAATATTCATGTCGCTACGCTGCTCAGCGCGAAAGAAGATTTTTCAGTCATAATTGCCGCTGGTGAGGTCCGGTTTCGCGACGGTGGCATTATCGGCGAAGCAACCTGCGATTTTATTAGCCAGTTTAGAATGGACTACGGCATCATTGGGATAAGTGGAATATCGGCAGATGGCGCCTTGCTTGATTTTGACTTCCGGGAAGTGAAAGTCTCCCAGGCAATCATCCAAAATACCCAAACAACTATTCTGGCCGCCGACTACAGTAAATTTGAACGCCGGGCGATGGTCGAGCAGGGCAACATTGCGCAACTTGATTATCTGGTATGTGACCAACCACCACCGCCATCAATAAAAAAAATAATTGCTGAAAATAATATACACTTTATCCAGGCAGATTAATGCACTTATATAGAATGGCAAGGTTCGAATATGTTCGTATGTGTTCGTTTTATGTTGACTTGGCGCATTATTAGCGTTGAAATAGTAAACGAATGGTAGCTTTAGCGGGAGTCACAAATGTCGGTAGAGGAACAAGCCCAGATCCAAACGGATGTGTTGGTGATAGGCGGTGGTGTAAACGGCGTCGGCGTCGCGCTGGATAGCGCTGGTCGCGGCTTAAAGGTGATGCTTTGCGAAAAAGCGGATCTGGCAGGCGCCACGTCATCTTCCAGCAGTAAGTTAATTCATGGTGGGTTACGTTATCTTGAGCACTATGAGTTTCGTTTAGTGAAAGAGGCGCTGGCTGAGCGCGAAGTACTGCTTCGTAAGGCCCCGCATATCATGTGGCCTCTGCGCTTTCGGTTACCGCATCAAAAACACTTACGCCCGGCATGGATGATCAGAATCGGTTTGTTTTTATACGATTCATTAGCAAAGCGCAATGTACTGCCCGGTTCGCGCAAACTTAAGACGCAATCCGATAGCCCCCTGATTGACAACATCACCACCTGTTTTGAGTATTCAGACGGTTGGGTAGATGATGCGCGGCTGGTGGTATTAAATGCGATGGCCGCCCAGCAGAAGGGGGCTGATATTCGGGTACGCACAGAATGCCTGGGAGCCCGGAAACAGGCTAATCACTGGCTTGTCACTTTAAAAGGGCCTGAAGGTAAAACGTTTACCGTTAAAGCCCGCGCTATCGTTAATGCAGCCGGGCCGTGGGCGATTTCATTGCTCGACCGTATGGCCGATACCGACAACCCGAATGCTATGCGTATGGTGAAGGGTAGCCATTTCATTGTGCCCAAGTTGTATGACAGTGCTGAAGCGTACATTTTGCAAAACAAGGATGGCCGTATCGTATTTGTTATTCCTTACGAAAATGACTTTTCACTGGTGGGTACAACCGATGAAAATTATACCGGTGACCCACGCCAGGCTGCGATTTCCAGTGAAGAGACTGACTACCTTATTACTATCGTAAATGATTATTTCAAAACCAAAATCAGCCGCGCAGACATTGTACATAGTTACAGCGGCGTACGACCGTTACTGGAAGAGAAAAATGCCTCGGCCCAGGAGCTTACACGGGACTATAAAGTCGAGGTTAGGGGCGGAGCAGACCAGCCGGTACTTTTGAATATCTTTGGCGGGAAAATTACCACCTACCGCAAGCTTGCCGAGCATGCGGTAGATAAGCTTACCGAAGTACTCAATATTAAGGCCGCGCCCTGGACTAAACAAGCGCCGTTACCAGGCGGTGATTTCAGCAACCAAAGTGATTATGTTGAGCAACTCCTAGCAAACTATGGCTGGCTTCCCCGGTCACTGGCTAAGCGCTATGCCCGTCAATACGGCAGGTTATGCGAGCGCTTCTTAAATGGTAAAACCGATATTAAGGAGATGGGATACGACTTCGGTGCGCATTTATTTAAGGCAGAGGTCGATTACCTGATAGCTGATGAATGGGCCTGTAGCAGTGAAGATATTCTATGGCGCAGGACCAAACAAGGCCTTCGCTTGAATCCTGCGCACGTCGCCGTATTGGATCAGTATATAAGTGATAGTAGCCTGCCACAGGCCAAGCCCCCGCCCAGGGGGTCGTAAACTAACAAACCGGCCCCTCGAGGCCGGTTTGTTGTTTGTGCAGAATACGAAAGGTTAAAGTCGCCCGTCGCGCGTCATCCAGGATAGAGTTAACGTAGCGGGGTTAACTACCCGCCGCACCTGTGTAAGATGGGCCAGGCCGCCTTATTAAAGACGACTTAGAGCCAGCGGCAGGGCTACATAGAACCAGCGGGTTTTTCAGGTACCGGTACTCCTTTGCCATGGTATTTGAAAACCACGAACTCTAATGGCGTGTCACCTGTATTACGGATGCCATGTGGCTCCCACGGTGCGGCATAAAGTAAATCACCGGTATCTGCCGCCATGTCTTTGCCGTTCACGGTCCAGGTTCCCGTACCTTTGGTTACCATAAGATACTCTTCTTCAGCATGTTCATGGGGCGGATGAATTTCCGCTCCTGGCATAATGGTAGCCGATCCGGTAATAACCTGGCGCGTTGAAGGGGTGTCATGGTTGAAATAGCGGCGAAATACCCATCCTTCACCTTTTTCAATAAAGGCTTCCGCTTGCGGCATAATTTGGCTGTCAGGTTGTGCGGCGCTAAGACCAGCACTCATCAATAACAACGCTGAGCCGTAAAGTGGTAAAAATAAACGCATGGCGATATTCTCCTTTTTTAACACCGAATGATATATAACGAACGTTGCTGTACACCCCTTACGGGGGATAAATATTCATATTTTCGTAATGGCAGCCTTCCTAGATTAACCGTTTGATGTTGCAATGATGTTATAGATATTGCAAGCAAAATAAGAAGCATCGAAATGCTGAAATTAGGCTAGCTATCCCGGCTAATTATTTATAGACTCAGGCCCCTCATAATAAAAATAAATCGACAGACGACCACGTCGCCCGGCCCGCAGGCTTAAGCGGTTGTCGGGAAAATTTGAAATATTCAGGAACAATTAGGTTTTATTATGTCACAGAAAAAAGTAGGTCTTGTTGGATGGCGCGGTATGGTGGGGTCTGTGCTAATGGACCGAATGCAGCAGGAAAATGATTTCGCTGCAATAGCGCCAACTTTTTTTACTACCTCACAAACGGGCCAGCCTGCGCCCGAGGTGGCGAACAAGCCAGCTGGCGTACTTGAAGATGCCTATGACATTGCCGCCTTAAGCCAGCAGGATATGATTATTACCTGCCAGGGCGGCGATTATACCAAAGCGGTTTATCCCCAATTGCGCGACAGTGGCTGGCAAGGCTATTGGATAGATGCAGCATCAGCGCTGCGGATGGCTGATGATGCGGTTATCGTACTAGACCCGGTTAACCGTGCAGAAATTGATAAAGGTATCGCCGGCGGGGTGAAAACCTTTGTTGGAGGAAATTGTACAGTATCATTAATGTTGCTGGCCCTGGGCGGCCTTTTTGAGCAGGATTTGATTGACTGGGTCTCACCGATGACCTATCAGGCAGCCTCGGGCTCAGGGGCCAAGCATATGCGGGAACTGATAAACCAAATGGGCGCTGTACATCAACAGGTTGCTGACAAGCTTAACGATCCGGCATCCGCTATTTTAGATATCGACCGCCAGGTGGCCGATTTTATTCGCAGCAGTGATTACCCTTGCGATGAGTTTGGCGTGCCGTTAGCCGGCAGCCTGATTCCCTACATTGACAGTCAGCTACCGTCTGGACAAAGCCGCGAAGAATACAAAGCGCAAGCAGAAGCCAACAAAATTATGGGCACGACTACCGCGCCGATTCCTATCGATGGGATTTGCGTAAGGGTAGGGGCAATGCGTTGTCACAGTCAGGCGCTAACCATCAAGCTTAAGAAAGATCTACCAGTGGCAGAAATTGAACGTATTGTGGCTGATCATAATGAATGGGTGAAAGTGGTTCCTAATGATCGCGAAGCCACCATGCAGCAGCTTACCCCAGCACAGGTTACCGGAACGTTGAGTATTCCGGTGGGGCGCATCCGCAAGTTGTCCATGGGGCCCGAATATATTTCTGCCTTTACCGTGGGCGATCAGCTGTTATGGGGCGCTGCAGAACCACTACGCCGGGTAATGAACATCTTGCTGACAGCCGGATAAGCTACGTACGTTATAACCTGCGCCGTGCAACGTTTAATCCGGTAAACGGCGCAGCCCCTTGGGTGCTTAACGAGGATGCGTAAACAACGGGCAATGCGCTGGCTACACCACGCCGGGGTAATCTGTGTACCCCGCTGCGCCCCCGCCAAACAACGTGTCCGGCTGATGTTGCGCTAACGGTATATCGGCCTTTAAGCGCGCGGGTAAATCTGGATTGGCTACAAAAGGCCGACCAAACCCAATCATATCGGCCCAACCTTCGTCAATGGCCTGCTGCGCGCGGGCCTTATCGTATTTGCCAGCATAAATCAGTACTCCGTCAAAGACCTCACGAATAGCCTGTTTGAAGGTAACGGGCATCTGTGGAGCATCGTCCCAGTCGGCTTCGGCAATATGCAGGTAACCAACGTGTAACTGGTTAAGCATGGCGGCTGCTTTTACGTAGGTATCTTCAGGGTTATCGTCTACTGTACCATTTAAGGTGGTCAATGGTGCCAAACGTACGCCAATGCGCTCAGCACCGATAGCCTGGGCAACGGCTTCCACAATCTGCCGCAAAAAGCGCAATCGGTTTTCCACACTATGGCCGTAATGATCGGTACGCTGATTACTTTGAGAGTCCATAAACTGGTTGATTAAGTAACCATTGGCGGCATGCAGTTCAATCCCGTCAAAGCCAGCCTCACGCGCATTAAGCGCAGCCTGTCGAAAGCTGTCGATAGCTTCATCAATATCTTGCTGGTTCATTTGTCGCGGTAAGGCGGCCTGCACAAAGCCGGGTTCACCTTGTGAGTCAACAAACACTTTTACGCCCTCAGCCTGTATAGCTGAAGGTGCCACAGGTTGCTGGCCGTCAGTATTAGCCGGGTGAGAAACCCGCCCCACATGCCATAACTGGGCAAACATAGTGCCGCCTGCCTTATGCACAGCAGCTGTAACGATGCGCCAACCCTCAATTTGGCCGGCAGTATAAATGCCGGGGGTCCAGGCATAACCCTTCGCCAACGCACTCACCTGCGTACCCTCGCTAATAACAAGTCCGGCAGAGGCGCGCTGGGTGTAATATTCAGCCATCAGGGAATTGGCTTCATCGCCGGGCTGGGTAGCCCGGGAGCGGGTCATTGGGGGCATAACAATACGGTTTTTAAGGGGGATGCCGGCTAATTTTATAGGGGTAAACAATGTGCTCATTACACAACTCCGTCTTAATTCAGTACAGCGGAGTGTACGCATAATCATTTCACTTATTAACAGCGAAAAAAGCAAAAGAGATTTGTGATAAATGCAATAATAATCAGGTTGCCATGGGGTATGCAAAAAAAGATAAGCTTTTCTGCATAAAATAGTTTAAACCAGTAATCAAAATACAACCAAATTCGTAGTTACTGTCGGGCTAACAATCTTGCGCAGCGCTCAAGCTACAAAAATACCTGAATAGCTTCAACTTGTACGAATAATAAGCGGAATATAGGTTCTTGCTAATCTTTGCGGCTAACCCAGCCAATTGGCAAGTGCATATTACAACACCCGCAAGTACAATTGAACGATTACAGCCAGGCGGAAAGTGACGAGCCCTGCGCTATACTGGCAAGATAACCTATTACCACAGCGGGTATTACCCTGGCCTGTAGCTATATAAACACCACAATTTACCCAGGATATAGCGCAACACAATGGCTGCCTGGGCAGCCAACAGTAACAACACGCCAGACCGTTATTCACACAAAGGTACCAACACGATGATTGAATTTACATTAAACGGCAAAACCGTGCGCACGGATGTTACGGCCGATACGCCTTTGCTATGGGTTATTCGGGACGAATTTAACCTTAAGGGCACCAAATTTGGCTGTGGCATAGCAATGTGCGGCGCATGTACTGTTCACGTGGATGGTGGCGCGGTACGTTCCTGCTCGTTTCCGGTCTCGTTGGCGGCCGACAAATCCATTACCACCATTGAGGGGCTTAACAATACGCATCCTTTGCAAGCAGCCTGGATTGAAGAACAGGTACCTCAGTGTGGGTATTGTCAATCCGGACAAATAATGCAGGCGGCTACCTTGCTGGCGGATAATCCGAACCCGAGCGATGAAGATATTGTCAATCATATGAGCGGTAATCTGTGTCGCTGCATGGCTTATGTGCGGATTAAAAAGGCGGTGAAACGCGCCGCGCAGGACAACCAAAATGCTGTTCAGACTTACACTCCCGAAACGGCAGATAAGGAAGCCTGATCATGAGCCTGCAAAAAAGTAAAAAAGACACGATAGATCTAAGCCGGCGCGGTTTCATGGTAGGAACCGTCAATGCCTCGTTACTGATGGCATTTGCCCCAGCCGCCCTGGCCAGTGTACAAACCGCTAAAGTAGCATTAACGGAAAAAGCCTTTTCACCTACCGTATGGTTTGAAATGAATGGCAGTGGTGAAGTGCTGGTAAATATTGCCCGGGCCGAAATGGGCCAGCATGTGGGCACCGCGCTGGCGCGGATTGTGGCCGACGAGTTAGGCTGCGATTGGGCTAAGGTCAGTATCCGCCACGTCGATACCGATCCTAAATGGGGATACATGGTGACGGGCGGTTCGTGGTCGGTGTTCCAGTCGTATAAGCCATTATCACAAGCGGGTGCAGCAGGACGTACCGTCTTAATTGACGCCGCAGCCAAACTCCTTGGAGTGTCGCCTGATACGTGCGAAGCCAAAGACGGCTTGGTGGTCAGTGGAAGCAAAAAAATCAGTTTTGGCGATATTGTGACTAACGGTGATGTGGACCGGACGTTTACTACCGATGAGCTTGGCCAGATGCCAATAAAGCCTGCTGACAAACTGAAATTAGTAGGTAAAGATACCCGCGCACTAGATATTCCAGCAAAAACCAATGGTAGCGCGACATTCGGTATTGATGTGGAAGTTGACGGCATGATTTACGCGCGTCCTGTTATGCCGCCTACTACTTTTGGCAGTAAAGTTACCTCGGTTGATGATACAGAAGCAAAAAAAGTAAGCGGCTATCTGGGCCACTATGTTCTGGACGATCCCACCGATACCTGTCAGGGCTGGGTGGTAGTTACCGCAAACAATTACTACAGTGCCGTTAAAGCGGCTGACGCGCTGACTATCGCGTATCAAAAGGGTAAAACCGCCGAGGTTAGCGAAGCGGACATTCAGGCCCGCGGCAAAGCACTGGCGATGGATCCTGCCAATGGTGCATTGTTTGTTGAGCAGGGCGATATGAGCCAGGCCCGTGAGCAGGCGGCCAATACCATTGAGGCAGTATACACCACTGCCACAGCCAGCCATTTTCACCTGGAGCCGGTGAATGCCGTGGCCTATGAACAAGAGGGTCAATGGCATGTCCACACCGGCAACCAATGGCAGTCGTTAACCCTGCCACGGGTGGCCGAAGCGGCTCAGGTAACAGAAGATAAGGTCACGTTACATCAGTATTACCTGGGGGGCGGGTTTGGCCGTCGCTTATATGGCGATTACAGTATACCGGCCGTGTTGACTGCGAAGGCAGCGGGTAAGCCGGTTAAATTGGTTTTCACGCGCCCTGATGATAGTTATTTTGATCAACCACGTTCTGCTTCGACCTCGGTGTTTCGCGCCTCCTTTAATCAGCAGGGCGATTTTACCGGCATGGAACACACCTTTGCGGCAGGCTGGCCCACCAAGGCCATGGCCTCTGGCTTTTTGGCAGATGCTGTAGACGGTAAGGGAAAAATAGACCCGTTTTCTGCCTCTGGGGCTGACCACTGGTACACCATGGCGAATCACCGGGCCACCGCAGTGAACAATGATTTGGCGCATGACACTTTCACTCCCGGCTGGTTGCGATCAGTCGGCCAGGGGTGGATTCTGTTTGGCTTGGAATCGTTTATCGATGAAATTGCACATCAGGCGGGGCAAGACCCTGTGGCTTTCCGACTATCCATGCTGGATGGTAAAGGAAAGCAGGGCGGCTCAGCGCCTGAAAGCGTGGGCGGCGCCAATCGGTTGCGTAAGGTTCTTGAACAGCTACAGGCAAAAGTTAAAAATACTCCACTAGGCAAAGACGAAGGGCTGGGCTTTTCGGTTACCGCCGGGCAGGAGCGCACTATGCCTTGCTGGATTGCTACCGCGGCCCACGTTCATGTTAATCGGCAAACCGGAGATATCACGCTGAAAAAACTTACTGCGGTGGTTGATGCCGGTATCGTTGTTCATCCCGACGGGGGCTTGGCCCAGCTTGAAGGCTCATTATTGTGGGGAACCAGCCTGGCGCTGCATGAAGGAAATGCTTTTGAAAACGGGCGCGTAAAAGCCAACAATCTTAATGCATACACGCCACTGAGAATGAATCAGGTACCCGATATGGACATCGAGTTTGTCCAAAGTAACGAGTTCCCGGTGGGGTTAGGTGAGCCTGGCGTAGTCGGCGTGGCCCCGGCTATCAGCAATGCTATTTATCAGGCTGTAGGGGTGCGTTTACGTGACCTGCCTATGCGAGCAGCACAGTTAAAAGAGCAGTTAAAAGCCTAGCCGCTAACTGTCAGCCTCAGGCCATTGAAAGCGCCCCAGGCTGACTACCATCGATGTGTTAAAAAACCCAGTTAAGGCGGTAGTCTTAGCCGGGTTTTTTATTGCACTAATGGACCCATGTTGGCGTTAGCGACAGCTTCGCTGCGGCGGCTCCCGTCAGGTAGTATTAGGGTGAAGGCGGCGCGGATGAAGTCATGCTGGACTTCGCTTGTGCCGCCATTGATGTGGTCTGTGTACTGGCTGGAATAGCATTGACTGGCGGCGCGGTACCCTGTTCTTTTAGTGCTTGGTCAATCAACCCTTCCAACTGCATGAACAACTTTAGGTAGTTATTATCTGTGCGCCCATCCGCGCGGCCATCTACCCATGCCTGATATAAGGCATTGGATTGTTGCTCTTCTATTTGCATATAGGCGTTTTTTTGTCGCTCTACTGTCTTTGCATCAAACCCTGCGCAACGGAGCGCCTGGGCACCCAGCTCAAGGGCCGAGTGATAAGTTTCTGAAATGGTGGCATCGGCGCCGGCATGGCGCAGCCGATAGCCATGACCGCGGTCAAAAGCCCGTGCCATGACCTTTATCTGGGGAAAGGCATGTTTGGCGTATTTCACCATATCCAGGCTGGTTTGCCGATTATCAATTGCTACTACCAGTAACGCTGCTTGCTCGATACCTGCTGTGTGCAGGATGTCAGGTCTGGAAGCATCGCCAAAAAAAGCTTTAGTATTGATGCGGCGCATAGTTTCAATTTGTTCTGCACGTACATCCAGCACCACGGTTTTTATGCCATTTGCCATAAGTAAGCGGTTAATTATCTGCCCTACACGGCCAATGCCGGCGATAATAACTGTGCCAGTTTCATCGATTGTGTCGGGCTGTTGCTGATTGGTTTGCCGGGTAAAGCGGGGCAATATCAGACGGTCAAAAAGGATAAATAAGGCGGGTGTTAAAAACATTGATAGCGCCACAACCAGCGCTAATATCTGTGCTATTCCTTCCGGCAGTACCTGATTGGTCACCGCATAGCTGAGCAAAACAAACCCGAATTCACCGGCTTGGGCAAGGCTCAGGGTGAGCAACCAGCGGTCGCTGCCACGCACGTTGAACACCCAGCCTATCAGATACAGCACTACTGCCTTTACCAGCATAACGCAACCCGTAAGCGCCACCACCAACCCGCTATTGTCCAGCAATAACTGCACGTTTATCCCGGCGCCCACGGTAATAAAGAACAGGCCCAGCAGTAAGCCTTTGAAGGGATCGACATTGGACTCCAGTTCATGTCTGAATTCACTGTTGGCCAGTACTACACCGGCTAAAAAAGTACCCAACGCAGGAGAGAGCCCGATGAGGCTCATTAAGGCTGCTATGCCGATAACCAGCATCAGTGCGGTAGCCGTAAAAATTTCTTTCAAACCACTGGAAGCCACAAAACGAAACAGAGGGCGGCTAAGGTAATGGCCGGCGACAATAACCGCGGCCACAGCGCCAATGACTACCAGCGCATGACCCCAACCAGGAAGGCCAGCGACCAGGCTGTAGTGGTCGGTATGTCCAGCCGTGGCGGGAGAATCTGTAGCCGACACCAGCGCGGGCAATGCTAACAACGGAATAAATGCCAGCATGGGAATCACGGCGATATCCTGAAACAATAAAACCGAAAATGCACTCTTGCCACCTTCGGTTTTCTGCAGGCCTTTTTCCTGAAGCGTTTGTAACACAATGGCCGTAGAAGAAAGCGCGAAAATCAGGCCGATTGTAAGCGCGATACTCCATATCTGGCCTAACGCCATAGCAATACCCATAACAATAGCTGTGGTCAGACCGATTTGAAGTCCACCCAGGCCGATAAGCTTACTTTTCATCGCCCACAAGGCGCGTGGGTCCAGCTCCAGCCCGACCAAAAACAACATCATGACTACACCGAACTCAGCAAAATGCTGTATAGCGACGGTCTCAGAGCCTACCAAACCCAAAACCGGGCCAATAGCCACCCCCGCAAGTAAATAACCCAGCACCGACCCAAGGCCACACCGTTTGGCCACCGGCACCGCTATAACTGCCGCTGCCAGATAAATAAATGCCTGTAAAAAATAGCCTGTCATGGCGATGTGTTCCTACTGCGAGTCAATCGAAAAAAAGCGCTATAGCGTACCTGTACCGTGGGTGCCTTAAACAGCATGCTATTGTCCAAAGCGCTTATGCAAGAAATGTTGGCAACCACGTTTGACTAAGAATATGCGATTTAACGCACTTTTACACCTGTTCAATCGCCCCGGGGGGAGCAATTGCATGACGCGCAGGGTCCGAGTATATGATGCGCCGCGATTTCCCATTTCATTTTAGTTAGCCTTTTGATGCTAGGAACAATCTTATGCCAACCTTTATCCGCTCTTTTCAGGTTTTAAGCCTGCTAGCCACTTCCACCGCCTTACCCTGTACTGCTGCAATGGTTCAGGCCAGTCAACTGAGCGTGAGCAATACCGATTCTTCTGCCCCTAAGGGGACGGACAACAGGCTAGGTGAAATAAGTCTGGGCGCAGCCTTGTGGAATGCACTAGACGATGCTGACCGAAGTGCAGTTCACCTGGCTTACCTACACCGGCCACTTAGCCGGTTTTATGATATCCAGCCCGGCTTTTTGGTTATTTATGCCGATGAGGGGCAGCATTATTATTCGCTGGGCGTGCACAAACAGGTATATCGCTATGCCGCGTTTAGTTTATCGGTGTCATTTCACGCCGGGCTTGTCGATTCGCCCGAAGCACTCGGCGACAACATTGAATTCTACTCTGCACTCAATGCGGGTTATCAACTTAACACTCGATGGGCGCTGGCACTTGAAGTAGGTCATATTTCCAACGGCGGGCTGGGTGAAACAAACCCTGGTTCTGAAGGGCTTAGTCTACATGTTCGTTATCAGCTATAGCCGCCGCTTTGCTATGTACCGCGAATCAGCGCTGGCAGCACCGATCCGACCAGAAGTACTGCCATCAGGATATTGAAGTAGCGCAGCCGCTTCTGCTCATTTAAGAACCCGGCCAGGTGATGACCCATTCCCACCCATACGCTGATACAAGGTAGGTTAATCACCCCAAACACTAACGACACGGCCAAAATACTGGTAAGGCTGCTATCTGCAGCATAAACACTGGTGGCGGTGACGGCCATCGCCCAGGCTTTGGGGTTTACCCATTGGAACAGGGCAGCCTGTAAAAATGTCAAAGGTTTATGAGCGCTGTCGCTGCGCTTAACGGGCGCAGAGGAACTGGCAATTTTGTAAGCAAGGTACATCAGATAAATAGCGCAGATAATACGCAGAATATCAAACGTGGCAGGCCAGATTTTAAACAGCTGTAGAGCGCCCAGCCCAACGGCAGCAATCATTACTGTAAAACCGATAGCCACCCCAAACATATGCGGAAGGGAGGCACGAATGCCGAAATTGACCCCCGAGCTCATTAGCATCAGGTTGTTTGGCCCTGGGGTAATAGAAGAAACCAGAGCAAAAAGCATTAATGAATACAATAATTCAGGAATCATGAGAGTTGTTCGTTATTAATTAGGTAGCAATTTTAACTCGTATTTTGTGGTGATATTGTGCAAAGTAACTAACTAATTTTACTCTTTACGCAATTAATGATGAAGAATGACCGATATAACCAACAAATATTGCAGGTGCTGCAGGCGGATGGGCGGATTGCCAATACGGAACTAGCCGAGCAGGTCGGTTTATCTGCATCAGCCTGCTTACGTAGGGTACAGGAAATGGAGCGCCAGGGCGTGATTACCGGTTACCGGGCGGTGGTGAATCAGACCAGCCTGGGCAGAGGTTTTGTAGCCTATGTGAGCGTGGGGTTGGGCGAGCACTCTACGGCGTCACAGCGGGCATTTGAAAAAGCTGTTAGCCAAAGTGAACAAGTCCGCGAATGCCACAATATAACGGGGGCTTTTGAATACTTGTTGCGTGTAGAAACCAGCGATATACAAGCTTATAAACAATTTCACGCCGATATATTGGGGGCTATAGCGCAGGTCAGAACCATCACTACCCATGTGGTTATGGGTTCATCCAAAGATGAGCGCGCATAGGAATAGCGCCAGTGGGCAGGTACTATTAAACGTAATAGGCAATAGCTTCAGCCCACCATTTTGCGATGCAGGTATTCATCAAGGCATTATAGTGAACAAAAATTAGCAATAAGAATATTTAGCAATAAGAGTATTTAGCAATAAGAATACATAGAAGAACGCAAGGGGAAAAAGAAGAAATTGGTGGAGCGGGCAGGATTCGAACCTGCGAAGGCTGAGCCGGCAGATTTACAGTCTGCTCCCGTTGACCGCTTGGGTACCACTCCACACAACAAACAGCGAAAATGCAATCCAAAGCTACCTGAGTAATCTGGCCGTGCGCTATTTGATGGGGGGCATCTTAATCGCGAATGCCGCCGGGGTCAAGCGATTGTGAGAAAAAGTCTTAGAAAAATCATGGGGTTAGTTTTTGTACAATTAGCTATGAAAGAAAAGGCCTGAGCAAGGTATGCGCAGCGGGTTAGGTTCGGAAAAAGTTCAATATAAACCGCAGCTTATATCTTTTAGCGCCAGCAGAATGTGAAGTTGTCAGCGGGGCAACAACCCGGCGGGCTCTTAATTACTCCACGGGAACCAATATATTATACGATGTCCAGAATGCTTTAGTAGGTTAACGGAGCAATCCCCCCATCTTACGCAGCCGCGCCGGCAGCGATATATTGAACATTAGTTTGGTTTGCCTGGTATTACTAAGCTTGTGGGGGCCGGATCTTCTCCCAAGACGGGGCAGGGAGCTAAACCGCTAAACTACATGCAACGACTGACAATGATTCAATGTTGTATATTGAGAATTCATAGAGAAGCCATAACTCGTTCCAACATTCAAGCGGTGAGCTATGGTTAGCTTGGTGATGTCATCTCTCGTTAATTCTCTCGTTACTTCTTTCGTTACTCCACTATTGTCTTTCAATAGGTAAATACTATGAAGTAAAACCGCTCGTTGAGGATGAAAGTTCTATGCGTTGTGCGCTTATAAACTATTGAGGCTAAGGCTAAAAGTAATCCTCCACATATTGCGGTATGCGCTACAAAGCATGGCGCTGTTATAACGGCCCGGCAGGTAAATCTCCTATCTCAGCACGCCCTGTGGCCGTTGATCACTGCCAAGAGGTAGCGCACGGGGAGAGCGATCCAGAAGTAGATCGTATGCCAAAGGTCAGCTCTATTGTCCTGGTTAAGCGCGGCCTTGGTCGAGCGAGACGGGGCTGGCTAGCTTGGCGATATGCGTCGCTGTGTTAAATGCGACAAACCATCGCATATCGCTGACCCATTCTGGTCAAAGCACCGTGCCTCAATGCGGCCTAAGTCGGCCCGGTTCCGCATGAGAAAAGAAGGGATAAGCGCTATCACTGATGTAGAAGCGTACGTCGCTTTTTATATCTCGCTACTGCCATTAACTAATACTCACCCGGATAGTTAGCTGAACGATGAATAAACGTAAAGTGAATGCCGCTTACCAATACGTCGCTTTTGCGGCCCACATCAACCCCGTTAGCTAGAGCCAGTTGGCTGGCGCAACTGACAGCCCACCCCATAAATTCTTATTTTATTATACAGCGGTAAAGGTTTACCCAGCGCAGGGCAGGTAAGGCATACCTATGCTGGCAGAAAGATTTAGCCGGCTGTAAACGTCATAAAAACGAATGAATAAAGGCATTTTCGTAAACCCTTATATAAAAAATCGCAATATTTTTGGCGGTTAGGTACTCGTATTCTCCAAGGAAAACGTTAACACTAAATTTACAAGACGGTGACCATGACATTACCTGTTTGTCTTTCTTCAGCCATTGCCAGGCTTACATTGCCCACAGGCGCGACCATGCTACGGGCGTTGCTAACCGTGCAGTGTGGGCTGTGCGCAGGGGTCTCGGCACAGGCCGATACCCTATGGTATAGCAGCGCAGGTACTGATTGGGAGAAGCAGGCATTACCGCTGGGCAATGGCCGCTTAGGCGCAGCAGTGTTAGGTGGGGTAACACAGGACCGAATTAATTTAACCGAAAAGTCACTCTGGACCGGTGGGCCAGGGAGCGCTGAAGGCTATAGCAGAGGCTTACCGGCCAAGCCAGCGGCCTATCTTGAGCAGCTGGAGCTGGTGCAACAACGGCTTTTGCAGGAAGGCGAGCTCAGCCCAGAGTATGTGGCGCAAAAACTGGGACATGCGGTTTCCGGCTATGGCAGCTTTCAAAGCCTCGGCGATTTGCTACTGTCTTTTCCCCATCAGCAGGTTACCGATTACCAGCGTACACTTGATTTAGCTACCGCTACAGCAAGCGTTACATATCAGTATCAAGGCGTTGATTATCAGCGTGATTATTTTGTGAGTTATCCCGACGACGCCGTGGTTATTCGACTTACTGCTAATCAGCCGGCAAGCATATCAGTTACCATTGAGACAGCCATACCTGACAACCGTTCTGCGCATAAAAATGTAACCGATAACATTTTACAGGTTAGCGGTACGTTGAATGACAATCAGCTGGAGTACGCGTTACATATACAGGCCGATATTCAAGGTGGTGCATTAGCTACCCCGCTTGGGGTAAATAAAGCGCATGCCGGGAACGACGATAACCGCCCGGCTGCTAGCAATGCAGTTTCTGCTAAATCGCAGCTACAGATTGAACATGCCGATGCGGTAACCCTTAAGATTAGTGCTGCTACCAACTACAAAAACCAATACCCCGATTATCGCGGGGAAGCGGCGATAAGCCGTCTGAATAAAGTAATGGCTGCGATTAAATCGACGCCTATTACTACCTTACAACAGCGCCACCTCGACGATTATCAACCGCTATTTGAAAGGATGGCGCTGACCCTCGATGATGCGCATAGTGCACTACCCACCAATCAATTATTACAGCGCTATCAGCAGGGCAAGGCCAGTGCTAGTGCTCAGCGTTATCTCGAAGCCCTGTATTTTCAGTACGGGCGTTATTTACTTATTGCTTCTTCTCGCCCGGGAAGTCTACCCGCTAATTTACAGGGGGTGTGGAACATTCACCAGGTGGCGCCGTGGAATGCGGACTATCACTTTAATATCAATTTACAAATGAATTACTGGCTGGCAAATGTCACTAACCTGGCACAAACCCAGCTACCGTTGTTCGATTATGTAGACAGTCTGGTCAAGCCAGGCCGTATAGCGGCCAGCAGCTTGTTAGGAGCTGACGGCTGGACGTTGTTTTTAAATTCTAATGTATGGGGCTTTACCGGCACCATCGCCTGGCCCACCGCTTTTTGGCAGCCTGAAGCAGGTGCCTGGATAGCCCGGCATTATTACGAACATTACCTGTTTACCCAGGACCATGATTTTCTGGTTCAGCGCGCCTGGCCGATAATGCGAGAGGCCAGCGAGCTATGGTTACAGACACTGGTTAACGACCCCGACACTAACACCTTGGTGGTGGTGCCTTCTTACTCACCAGAACACGGTAATTTTGTAGTAGGGGCGGCGATGTCGCAGCAAATTGTCACTGACCTGCTACGCAATACGCTACAGCTGGCAAAAACGTTGAACAAAAAGGATTTTACTCAACGTTTACAGCAGGCGCTGAATAAACTAGAGCCGGGTTTACGAATTGGCCATTGGGGGCAATTACAGGAATGGCGGCAAGATCGCGACGATCCCGCGTCGCAGCATCGACATGTGTCACAGTTATATGCATTACATCCGGGCAATCAAATCAGCCCTGACACCACGCCCGCGCTTAGTTCTGCGGCAGCCACTACGCTGAATGCCCGGGGCGACGGTGGCACTGGCTGGAGCAAAGCCTGGAAGATTAACTTTTGGGCCCGCTTACAGGACGGCAATCGGGCGCACAAATTGTTAACTGAACAACTTATCCATAGCACGCTTAGTAACCTTTGGGATAACCATCCCCCGTTTCAGATAGACGGTAACTTTGGCGCCACCGCCGGTATGGCGGAAATGCTACTGCAAAGTCATAACAATGATATTGCGCTATTGCCCGCGTTACCTGATAGCTGGCCTGGCGGCCAGGTCACAGGCTTAAAAGCGCGTGGCAACATCACTGTATCGATACAGTGGCAACATGGTGAGCTAACGCAAGCCAGGTTGACCATGCCGGATACCCCCGCCGTCTATCCGCCAACAGGCCAGCTTTTAAAGGTTCGATTTTCTGATACTCCCGCGATTAGCCATATAGCCGTAACCAATGCGCAAAGCGGTGCAGTGTTGCCAGTTTCGCTTGATGGCAACGTGCTGACATTCCAGGCGAAAGCAGGGCAGCAGTACCTGATAAAGCGCCAACACGGAAGCATCAGTTCATTGTTTTATCCGTCGACTCACACTGCTGCGTCGGCCATCACAACAACGAAAAAGGAAATACAATGAAACGTTCTATAAATGCGCTGAGCAAGAACGGCCTCAGACGGCGGCGTTCCTGCCTGACGATGGCTATTGTTGCTGCCTTAGGAAGTAATGGCTATGCCTTTGCTCAACAGTCTACTGAAGTAGAGGAACAGGCCGATGATGTGGAAATTATCGAGGTCTCGGGCCTACGGCAGAGCCTGATGACGGCAGTTAGCCGCAAGCAGTTTTCAACTGAAATTGTTGACTCGATTATCGCAGACGATATTGGCAAATTACCCGATTTAAACGTTGCCGAAGCCTTACAGCGAATCTCGGGAGTGCAGATTAGCCGTAATCGGGGGGAGGGCAGTGATGTAGCCATTCGCGGTTTAACGCAGATCCGAACCGAACTTAACGGACGCGATATCTTTTCTACCATCGGCGGACGTTCGCTAAGCTTTGAAGATGTGCCGTCTGAATTGCTGTCCGGCATTGATGTCTACAAAAACCCATCTGCAGAGCAAATCGAAGGCGGCATCGGCGGGCTGATCAATTTGCGTACCCGCAAACCTTTTGATAGCGATGGGCAACTGATTAGCGCTACGGCGCAGCTTATTCACTATGACCTGAGCGAAGAAAATGGCGTGAACCTATCTGGCCTGTATTCTAACCGGTGGGATACCGACCACGGTGAATTCGGCTTTTTAATCAACGGCTCTTACAATAAAGCGAAGTTTCGTGAAGACGCGGTAATTGTTGAGCCATTCTACACCCGTACCGATATACCCGGCTATGAAGGTGAAGCGGTGGAAGTTGCCTCCGGGGGAGGCATTTCTGCCTGGGTAGGGGAGCGCGAGCGCAAAGGTCTGGCGATGTCGATGCAATGGGCACCAACGTCAGATCTTACCCTATACTCGCAGTTTTTACGCTCGGAATACGAATTTTATGATCCCCAGACCGGTATTTTCGCTTATGGCGCGGGTGAAGGCGGTACCCTGGATGCTGTGCCAGGCGAGTTTAGTTTTGACGCCCAGGGCAATTTGCTAACCGGGGCTTATAACAACCCGCCGTTTCAGTCGTTCACTCGTGACGCCACGCGCAATTCGCAAACCTCAGATTTTTCGCTGGGTTTTAATTGGCAATTATCCAGTCAACTGGGGATTAGCGCCGATATTCAATACATAGATTCGTCGACAGAGTACCGCGATGCCACCGGTTTTGGCAGTCTCAATGCCGGCTCTACTTTTTACATGGATTTACGCGGCGACCGGCCCGCTTACCAGGTCCGCGAGACCGCTACCGGCAGTACTGATTTTTTAACTAACCCGGATAACTACCTGTATCAGGCCATGATGGCCCGGTCCGCTGATAACGATGGCGATGAAGTGGCTGCCCGCGCCGATTTACAATGGGACTTCGATCACGGTTCGGTATTTCGGACGTTTACCACCGGCGCGCGCTACACCACCAAAGATATCAATACTGCTGACTCAGGCTTTGACTGGGCGGCTATATCCGGGCCGCCTTGGGACGGCTCCGAAGATGCTACTGCAACCTATAACGAATTTCCGGAATATTATTCGCCGGACCCGCACCAGTCCTCGTTCTGGCGCGGTGATAGCGCGGCCTCTGCGTTTGGCCCGCATTTTGTCGTCAGCCCCCAATTAATGCAAAACAATAGCAATGCCCTGGCCACGCTGGCTGGCCTTAATCCTTTATCTGGTGCCACCCCCGGCTTTACTGAACGGAACGAGCTTAATGCCCAGGAAGAACAAACCTACGCCCTCTATGGCATGCTTGATTTTGCTGATCCTGAAGACGATTTTTATTCAGGTAATGTGGGGGTAAGAATCGTAAAAACAGAAGTGGGCGCGGCGGGTACGCAAACGCTAACGTATCGCAATGCCGCAGACACCGCCACAGACTTGCAAAGCCAAAGTGCTATCGAAGTCGATCAAAGTTATACCGAAGTGCTACCCAGTTTTAATATCAAGTTCCTGTTAACAGACACCCTGTATTGGCGGGTGGCCGCCTCTAAAGGTCTGTCGCGCCCCTCCTTTGAAGCCTTGGCGGCCAACTTTACGCTGTCCGAAAACTATCTTGATGCTGATGGTAATCCCGATACTCCGCCGGAATACCGGGACAGTACCGGCGAAGGCGGCAATCCCGGCTTGCAGCCTTTAACCGTGAACCAACTTGATACCGCGCTGGAGTGGTACTTCGATGAAGGGGACATGGCATATGCCACGGCCTTTTACAAAAAAGTAAAAAACTTCGAGCAAACCGGGGTGTATAACGCCGATTTTGACGTACCCGGCAAGGGCACCCAGACTTTCGAGGTTACCGCACCGGTAAATGGTGAAAGCGGCACGATTAAGGGCTTCGAACTTGGCATACAAACCTTCTTCGACTTTCTCCCCCCCAATTTTAGCGGCTTTGGTATTCAGGCTAACTATACTTTTGTCGATAGCGAAGCCCCCAGTCCTACCGCCACCGATATTGAAGGCAACCCGTTAGTCGTGCCGCTGGAAGGACTTTCTGAACACAGCTACAACCTGGTTTTACTGTACGACAAAGATCAGGTGTCTGGCCGCATAGCCTATAACTGGCGCGATGACTGGGTCACTACTACCTCAGGCAATGGCACGGGGAACCTGCCTATTTACAGCAGGGCCTATGGGCAACTTGATGCTTCGGTAAGTTATGACATCAATCCGCAGTTTTCGGTAACCCTGGCAGCGGTAAATCTGCTGGATGAAACCAATGAGTCCTATCAGGGCTTTGAAAACCGGCCGCGAGACTATGTATTGAACGATCGCCGTTTAAGCCTGCGGGTAGGTATGACGTTCTAATGAACAAGGCACCTTCCCACGGCTTGGTACGCGTTAAACCGCTATCGGTAGCAACCCGCGCGGTGGGTAAGGTGCTGGGCTTTTATTACGTAGGAACAACAAATGGCCGATAACACCTTTCTGGAACATATTGTAATTGTGGGCGGCGGTACGGCCGGTTGGATGGCCGCAGCCGCGCTCAGTCGTGTGTTGGAACAGCATTCCTGTGCTATCACCGTTGTTGAACCCTCAGGTATCGCGCCGGTAGGCGTGGGGGAAGCCACCATACCACCGATACGGTTGTTTAATCAGATGTTGGGCGTTGATGAAGCGACGTTTTTGCGCGAAACACAGGGTACCTTTAAGCTGGGCATTGAGTTTGAAAATTGGCGTGAACAAGGTCATAGCTATTTTCACCCGTTTGGTCGCTACGGGGCCGACCTGGACACGGTAGCGTTTCACCAATATTGGCGAAAGCTGCATCAACAGGGTTATCAGCCCACCCTGGCGGATTTCAGTCTGGCCACCCTGGCTGCGCGGGCAAACAAATTCAGGTTGCCTGACAACGACCGGCACTCGGTTTTTTCGAATATCTCTTACGCGTATCATTTTGATGCGACCCTATATGCGGCGTGGCTAAAAAAATATGCGCTGGCCCGTGGGGTGAAAGTTATTGATGACACGGTCGACAAGGTATTGCTACACCCAAAAACCGGTTTTATAGAAGCCCTGTCCCTGCGCCATTCGGCCCTACTGAAAGCGGATTTTTTTATCGATTGCAGCGGCTTTAAAGGTGTATTGATAGAGCAGGCTCTGCATACCGGTTATGACAACTGGCAAAGCCTACTGCCATGTGACCGGGCTATCACTGTTACTACCGCCCGCTTAGACCCGCTCCCGCCATTTACTCGCAGTATTGCCCAGCCCGCCGGCTGGCAGTGGCAGATACCGTTGCAGCATCGTACGGGCAATGGCCATGTGTACTGTAGTCAGTTTATGAGTGACGACGAGGCTTTGACATGCTTGTTGCGCCAGTTACCTGGCGAACCAATTAGCGAGCCCCGGCGGCTATCTTTTACCACGGGCAAACGCAAGAAATTCTGGAATAAAAACTGTTTGGCACTGGGGTTTGCGGCCGGTTTTATGGAGCCGCTGGAGTCCACCAGTATCCACCTGATTCAAACCGCGCTAGCCAAGCTTATGAAAGCCTTTCCCGACAAAACGTTTGATCCGGTGGATATCGACGAATACAACCGGATGGCTGAGACAGAGTTTGTGCGCATTCGTGATTTTCTGGTTTTACATTATCACGCTAACCAGCGGCAGGATGGGGCATTTTGGCAGCACTGTGCCAGCCAACCCATACCCGATACCCTGGCCCATAAATACGCCCTGTACAAAAGTCGGGGAAGGGTTTTTCGTTATGACGAAGAGCTATTTAGCGATAGCAGCTGGGTCGCGGTTTTTGAGGGGCAGGGGGTAATACCGCGGCGCTACGACCCCTTAGCCGATACGTTTGCCCATGATCGGCTGCTGCGTACCTGTGAAAAGATGCGAGCAACGCTGCAGGCAGGGGTTCAGGCTATGCCCGGGCATGATGCATTTTTACAGCATTATTGTAAGCCACCCAATGTCGTTAATACACCTATTGGGTATCGGTAGCACATCCGAACTAACACTTTGTTTTGTAAATAATAAAATAGCAGGAAGCCAGGTGAATAAAGCAATATATCAAACAGCGCGACAGTGGTTATTTCTGGCCGGGGCGGGGCTGCTTAGCAGCGGTTGCCACAGTGTCTATAGCACCGCGCAATCTAGTGCTAATGCCAGTGCAAGTGAGACGCAGCCGGTTGTTGTATCAGCCAACCGAGCCTTACCCCGCATCCAAACTCACAACGGTCGCCATAGGCTACTGGTAGACGATAAACCCTACCTGATGTTGGCGGGTCAAACTAACAACTCGGCGAATTATCCGCACGCGCTGGATAAAGTATGGCCGGTTATCAAACAGCTCAACGCGAACACGCTAGGTATTCCGGTGGCCTGGGAGCAAATTGAGCCGGTCGAAGGAGAGTTCGATTTTTCTTTTTTAGATGCGCTTATTGCGCAGGCTAAAGCGCAGGATGTCCGGGTGGTGCTACTTTGGTTCGCCAGTTGGAAAAACAACGCCCCGCACTACGCGCCGGCTTGGGTAAAACTGGATAATCAACGCTTTCCCAGGGTAATAGACAAGCAGGGCAAAGTGCTAAATTCCCTGTCGCCGCATGGTTTGAACACGCTGGCTGCGGATAAAAAGGCGTTTAGCCGCCTGATGCGGTACCTGCAGGAACATGACCGCGATCACCAGGTTATTATGGTGCAGGTAGAAAACGAAGTGGGGACCTACGGGAGCAAGCGGGATTACAGTGCAACAGCACAACAGATATTTGAAGGGCCCGTACCCCAGGCGCTATTAAAAGCGCTAAATAAACAGCCCGGCACCTGGGAAGACGTATTTGGTAAACACGCCGATGAAACCTTCCATGCCTGGCATATCGGCCGGTATGTCGATGAAATTGCGCAGGCCGCAAAGCACATTAAACCCTTACCCATGAATGTTAATGCGGCGCTACGTAATCCGTTCAATCCTGGCGACGGTTACTCTATGGGTGGGCCTACTGACAATATGCTTGACGTCTGGAAAGCCGCAGCGCCCCATATCGATATGCTATCGCCGGATATTTACTTTCGCGACCATCGTACGGTGAACAAAGTATTATCGTTGTATGCCCGACCCGATAACCCTTTGTTTGTAGCCGAAATAGGTAACGATCAACCCTATGCCCGTTACCTGTTCGATACATTGGGTTTCCAAGGTATCGGCTTCGCGCCATTTGGCATGGACTATACCGATTACGCCAATTTTCCCTTAGGTGCAAAAACCGTAAACGACGCGACTATTGCGCCTTTTGCGGAAATTTTTAATCTGTTCAGACCTATGCAGGAGGCCTGGGCAGCCTTGAGTTACCAACACCCTGTGTATGGGTTCTCTGAAGCCCCTCCCCACGATGAAAGTCAACAAATATGGAATGCCCAGGATTCCGGTAAGCCCACCGCTGGTGAAGCTGAACAGCCAGCCTATACGCAGACCGCGGATCTGGGACTGTGGGATGTCGAAATTACTTACGGGCGCGAGATGTTCTGGATAAATCCCCCAACGGGCAATCAGCCTGCCTCCGGTGGCGTGAGCATTATTAAACTCAGTGATAGCGAATTTCTGGTAACCGGGTTACGGGCCAGGGTGACATTTACTGGATCAGCAGAACTTGATGGTCAGCCCACCATGATAAAGCGGGTAGAAGAAGGCCATTTTGAAGGGCAACAGTGGGTTTTCGAGCGCGTTTGGAACGGCGATCAAACCGACTGGGGACTTAATTTTACCGATACGCCGCATATTCTCAAAGTCTCGCTGGCAACCTATCAGCATCATTAATTTATTTTTTATTGTTACCAAGGAAGTTATTTATGAAAACATCTTCACTCCCCACTGTCAGTACTTTAGGGCTGGCGATATGCGCCGCGCTATCGTTACCAGCATGCCAGCCAACCCACACGGACACGGCGCAAACTGCCACCCAGCAACAGGCTAGAGCGCAAGTTAAAAAAATTGCTGACGGAGTGGTGGTTTCCCCAGCGCAAGGACAGGCAAAAGCCGTACGTATTCAGGTTTATCAGGATGATATTTTTCGTATTACCAGCATGGCCCATGACGACTTCAGTAAAGTGGCCAAAAGCATTCAAGTTGTCGCTGAGGCGGGCGGCGACTTTGAGGTTACGCAGAATGCCGAGAATGTGGTAGTCAGCACCGCCAAAGGACAAGCTCGGGTTAGTCTTAACGATGGCCGGGTAAGTATTGTAGATAAAAACGGAACCACCTTATTGGCAGCCAAAAACAGTGGGCAGTTTGGCCCGGTTACCGCTGATCCTGAGCCGGTCAAAGAAAACAGCCAGGTTGCAAAGCACTACGCGCTAACCCAGCAATGGAATGAGGGGGTGTCGGAAAATCTGTTTGGCTTGGGACAACATCAAAATGGGCTGGTAAACCTGAAACAACAAAATGTGTTCTTAACCACCCACAACCTGGAAATTACCATTCCGTTTTTAGTGTCGGATAAGCACTATGGTATTTTGTGGGACAATGCTTCCCAATCACACTTTGGTAATCCCGAGGGCCTCAAACCGCTTAATGAAGACCTTGATCTCTATACTGCAGAAGGCACGAAAGGGGGCCTTACCGCCCGCTATTATGATGGCGACAAACTCCTTTTAACCCGCGAAGAAACAGGCCCCGACTATCAATTTCTTGCCCATAATACTACCCGGGAAACGCCTTTCCCTGCGCAGCTCGGTGAGGTAACTGAACCCAGGATTGTCTGGAGCGGGAGCCTGGAAGCTAAACAAACCGGCAGACACACTTTGAAAATGTACAGTAGTGGTTACGCCAAACTGTCCCTCAATAACGAGGTCGTACTGGATCGCTGGCGGATGAACTGGAACCCGTGGTATCACGATGTCACGGTAGATATGACAAAAGGGCAAAAGGTACCGGTTGAAATAGAGTGGGATTCACAGGGAGGCTATCTGGCGCTAAACCATATCGGGCCTACCGATCCTGCCAACGCCGCATCAGTATCGTTAAGCTCTGAAACCGGCCGGGCGATTGATTATTATGTTGTTTTGGGCGACGACTATGACGACATTATCGGCGGCTATCGTCAGCTTACCGGTAAGGCCGTATTACTGCCCAAGTGGGCATATGGCTTCTGGCAAAGCCGCGAACGGTATAAAAATCAGCAGGAAGTGGTAGATACTGTTAAGCAATATCGTCAGCGAGATATTCCACTGGATAACATTGTCTTAGACTGGAGTTACTGGCCGCAAGATGCCTGGGGCAGCCACAAGTTTGACCAAACTCACTTCCCTGAACCGCAAAAAATGATAGATCAGGTGCATAAACTGGACGCCAATATTATGATTTCAGTATGGCCAAAGTTTTACGCCAGCACCGATAATTACAAAGAGCTGGATGCCAAAGGGTATATGCTAAACCGCAATGTCAAGGTAGAGCAAAATCTGGACTGGATTGGCCCGGGCTATTTAAATGGCTTTTATGACCCCTATCCCCAGGAGTCACAGCAGATATTTTGGCGGCAGCTTGATGAAAACCTTAATAGCAAAGGTATCGATGCATGGTGGCTGGATGCCTCTGAGCCGGATATTCACTCTAATTTATCGTATCAAAAGCGCAAAGAAAATATGACTGGACTGTCGGTAGGTACCGGGGCCCAATACTTCAATAGTTACGCCGTGCCCAATGCAGAAGGCGTGTATAAGGGCGAACGGGAGAGCGATCCGGAGAAACGGGCGTTTATTCTTACCCGTAGTGGTTTCGGTGGTATTCAGCGTGCCGCCGCGGCTATCTGGAGTGGCGATACCGTTACGCGCTGGTCAAATCTAAAAGAACAGATTGCAGCAGGTGTGGGTACTGGCCTATCGGGCATGCCTAACTGGACGATGGATATCGGCGGGTTTACCCCCGAAAATCATTACCGTTATGCAGATGGCACCGATGTTGGGCACTTTTCACAAATGGATAAGGAGTATCAACAGCAATGGCAGGAAATAAACCTGCGATGGTTCCAGTTCGGTGCGTTCGTGCCATTATTTCGCTCCCACGGTCAAAACCCTTACCGGGAAATTTATAACATTGCCGATGAAGGCACGCCAGTGTACAACTCGATGGTCTATTACACCCGGCTACGTTATCGTCTGTTACCTTACATTTATAGTGAAGCAGGCAAAATGTATGACCAACACAACACGCTGATGCGTGGATTAGTAATGGATTTTGCTGACGATGAAAAGGCCCTGAATATAAATGATGCCTATATGTTTGGCCCGGCCTTATTGGTTAACCCGATATACGAGGCGGGGGCGACCACCCGCGAGGTGTATTTGCCCGCGAACACCCAATGGTATGATTTTTATACCGGTAAAGCTTACCAAGGGGGACAGACCATTACCGCCGCGGCCCCGCTAAATCGTATACCGTTGTTTGTGCGGGCCGGCGCTATACTGCCAACCGGGCCAGCCATCCAAACTGTTTACGAGAAGCCGGATGCACCTTATTTACTGACGATCTACGCGGGGGCCAATGGCGACTATACGCTGTACCAGGATGATGGGAAAAGCTACGATTATGAGCAAGGTAAATCCAGCCTTGTGCGGATTCAATACGATGATGCCACCCGCACAGTAACGTTGCATAAGCGGGTAGGCGCCTATGACAGTATGACCTCACAACGGGAATATCGTATCAGACTGATTGATGGAGCGACTGAATCAGCCACTAACTGGGATACCGAAGGAGCCACGACTTTGCTCTATAAGGGCGAAAAAATAAGTACCACGTTATAGGAATTCACACAACGGCCTGTCAGCATGTTGCTGGCAGGCGTTTATACCAAGGAAAAACCAACTATGCCAATACGTATAGCCTGGGCCGTTTTAAGTATGGTGTTCGCCAGCGGGGCCATAGCCACGCCCGGTGCACTTGTGAGCAACGGCGCAATAGCTGATAACGTCAGTGTGTCACTGCATGATACTATTAACCACAGAAAGGTTGGGGCGCAGACCACGGCCTTACCCGGCGATACTATGGTGGTAAACCACAGTGCTGGTTTACTGGATATTGCATTTAAAGATAGCTGGAGCTCGCAGTTATTGTTCAGCCTGCCGACAGCGTTTATCCCCCAGGCGCAAACCAGCCTTGAACTTACGGTCAATCCCGTGTCTATGGATAAAGCGGCATTCGGGGTTAGCCTGAATTGTGCTGGCCACTGCAACCGTACCCTGCGCCTGCGCGAGTGGGCCATGGCCCATATTGGTCAAGGCTGGCAAACGTTGCGTATCCCTTTAACCTGCCTGCAGGGAGCCCGCTCAGCTAACCACCCCGGGGAGGAAGTAAACGAGCCAGCCAACCTTTCCCTACAAGCACCGGTTCAAGTAGGTTTGCAACTTGGCGGAGAAGGACAGTTACAATTGAAGTCAGTTAAATTTACCCATCAGCCCGCGACGCTAAACTGCGTAGAAGATCGGCAACTGGCCACCACCCCCGCGCCGCTGAACGAGTATTGGTCGGCCAGCTGGTGGATACAACGTCATGAACAAAAGTTGGCTGAAGCCCATCGCCACAAGGTGGACTGGGTAATGCTGGGGGACTCTATTACGCAAGGGTGGGAAAGTCAGGGTAAACAGGTCTGGCAACAGCATTTTGGCAAGATTAATACGTTGAATTTGGGCTTCGGCGGCGATCGCACTGAAAATCTGTTGTGGCGGCTTGAACATGGCGAGCTGGATGCGGTGAAGCCAAAGCTGATCACTATTATGATTGGCACTAACAACACCGGCCACCGGCAAGACAGCCCGCAGGCAATAGTCGAAGGCGTAAACCGGATAATCTCATTAGTAAAAGACAAGCAGCCCGCTGCCACTATCGTTTTGTACGCCATTTTTCCCCGTGGGGCGGATGATCAGGATGAGCTGCGGCAGAACAACCAACATACCAACCAGCAGTTGGCGGCTCTGGCGGAGAAATTCGGCATCAGGTTTATTGATATTAATAACGCTTTTGTGTCTGCAAATGGCACTTTGAGTACTGATATTATGCCGGACCTATTACACCCTAATGCAGCGGGCTACCAAATATGGGCCGATTCGCTTAAAACGCTGGCGGCACAATATATTACCGAACAGCAGGGCTAGTATGATGAGCGGACTTTGCATATTAACGGTGGTCGTGGGGTTGCTGGCTGCCCCTGGCCTGGCGCACGCGCAGGCTATTAACCCGTTTACCGCTGCCCGCGACACGGCCCAACCAGTAACCTATACCAACCCAATCATTCCCGGTTTTTATTCAGATCCGAGCGTGGTGCGGGTGGGGGATGATTATTACCTGACAACCAGTACCTTTGAATATTTTCCAGCGTTACCCATATTTCATAGCCGGGATCTGGTTAACTGGCAGCAAATAGGTCATGTGGTGGAGCGGCCGGAACAGTTGCCTGAAGGTGTCGATATTTATGCGCCGACTTTACGTTTTCACGATGGCACGTTTTACCTTATCACCACTAACATAAATCGTGGTGGCAACGTTATTATGCACGCACAAAACCCGGCGGGGCCGTGGTCCGATGCGGTCTGGATAGATCTGCCAGGCATCGATCCGGATTTGTTTTTTGATGACGATGGCAAGGTTTATAGCATCGGTTCTGACTTTGAGCTGGCGCAGATAAATCCCCAAACCGGTGAGATTATCAGCCGCAGTGGGCCGGTGTGGGCCACCACCGGTGGGCGTTATGCAGAAGCGCCCCATCTATACAAAAAAGATGGTTGGTATTATTTGCTGGCGGCTGAAGGAGGCACAGAGGAAGCCCATTCTGTTACCATCGCCCGAAGCCACAAGATAAGCGGGCCATATTACAGTAATCCGGCTAATCCGATTTTAACCCATGTGAACCGAGCGGGTCAGCAAAACCCTATTCAGGGGGTTGGGCATGGCGATTTGGTAGAAGATCATACCGGACGCTGGTGGTTATTGTTTCATGGCTATCGTACGGTAATAGAGGGTGGGGTACATCATACCCTGGGACGAGAAACAATGCTGGCGCCCGTTAGCTGGCCAGCGTTTGGCTGGCCGCAGATTAACGGTAACGGCACCGTAACGCCCACTATGCAGACGGCTACGTTACCCTTAAAGCCCATAGCGACCGCCGCGCGCAGTACCGATTTTACCGCGCCGCTGGGTTTAGCATGGAATTATGTTCAATACCCGGCCCCGGAACGCTACAGGCTGGACGAACAAGCAGGCACCCTCACGCTAAACGCTACCGCAGGTGTACTGGAAAATCCAGGCTCACAGCCAACCTTTATAGGGCAGCGGGTAACCGACCCTTATTTTACCGCTACTGCCACCTTAACATTCACACCTGCCGCGCACGAACAAGCAGGATTAACCTTGCTAAACAACGGTGCGCACTTTGATATCATGTTGGTCAATGTTGCAGGTGAAATTAACGCGCAGGCAATTTTACGCTTTGGTGAGGTTGAACATCGCAGTAAATCCGTCCCGCTAGCTGGCGATACCACGAACTTAGTAATTAAAGGGCGTCGGGACCATTATGAGTTTGGGGTTATTGAGGATAATCGGTATCAAAAACTTGAGACGGTAAGCGCCCGTTACATAAGCTCAGAAACCGTAGGCGGATTTACCGGAACGTATATCGGATTATATACCGTAAGCCCTCATTCGCTATCCACCCCCGCTATATATAGCAAGTTTACTTACACTAAAGACCAAGATTCAGCGACTGTGTCTGATGATTAAACCAGCCAGCAGGCGAACAGCCGCTTGCGCCAACCTAAGGGGCCGCGTGGATATTCATTGTATACACCGCGTTGCCCAGGGGCGTAATACAGTTAACGGGTGACGCAGGTAGATGGGTGTAGGCTATCGGATTACGTGCACGGGGCGGGCGCCCCATGCACGTGAATACACTTATAATTTAACCAGTAACTTGCCTTTGTTTTTACCTTCAAATAACAGGTTAAGCCCTTCCATTGCACTGGTCAGCCCCTCAATAACATGAGAGCGGTATTGTATCTGACCTTTTTGCACGTAGGGGGCAAGCTGGCCTACCAGCTCACTGGCCTTATGCAAATGATCCGGCATCGCAAAGCCCTGAATCATGACCCGCTTCTTAATCAGCGGCAACCAATTGGGACCCGGTGATGGTTCATCAGCCTGATAATCGGCTATCATGCCACATACCACTACCCGGCCATGCTCTGCCATACGGTTCACCACATGCTTTTGAATTTCGCCGCCGGTATTTTCAAAATAAATATTCACCCGGTCCGGTGTGAGGCTTTCGAGTTTTTGCGCCAAATCATCTTTTTTATAGTTGATAGCCCCATCAAAGCCCAGCTCGTTAGTGATCCAGTCGGCTTTTTCATCACTGCCTACTACCCCGATAACCCTTAGCCCGTCAGCTTTAGCAATTTGACCTACAATTGAGCCTACTGAACCGGCAGCCCCGGTAACCACCAAAGTCTCACCGGACTGTGGTTTGCCAATGTTCATCAATCCCTGGGTGGCCGTTAAGCCGGGTAAACCGAATACGCATAATGCCGTTTCTTCATCTATCCCATCCTGAACTTTATTCAGGCCTTGTCCGTCGCTCACCAGATATTCACGCCAACCCATCATTCCCATCACCAAATCGCCTTCGGCAAAATCAGGATGATTAGAAGTAATGACCTTACCTACGCCGCTTGAACGCATGACATCACCAAGTTCAACGGGGGGAATATAGCTTTCTTCGTCAGCGGTCATCCAGCCAAGCATGGCTGGGTCAAGTGACATATGCGTCTGCTTTACCAGAATCTCATTGTCGCCGGGCTGTGGAACATCACGTTCAACAACTTCAAATAAATGCTCGCCGATTTTGCCGTCTTCAGGACGCTGCTTAAGTAGAATTTCTGTATTTTTCGCCATAATTGTCTCCATGGGTTGAATTGCCATTCTTACGGCAGTGGCGGCGCAGCAGACCAAAATCAATGGATAACCACAAATAAGCGCGGCAAAACCGATGAATAGCAGACCACTACGGCCAGCGGTGAATAAGGTATGCTCGACGGTAGATGGGGAGACTAAACGGGGGCGGGTAATACATAGATTGACGACAGGCATATTCAGCCTGGGCCGCGTGAAACCTGAACCTTACTGTAAAGCCGTGACGCGTTAGTCCCTGAAGGCTTGCCCCCCGAATTTGCTTTACAACCTCACTTTGCCAACTCGCTTTATGAACTTACGTTATAAAATAGCTCAGGGGGTAAATAGCTCAGGGGTAAACAGCTCAGGGGTAAACAGCTCAGAGGCAAATAGCCCAGAAGATATATCGGTAAGCCGCGGGTACATTTACCCTGCAAACCTTTTGTTAAAATAGCCCAGCAAATACTGCGTGGGTGAAATGGGTAACTGAAAGACACAGGGTAAGTACCTGATCACTTTCCCTTCTTTTGCTTGCCTTCCTGGACCTGAAGCAAGCCTTACCTGGCGAAGCGCCAGGCGATAGGCTCCGCGTAGCCCTCAGTTTCGGGGCGTTAACCCAGAATCTTGTCCGCGCGGGAAACGACGTACCTAACTACCCCCAGACGGCGAGGCCGTGTTGCTTTCTTGCTTACGCAACATCTAACCTACCTACTTTATTAGGTACCCAGCCTGCTTAATAGCCATCCAAGCACCGCATGCCACAGGTATGAAGGGTGGCCGTTTCATTTTTACCCATGGCGCAGCCTTGTTAACTAGGGATTTTCCGAGGCTATCTGGCGAATAGCCTGCGCTAATTCATCAGGTTCCTGGGCACCGGAAATCAGGTATTTGTTGTTGATTATAAAGGCGGGCACAGAACTTACCCCAGCTTGCTGGTATTGCTGCTCTTCTCGACGCACATCATCGCCAAACTGATCAGAATCCAGCACCTGTTTCGCTTGCTCGGTATCTAACCCGGCAGCTTTAACACAGTCAAGCAATACGCTGTGCTCGCCTACCGGTTTCGCGTCACCAAAATAAGCATCAAATAAAGCCAGTTTCATAGGCGTCTGACTATTGTGCGTCGCAGCCCATTTTACCAAACGGTGAGCATCGAAGGTATTGGCCGTGTAACGGCTTTCCATTTTGTCAAAATGCAACCCTAACTCGCTGGCAATCGTCATCATTTGGCGTTGAGAGCCATTTATTTGCTCTTCTGTCGCCCCGTATTTGCGACACAATGCGGGTACGATAGGTTCTGGTGTGGCGTCAGGATCAGGATTAAGCTCAAATGCGCGCCAGGTCAGGGTGGTACTAACTTCAGGAAGTTGTTCTAACGCCTGTTGTAATCTGCCATAGCCGATGGCACACCAGGGGCAGGCGACATCAGAAACCAGATCGATAGTAATATCAGTCATAAATTACCTTAACAATGGTTGGTCTGGCCGGTATGTTTAACGAAGCCAGACGCAGAAAGTTGCTTATGTGCGTTACTTAGATATGCGGATGACTTAGCTATACGCAACCAGCGGAACGGGCCAAAATGCCGTTTATTTATGGTTAATCTACCGGCCGGGGGTAGCAGTCAGGTAACTGATCCTTTTATACTAGCTATGGTATTGATATTTATGTGAACATAGCCGCCTATGGTAGGGCTGGCCCGCGTGACGCAGGCGATGACGCCCTCTCGATGCTCTATGGCTTAACGTGTTACGCTAACAACGATAAACCATAGGGTCAGCAACAGGAAAAGCAGTATTGGAATCTTCTACGCATTTTAGTCTGGTCAGGTTAGATAAACCCCATATTCGACGGGCCAGAGTATTCTCTGGTATCAGTCCCAAAGCAATGCGGCGGGTGTTTGGTGCCTGGTTGGCGTTTGTCGCGGTGGTTGGCCTGCTGGTTTTCCTGGCGCCCGGGTTAAGTATTACGTTTATTTTAACCACCGTTGCAATGCTTATTGTATTTACGGTGGCGATGTTTGCGCAAAGCAGGATTGCCGAGGGCTGGCCGGCCGTTCTGGTAGATCAGG
Source organism: Alteromonas indica (assembly GCA_003056425.1). Classification (GTDB taxonomy): domain Bacteria; phylum Pseudomonadota; class Gammaproteobacteria; order Enterobacterales; family Alteromonadaceae; genus Alteromonas; species Alteromonas indica. The sequence goes on from PYVY01000007.1 coordinate 44,775, forward strand.
ATATGCTGTATGTGGTACGCGACCCGTATAAGCGTGAATTTTTTCAATTGCCCCCTTCACTGGTAACCAGTGTAGAGTCCACCTTAATTAAACCTAATAAAAAAGCCATTGCCTTGTTGCTGGATACCGCGCAGCTGACTGAATCGGATATCGAGATGCTTAACCAGGCAGTATGGCCCCGAGATGACCGCTTATTGGCGTTGGCTCATTTTATCAGCCGGGATAAAGCCTGTGCAGACATAAGCCAGTATATTAGCCGTTACCGCCGTTGAGCACTGCACCGGCTTGTATCGACCAAACCTAATAGCCAACACGCCTGCTTTAAAATAAGTTAGCTACTATTGCTAAGCGCCAGGGCCACCCTGGGGGACCTACGGGTAGCGATGATACAGGCTCGTAATCCTGTAGCCTGCTTTGCGTGCTGCGTTAAATCCTGCGCAGCCAATGCTCACATTTGGGGTATTGCCTTGATATGGAAGCTAACCCCCTCCCTGCATCATCCTTGCTGAATTCTTTTTCCCAATAAAAAATGTTTGCGGTACAAATACTTACATTTTGAGTGCGTTTTTATAACCGGTGGTGGTACTGTAGGGCACACAAATTGCCTAATCAACGTTATGTACACTATTGCGTATTCTGGCGTATCTTGTACTTAGCTCTACAAAATAGGAAGTGGGGCTCTGGGCTGCAATCATATAGTGTTGTGCGCAGAGCGAGTCCCCATCAGCATGTCACTCGCTTAGCGAAACAGCTATATGACTATAACGAAAGGAGCGGGAACACATGCTCGGTAAACAGGTATTACACATTTTGGTAGTAGAAAACGATCCGGTCACGGCGAGTTCTATCACCCGGGTGATGACAGGGTTAGGCTGGCAGGTCGACTTTGCCGCCAGTGGGCGAGCCGCACAAAAGCTGCATCTAGAAAAAGAGTATGATGTAGTGTTACTGGATGTGGCGCTGCCCGATGTGGAAGGCACACAGTTATGTGCGCAAATAAAGCAACAACAACCCAGCCCGCCGGTACTTTTTATCAGTGCCACTGAGAAGGGTGTGGCAACCTTACCGCACCACCCGGGGGACGATATTGCACCGGATGTTTCAGACATAAAAGATATTATTGCGCGCTGTCAGGCTTTGGCGACCAGTGCCAGCTTCCCGGTCAGCGCCTGACAGCGCAAAACCGGGGAGCTTGATAAGAGGTTACTGCTGGTGAACTTCCGGGCTGGCTGTTTTACTGGTTTGTGGGGCTGAAGACGATTCACAGGGTTCGCATTTACGGGTTAGCTGCAAAGCGGTGTAAAGTGGAAAATGGTCAGAACCATAGCCTGGCAATCTTTTTATTTCCACTAAGTCAAAATGATCAGAGTGAAATACATGGTCCAGCGGCCAGCGAATAAGTTTATGTTTGGCATGAAAAGTATTAAAGAAACCGCGGCCCCGGCGTGGATCTCTGGCGTGACTTAACTTCCTGAATTTCCTGGTAGTGGGCGACCAGGCGACATCGTTTAGATCGCCGGCGATAATTACCGGCCGGGCTTCTTCCACAATTTCCTGACCCACAATGGTCAGTTCCTGGTCACGGGGGCCCGCTGTTTCGTTTTCAGTGGGACTAGGCGGTTTAGGATGCAACAAATACACAACAACCGGCTCCCCATCTATTTCGATAGTGACCTGCATTGAAGGCACATCGTCTTCGACAATATAACGTACCGCTTCTTCTTTAAATGGCAAGCGGCTATACAAATGCATGCCGTAAAGATTCTCCAGTGGGCACGCAAGGCGATAGGGATAATCATCATGTATTGGCTGTAAGGCATCTTCCCAGTCTTTGTTACTTTCCAGCGTGACCAGCATATCGGGTTTGCGCTGCTCAACCAGCTCAATTAAGCCCTGATAATTATCGTTGTGCATATAAACATTGCTGGTCATTACGCTAAATACGCGGTCCTGGCGAGGCTGTTTTATACGGGTCACTTCGCGGGGGCCAAGTGGCGTGTAGGGAAATATCCAGCCAATCTGGTAGGCAATACAGCCAGCTAACAGGGCCATGAATAAATAGGCACTGGTCTGCACTTCCATCATATACAGATAGGCGCCCCAGCCAGCCATACAGAAGAGCATAATAACGATCTGCTGTACCCGGGGAAATTCCCATACGCGGATAACCCAGTGCTCGCCAGGTAAGTGGGGAGCAATGGTGGTAAACACCATTAATAAACTCAATAAACAAAGTACTTCGAACATGTCGTGCTTCCTATACCAACGCGCGTGCCGTGGTGATCGATAAGTTAAGGCACATGCCTTGGGTAACTTGGATTGTTACGCGGCATCGCCGGTTAGGTTCACCCTTCTTTAGTAGATACAACGAAAGACAGCCAAAACTAAGACAATATTACGTTATTCATACGTAAACCTTGCAAAATCTAATTAATAAGTGCTAGCGATGGAATTGCCTATTATACTTATTATTCAATAAGATAGCATTTATTTAAGCAGATTGGCACATTGCTGGCATCAACAGAGTATACATTGACAAAGGAGAGTTCATTATGAAACGTACACTACTGTCTTTACTGGTAGCTGGTATGGTAAGCACTAACGTAGCTGCCGCTGATATGCAGTCAGAAAATAACTGGGAAAAAGGGGCGAAAGACGCCTGGATTGATGGCAAAGCAGAAGCCACTTTATTGTTTAACGGTAATCTCAATTCGTTTGATATTAATACCGATGTGAAAAACGGCAAAGTCGTATTAACCGGTAAAGTGAAAAACACGGTTGATAAAAAGCTGGCTGAAGAGCTGGTGGAAAATATTGAAGGCGTAACTTCGGTTGATAATAAACTGTCCGTGGTCAGCGACAGTGACATGTATGCTGAAGGTGAAAACCACGATATGAAAGATGATATGGAGCAGAAAGCTAACGATGCCGGCAGCGAGTTGACGGATGCTAAAATAGCTACCGTTATTAAAACGCGCTTGTTAATGGACTCTGATATCTCCGGTTTTGACATTGATGTGGATGTTGAAGCAGGCAATGTCACATTAACCGGTTTGGTTAAAACGGATGCAGAACGTCAGTTAGCGGTAGAAATTGCTAAAAATGCTTCTGATGTCAAGAATGTTGAAGATAATCTTCAACTTAAACAAAAGTCAGCGATGAATTAATTTCTCGTTAATTGAGTATCCCTGGAATATAAGGCGGCATCTTTGATGCCGCTTTTTTTTGTTTGCAAAAAAACGACGGTGAAAAGCCTGCCCGCTGCTGACATTTCATAATTGTGTAAGATCGGCATGTAAATATTTCCCGGTAGTGGGGAGAAGTTATAAACCCCGCTAAAGTTGCGCTTTTCATAAAACTGCAACTTTTTCTGTAGGCTTTGCTGGATATGGGTTTGCGCCCTGTCTATTTTGTAATGTGAAGTTGGTGCAATCCTTGAATACCTTTAGGTATCAGGAATGAAAAATAGCCCGAGTCTGCTGTTTTTATTCAATGGAAATGCATCAAATAATATTGAGGGATATTCAATGAAGCTGTTAAAAACTAAGCGCTATGCTAAACCGGAAAACCGTTTTCAGCAGTATCTGCAAAGCCAGCCTGTGTTCAACTGGTTTGATCGTTACGATGATAAGAAAAACGCCGAGCCCGTCTCTTACCCTGAAACTTCCCAAAGCATGAGTTGGATAGCGAAGCGAGTGGGTGAATAGCCCATACCGGCTGGTTGGCCAAGGCGGGAGTATACCGCCTGCTATCGCCAATGCCCTGAGTCTTGACGTCTCTAAACCTAAGATAGCTTTTGCTATTAGGAAGCCTTTAACCTGAGGTAGCTTGGCTCCCCTTAATAAATGTATTACTCAATTGCCGTCACTGGCTGGCGACGGCTTTATAAGCAGGGTAACCTGCAATACAATCGTTGAACCCATATTAGAAGGCCTGTCGCTTGGCAACACGCCTCTAACGACATAAAGAGCCTTCAGCGAGATAGAGAGCCTTCAGCGCAATACAGTGCCTTCAGCGAGATAGAGAGCCTTCAGCAAAATAAAGAGCCTTTAGCGAAATAAAGACCCTTTAGCGGAATAAAGAGCCTTCAGCGAGATAAAAAGCCTTTAGCGCAATACAGCGCCTATAGCATGTTTCAAAGCGTAGACAAACGTAGAAGGTAAGAAGGGACCTGGATAATTTGTTAACGCACCCACCCCCGTACTGTTTCCGAATTGTCAACGCATTGTCACCGCCTAAACGCCACATTATTGCTTATGGCGTAATCTGCATGCAGCTGATAATACACATGTGTTACTACGTATTGGTATTTGGTATTTGGTGTGCGGAGCGGGGCGAAGTGGTCAGGCCGGGCTCCATCGTCAGTAGGAACAATGAGCCAAAGCAGTAACCTAAATCTGTTGTGCAGTGAATATGGGTTAAATGTCGGTATACGGCCACACTTTGCTATCCATAGGTTGTCTGTTGTATCCCCTGACACCTATTGGCGCAGGCGAAAGCCATGTCCTGGTTGAGGGGGACGGTGATCGCATGGATTTTTCAGTGGGCTCTATTGCACCGTAGAGGAAAATAGCACCAATGGCGCGACGGCGCGGATTAAAGCGATCAATATAGCCATGGTGAGCGTATTGAAATTTATAAAAAAGATCAGGATGTTGCACTGTATTAAATAATGGTGGTGCAGCAGGTAAAAGACAACTAACTGGATGGATTGTTTGTGGTTAAATCGGTTTCTCATTTACTGACACTGGTACTGACACTTTTTGTGCTAGGTGGCTGTTCCAGCACTACTCAGGCGCCCCCCTCTACAGATACATCTACCCGGCAAAGTACTCCCGCCAACCCCGATAACCCCGAACCAAACGATGCCGTTAAGCAGCTCAATAGCGGTAAAAAGGTTAAAGTCGAAACCAGCCAGGGCACTATCGAAGTTGAACCCACGGTGGTGGCTATTACCGATGCTCAGGCGCCGGCCGGGCAGTCTTCATCACAGGTTTACTACAATGACCCCTGGGAAGATTTTAACCGCAGCATGTTCACGTTTAATCATTACCTCTATAGTTACGTGCTCATTCCGGCCTCTGACGGCTATCATTATTTAGTGCCGGCAACTGTTCGCGATAAAATCGGTAATGCATTTGATAACATTCGGGAGCCGCTCAATTTGCTAAATAACCTTGCCACAGGTGAATTTGATGAGGCGGGAGCTAATTTAAGCCGGTTTCTAATTAATTCAACGGTGGGCTTGTTTGGTTTATTTGACCCGGCGTCTCACTGGTTTGATATTGCGCCACACAAACAAACAATAGCCGATACCTTGTTTCATTATGAGGTAGGCGCTGGGCCCTATCTGGTTTTGCCGGTATTAGGTCCAAGTGATTCAAGAGGAGCGTTTTCGACCGTTTCAGAAGGTTTCATTCACCCGGTAAATCAATTGATAGATACACCACAGTCTTACCAGATCAGAGCTTTTGACGGTTTTGATGACTTCTCTGATCAATCAGAGACCTATCAAAGTCTTTATAATAAGGCTAACGACCCATACCTGTATTTCCGTAATCAGTATATACAGGGGCAACGCCGCGACGAGTATTTCTATTACAAAGAGCAGCAAAATGAAGAATAAACTTGCCCAATTTATTGTCAGCAGTCGCTGGGCAATTATCGCGGTATTCGCTGTACTTCTGGTACTTGCTATCAGTCAGTTAGGCAAATTTAAAATTGACGCATCAGCCGATACGCTGTTGGTAAAAGACAATAAGTTATTTATTGAAAATCAGTTGGCCAATCAGGTTTTTTCGCCTGATGAATTTATTTTGCTGGCTTACGAGCCGCGTAATCACGCCTTGTTTTCCCGCCAGACGTTCGATGATATTCAGGCTTTGTCTACGGCTATTGAGAAACTTGACAGGGTGAAAGCCGTTACCTCCATTCTTTCTGTGCCTTTAATCCAGGACACCGCGGCACTTACCGCTTCGGCCGATGTAAGTTCTTTGACCTGGCAGCAACAAGGTTATTCCCCAGAACAGATGGAGCAACTAATATCTGGCCATCCTATCTTTACCGATTTACTTGTAAATCGTGATAACACTGCCACCGCTATACAGATTGTATTTGAGGAAAACGCGCAGTTAGCCGCCCTCGAGCGCAAAATTACCGAGATTCAGACGACATTATTGGACACCTCGTTATCGCAGGAACAAGAACAGACGTTGGCTACATTACAGCAGCAAGCTGACCCGATACGCCAACAACTTACTGAAACCCGGCAGCAGGAAATTGAGCAGTTGCATAGTATTACTGCTCAGGTGGAAGAGCGGGCAAGCACCTATCTGGGCGGTTCCTATGTGGTAGGCCAGCATTTAATTGATATTATCAAAGCAGATTTACAAACCTTTGGTAGTGCTATCGCTATCGCTATTGCAGTACTTTTGCTATTGCTTTATCGCACCATACGCTGGGTCATCTTCCCCATGGCCGCTTGTGCTATTAGTGTGGTGCTTACTATGGGGTTATTTGGCTTCCTGGACCTGCGAACCACGGTAATATCGGCTAACTTTGTGGCATTGCAGCTTATTTTGACCCTTGCAGTGATGATTCACCTTATTGGTGCCTACCGCGATATCAGCCGCACGCACACTAATTACACCAAACATGAGCGCATTGTGGCGACCTTACAGGAAAAACTTGCCCCATGCTTTTTTGCTACGCTCACTACCTCGGTAGGGTTCGGCTCGCTTGTCTTTAGCGGACTGCAACCGGTGGTGGTGTTTGGCTACATGATGCTTATTGCCATGCTGATTACCATGCTGGTGAGCCTCCTTTTGTTTCCTGCTGTTTTATCCTTGCTAAAGGCGCGCAACGAAAGCGCCGAATATGCCTTCATCACTCACTTTTATAAGCGCATTAAGGCAATGAATTTAGCCCGGCCCATGACGGTTTCAGTTGTTATGCTAACCTTATTCATTGGCCTTGCGCTGGGCATCAGCCGGCTGAATGTAGAAAACTCTTTTATTGATTATTTTGCTAAGGACACTCAGGTATATCAGGAGCTGGCATTTATAGATAAACAATTCGGGGGGTCTACACCGCTGGATATTATTTTAAAAGCGGATGCGACAGACGCCAATAACGAATTGGTATTAACCGCTGACAACGTTAACCAATTGCAATTGGTGCAGGCCGCGGTTAAGGCATTTGAAGCCACCGGGAGTGTAACTTCTGTGGCCAATTTTACCGAGCTGGCGCGGCAACTGAACGATAATAGGCCGCTAACTGAATATGAACTGACCACCGTGTATCGCTTATTGGATGAAAAAGTAGTTAACCAGCTGATAGGTTCCTATTTCTCTGCCGAGGATGATGAACTTCGTATCGCTGTGCGAGTTCAAGATACTACTGCAGGGTTGCAGCGGGATGAGTTTCTGCGTGATTTGCGCAGCGATATTAGTGCAGTGGGTGTGCCTGCTGAGTCGTTCTCGCTTACTGGATTATTTATTCTGTACCAGGATATATTAAGTCGGTTGTTTGACTCGCAAATTAAAACCCTTGGTATCGTGTATGTTGTATTGGGGCTGGTGCTGTTTGCAATATTTCGGTCAGTAAAAGTGGCACTGATTGCCTTGGTGCCTAATGTACTGACAACATTAGGTATTCTGGGTGTCATTGGTTGGTTAGGTATTCCGTTGGATATTATGACGATCACCATCGCCGCCATCGCAATGGGTATAGCCGTAGACGATACCATTCATTTCCTACATGCCTATTTAAAAGGGCTGAAAGAGGGCACCGCCGGCCAAGCAGCACAGCGCGCCAGCGACGCCGCATTTGGGCATACAGGTTTAGCTATTTTGTTCACTACTACGATAATAGCAATAGGGTTTTCTCTGTTTGGCTTTTCAAACTTTATACCCAGCGTTAATTTCGGGTTATTAACGGCGACTGCCATGATCATGGCTTTGGTTACCGATATTACCTTGCTGCCCGCGCTATTGAATAAATTTGTAGCACGCAAAGCCTGATCCAGCTACCCGTATAAATAAACGGCATGAATAAACAAAACGGCCTCCAGGCCGTTTTGTTTATTTCGGGGCCTGTTAATCTCACATACAAAACACTAGTCTCAGGCTTAACCTCCTCTGTATTTCCTCTCGATAGACACCCACACAAAGATCTATACGCAGAGGTTTATATGAGATGGTCTATACGGGACAGCCATACAAATTAAACATAGCTATGCCCTATAGAAAGTCCGAGGCAAGACACCCATGTAGTTTGAAATAGCTAACGATAAGCTTCAGACAAGACACCCATGTAGCAGCGAAGCTTCAGACAAGACACCCATGTAGGGCTCTAGGCAAGGAGACTTATAGGGGACAGCCATACAAGGGGACCTAAATGGACAGCCATACAAATTAAACATAGCTATGCCCTATAGAAAGTCTGCGCCAAGACATCCACGCATAGGTAGTGCAGCTACAGAGCTTCCGCTGAGTTAAGTCCTTTGCCTCAGCTAGGCCTATATAAGACACCCCTATACAAAACTAGCCCTAGACAAGACACCCACATAAATACAGCGGCGCAATCTGAGAAAGACCCAGGAAAGACACCTATTTAAAGTTAGTGCAGCTACAGGGTTTCTGCTGAGTTAAGGCCTTTGCACTCACTAGCCGCTGCGACTCATTATAGTCGCAGCTCTATACAAGACAGCCATGTTAGCGCTCTATACAAAACACCCGTGTTAGTACAGCCATGTTAGTACAATATTATAACCAGGGTGCCTTACACCTTACCTCTCGATAGCGGCCCACCACAAACCAGCTAAGACACCCGCATAACCCAAGCGCGCCTGATATACCTCTTGATGGACAACGAGGCACAGACAATAAGCTTAAGCCAAGAAGCTTCAGACAAGACACCCATGTAGCGCTCTAGGCAAGGAGACTTATAGGGGACAGCCATACAAGGGGACCTAAATGGCCAGCCATACAAATTAAACATAGCTATGCCCTATAGAAAGTCTGCGCCAAGACACCCACGCATAGTTAATGCAGCTACAGAGCTTCCGCTGATTTAAGTCCTTTGCCTCAGCTAGGCCTATACAAGACAGCCATATAGCGTTAGCGGCACTATTTGAACGGTAGGGACCTGAAAGCCATAGCCGGCAATATTTAAGACGCCGCGGTTTTCCTATTGTGGATAGTCGACACCAATGGCGAAACGCCTGTCGGGAGCAGGGTTAATAGACAATGACGGGCCTGGCCTGGCTTAAAAGCCTCGTGAAGATTTCGCCAATCAAGCGTCTCGGTTTCGCTGGCACGGGAGTAATTTTTATATTCTTGGAGGCTACTTACACGGGCAGGGCGCATGCTTATTGCATACAGGCATGTAATGATTGGGATCCACGGGGTCATGCGGTAGATGGCACAGAAATAAAAATACCGGAGATGTAATCTCAACGCAGTGTTTTTACCGGAAATAGAAAAACTTCGCTGGTGAAAAGTAACCTACTGAAGACGCTCAGCAGATAAAACAAATTCGAGCCACAAAAAACCCGGCACAAAGGCCGGGTTTTTTTAAAGCTCAATCAGATTAACAATCTTCGTCTTCTGATTTCATGCCTTCTTTTACGTCTTCGCAAGTATCTTCAACAGCGTTACCTGCATCATTTACTGCCTCATCCAGTTTCTCACCAGCATTTTCTGCTCCGCCGTCATCACACGCGGCCAGAGAAAAGGCGAAACCAGCTACCAGAAGGGTTTTTAGTAAATTTTTGTACGACAACATAGTCCTTGCTCCTTGATTAATAATTTATACTTTTGGTGATTTACCACGTAACGCATTCGCGATAAGTGAAATCACTAATAATGCGACAAATACGAAAAACAAAAATTGGGCAATGCCTGTTGCTGCGCCGGCAATGCCGCCAAAGCCAAAAACTGCTGCAATAATGGCGATGATAAAAAATGTAATGGCCCAACCTAACATGAGTATATCCTCGTATTGCTTCCTTAAAAGTCATAATAATATATGCTTTTATCGTGCCACAATAATAATCCTTTATTATTCAAAGGTTTATTAAAAACGTTTCATGTTGGTGGGTAGTAATAAAGGTACAGGCCTGTTCAGGGTTACAAGCACTATGCACTTTTTACACGTTGGTTACAAATAAAACAGCGCAATATCGCGAATTTCTTATATATCCATATAAATAACGCTAAATTTAATCGAATCATACTGTTAGCAAACTTGTTGTAGCTACCCAAAACGCTGTCAGCGTATCTGCCTTATTCCTTGGTAGATATTTTATTTCGATAAATTCAGCATGGCTTTGCAACCTTTTGCAAATGTAGCGGCGCAAGCGCAGCACCATACCACGTATGTTCAGGCCTACGCCAGCGAAGTCACTCTCGCAGCCCAAACCCGACAGATACAGATGGCAATAAAAAAAAGTGGCGGGGGAAAGGCGCTGAACTAACCTGGTGATAAGGATATAACAGAACTATGCAAAGATAGTGTTAGCTACGCATAAAGCGTGGGTGCTCACATAATTGCAGCCGTCCGACCCTTTTGCTACGTGTTTGTACTTCTGAACTTAGTGCGCGACCCTGAGGCTCAAACAAAATCGAGAACAAACAACATTACAATCAAACAAAATCGAGCTCTAAAATATCAGACCAATTCTATTGGTAGGCTGACGAAACATAGGGGCAATACACTGGTTAAGCGGCGCTCAAGCAAGGGGCGCTAAGCCGTTACACAGGACAGCAGGTTAGTTTAGGCGCTGTACGCAAGTTGGATTAGGGGGCATAACCAACAAAGATATAAGCATATTACGTCAACAAAGGACAAGTTGTGTTTTTACTGTGTTCCAGTGACTAGCCAAACAACCGTGTTTTTCGCCCAATGGGATGGTGGACATTAAAAACACGGGGATCCCTGTCTTCGTGCGCCAGCGAAAAGAGCCGAAGTCTATTTATCCTGTTTATTTATACTTTCATAGGCTACCCGATCACCGAACGGGGTAAACGTACTACTCTCTTCATATATATCCGCATGAAATTTATAAAGGGGAACCAAATTCCAAACCACGGCAGGGCGCTATTATGCACCTTCCCGTGTTCTAAAAGCCGGTGTCCTGGGTTTGTAAATACGTTAGAGAAGCGGTAGTCAAAAGGATGTGCCCGGGTTAAAACAAAAAAGCTATTAAATAAAAAGGGGATTAACCAGCAGGGGTATTAATCAAAGGGCTATTAATCAAGGGCTATCAAAAATAGATGCATAACATGGGGCGGTAAAATAACTACCGCCTGGTTCCACACAATAATTTTTAACGTTTTGTCATCGGAGCGTAGTTGAAAGCAGCGAAATTAGCCTGCTATAGCTGAAGACTGTTGCAAAGAATGGAGCTCCTCTCGACATTGTTGCATCCGCGAACGAATACGGCGTAACTCACAGGCAAATTCCTGCGGCTGGTCTTGCTCTAAAGCAATGTCGATACTCGCTAATACTTCATCTTCTACATCTTCAAGCTGCGCAAAGTAGCTATTGTCATTGGCAGAATTAACATGAGCAAGCAGTTGCGTGTACATATTGCTAATCTCAACGGTCCAGTCTTTATGGGTTTCAACTACGATAGGCTTGAAATCACCAGCATAAGATTGTAGCGCCAATACCGCTAATTGCTTTTCTTCCAGCATGCGGGAAAATATTGCCTGCAGGTTTTGACCGGCTACTTTTTCTTTCGTGTCTTTATAAAACGCAATGCCACCGTTTAAGGCGTTGATAATATCGGAAACCTTTTCGATATTAGCAGGTAGCTGACTCATTTTACTGCTCCTTGAAACAATATTTACAAAACGTACTCGCAGTGTGAATATGCATAGCGCATTCCAGCGAAGCAGCATTACCAATGATTGGAATAAAAATAAAAACCTTTAATAACAAAAGGTTAAGTTTTTTTGAAAAGGAGTGGGGGAAGTGCTGAAGTGGCGAATTAATGGGTAGGGAATATTTTGCGGCGGAGGGTGTAAAAACTAGGCAGCCAGAAAGTATAGCTGCCAAGTATTGCAACGATATTGCAGTACGTTATTTATCGGGATGCGTTGCCAGTATATCTTGCGTTTTGAAGGCGCGTTTACCCGTGCCGACCTGACTATTGCCCATTCGGACCACGATAGAATAATAAACATCTTTAGTTCGGGATTGTTCGACCTTTACATCCGCATCGCTGGGCTCGAAAGGTTGGGCGACTTCATTACAACCGGACATTGTACACTGCTCTTCTTTTAACACAGCAGGGGCAGAATTATTGCTTTCCCTGACAATTTTCTTGCCGGTGCGAGTTTTTCGCTCAATATCGGTTTTTACGATAGTCACCCATTCGTAGCCGTTTTTCTTGGCTATCTCTGCCGCACGATAAAGCGAATATTCTTGTACCTTATCGGCTGGGGTGGCTTCGGTAGCTTTGAACATAACGCGATATTCAGTGTCGGTAAGTTCCATACTGGAATAACCGTAACTGTCGGTAGACTTCGCAGCTGTATAGGGAGTGGGTTGAGTGGGAGAAAGGGACGAACAGCCGCTCACTAATAAACTGGCGGCAAGGGCGCATATGGCGACGTTAATACCTAGTTGCCTGAAACTCCGTGCGACCATGCGAAAATCCTTATGAAATTAATTGATAAAATACTATGCGAGCGAAAGACATAAACGCAATTTTACGCTTTGCTTTTGGATTGCTCGTAGTGGCTCCTTTAAATGCACCTACCGCAAATATGCTCAATAATACCGCTGGTTTTCCCACCAACAATCGGGCTCTTCTTTTTGCGCGGGTCTGCATATAATCTGTACGACGCTTAACAATAGCATAGTCTTTGTGCGCTTTATCAACATTATATAATTCAGAATCTAAAAACATTGATTATTCCTTCTGGCTTTTGCCCGCTTCGCCGGTGGCTGCGCGGATAATAGGCATCAGTGAAATATGGCGATAACTTTCCTTCACGGCTTTAACGCATATTGTAATACCAATGGCGTTAATACCAAGCAATATCAGCATGGTGAGCCATAACGGTACGTCTGCGCGATCGAGTGCTATTCCCATAGTGGCATTAATAATAAGCCAACAAAAGCATGCCAATACAAATGCACCAGCTAATCCAACAACAGAAACGATAAGGGATTTTTTAACCAGATTGGTTTCCGCTGCGACGACATGTTGTAACGCATGGAACTGGTCTTTCTTGTGACTGAAGAGGTCTTGAAAAGCGGTTTTCGCATCGCTGAAGGTAGTATCGTCTTGCCATGTTACGTCTTTCGAGCAATCGCTTGCCCAACCAGTATCACTGGTTGGGCAGAACGAAACAGGCCGCTCTGGCCTGAAAGATGCCCGGGCAAAATCTGTCGGTGACATTTTACCTGGCATAGGGCTTACTTCTTACGTAATAGTGACGTAATCAGCATACCAGCAGCAAAGGCAACACCTACTGTGGCAACAGGATTCTCAATTGCATAACGGCGAATTGAAGATGCCTGCCATTTTTTCTCAGCTAAGCGTTTGCGTGCGGCCATATTTTCTGCGGAATCAGCTGCAGTTGTACGGAAATTTTCTTCTGCGCGACTTGCGGAGGATGCCAACTTATCTACTGAAGAATGCAGGGTTTCCTGTACTTTATCAGTGACAGGATGGGTAGACTCAGTCACTCCATTCGCCTTGTCAGTTGTTGTATTAGCCGTGTTAGCGGTTGATGCTGTAGTAGCTCGTGCTTGCGTAGCCATACTTATCTCCTTGATTGATGAATGTATGCATAAGGAGGGTTGCAAGGCGTGTACCACTATGGGGTTGTGTGTAAGTGTCTGATAAGTATTAATAATTTTTAATGTTGTAGAAAATGGGACCGGGCATGCTGGTAATTCCTGCACGCCGTTGTAAGAATTGCGTGAAGGGTTTACTCTTCAAACAAACGGGTAAGGTCTTGTTTACTCACCGGCTTAAGCAGTGCGTGGTAAATATGGTGCTCTTCTAGCTGATGAGCATCCGGTTCTCTGCCGCTAACCACCACGATATTAAGGCCTGGGGCAATATTGCGTAGCTTCGGGGCCAGATCAAAGCCCTGGTAATCAGGTAGGGTTAAATCGAGCAGGGCATGGTCGAAATCGTTATGATGGAGCTTTTTCATCGCTTCTTCACCAGATTGCGCGATATCTACCTGGTGCCCTTGATGAATAAGCAACAACTGCATCAGTTCGGCGGCGTCTATGTCATCTTCAATCACCAAAATACGCTGGCCTTGCGATGGGCCGTTATTGAGCAAGGGCGCCTCAGTAGATTTCTCAGACGCCGCAGCTGATGCGTTGTCAGTGTGTTCGATGTCTACGCCACTGGTTCTGATAAGGTATTTATCCAATACTTCCATCAAGGCGTTCTTTTCAATAGGCTTGCCAAGAACACCGTCAAATCCTTCATCCAGCAACGATTGGCGCAGTCCTTTTCGGCTGGCTGCGGTAATGGCTACCACGGCAGTTTGACAATTGTGCTTGCGCAACGCCTTCAATGCGTCAATGCCATTCATTACCGGCATATGGATGTCCATTAATACCAGGTGGAAAGGGTGGCCTTCTTGCTCTGCGATCAATACTGCTTCCAGCGCTTTCACACCGTTTTCGGCGTACGCCACCTGAGCGTGACACTGACTAACCAAATGTCCGGTAAGCCGGCGTAATTCACGTAAGTCGTCTACAATAAGCACCCGGCCGGAAACGTGTAAATTCATACCGGTAGCCGTGCGGGTACTGGGCGAGGCCAGATTAAGCGCTTCACGCGGCTGCTCGCTGATGTTGCCTGGATCCATGGTGAACGAAAAGGTACTGCCTTTGCCAAACGCCGAATCTACCGAAATCTCGCCGCCCATCTTGCTTACCAATTCCCGGCAAATAGCCAGTCCCAAACCAGCGCCGCCGTGGTTGGCTCGCATTACATCTTCAATTTGTTCAAAAGGGTGAAAGATATCTTCCAGCTTATCCGGCGGCATGCCAATGCCGGAGTCAATCACCCGAAAGCGCAACATCTCTTTGCCTTGCGTGCCCATCTGATGAAACATATCAATAATGACTTCAACTTTACCATTATCAGTAAATTTAACCGCATTGCTTATCAGGTTAATCAATACCTGACGCAACCGTGTAGGATCAGCCCGGATAACTTCTGGTACCGGGGCGGGGCAATCAATAGAAAGTTGCAGGCCTTTATCTTTGGCCGCCAGGTTCATTAATGAATGAACATCAGTCATAAAACCAGCCAGATCGACATCTTTAGGTGCCAATTCCAGTTTATTCGCCATGATACGTGACATATCCAGCAAATCATTCAGCAAGCTCAATAAGTGCTTACCGTTGGTATGGATTATGGATAATTCCTGATTTATTCGCTGGTTTTGACTATCGTCAATCAGCAGCTCGGTGTAACCTAAAATTGAGGTGAGGGGAGTGCGCAGTTCATGACCTAAATGGGCGAGGAATTTATCTTTTGCTTTGTTTTGCTGTTCTACTTTATGTCGTTCAATTCGTTCATTTTCAATTTCCCGTCGCACCATGGCATAGCGCATAGTGCGCATAAAGCGGGGGCTTTCGATTTCGCTTTTGGTAAGATAATCGGCAGCGCCAGCGCGCATCACCATTTCATCTACCTTTGTATCAGACTGTCCGGTTAAAATTACCACCGGAATATTGATACCTTTCGACTTAATTACGCTCAAAACATCAAGGGCATTTTCGGCGCCCAATATATAGTCGAGCAGGCAGATATCGAACAATTTACAACGAAACGCAGCAACAGCTTCGGCACTGTTAGTAACCCAGGTTATGTCAAACCTGGGCTCCTTGCACTGTGATAGATAATCAGCGGTCAGAAAATAATCGTCCTCATCATCTTCGATGAGTAATACACGAATTAGGTCACTCACAGTACATCTCAGTTTTAGCTATTTAATCGTGGGGAAGCTCAACAAACTCGATCCAATAACGACCAAGTGTGCGCATAAGGTCAACCAGTCCCTCAAAATTTACCGGTTTAGTGATATAAGAAGCACAACCTAAGTCGTAACCTCTCAACATATCTTCTTCTTCTTTTGAGGTCGTAAGGATCACTACGGGGATACCACGAATAGCAGGATCGGTTTTAATTTGCTGTAGTGCCTCACGGCCATCCATGCGAGGCATGTTTAAATCAAGCAGAATTAAACTTGGGCGCGGTGAGTCCTTAGGATCAGCGTATTTGCCTTCACGACGCAAATACTCAAGTAGCTCTACCCCGTCTTCTACGCAATACAGGTTATTGAGCACCCGGCTTTCTTTGAGTGCATCAAGAGTTAACAGCCGATCATCCTCATCATCGTCGGCCATTAAAATATTAATAGGCAACGCAGCTTTAGCGGTCATTCTCTACAACTCCTTGACTGGATAGGTTGGCAAATGGCTCTCCATTTACCGGTAATATAATAACAAATTTGGCGCCGTTTCCAGGTTCACTGTAGGCGCGAATCTGGCCATTGTGACGTTCAACAATACGCCGACATACCGCCAGCCCAATACCTGTACCTTTGTATGAAGTTCGGCCGTGTAGACGCTGGAACGGGGCAAATATTTTTTCTGAAAACGACTGTTCAAAACCAATGCCGTTATCTTCAATCGAAATTGTAACCCAATCGAACTCTTCACAGTGATGAAATGTTTCAATTTCTTCTGGGTCAGAAGGCCGGCTATCGATAGAAATAATCGGCGCGCGGTCAGGCTGCTTAAATTTAAGGGCGTTAGACAATATATTTAGCAAAAGCTGTTCAACCTGCGATTTGTCCGCCTGCAAGGTAGGCAGGCTACCTACATTAACCTGGGCACCAGACTCTTCAATGGCTATTTCCAAATCGCTGAGCACAGCTTCCGCCGTTTCCTGCAAATTCACTTCTGTAAAATCTTTACCACGGGTAGAAACTCGCGAAAACGACAGCAGGTCGCTGATCAGCATCGACATACGCTCAGCAGCATTTAACATTCTTTTTAAGAAATCACGGCCACGTTCGTCAATAACATCAGAGTAACCGTCTTCAATACGGTTTCCAAAGGCCCGAATTTTACGTAAAGGTTCTTGCAGATCATGAGATGCAACAAACGCAAAGTCTTCAAGTTCACGGTTACTGCGGGATAACTCGTCAGAATAAATCTGTAATTCCTGAGTACGCTGCGCAATTTTAAACTCCAACTCCTCGTTCACATTTTCCAGCGTGCGCTGATGACGAAGGTTTTCGCGCATATTTAGCTTAAGCAACATAAATATTGCCACAATCAATAGCGCGGTGGTGACGCCAGAAATAATCAGCGTATTAACCGAGTCACGACGAAGCTTCATCAAATTCGCCAGATGCTCTCCCTGCACCAGCCGCTCTGAAGCATCAATATCTTTAAATAGCCGTTCAAACCGGTCGTAAAGCAACAAGCCGCGATCTGAACTTATAATGCGTTGTGCCTGCTCAAAATTACCCGCTTTGGCCGTTTGCACAGTACTGATCATCTCATCAATTTTCGCCTGACTAAGGCTAATTAACTGGCTGATTTTCTCATCCTGTTGAGGTAAATCTGAGACCTGCGAACTAATTTTTACTTCTTCCAGCAAACCCTCAAGGCGGGTTAGGGTAGTGGTGTAATCTTCCAGGTAGGCTTCATCCTGGGTAAGCAGAAAACCCCGTTGCCCTGATTCTGCACGCAATACCGCCATGTGCAGTGTATTAACTGCACTGATAACCCGGTTTGTAGTGAACAGGCGGGCTTCTAATGCAGCCAGCTTATCCAATGTACTTACTACATAAAACGAATTAGCGGTGATAATAAGAACAATAACGCCAACTAGGAATATCCAGCTGTAGATAGATTGTATCAGCCTGTTTAACATGTACTTAAGATTCCGACTGCGAATCGCCTAAAGCTTCCATCATTTCGGTGAGGGCTTCACTGCAATCCTTGGTGCTAATAATTATTTTATCCAGAGCCTGTTTGGCCCGTTCGGGCGGAACATCGCCGTCCAGGGCCATCTTGACCAGTTCCGCTTGCATCGAAATGCGGTTTAGCGGTTTACGGGCGTCGTGAACGTGTCTGGCCAGAGTGGCATAATCTTTTTCATTCATGACTAACCTCGTTTACTCTAGTCGTCTTTGCTTAAGTCGCCGTAGGCGTGCAAGCGGTTGTACAGGGTTTTCGTACTGATCCCTAGCATTTCAGCGGCCAGGGTCTTATTACCGTTCACTTTTTCAAGTGTGGCATAAATCAGCTCTTTTTCGACATCTTCAATAGTACGGCCAGCTTGCAGCGCCGGGGTAGTCGATTGCTTTTTAGCAAATGGTGATTCAATCGTTTTGGGTAATTCGATATCCTGTTTATCCGGATCGCTCATGATGGCCGCGCGATGTACAAAGTGACGCAATTCGCGGACATTACCCGGCCAGTCGTAGGCTTTGAGCGTATCTAACTGGGCGTCTTTCCATGCAAAGCTGGTATTATTTTCTTTGTTTAGTTCCGCAATAAACGAGGTTGCCAGCAAAGGAATATCTTCCTTACGCTCACGCAGTGGTGGGATAGTGATAGGAAATACCGCCAGTCGGAAATAAATATCTTCACGCAGCACCTTGCTCTCGGCAATTTCTTCCATCTGCCGGTTGGTAGCCGACACGACCCGACAATTTACGGGTATTGTTTTGGTGCCACCAACGCGTATAACAACCTTATTTTCGAGTACGCGAAGCAGGTTAGGCTGCATATCGATAGGCATTTCGGTTATCTCGTCTAAAAACAAGGTACCGTTTTCTGCTTGCTCGAATACGCCGGCTTTACGTCCCACTGCACCGGTAAAAGCGCCTTTCTCATGCCCAAATAACTCGCTGCCAATCAGCTCTTTGGAGAATGCACCGCAGTTAGTGGCAATATAGGGGCCTTCGACATCAGAAGCTGCATGGATAGCTTCAGCCACCACTTCTTTACCTACACCACTTTCACCTAACAGCATTACGTTTGCGCTGGTACGGCTAACCCGTTCAATAAGCTTATATAGCTCTTTCATTGACGGCGATTCGCCGATCAAATGGCCAAAATACTTCTTAATAGTGGCGTTGCCGGTTTCACTTTTCTTTTCTTTTTTACCGCTCAATACCGCTTCAATTTCTTCGCGCTGTATTGGCTTTACGAGGTAATCAATATTTGGGCCGCATAAGCCTTTAATAATACCGCGTACAGAAGGATGGCCGGTAATCAGCGTCACCCGGGGGCGCTTTGGAAGCGCATCAAGTTCTTCAAATAGGTGTACGCCACTGCCGTCGGGAAGCATGAAATCCAGCAGAATGTGATCAAAGCTTTCTTTGGTTAGCCAGTCGCGGGCTTCATCAAGGTTGGCTGCGGTTAACACCTCGTGGCCCAGAAACTCAATGATAGTACAGGCGACATCAGTGAATTCCGGATCGTCGTCAACAAGTAAAACAGTTAACACGGATTGTTCCCTATAATTTTGGTTATATTGCCAATAAACGGTTTACTGACAAAAGGACATTTCGGATCATAATTTGTAATTTGCAGTCTACTGCTAACGTGCTGAAATAGGAATAAATTTTATCCTCTATTAAGATAACTGGCACGTTATTCGCTAAAAGTACTGTATCAGCCTTAACGTTTTGTCTCAATGCGGACAACAGGAAACCCAGGATGTTAGATTTGGCGGCAGTGCGCTCTATGAGCCTGCACGAATTGCTAGGACGTATGCAAAGTACCGGTGAGGAAGATAAGATCACCTTCGGGGAACTGCTTGCGATGATGGAAAAGCGCGGATTTGGTCCGATGCTAGCCGTGCCTGCGTTTATCTGTTCTACCCCAATAGGCGCTATCCCCGGTATTCCTACCGTAACGGGTATCACTATTTTTCTCATTTCATTGCAAGTTTTACTGGCAAAATCTCACCCTTGGCTACCTTCGGCTATCAAAGGGATAGGCATTGAGCGCGATTCTTTAAACAGTGGAATTGATAGAATCAAGCCTGCGGTAACCCGGGTTGACCGGCTTTTAATGCCGCGCTGGTTTTTTATGCGGCGCATTGTTTTTCGCAGTTTAATCGCAATAAGCTGTGCGTTGTGCGGGCTTATGATGGTGCCGTTAGAGTTAGTGCCCTTTTTGGGACTGATTCCAGCTGTTGCGGTATTTATTATGGCGATCGGTATGGCCACCGATGATGGCGCAGTCGCGTTGTTGGGTTTATCGTTAGCCGGATTGGGTTTCTTTATGGGCGCTCAGCAGCTCGTGTCGCTGTTAAGTTAGCTGATATATCTTGTTGGGTTGCCAGTA
Source organism: Alteromonas indica (assembly GCA_003056425.1). Classification (GTDB taxonomy): domain Bacteria; phylum Pseudomonadota; class Gammaproteobacteria; order Enterobacterales; family Alteromonadaceae; genus Alteromonas; species Alteromonas indica. Next base: position 65,145 of record PYVY01000007.1, read on the forward strand.
ATGCATCGATATTTTCCGCGGGTGCTGGCTTGCCAAAGAAAAAGCCCTGGCCAATATCACAGTTAAGCTTTTTCAGCAGGGCAGCCTGGTCTTGTTGTTCTATACCTTCAGCCACCACTTCGATTCCCAAACTGTGACATAACGCAATCATCGCCGTCACAATCTTCTCATCTTTAGCATTGTGCACTACGTCTGTAATAAACGCGCGATCCAGTTTGATCGTGTGTACATCTAATTCGCGCAGATAGGCAAATGAACTCATGCCGGTGCCAAAATCATCTATCGACGTTTTAATACCTAATAAATTAAATGCACTGATCATCCGTTTACTTACGGCAATATCAACCATAGTAGCACTTTCGGTTAGCTCAAATTCAAGCCGGGCGGGATCAATACCACTGCTAAACAAGGCTTTTTCAACAAACGGAATAAAAGCGGTATCCATGAGATTATACGCCGACAGGTTTACCGCCACAGAAAGAGGCGTACCTTCACTGTCCCATTTTTTGATCTGTTTAACCGCGCTGTCGATGGTATAGCGGGTAAAGGCGTGAACGATACCGCTTTGCTCCACCAGATTAATAAAATAGCCTGGCGACAACAAACCTTCATCAGGATGGTTCCAGCGAACAATAGCTTCAGCGCCAGCCAGGCTGCCATCACTGAGCCATACTTTGGGCTGATAATACAGTTCGAATTGGTTTTGCTGAAGCGCGGTACGCAACTGGCTGCGAAGCGTAACCTCTACGGTATTATTATGAGCCAGCCGATCATTATATACCTGTATACCCAGGCGCATGCGTTTGGCCCGTAGCATGGCATTTTCGGCATTTTGCACCAGGGTTTCGGCTTCATCGCCGTGCTCGGGCGCACATGCTACCCCAATGCTACAACCTATCTCGAATTCACTTTTACCGATAATCAAAGGTTCACGGCATTCGTACAGCAAGTTGAAGGCTCGGCTCATCACCTCGTCGGCAGGCAGGTTGGGGATCCAGATGACAAATTCATCACTACGATACCGGTAAAGCCGGGTATGCGGGCGCATCAACTGCCGTAAGCGTAGGGCAAAAGCCTTTAAGATTCGATCGCCCATATCATGGCCAAGTGCATCATTAATGTCTCTGAACCGGTCGAGGTCTAAAAACATCAATGCCCCTTCCTTGTTATTAAGTTCCAGGCCAGACAGCAGCGCGTTGCGATTGTATAGTTTTGTAAGATTGTCGATGAGCGCCAGTTTTTCCAGGCTTTTATTCGCATTTTCAAACCGTCGAGCAATAAACGCCGACATAATTAACGCTGACCAGATAGATAACCAGAATGTGAGAAAGGCGGCAACCGATAAACGACTGATAACGTGTTGGGAAATACTGGCCATATTTTCAGATTGCCAGATTACCGTTAATGGCTTTTGATTCTCTGGCAATACATCGCTATGCACATAATACTGACCATCGCCTGAACTAAAGAACCCGGTTTGTTTTAAAGGTTGCAAAAAGGTTTGGGGAGCGAGACGGGGATCGCGATAAAGCTCTTTCTGATCAAATTCAATAATCAGAATATCTTCTGCCAGAATGGACAAATCACGGGGTACTAATGATACCGGGCCCGAAAGGTCGGCTTCGGCAATAATCGGTGAGAGCAGAGTTTTCACATCTGCATATTGTTCTTCAAAAGACTGACGCTCAAGATCTTTTTCCATTTCAAGCAGCAGGTTATAACCCACATAGCAAAAAATGGTGATAACCAGTAGCGACAACATAATCGAGCCAAGCAGCAGCCTTTTACGTAAATTACTGTCACTTTTTATCAGCTCAAGGTTATCTGCCATGGGTAACCCAACGCGTCACCTGAGCAAGATAAAACGCGTAATTCATTGCTAACGTGAGCATGGTCACATTAACAGTTATTTTCGGCTTATTGTAAGCTGTTAAATACATGGATATCGACAACCCGTCGTTACGTAATCCGCAGGTATACCATTAGAGAAAGGAAAACACTGCGTATCATTAACCTTGCTGGTTCTTATTATTATTTTTGCTCGTGACATTTATATCGTTAAATAGTGCTATGTTCAACGGCTAGTTTGCGCTAAACCCGCTCGGCACCTGGCATTTGCATGGCTTGATACCGCAATTCGCCAATAAAAGTTCGTGCCGCCGGCCCTAATTTATCACCATCTTCGAACCCCAGATTAAGTAAAATTCGCCGCACGCCCCCCTGCGCCAGAGGCAAAGGCGCTACACACTGATGTTCCAACTCATGTTGTATTAAGGCCACCGGTAGCCAGGCGTAACCCAAACCACGGCGAATCATATCAATGGAGGTTCTGACATGACTTACTGTCCAACGCTGCTCTGCCCCCAACCAGCCTGATTCAGCCTTGCGTTCGCTGGATGAGTCTCTTACTACAATTTGCCGGTGGGATTTTAAGTCTTCCACCGTCAATGGTCGTTTCAATTGATGTAGCGAGTGCGTCGGGTGAGCAACCAACATAAAATCGATTTCGCACAAGTCTTCGCTAAACCCGTGGTTTAGTGCAAACGGTGAAATAGCGATATCAACTTTACCGTGCTCCAGTAAATCATTAGCGCCATTTAATACCGTCTCCATAATCTCAATCCGCAGTAAAGGAAACTCTTCAGATACGCGAGATAACACGCGGTATAAAATTTCTGAGGGAAACACGATATCCACGGCGACTCTAAGTTGTGTTTCTACCCCGCTTTGCAGACTTTGTGCTACCGCTTCAAGCTTCTGCGCTTCGTCCAATAGAAAGCCAGCCCGGCGCAGCATAAGCTCACCGGCCGGGGTTAGCCGGACTTTACGTCCTTCGTTTTCAAACAGTTCAATGCCTAAGGCGTGTTCCAGCTTTTGTACCGCGTGATGAACCGAAGACTGACTTTTGTGCACAGCCTGGGCGGCCTGGTTGAAGCCGCCGGCATCTACTACGGCTTTAAACATCCGCCACTGTTCTAAGGTTGCTTTAAGCATGATAAATCGAAAATTCGCAATGATGAGGACTGTATTACACCAGTATTACACGCAATTATAGAACATTCACCAAAATAAGGCATGCAGCAGCCTTACCTGTCTACCCATTTTCTATAGGGTTAAATTCATCGGTAATTTCAGTAATATTGCTAATAATAGCGGTAACCTGGGCGTAACCCATATCATGTAGTTGGGCTGCGGCTAGCTGGGCTCGCACCCCACTTGCGCAGTGTAGATAAAGTGGCTGCTCGGCGTCCTTAAATTGCTCTAATGCTTTCATTTCAAGGATGCCGCGGGGAATAGCCGTGGCAGCATCGTTTGGATGTCGGGTACGTTCTTCAGTTTCACGAACATCAATTAACGTCCCCCCGTTTGACTGTATTTCAGCCCGAGCCTCGGCGGCGGTAATTTTTCTTACTGAGGGGGGGAGGGAGGCGAGGCGTTGAGGTATTGTTTTTAACATAGCTTATCCTTATTGACGGTCCCAAAGGCGGCCTGAATCATAAGAAAACTCTAATATGATCAATGCTGAAGCGAAATTCCAGTGGTTATCTTTTAACTGTCATATTTGTGCGACCAATGCCCTTGTCTGATCTGTGGCCTTCGCGTTTCAATAGGCCTCTGAAACACTTACTACTTTAGTATACATGTCTGTCATTACCAACGAACCTGAAAGAACCGAAGTTATTCTGGAACATGCCAATGAAGCAGAACACTTTCTTAAGCAACTGGCGAACAAAACCCGGCTTATGGTGCTCACGTCACTGGTTGGCAAAGAATTATCGGTGTCTGATTTACTGACCCGGATTGATGTGACTCAACCGGTGTTATCGCAGCATCTTGCCCTGTTAAGAGAAGCAAAAATGGTGGCAACCCGTCGTGATGGGCAGGTGATTTATTACCGACTCACCGACGAACGGGTGCACAAAGTTTTGGGCCTTATTAATACATTTTACCCAGCATCAATGCCCGATTAAACCAATTTGGCGGGGTCAAGTAGCGCCGTTAATTCGGCCTCGTCCAAGTCGGTCATTTCTTTCGCCACTTCGATAATATCGCGTTTATCCTGATATGCCTGCATGGCAATTTCAGTGCCTTTTTCATAGCCTATTTTCTGGTTTAGCGCGGTGACCAATATAGGGTTTTTAGCCAGCACCTGTTGCAGCTTATCCTGATTAACAGTAAAAGTAGCAATAGCGTTATTGGCAATAGCATCGCAGCTGTTTGCCATTAGCTGGCTCGCCTTTATCAGATTACGGCCGATTAATGGCAACATGACGTTAAGTTGAAAATTACCGGATTGGGCTGCCACAGTAATCGCCGTGTGATATCCCATTACCTGCGCGCAAGCCATAGTGACCGCTTCTGGGATCACCGGGTTCACCTTACCGGGCATAATACTGCTGCCTGCCTGTAACTTAGGTAAACTGATTTCCCCTAAACCGGCCAGCGGGCCACTGTTCATCCAGCGAATATCGTTACTGATTTTCATCAGGGCAGCCGCTAACGTATTTAGCTGGCCAGCCAGCTCAAGCGCAGTATCTTGCGAAGAAATGGCGCCAAAATGATTGTCTGTAACGGTGAAGGTCGTATCCAAATAACGCCCTAACGCGGCGCACACCTTACCGCCAAACGCTTTATCAGTATTAATACCGGTACCCACCGCTGTGCCACCGATAGCTAACCGGCTAAGCCGCTGGGCGGTATCGTCTAAGCGGTGCTTGCACTGAGTTAGTTGCGCTTGCCAACCAGAAATTTCCTGGGACATTTTCACCGGCATCGCATCCATCAAGTGGGTTCTGCCAGTTTTAATGACCCCATCAACTTCGGTCATTTTTGCCGACATAACCTTCTCGGCGTTGGACAGCGCCGGCATTAATTCACGCTGTACCACCAACATAGCACTGATGTGGATTGTGCTGGGGATAATGTCGTTTGAACTTTGCCCCATATTGACATGATCATTCGGGTGAACCGTATCACCTAACCGCTGTGTCGCTAAACTGGCAATAACCTCATTTGCATTCATATTGGTACTGGTACCGGAACCCGTCTGGTAAACATCTACCGGGAACTGCTCATCATGCTTGCCCTGCGCCACTTCCATTGCCGCGGCGCAAATAGCTTCACACACCGGCTCTTCAAGTTTGCCCAGCTCAAAATTAGCTGTCGCGCAGGCCGCTTTCAGATAGCCCAGAGCATGAATGAACGTGGCCGGCATAGGCTCATTACCGATGGTAAAGTTATCTACCGCCAGCGCGGTCTGTTTTTGATATAGTACGTCGGCCATATTATTGCGCCTTCGTTAAAATTGCCTGTAAATACGCTGAATCAGCCAGCCGGTCCATATCGATTTCAGGCTGCTCCAGTAATCCTTCATGCGACAAATTGACCTGTACCTTGTGACTCGACCAGTCAATGTTGTGTACGTCAGTGGGTTTGATCGCAAGTTTTTTGCCGCCCGGCAGCCAATTATTGGTATCTACCACTAAAAGTTGCAACGTCCAGGTGTCAGTATCAAAAATAAAATCGGTAATATGCCCTACATCATCATCTGTAGTGGCAACATCATAACCGTGCACTTCATTACATGAACGTAAATGGTTGGTGGGCCCGGTAGGGTCTTTGGCTATTTCCTGTTGCATTTCCTGATCTGCCAGTTGCGTTGGGTGGGAAAAATCGCCCCAGGCGCCCGGGCCTATCCAGTAATAACCATAGCCAAAATATTTAAATAGGGTTTCTTCATACTCGCGCGATACCGGCTTATGTTCGTCAATTGAAGGGCCGTCTTTGATACCTTGCGAGGACATGTTAATAGACAGCCACTGGGCTTCGGTATCTACTTTGGTTACGGCGATAGGTGATATCACCACTTTCCGGCTTAGCGGTAACCAGCTGTTCGTGTCTGCTACCAGATACCGGGCGACAAAATTCTGATCGTCAAACAGAATATCTTTACAGGGTCCTATATCGCCATCGGTGGCGTGAATAGAGTATTGTTTCATTTGTTTGTGGGAAATCATCTTGCGCGATCCTTTTGCTAAGCAGCCTTCTGTTGTGAAGACAATTTAATATTCAATTCGTTAGGGTGACGATGAAGGATCAATTTAACCGCCGTAGTGTCCGGCGTGAAGCGCAAAGACTGGCCGTTTAATGTCGCCAGGCAAAAGACCCAAAATAGACCTCGCTACCCGCCCTCATAATGAGTATAGAAGGGGTTGATTCAGGCAGGTAAGAAGAACGTTACGGAAATAACAAAAAGGGGCCCGAAGGCCCCTTTGATAGCAAACTTTAGCCTGCTACATCGTATTCTTCTTCGGTATAATCTTCATCAAAGTCTGCCTGATTGCTGGCAGAACTATGTAAAGTATAAAAGTGGCGCTTACCACGCGCCAGACGGACGTATTTCTGCCATGCCTTTTCAATCAGATTAGCTGATTCTGCCTGGCCGCTGATAAACGCAACAAAATGTGCTTCATCGGCAGTTTCCGGTTGCAACTCACCGGTTTCCAAGGCTAGCAGGGTCTTACCATACGTGGCCAGAATATCGGCTTCACTTATGCTGAAGTCGCCTGACTTACGAAAACCATAGGGAAACTTCATCCGGTCAATAAAGGGCTTTGAAGATAAACGAATATCAAACGCTTTCATGGTCATTCTCGTGTGGGGTGTTTTCACGTGTCTTTTAAGGGAATGTCAGGCAAAAATGAAACAAAAATTTTTGCTCTTTTCCACAAAAAATTATGCACATGCCTTTTTTCGCTATAGCTGACAGATGGCGGCTATGGGGCAATCCGCTATAGCGCCTTGCTGGTATAGCGTCGTAGCTAAAATAGCGCGTTAATTAATTCCTGCCATATAAAATATTTCATCGTTACGATGATTAATATTTGTTTTTATTTTTACCCGCGGTGCTGATAATGAAGGGGTAGGCAACAAGAATGAGACTGCAATGAGTAAAGACTATCGTTACCAACGTGAAGCATGGGACTCGGTAGAGGATGACGAACTTCACGGTAAGAAAAAGCAAGATCGTCGTCACCAGGTTAAAAGCAAACAGAAACGAGATGTACTGCGCCGGGATAAACAACGTCGCCTGCATCAGGAAGGGGCTTAATAACCTAATAACGAATCCCCGCCAAACGGCTGTTAATCACAGCCGTTTGGCTTGTTTTTGTTTACAATTTCAGTAAATTGTGCCAGCTTTAGCGGCAAGTTGTTTTTTATTGTCTTAAAGCATGGATATCCGCTTTCTCTCCACTTTTATCGAAGTGGCCAATACCCGGCATTTTGGCAAAGCTGCCGAAAATCTTTTTCTTACCCAATCGGCCGTGAGCGCCCGTATTAAGCTGCTCGAAGAATATTTTCAGACAACCCTGTTTATTCGTCACCGCAATAGTATACAGTTAACTCCCGCGGGCGAAAAACTCCTTCCCTTTGCTCACCAACTTAGTGACACCCTTAAAGACGCCAAGCGCGAACTGCAATTGGAGTCTGGCGAATATGTAGTGTGCGGCGCGACGCAATTAGCCAGCGAACTACAATTATCCAGTACCCTATCTAAAATTCATGAATTTTTCCCTGATTGGTCGGTTAAAGCCGAAATCCTGACGCTGGATAATTTGTCACGCCAGTTACATGAAAGAGTCATAGATTTGGCCTTTTCTTCAGAGGCGCTAAAGTCAGAAGAGGTGATAAGCGAAGAGGTGTGGCGCGAACCGTTAGGTCTATTTTCTGTCAATGATGCTCAGCAAAGCATCGACGCAGCCGACTTTGTCGCCATCGAGTGGGGTAGCAAACCACGTGAGGCAGTATGTCAGGTTTTTCCCCAGTTGCGCGAAGCCCGGCTACGCACTAACTCATTAAGGCTGGCGTTATCGTCAGTGGAAGAAGAGGGCGGTTGTGTGGTGTTACCGCTATCTTATGCGCAACGCGGTAACAAACAGCGTGAACTCATTTTATTACAAACCTTCACTGAAGCGTATGCCTGCGTTTATTTGAACCATCTGAAAACCGTCAAGCGTCCTGCGTTATCTACCGTCATCGATCAGTTATTTAAGCCGGCCAGTTAATGCAGCCTGCCTGGCATATCAGTGCAGTCTTTATACAACCTCAATTAAAATTGCCCCGAAGGTCAGGTAGACCCTTGCAAATTTATCAATAGTGCCCATTTGATGTTGTATCAATTTATCCTGATTCGCAGGCATTATTTTGTTTTTGCTGCCTGCTGATGATGCAAAGGACCGTATTATGGCTTTAGACCAACACCCGTTATTAAATGCTGGCGCTGATGTAAGAATGGCAGAGACCATTAGTAATATTAAACAGAATGAAGAGGTCTGGATCCTCAAAGATGGTGATGGCTGTGTGATGCTTACCACCGATGATGAAGATGGGGTGCCGGTTTGGCCAGATGCCGGCATGGCATTGATTTGGGCAACCGAAGACTGGGCGGATTGCGAGCCTATGGCTATTTCGCTTAAAGACTGGCTACACAAATGGACACCGGGACTAATGCAGGACAATCTGGTCATTATGATGTGCCCGGTACCGGGTGAAGACGGCGAAGTCATGGATCCGGAAACTCTCGCCGAAAAAATTATGTAAGCGTACCTGGTTGCCAGGTGCTAGCCTGGCTTACCCGCAAACGCAGCAAATACAGCCAAGACGCGCCTGGGGGCAATTCTGCCCGGGCTGTGGTGCTGTATTTGCCCCTTCCTTTCGATGGATTTTTTCCGTTTAGCCTCGTCCCGTTTACATTGCGATATCAATGTTCACTATTTTGAATACACCTTGATATATGGGCTTATATAGGTGCTGCTTTAGTGTTGTACGCCTGTAAATAGTGGAGCATGGCCTTTTGCACCTGCGGTATTTACGGTAGTAACCGGCCGGCGTTTGGCGTTAACCATACTGTGTATCTATCTTCAATTCACGCCGATAGCGCAACAAAGCTGATCTAGCTTTTCTCTGATTGCGTTTAAACAGCATAAATAAATAACCAGGAAGATTTATGTTTACAGAACAACCTACTATGCCAGAGCTGTTTGAACAGTTGGGATTGGATTCCAGCGACGAAGCTATTGAAGCATTTATTGATAAACACCGTGGAATGAACGATAGCCGGCATATTGAAGATGCGCCGTTTTGGAGCGAAGGGCAAAAAGCATTTTTGGCTCAGGCGATGCAGGCTGATGCTGAATGGGTAGTCATTATTGATGAGCTTAACGTTCGATTGCACAAAGATTAGCAGGGCTAAGGTCAGGGTGCTTATTAGTTTACCCGAATGTACCCACAGTGTGAATTGTCGTTGGTAAGTGTCTGGAGGTGAGTATTTCGTTGTTGACGCCCGGCCCGCAGGATCTCTGGTTTGTGCCGTTAGGTGGTACCGGTGAGATAGGCATGAACATGAATTTGTATGGACATGACGGCCGGTGGTTAATGGTGGACTGTGGCGTAAGTTTTGATGAGCCTCTTACGCCGCCCTACCGTAATGGTAGTAGCGAAGGCGGGCGGGTGCAGGTCGTGGCGCCGGATCCGACATTTATCAGCGCGCAAAAAGAGCATTTGTGCGGCTTGGTGATAACCCATGCCCATGAAGATCATGTGGGCGCGGTACCTTACCTGTGGCCTCGTTTAAAATGCCCGGTTTATACCACCGCCTTTACCGCAGAAGTGCTGCGTCGTAAGCTGGCCGAAACGGGCTTAGTAGATAAAGTCCCTATTATTGAAGTGGACCCGGATGCTATTGTTGACCTTGGCCCCTTTCGTCTTTCCTGGCTTGCTATTACCCATTCCATTCCTGAACCCTATGCGCTGAAGATTACCACCCCGGTAGGTACAGTGCTACATACTGCAGATTGGAAAATAGATGCCCAGCCTATCACTGGAAAACCATTTGACCCACAGCGCTTTCGCCGCTTGCGCGATGAAAATATCCTGGCCCTGGTAGGCGACTCCACCAATGCCAACAAACCTGGTTTTTCTATATCAGAACGTAATTGTTACGACGGGTTGCTGAACACTATTCGGCCTTGCAAGGGGCGGGTGGTGGTGACCTGTTTTGGGAGTAACATAGCCCGCTTAATCTCGTTGGCGCGGGTGGCCCAAAAGACCAATCGTTATATGGCGTTGTTTGGTCGCTCTTTATTGAATATGTATAGCATTGCCCGCAAAACCGGGTTTTGGCCGGATGATCTACCGCTGGTTGACCCGGCGCACTTAGGCTATCTTCCACCTGACGAAGTAATGGCCGTCGCTACAGGTAGCCAGGGCGAGCCAAGAGCGGCACTCGGGCGCATTGCCCGGGATAGTCATCCGCAACTGTCTTTGGATAAAGGCGATATGGTTATATTCTCCAGTATCGTTATCCCGGGCAACGAAAAATCGGTGGCGTCATTGTTGCGGCAATTCGCGGCTCAGGGTATCACTACCTTGCAAAGTGAGGATAGCCAGCTGCCTATTCACGCCAGCGGGCATCCCTGTGCAGAAGAGCTGGCATTAATGTATGAATGGGTAAAGCCGCAAATTGCAATACCAGTGCACGGTGAGCCAGAACATCTGCAAGCCCATGCTGACGTGGCCAAAGCCACAGGCGTAAAAAAGCGGCAGGTAGGCCTAAATGGTGATTTATATCGGTTGACCCCCCTCACCAGTATTCGCCGCCAGGTTATCAAGACGGGACGTATTGCTTTACGTAGAGAGTAGGATGTTATACTTTCGGGAAGGCTGGGAAAGGATCCCCCACGTTTATAACTGAGTCACAAAATGTTGTGAAATTTACCTTCAGGATACAAGACACTGGTCGATAGCCTTGTTGAATGTGGTAATTCAGTTATTAACGGTAGTTAATCCGAAGGAATGATGATGAAAAAAGTACAGAAAATTGCGGTAACTCTGGTTATCGGATTATTATCTTTTACGGTACTCGCCCAGGATAATAAAGAGAAACATTATCTTGTGTCAGTAGATGATATTTGTTCAGCTGTTCCACTGCTATGTGCGGTAGGAACCACCAGCAATGGTAGCGGGCGCTCACCAAAAGGGCCGCCGCCTAAAAACTTAAAATGAATGTTTGAAGCTTTAGTTCACATCCCCACATGGCCGCTGATAAATCTAGCGGCTTTGTGCATTTATATTCTTACCGTGAAACGTCTGACGGTATTTTCATTCGTCTTCGTAGGCACCCTAATTCTTGACGCGCTTCATCTGGGAGCTGAGTATTACTTTATTAGTCTGAATGTATTACATCAGTTTGATACCGTATTATTTGTTTCCTGGTATGTGTTTTTCGGGCTTACTGACCTACTTTTTGTCGCCTTGATAGTGTGGTGGTCGAGCAATCTTAAAATGGCCTTGGATTGGAGTTCCAAGGGCGTAATTACATTGTATCTTTTCATGGGTTTATTACAGCTTGTGACGTTGTTTGCCCGCTTATTCTTTTATTGGGAGTCGTTCGATACCATCCACAACCTACTGATTGTGATATCAAATTATACTGTATCAGTACTGTTGTTAGGCCATGTAGCGGTTGTCGCTTGTTTAAAAATGTTCTCCAACAATTACCGCAATTACTCCTAGGTACTGCTAAAGGCGGATGATGAGTTTTGATTTTTTAGAGCCATTTTTTGCGTTCCGGTTATTGGCACTTGTGGTTTACACTATTGTGGTCAAACGGGTAACCAGTTTTACCGTGGCAATAGCCTGCATTATTATTATCGAATGTATCCACGTGCCTATCGAGCTTACCTTACTGCCCATGTTTAGTGCAGCCGACCTGACATTAAGCGAATGGCAGCAGCTGAGGGCGGTATGGTACGGCAGCTTTTTGCTGACCGATTTAGTCGTAGTGGGCGCTATTTACGGCGTTTCAAAACGTCTGCATCTTAAACTTGAACTTGCATCAAAGTGCATTATGGCTATTTTTATGGCGTTGGCGATGGTTCAGATTGTGACATTCTTTAGTTATTATTTAGGATTCAGGGACGCTATCAAAGACTATCACTATGTACTCGTTAGGATATTGAACTGGGCAGATGTGGCGGTTATTGGCAGTTATTGTTCCTGGTGTATCTATCAAACGGTAAAATATCGGACGCAGGATACTGAGTACGAATAGAGGGTCGTTTTGGCGTAAGAATTTGCTATAGTAAGTACAGGCTATATATAAAAATAAATGGAATGCTAACCGGTGAGTGCGGTGTTTAAGAAGGGATTTTACCTTCGGCTTGGGCTACAAACGCTTTCTTTGCTTGTACGGCGTTTCTTAATACATTTATTCGCTACAGGCTTTGTAGCAAGCTGGTTTTGTTTACCGGTCTTTGGCCAACCCGAACTGACTTCGCCGCAATTCACACGGCTTTCCACCCATCAGGGATTAGCTCAGGACACTGTTCAGGATATCCTGATAGACGAAGATGGTTTTGTTTGGTTTGCAACCGAGGGAGGCCTGAGCCGCTGGGACGGTTACCATTTTACGACCATCAGCGGCCCTGATGATGTTTTTGTTAATGCCAGCATTGAGGCGTTGTTTCTGGATGCTTCTTCTCGCTTATGGATAAGCACCTTCGCCGCTGGTGTCTTCACCCTGGATCTTACCACTCAGTCAATTACTCGGGTGGTCTATCAAAACGCACTGTCTACGCCATCCTGGGTCCAGACTGCCCAGGCTTTCGCCCAGTCCGGCAACGGCAGAATGTATGTGGCGCTTGACCATGAAGTGATTTATTTTGAAAGCAACACCACGACGCCTCACACCCTATTTACGTTGCCCCCTGCTATGCGAGCCTCCGAAGATATTATCCGCGATATTTGGGTGGGACCGCAGTTTCTGTATGTCGCAACGTCAGCAGGTTTTTTTGCTACGCCATTAGTCCATTCTGATGAGCCTGTTATGGCCATAGATTATCTGGCGGATATTCCTGCTAATAGCCTGAATCAAAATACTAAACATTTGCTGGTAGATAGCCACCGCAGGTTATGGCTATCCACCGTGCAGGGGCTGTTTAGCATACCCCTGGAGAATTTACAGCGCGCATTAGTAGCCGGACGGGTTCCTGAATTTACGCCAGTCTTACCCGATATCAATGTTTGGCAGATGATAGAAACTGAGCCTGGTGAATTTTGGTTAGCGGCCAGTCAGGGACTATTTTCCCTTTCGCAGTCTGCTACGCAACAGTGGCAAACAGTGCATTTGCTTGAACCAAATAGCGGTGAAGTACAATTAGCCAAAAAAGCCATTCTTGCTATCGCGCAGGATGTCGGTGGTAACCTGTGGCTTGGTACTGAGCTTGGCGGTGCGCTTTACTGGTCCCCAGAAACCATGACCATTAATACAATTCAAAACCAGCGGGGCGACGCCGAGCCGGTATTAACTGACAATACGGTGTGGCGGTTTTATCAGTCCGATCCGGATACGCTATGGGTAGGTACCGCAAATGGCTTAACCCGGCTTAATTTAACGACGCTGCAAAGTACTATGCATCTGCAAGCAGGCACCGCGCTGAGCAGTACACCGTCCGCAAACGGGGTAAGCGCTGACGCTACCAACGTTATTAGCGAAGAGGGCGCAGAGATAACCAACATCCTTCCGGCGCCGGATAATACGCTGTATGTAGAAAGTTTCACCGGTATCAGGCAGTTTAACCCCCTCACCGACACGCTTAGTGTATTGCCCACTAACAATACTGCCGATGAAGCCATTTTACGTGACTGGGGCTATGGTATGGCCCTGGATACACAGGACAGGTTGTATTTTTTAGCTGACGACTTTTTTCGCTATGACCCGGCCACCCGAGCGTTAACCGTTTTACCGTTAAGCGAGCAGGGACTATCGCCACAATTGGCCGTAGAGTTTCTTGGCACGTCGGCCAAACTGGATGGCAAGATGTTACTGGCCACGTTCGATGCGTTATGGTGGTTGGATCCGGCTACGTTAAAAGCCGAAAAACTCTATGCGTACCAGCCACAGGAAAAAAACAATTCTGTGGCGATATCGTCGTGGGCGGTAGATGATTTTAATACGTTATGGCTGGGGTTTCCCCGGTTTGGCCTGTTAGGAATCGATTTACACACCAGGCAAGTAATACATCGCTATAACACCGACAATTTACTGAGCACTGATGTAGTTTATGGTGTCACTACGGATACCGCTAATAATATCTGGTACAGCTCGCATCAAGGGGTTTTTCGCTTTTCGCCCCAGAACAAGTTAATAAAGAACTACAGCTACGGTAAGGAATTGTCGGTCTCGGAATTTAATGAAGGCGCGGCGCTGCGCCTGGCTGACGGCAAAATAGCGTTTGGTTCTACCCGTGGAGCAGTGATATTTGACCCCTTATCGGTTATTGCCTCGGATCAGGCTGGCCGGGTTCGCCGGCCTATGGCGATTACTCAGGTCGAACTTGCCTCGCGCGCGTTAAGCTTACCGCTAACGAATCTCAATGCGTATCACCTGAACCTGGAACATGACGATTTTGGGATTAAAATAGGGTTCTCCCCTATGTTGTCGGAAGCGGCCGGGCGGGGGAACTACAGTTATACCCTGAGTCGCGCCGGGCAGGTCGTTAGCCAGGGCTCTTCAGCCAATGGGCTTGCATCGTTCGCGTTTTTGTCGCCGGGGGCTTATCGGTTTGAGGTAGAGCCTGCTATTGCGCATTATAATTACGACATCAGTCCTGCCTACATCACCTTCAACATCGCCTATCCGCCATTTCGGTCGCCGTTTGCTTACGCCATGTACGTGATGGGCACGCTGATTTTGGTCTTTATTTATTATACCCACCGGCATCAACAACTACGCAAACATGCCAATACTGAGCGCCAGTTACGGTTAATGGGTGAGGCCTTCAGGCAAACCCGCGACTGGGTCGTGGTATTTGACCGGTGGCGTAAACCCATTGCTGCAAACCCGGCTTTTTGTACTATTTTCGGCTTAAATGCCCACCAAGCACTCCCGCAGCAGTGGAGTAAATTAACCCAACAACGCCCTGAATTGATTGATAACCTGCAATCAACCTTACAAACACTGGAGGCGGGAGCATTCTGGAAGCAGGAAACCAGCTTAAGTGGAATTGACGGTCAGCAATTTGATGTACTGGTAGATGTTACCGCAGTGGCGGGTCGGGCCGTAGCAAGACAACAGCCTAGCCATGAGATTGATCATTATCTGGTGGTGATTTCAGATATTTCCGAACAAAAACGCGCCGAACGCAAACTGCAAAAGCTCGCCAGTTATGACAGTTTAACCGGCCTGGTTAATCGTAGTTTGCTACTTGATAGGTTGGACCATGCGCTAGCTCATGCGAAAAGCCATAACACCACAGTCGCAGTATTGTTTGTCGATCTAGACCGGTTTAAAGGTATCAATGATACCCTGGGCCATGATTATGGCGATAAGCTACTGCGGGTGGTGGCCAGCAGAATGCAAAACCTGGCCAGCCGGGACGATACGGTCGCCCGGCTAGGCGGCGACGAATTCGTCATTGTGTTAGAGGATGTATCGCATCCCGACACCATCAATTCGTTTGTGGGCCAACTGATTGATGCGGTAGAAACGCCGATTACCCTGGGTGAAGAATTTATCAGCACCTCATGTAGTGTTGGCATTGCGTTCTATCCAGGTGATGCCAGTGCACCTGCAGAGTTGTTAAAACAAGCTGACGTAGCGATGTACAGTGCGAAAAAAGACAAGGTAAATCGCTTCACTTATTACACCGCAGAGCTTAATGCACGCGCTATTGAGCAGCTCAAGCTGGAAAATAGCGTGAAACTAGCTTACCAGGAAAATAGGTTTGTGAACCATTACCAGCCTATCATGAACTGCTTAACCGGTTTACCTGAAGGGGTAGAGCTGTTGTTGCGGTGCAATATGTCTGAACCGTTGTATCCAGACCAGTTTATTCCGGTGCTTGAGCAGCTAAGGTACATTGTAGAAGTAACCCGGTTGGCCATTATACGCACCCTGGATGATTTAAGCCGATGGCGCCAGGCTGGGTTTACCGGTTATGTTGCCATTAATATATCTGCGTTACAGTTTCGCAGTGAGCTGGACCTGCCGTTGCTGCAAAAGGCCATGGCGCAACGTAATTTGCCCGCCTCGTCAATTCGTTTTGAGATTACTGAAGGCGCCTTGATGGATGATTCGCAGGTGGTTAATGAACAGCTTAAACGCTTTCGGCAGGCCGGTTTTAAGTTCGCTTTGGATGACTTTGGCACAGGGTATTCATCCCTGAGTTACCTGAAGCGTTTTCCTTTGGATGTATTAAAAATTGACCGTAGCTTTATTGTTGGAGTAGGCGTGGACCAACAAGCTGATGCACTGGTGCATACCAGTATTCAACTGGCCAGAACCTTTGGTATGGAATGCGTCGCTGAAGGGGTAGAGACGCCCGACCAGGCCCAATGTATGGAACAGCTGGGGTGCTATCTGCACCAAGGGTATTTATATGCGCGGCCCTTACCGGCCGCGCATATCGACCAACTGTTTAGCACCATTAACTGGCCATTACAGCCGGCTCACCATTAAGCCGGTTTTATGGTCAGCGGTAAAGGCAGCTCGTGAAAGCGCTGGCCGGTAGCGGCAAATAGCGCATTGGCTAACGCGGGGGCAAACGGTGGTGTAGGGGGCTCGCCTACGCCGCCAGGCGCCGCCTGACTATCGATAATCTGAATATCAAATGCTGCGGGTGCCTGCTGTATGCGGGCCACCTGGTAATTATGAAAATTGGTCTGTTGAATTTGGCCATTTTCGGCGGTGATTTGACCGATAGCGCAGCTTAGCCCGAAAATTGAACCCCCTTCACACTGCGCTTTAACATGTTCAGGGTTAACTACGGTACCGGCATCAATACACACATAAGTATAGGGAATACGCCACTGACCGTCTTTATCGATGGTAACTTCTACTACTGTAGCAACATAGCTTAAAAATGAACGGTGCGCGGCCAGGCCTAAAAACCGTTTTTCATCGTGGCGCTGGTCCCAACGGGCCGCCGCTGTTACGTTATCGATAACGTGTAATAACCGAGCGGTATCGATGGGGTATACATCTAAAGGATCGCCATAATTATCATATTCAGCGCCCTCTTGAGCTAAATCAATATGGCGCGGCTTGCCGATAAGCTGTTGCAGGTATTGTTTACTGTCCTGTCCTGCAGCATGGGCCAGTTCATCTGCAAAGGTATGAATAGCATAGGCATGGTAAACATTGGCTACCGAGCGCAACCACCCTATACGTACATGATTTTTCGCTTTGCCTTTTTCCAGTTGAATATGCGGAATATCAAAGGGGTTATCGATAAACCCTAAGCGAAGTTCACCGGCACTCGGGGATTCTGCTTCAGTAGAAAATGTGGTGCTGATAGTGGGAAACACCGTATTATGATGCCAGGCTACTGTATTACCCTTATCGTCCAGCCCGGCTTCGATATGCTGGGCGCTAACGGTATGATAAAAGCCATGTTGAATATCATCTTCACGGCGCCAGATTACCTTTACAGGCTTGCCGGTTTGTTTTGCCAGCAGCGCTGCTTCAGCTGCAAAATCCGGTTTTGATTTTCGACCAAAACCGCCGCCCAACAAGGTGACATGAATAACGACCTGTTCTTTGGGAACGCCAAGTGTCTGCGCTACCAGATCTTGCGCAGCCTGCGGATTTTGCGTACTGGTCCAGACTTCTACGCGTTCAGCGCTGACTCTGGCCGCCGCCGCGGGCGGCTCCATAGGCGCCTGGGCCAGCAAAGGAGCGTAATACGTCGCCGAAAGCCGCTTGTCTGCCTGTGTTAAGCCTGCGGCGCCATCGCCGCGCTTACGTACTACTTCGCCAGCTTGTTTCGCCGTATCAATGAGTTGTTGTTTTTCAGCGGCAGACTGATAGGTGCTATGCTCATTTTCTGACCAGGTGATGTTTAATGCGTCGACGCCTTGCATGGCTGCCCAAGTGTTGTTGGCCAGCACGGCAACACCACCAAGTGGCGCAAAATTCGCGGGGGCCGAAGCACTTTTTAGCGTGATTACATCAACCACACCTTTTGTTTTACGGGTTTTCTTATCATCAACGGTTACCGGTTTGGTGAACATCACCGGTGGCCGCTGGATAACCGCAATAAGCATATCCTCAAGCTCAATATCCTGCCCGAACACAGTATTACCACTCACCACATTCTGCATATCGATACTACGGATGTTTTTACCTACGTAACGCCATTTTTCCCTGGCTTTGGGCTTGACTAGTTTTTCATCCGGAACCGGCAAAGTGGCGGCTACCGCCACCAGTTCGCCAAAGTCGACTTTTTTACCCGAGGGTTTATGAACCACTTGGTGCTGCTCACAATAACAGCTCTGGGCAGTCACGCCCCAGCCCTTGGCGGCCGCCTGACACAGCATTAACGCGGCGGTAGCACCTGCCACTTGTAAGCGTTCAAGATTGCGGCGGATACTGCGCGACCCATCGGTATTCTGATCGCCGTATTGTTCGTCTCCAGGGGCTTGCACAGTACTAACCCGCTGCCAGTCAGCATCAAGCTCGTCTGCAATAATCTGGGTAATGGCGGTACGTATCTGCTGTCCCATTTCCGATCGGTGGCAGGTGACAACCAGGTCACCCTTACTGTCGATGGCCACAAATACATTGGGCGCCAGCTGTTCTTGTAAGGCTGGCTCGTTAGCCAATGCCAAAGATTTTGGTGCCAGGGTAATGCCTAATGTAAGCCCGGAGCCCACTGACACCTGTTTAATAAACTGGCGTCGAGAAAGGTTAGTCTGGTTCATACTTTGTCGCCCCCGGCCGCTTGTTTAATCGCCTTTTTAATACGCGGATAAGTACCACAGCGACAGATATTACCCGCCATGGCCTGATCAATCTGGGTGTCATCGGGCTTGGGGGTGGCCGCGAGTAACGACGCCGCCTGCATGATCTGGCCACTTTGACAATAGCCGCACTGGGGCACGTCGTTTTCTGCCCAGGCGATTTGCAGTGGATGTTGATGCTTTTCGTCTAACCCTTCAATGGTCGTCACCTGCGCATTACTGACGGCCGCCATCGGCAGGCGGCAAGAGCGTGTAGCATTGCCGTCTACATGTACCGTGCACGCCCCACACAAGGCCATGCCACAACCATACTTGGTACCTTTTAATAACAGTTCATCGCGCAAATACCATAGCAAAGGCATTTGTGGGTCGCCGTCGTATTCGTGGGTTTGTTGATTGATGGTAAGCGTGATCATGGCTACATTTTCCCTAAGCAGTTTATGGTAGAGCACCATGGTTTTTAGTCTGAGTCAATATGCAATAGACGAGGTGCAGCCTCACACCGGCAGGGTTTTTTACTGGCAGCCGGGGGCTAACTATTTGTCCGGCTTATCATTAAGTATGAAAAGGTATTATAGAAATGTACTTGAGTGATAAAACAGGCTTATTATATATTTGTGAACAATGTGTTAAGCGTAATGCTTTAAGGAACCAACTATGCCCCTGGATTTCACCGCAACAGATGTATCGGCTGTGACCGAATCACCGCTCTCCATGCTATACAAATGGGAAGCATCGAGAGGTGACGAGCCGTTTTTGCACCAGCCTAGAGCCGGCGGCGTTGAAACCTATACCTGGAAACAGGTGGCTGATCAGGCCCGCCGAGTGGCCGCCAGGTTAAACCAAATGGCCTACGCGCCGGGTAGTAGAATTGCTATCTTTGCTAAAAACTGTGCGGAATGGTTTATTGCGGATTTGGGGATCATGATGGCCGGGCATGTGTCCGTACCAATTTTTGGTTCTGCTGGCGAAAGCACGATTCAGTATGTCTTACAGCATGCAGACGTTAAGCTCATGTTGGTGGGCAAACTGGATAATCGGGAGGCTCAGCTGGCAGCTATTCCAGCCGATTGTCATACCGTTTATTTTCCTTATCCAGACCTGACCGGCACCCAAAGCTGGGCCGATTTTATAAGTTGCGATCCTATTAACGACAGTCCGCTGCCTAACCTTGATGCCATGATGACGATTATTTATACCTCTGGCAGTACCGGCCAGCCCAAAGGGGTGGTACATACCTACCGCACCGCATGCTGGGCAGCACAGAATTCGTTAAGTTCGCTGACACTGAATCAACATGACAGGTTGCTAAGTTATCTGCCATTAGCCCACATTACCGAACGAGTACTGGTGGAACTGGCGGCGTTTTATGGCGGCCCGCAAATTTTCTTTGTCGAGTCCCTCGATACATTTTCCCGCGATGTCCATCATTGCCAGCCTACACTATTCATTTCCGTGCCCCGTTTGTGGACTAAATTCCAGATGGGAGTATTGGCAAAAATGCCCCAAAAGAAACTCAATGTTTTGCTTAGCATTCCAATTATTAAGGGCGTGGTGTCACGTAAAATTCGGCAGGGCCTGGGGCTGGATCAGGCGCGTTTTTGGGCCAGTGGTTCGGCGCCCTTGGCGCCAGCGATTATTCGCTGGTTTCACCGAATTGGTATTGATATATCAGAAGGTTGGGGAATGACCGAAAATAGTGCATATGGCAGCGCCAGCGTGCCGTTTCGCGAAGATAAAATTGGTTGTATTGGTAAAGCGTATGATGGCGTGGATATTCGGTTGTCTGACGAGGGCGAGATTCAGGTGAAGTCACCTTGTAATATGGTTGAATATTACCTGGAGCCAGAAAAAACGGCGGATACTTACACCGCTGATGGCTACCTTAAAACGGGCGACAAAGGACAAATGGACGATGAAGGCTATATTCGCATTACCGGCCGCCTAAAAGATATTTTTAAAACTGAAAAAGGTAAATATGTTACGCCTTCGCCTATTGAAGCTGCGCTTATGGTTAACTCATTGATTGAGCAGGTATGCGTAACGGGCACCAATCTGCCGCAACCCGTTGGTTTACTTGTGCTAAGCGAGCCAGCTGGGGCGCTGGATGAAGCGACAATTAGACAAAAGCTTATAACCACGCTGGATAAAGTAAACAGCAAACTGGAAAGCCATCAAAAGCTTGATCATTTAATTGTGGTGAATGAGCCCTGGACTATCGAAAACAACTTACTCACCCCCACATTGAAGGTTAAGCGGCATGTTTTAGAAGAGCACTATGACGCCATTATTCATGCTCAATATGATCAGCCGGTGGTTTTTAAAGCGTAGCGGGGTAATCCCTGTTGCTGGTCGCCTGCAGACCATGCTATAGGGTTAGAGGGTTACTACAACGCCACTTGGTACTGGCAGTGACGCCGGTGGCCGGATGGGTGCTATCGCGCGCCGTGATGGTTAGCCAGAGCCGTAATGCGGTAACAAAAGCGACCCGGGGCAATACGCTACTAGGCTCATCAATACAAGATGAGCCTGGATACCACGGGCAACAATGGTGTGTTTATTGCGGATAGCGGGCGCGCAGTCCGGCATACACTAAGTCGCTGTAGCTTGCCGCGTCTATATCAAGGTCCGCTAGTACTTCTACCAGATGTTCATTGTCTTCACGGCCGTGCCAAACCTTCAGGTAATGGCCTTCTTTGTAGCCGTTATCCTGACGAAAGAAGTTAAGAATATTTTTGCCTACATACTGTCGATATAATTCAGCGGCCGGCATTTCACATTGTTCGACTATTTTCATAAACAGCGGGACGCTAAAGCGTTTCGCCGCGCACAGCCCCGCCATAAGTTCCAGGTTATCCAATAAGTTTTGTTGGGCAAATGCATATGTGTGGCCATCAAAATCAAGGCTGACAGGCGTATCTTGTAACTCTGTTGCTAACTGCGCCGCCGCCTGATCACTATTGCCGTCAAACCGAATTAAACAATCAGATAATGCGAAGTGCCATATATCCACCAGTTCCATTTGCAGCTGCGGCAAATCTTTTGCCTGGGCTTTCCACCATTTCCAGCCATGATGTTCTATGGCTTCTACTGACTCCACCATTGCTGCGCGCAGGTAGCCATAGCCAGCGTGCAACCACTGAGGATTAACTTTAGCATTCATTTTATCCTGTAAAGAGAGCATAGTGGCGATGTGTTGTTGGCTTAGCATAAAGGACGCATTCCTGGAAAAAGGAAGGAATTGTACCTAAGCGACCGCGAGGAGAAAAGGGTTACAAGAACATTCCCGTTTCTGTGCATTATATTGGTGCGCTTGCACCATGAAACACGGCCTACCTATTTTCCCAAACCCCTAAAAATTATCTAAGTAATTGAATTATAAAAATTAAAATTGTTGGCACATAAGCTGCCTTAGCTATTAGTGTTAACTGTGTAATCCTTTGGCGCTAACCATGTTCGGTGCCAGGCAACGCCGAAACCCGGTTGTCAAAGGGTTGCCCGTGACCTTACCCATACAGATTTTTCGTGTCCTGAGGTCTGTATGGGTTCTTTTTTCCTGCGCTGTTACGGGGCAGGCCGGTGGTATTTATCCTCTTCACTACGCATAGTTTTACCTATCCCCAATAATTCATCGGCCCATCGCTAGAGTTCATCAGCAATATCTTTTACCATACGTAAAACCCCCAGCAACAGTGGTTTACCTTGCTCGCACTCTATCCTTCAAACAAGCTTGAACACTTAAGTTATCTGCTCGGCGCGCTGATTCAACAGCAGCCTGGGCCGCCGCTGCAGGCAGAAACAATTCTGGTAGAAAGCCCGGGTATGCAGCATTGGCTGAATATGGAGCTAGCGCGCCAGCAACGGGTGGCGATGAATCTGAATTTTCCGCTACCGACGCGGTTTATGTGGGAAATGGCCCGCACCGTGTTAGGCGAAGACAAAGTACCCAGGCAGTCGGTTTACCGCCGTGAGGTACTGGTCTGGCGCATTGAAAAGCTGATACAACACAGTGATTTTTGCAACCTACCGGAAGCGGCACCCGTTTGCCGTTACTGGCAGACAATTCAGGATGTCGATGAACAAGCCGTTCAACGCCTTCAGTTTGCCACGGCGCTGGCAGATGTATTTGAGCAGTATCAACTCTATCGGCCAGAGTGGCTGTTCGCCTGGGAACAACAGCAAACGGTATTACCAGAAAATAGCGACGAGCTATGGCAAGCCGCCATCTGGCGGATGCTGGTGGCCCAGGCTCCTTTGCATCCTGCGCGCCTGCATAAAGAAGCTGTCGAAACGCTGCATCATAACGGATGTGACGCTCTGCCTGAGCGCATCATTGTCTTTGCGATCAATACTATGGCGCCACAATTGGTGCAGTTTTTTGATGCGCTGGCGGTACATACCGATATCCATATTTTTCATCTTAACCCCAGTGTATCTTATTGGGGCGATACCAAAAGCGATCGTGAGCGCGCCCGATTATTACGCCAGCAGGGTATTGAGCAGTGGCAGCTGGAACAACAAGATAATCCACTGCTAGCCAATCTGGGGCAGCAAGGCCGGGATTTATTCAATCTTCTTACTGAACTGGATACATTTGAAGTCAGTGCCTTTGACACCGACCCACCCCCACAACCTGAACAGGGGCCCTCGTTGTTGCAACAAATGCAGCAGGATATTTTGTATGCAAGTCGCCCGGATACCGACTTCGTCACGGCGCCGGACGATACCAGTGTGCAACTGGTCAAGGCTCATAGCCCGCTACGTGAAGTACAGGCATTGCACGATACGTTATTGTATTTAATGCAACGCGATCCCGACCTGGCACCGGGCGATATAGTGGTGATGTGCCCGGCCATAGAAGACTATGCGCCATTGATTGATGCGGTGTTTCACCGGGTAGGTACGCCGGCCACCCAGCGCACCAATCCTCCCCGTATCGTGTGTTCCATTGCCGACCGCTCGCCCTTAGATGCAGAACCCTTGATTGCGGCTTTTTTAAGCTTACTGAGCCTGCCCGATAGCCGTTTTGAGGTAAGCCGAATTATGGATTACCTACGGCTTGATGCGATGCGCAGTAAGTTCGAATTGCATTCTGAAGATTTGGATCTTATGCAATTCTGGTTAGAGCAAGCACATATTCATTGGGGATTGGATGGGGCGCACAAGCGTCAGGTAACGCGCCAGGTGGATGATTCAGACACGTTCAGCTGGTACTGGGGATTAGAGCGGCTATTAACCGGTATGGCGCTGGGCGATAGCCCACAATTGCACGATGGGATGCTTAGTGTACCCCACGTGGAGGGAAGCAACGCCGTGACCCTTGGCCGCCTTATTGGGTTGGTGGGGCAGTTAAAGCATTATGCGAACCTGTTAAACCAGCCCCGTACCGCCGCGGACTGGCACTTGTTTTTGATGCAAATGCGTGAAGACTGTTTTGCGCCCGATTTTGACAAAATAGATATATGGGAAAGCATTAGTAACGCAACCAGTGGGTTGGCAGACCAATGCGCGGAAGCGCAATATGACGGGTTGTTAAGTTTGCGCCAGGTCAAAGAAGTTCTGGTGAAGCGTTTTTCCTCCCCAGATGCCGGCAATCATTTCTTAACCGGCCAGGTGACTTTCTGTTCCATGCTGCCCATGCGCAGTATTCCGTTTAAAGTGGTATGTGTACTTGGCTTAAATGACACAGAGTTTCCCCGCCAGTCTCAACCTATCAGTATTGATTTGATGGCCAGCGCTGGGCGTAAAATCGGCGACCGCTCACGCCGGTTGGAAGACCGCTATTTATTCTTAGAGGCGCTGATCTCGGCGCGTAGTCAGTTGTATTTGAGTTATCAGGCGAACAGTGCCCAGGACAACAGCGAAAGACAGCCCTCGTTGGTGCTCACCGAATTGCTGGAAGTATTAAAGCGCTATCAATTTTCCGATGCCCAAACTCATAACCTGGCCCTTCATCCGTTTAGCGTTGCTGGCTTTATTAGCTCGCGGCCGGGCTTTGAAACCGGCTGGTTACGCCTGGCTAATGCGATAGCCCACCACAAACAAGCGCCAAAGGGGAGTTTTACGCCTTTAGCCGAGGTCCAGTTACCGGACATGGTTAGTCCTGCAGCCATGGCCCGGGCGCTCACCCATCCGTTGCGTTATTTTGCTAACCACCAATTAGGCCTCTATCTGGACAGTGCGCAGCCCCTATTAAATGACGCTGAACCGTTCGCCGCCGATAATTTGACCCGCTTTCAAACTCTCGATGCGTTAAACGAGGCGCGGGCGCAACAGGCGGATCCGCAAGTGATATTGCAGCATGCTGAACTTGACGGTCAGCTACCGGCTACCCCGCTGGGGAAAACACTGTTGCAGAACTGGGATGCCGCTTCTGTTTTAATTATGACTAAAGCGATGCAACCTGAACCCAGCGGACAGGAGCAACACTGGTACTTTGGCCAAAGCCAGCTAAGTACCAAGGGTTGGTACAATGGCAATGATCTGGTGAGCTGGCATAGCGGCGCGCAAACGACCTCCCGTCAGCTTCAACAATTCATAACCTTACTGATGTTCAATGCGGCTGGCATACAAACCAATCTGCATACGTATTTTTGTAAATGGGAAAAAGGCGAGCCGGTGTTACGTATGGCTACGTTAACCGGCCATGAGCCAGATGCCGCGGATAGCCTGCTGACGCGTTTGGCCGAGGCTTTTACCCAGTTACATAGTCAGCCGGTGCTACTGATGGCTGATGCCGCTATAACATTATTAAAAAAAGCAGGCAGCACACCGCTGATCGAGTGGGCCGCTCAGCCCGAAGCTGCGTTTGAATGGCAGAAGCTATGGGATGGCAACGTGATGAGCGCCGGCTTAAAAGAAGATGCCTATCTACATTGGTTTTTCCCCCAGGGCATTGCTTTGCAAGATTTGCCGTTAGCGCACTTTGAAACACTTTACCGGCCCTTGCTGGACTGCTACAAAGAGAAAAAAGCATGAGTCACCCAACCGTCGAATCTTCCCAGCCGTTAGATGTTGTGGCAATGCCATTGGCAGGCCGACATCTTATCGAAGCCAGTGCCGGCACCGGAAAAACATTCAATATTACCCGGTTGTACCTGAGACTGATTTTAGAAAAGGAGCTGAGCGTACAGCAAATATTGGTGATGACATTCACCAATGCGGCTACCGAAGAAATCCGTGGCCGGATAGCAGATACGTTACGCGAGGCGGCCCACTGCTGGGCTCAGGCATTGGCCGGCGAACCGCTAGCCGATAATACGGATCCGGTCTTTATCCGGTTACTGGCGCAGTTTGGTGAGCCTCGGCATCTTAATGCTATCAATGCTGCGTTGCTGGAGCTGGATGAAGCGGCGGTGTATACCATTCACGGTTTTTGTAACCGGGTTCTGGGAGAGTTGGCGTTTACCAGTGGTGCCGCTATGCAGCTGGCGCTCAATACTGATACCCGGGCGCTCTATTTACAGGCCGCGCAGGACTGGATCCGCCAGCAAGCCAAAGATGACGCTGCCTATCAGTGTTTGATGCACGCTGGCTGGCATACTCCAGAGGCGCTGCTGAGTACATTTGAAAGCGCTATTCGTAGTGGCCTGGAACCCCATTTACTGTCGGCTGAGCAAATTGATACGCAACGCCAGGAGGCCAGGGCTGCACTGCAAAAAGCAATGCAGAATGAGTTTATTGCGCTGCAATCGCAGTTGGATAGCTGGCAAGACCAGATTACCGAGCACCTGGTAGACAATGTAAAAGACAGCGCTGTGCGTGCCCAGCAGTGGCACCAGATAACCCAGTGGGTCTGCGCTCAGGCATTGGAACCCTTACCCGCGGATTTCAACAAATTTGCGCATCATAGCCGGTTTAAGCACTGTCCCGAATTAAAAGCGCCGCTGGCCCTTGTCAGGCAGTTAGGCAACCAGCTTAAAGCAGCTTTGGCAGAGCTTGAAAAGCAACATGACAGCATGGCTGACCAAGCGCCGGTGTTGGCCTTGATAGCGCAGGGGTTTGCCTTCATTCGCGAGCATGTCAGTCGCCAGAAGCGCCAGCAGGGCGTGGTAGACTTCGATGATTTAATTCATTTGCTTGCCGCCCGCATTGACGCGCCAGAAGCCGCCTTAGCGTGTCAGCTGCGGCACAAGTTTCCGGCCGCGCTGATTGATGAATTTCAGGATACCGACGCGAATCAGTACCAGATATTGTCTAATGTTTATCAGGCTGGGGAAGAAAGTCAGGTGCTCCTAATGATTGGCGATCCCAAACAAGCGATTTATGGTTTTCGTGGGGGCGATATCTTTACTTACCTACAGGCTGGCAACAGTGCCGACTATCGGTGGGTTATGGACACTAACTGGCGATCTACCGAACCGATGGTAAGTAGCTACAATCGTTTGTTTTATGGCGCCCCGTTAGACCAAGCGCCAGCCGAGGTATTTGGCTTTGGAATTGGTTACGAACCGGTAAACGCCACGCCTGCTGCTAAAGCGAATAAAGCCTTGTTAAACGATCCCCATCCCCAGCGGGCGGCGCTGACCTACGCAGGTATTGCGCAGGAGACGGCAAACTCGCCGGCAAAAGGTCAGCTGCAGCAACAACTTGCAAGATGGGTGGCGGGCGAAATTGTTCGTCTGCTGGCCCAGGCAAAACTAGGCGATGCTCAGGTGCAGCCCCATGATATTGCTATTTTGGTGCGCAGTGGGCCTGAGGCCCTGATTATTCAAAATGCACTGCGCCGGGCCGGGCTGGCCTCGGTTTTTTTGAGTAACCGGACTAATCTGTTTGCTGCTCCCGAAGCCCAGGATCTCTATCGGGTGCTTGATGGTATCTGGCATTATCAGCATTCCAACCGGTTAACGGCGGCCCTGAGTAGCCCTTTATTTGGCATGTCGCATGCCGAGCTTACCGATCTGCTTTACCACGAAAATGACGAGGCATGGGAAGCGGTGATGAATCTGGTGCTTAGCTTACGCCAAATGTGGGAGCAACGCGGATGCATGGCGCTTATTTTATACTTACTGGAAGAAAAATTTGCCTGTGATGATACCGATATTGAACGGCGCCTTACCAACTATCTGCATTTGGCTGAGGTCCTTGAGCGCGAGTCAGCCGTTCAGGCGCATGCTGAGCAATTACTTATCTGGTTACACCGGCACATCAGCCAACCTGACCAAGCCCCCGAACAGGTCCAGCGCCTGGAAAGTGACGCGCGGCTGATTCAGCTTATTACCCAGCATGGCTCTAAAGGGCTGGAATATCCCATCGTATTTGTGCCGTTTGCCAGCGATTATCGTGACCCGGCGCGGGTGGGCAAACAGTATCAGTCATTTTACCGGTATTACGACGAGCAGGCCCAGCAACTCACCCTACTATTAGGCAAAAGCGATGCGGCGATTGCGCGGGTAAGGGCGGAAGGGGATGCAGAGTCTACCCGGTTGTTATATGTAGCTGTGACCCGCGCTGCGCAGCGGTGTTATCTGGGCGTGGCAGGGTTTGAAAACCAGCATAATAGTGCCCTGGCCAAAGCGGTTGGGTTGGGTAAGGAAGACAGCTGGCGCTCGTGTATCGAACAGCTCAGTCAGGATGCCCCAAAGCATACCTGTTATGCCGAGGTAACTACAGATAGCGATGAGCCGGTGGTCCGGTCATCTACCACAGCTGCTAGCCCGGTGGGGCCTTTGCAGGTGGATAGGTTTGACGGCAAGGTAAACGAGCGCTGGCGATTATATTCTTTTTCGGCCCTGGCACGGCGGCAAATGGTGGTTAACCGCAACCGTCGGGAAGCTGAGATTGACTCGCTGGCACAGGGCACTGAAAGTGATGGCCCACAGATAAGCGCTAATGCCATGCGTTTTACGTTTACCAAAGGCGCAGCGGCCGGGAATTTACTGCACGATATATTTGAGTTGAGTGATTTTAGCCAGCCAGACTGGGCTAACCAAGCTCACGCTATGGCCCTGCGTTTTGGTATAGCTGAAGACGATCTAGGACTTTTTTTTAGCTGGCTTGATGAAGTATTGGCCACCCCATTAAACCAGACAGGTATAACGCTAGGCGGCCTTGAGCGCAAACAAACATTACGCGAAGCCGAGTTTTACTTCCCTTTGGCAAGCGTAAATTTGCATCAGCTTAACCAATTCTTAAGTCACTATCGCAAACAGGAAAGCGCGGCACAGGGCCCGTTTATGGTGACGCTTGATACACAAAAGCTTGAAGGCCTGATGCATGGGTTTATCGATCTTATCTTTGTGCATAACGATCGCTATTACATTGCAGATTATAAATCTACTCATTTGGGCGAACAATTTAGTGATTATCAGTTTGCCGCATTACGGCGGAATAACCAGCATCATCTATACGATTTGCAATATCTAATTTATGCCGTGGCATTACACCGTTATTTACAGTCAAAGCTGCCGGATTATGACCCCGAACACCATCTTGGCGGGGTGTATTATTTATACCTGCGTGGCATGCATCCGGCAAATAGTGCACAAGAGGGCGTGTATTTTGCCCGCCCCAAAACCAGCGACCTATTACACCTGGATAGCCTGTTTGATATGCCGGAGACCGAATAAATGAAAACAGTTAAATTTCTTTCGGTACTCAATACTTTAGGCGGTACAGAAACGATAGATCGGTTATTTGCCAGCCAGTTCTGCACCACTGAAGATGAGGCTTCGCTGACGTGGTTTATGCTATTGATGGCATTATCGGCATTACAGCGTCAGGGGCATACCTGCGTGGATGTGCGCAAGCTTGCCAATACCCCGTTATTCGTGGATGAAACACAGCAACTTAACGGTTGGTGTTATCCTGCTGAAGAGCAGCTTGAACACGCGATTGAACAGGCTATGAAAAATTCCGTGGTCGCCTCAGCGTTGGTCTATCAGCACGGTAGGCTGTATACCCGACGCTACTGGCAATTCGAGCGGGAAATCGGGCAGGCGCTGGCCCAACGATGTGCACCACTAACCCTTAGCGATGAAGATTACGCTCGTCTGAATACACTTTGGCCAGGCATGTTTTCTACTGATCCTACCGCTGAGCAGGACTGGCAGCAACTGGCTACAGCGTGTGCCGTGCAGCAGCGATTCACCGTGATAAGTGGTGGACCGGGTACCGGCAAAACTTACACCGTCACCCGCTTATTGCTGGCTCTACAGTGTGTGGCAAAAGGCCGGAGTAAGATCCAGTTAGCGGCCCCTACCGGTAAAGCAGCACAACGTATGAATGAGTCCATTGCCGGCGCTCTGGAAAAGTTGCGCGGGCACCTGGATGAGTCGCTTATCAACAGCGTGCCAACGGATGCCGTTACTCTGCATAGATTATTAGGTATAAGTCGGTTTGGTGTAGAAACCCGTAAGAACCAGGCTAACCCCTTGCAGTGTGATGTGTTAATTGTTGATGAGGCATCAATGATCGACATGGCATTAATGGCCCGCGTAGTGCGCGCGCTTCCCGCCCAGGCGCGGTTAATCCTGGTGGGTGATGCTGATCAGTTACCCGCCGTCGAGTCAGGTAACGTACTGGAAGCTTTAGTGGAGGGGCACAATAGCGAGTTGATCAGTGCAGCCCTGCAGCAACACCTGCAAAGAATGTGTCCCCATCTACCCGTTCCAAAAGTCAGTGATAAAGCAAACGATTACGTTAAAATGTTGCACACCAGCAGACGCTTCGGCGGGGATCTGGCAACGGTGGCTACCGCAATTAAAGCCAATGCCCCCTCGGCTGCCTGGCAAATCATACGGCCCGCAGAACTACCCGCCGATATCACTGCTAATCAGGGTGTGCTGAGTGTGTCAGATAGCGCCTTTGAGGCCCATTTTGTGCACCTGGTCAGACAGTGTTTTAGTGCCCAGATGAACCCTTCACTTACCCCGGCCGAAGCATTACAACAAATGGCTCGCTGCCGCTGGCTAAGCCCCGTACGTAATGGTGAGTGGGGAGTAAATACGCTTAATCAACGTATAGAGCAGGCGCTACAAGTGGCGGGGGGGCCATTAAAAGGCGGGCATTATGCAGGGCGACCGGTGATGGTGGTGGAAAACCATTATGCCCAGGGGCTATTTAACGGGGATGTCGGGATCATCTGGCCCGCTGCTAACGGCCAGCTCAAAGCCTGGTTTGATACAGATAAGGGATTAAAAACGGTAAGTTTAAGCCGTTTGCCAGCGGTAGAAACCGTGTTTGCTATGACCGTGCACAAGTCTCAGGGTTCAGAGTTTGAGCATGTCGTGATGTTGATGCCAGCCCCGGTAAGTAGCCACATTGCGAACTTGTGCAGCCGGGAGTTATTGTACACCGGCCTCACCAGGGCTAAAGCGGGTTGTATACTGGTTGGTGACGAAAGCCGTTTTACTGCGATGGTCGGCCGTCAGCAGCAGCGCTATTCTGGTCTGGCCCATACGCTACATACCCTAGCCGGGCAGGCTGTTAACTAACGGCCTTTAAGGCAGGTGATAGCAGAACAAAACATGGCGCGGCGCTGGTAACCCACACGTTATCAACGCCACAGCCCGCGTACTGATTAGGGTACCATGACTGACCATCACGGGTGGCCAACGCCCACTGGCGTGCAGCAACAGGTTGTCATCACACCACCCCAACACGGTATTGGCCGGCACTGTGGCCCGTGGCCGCGTCGGTGCGGGCTCAGTGGATGTAATACCGCCATTACCACCCGCTGCATTTGCTGTTTCGCTTTGCCCTTTATCGATAACGGTGTTTGTCTTGGGTACTGCGCCTAAGGAGTCAAATACTGCCCGGTTTAAGGTTAACGCCGCTCCGAATATGGGCTTATCAGCATATAACAGATAGACTGGATGGGAGCAACTCACCTCACCACAGCCAGGCTTTTGGCCTGGCCCATCCAAACAGGCATAACACGCCGACGCGCAGGGTAAAGCAAGGGACATGACAACTTCACTATTTAGCAACCATAACACCAGTATACGGCCCCCTCGGGCAGTGACTTTTGATACAGATCAAGTCGATAGCGTGATATTGACGGTTGTTTAAAACATAGACAAAGGCGCTGCAGATCCAGTAGGGTAGAAAATACCAGCACAATGACAGACGGCGTTTTTGTGCTGTATCCCCCGGTCTTTTAACTACCTTAAGCAAGGAGAATAACATTGCGTATATGGTGGGCACTGGCCCTTTTTTTGTATAGTGCAGTTACGTGGGCAGCCATACCGGCGGTAAAAGACTTTACCCAGGATATGGTATCACATGAGGGTTTTCTGCCATTTTACTATGATGACAGTAGCGATAAGATTTATCTGCAAATCAGTCAGCTGAATCAGCCTCTGCTGTTTCAGACATCCTTGCCCTATGGAGTAGGTTCAAATGATATCGGCCTGGATCGCGGCCAATTAGGTGAAACCCGGTTGGTGCAGTTTGAGCGCCATGGCAATAAAATATTATTGAAACAACTTAACACCAAATATCGTGCGCAAACGGATAGCCAGGCAGAAAAAAACAGTATTGATCAAGCCTTCGCAGATTCAGTTATTGCCGGCTTTACTGTGGTAGCGCGACAGGGTGATACGCTAATTGTTGACTACACACCCTATTTGTTAAGCGACGTACATGGTGTATCACTACGTTTAAAACAACGGGAGCAGGGCAGTTTTCAAGCCGATGTCGCACGTAGCGCAGTCTACTTACCCCGCTCAAAAGCATTTGAAAAAAACACCGAACTTGAGGCATTGATAACCTTTGGCGGGAGTAATCCAGGTGACTTTCTGCAGGATGTTGCCCCCGACCCAACCAGTATTAGCGTGCATATGCATCATAGCTTTATAGCTTTGCCCGAAGCAGGCTACCAGCCACGTGAGTACCACCCTTATAGTGGTTTTTGGAAAGGGCGCTTTTTTGATTACGCCACCGCCATCGACGCCCCTCTTGAACAGCGTTTTATTACCCGCCATCGATTACAAAAGCAGGATATAGATGCCCGGGTAAGTAAGCCGGTAGAACCCATCATATATTATCTGGACCCGGGTATCCCGGAGCCGGTAATGAGTGCCCTTAAAGACGGTGCCAGCTGGTGGAACCAGGCGTTTGCTGCTATCGGTTACGAGCAGGCCTTTCAGGTTAAAGTGTTACCCGAAGATGCAGACCCTATGGATGTGCGCTATAACATTATTCAGTGGGTGCATCGGGCTACCCGCGGCTGGTCGTATGGAAGCTCAGTCGTTGATCCGCGAACAGGCGAAATTATAAAAGGTCATGTTACGTTAGGCTCATTACGGGTCAGACAGGATTATCTTATTGCACTGGGCCTGACCAGCCCCTTCGATAACGAGGCTAAAAACGATGACGTGACAAAAGCGCAGCGTGCCATGGCGCTCGACCGTATCAGACAGTTATCGGCACATGAAGTGGGCCATACTTTGGGACTGGCGCACAACTTTGCGGCTAGCGAAGATGGCCGCGAGTCAGTCATGGATTATCCTCATCCGATGCTCACGTTAAACAATGGCAAGATTTCGTTAGCAAACGCATATGATAAAGGAATGGGGAAATGGGATCTCCATGCTATCGCGTACGGCTACCAGGATTACGCGGACAAACCAGCTCGTGAAGCAGGTTTGCAGGCTCAGATTGAAGCTACCCGAAACGCCGGCCTGGGGTTTAAAACCGACTTTGACACCCGCTCTTCCTCCGGCCCGTCGGCCAATGGTCATATGTGGGAAAATGGCAGCGATCCGTTAAAAGCTTTCGATAATATTACGCGGATTCGCCAGCATGCGCTAAATAATATGGGCCTGGATAGCCTACCTGCAAAGGCCAGTTTGTCGGCCCTGGAAGATGCTTTGGTACCGGTTTATCTGCTGCATCGGTATCAGCTAGAAGCGGTCGCTAAACAAGTGGGAGGGATGGTTTATGAATATGAGCGTAAAGGTGACTATCCTACTGTCAAAGGTCAACAAGCGGTAGCAGCGGGCATCCAAAAACAGGCTATAAAGCAGTTGCTTCAGGCTACCTCTGCGGAATTTTTGCGCCTGCCGGATAATCTGGTTCAGCTTATCCCACCCACCGCCTATGGTGACGATGTCACCCGCGAGCAATTTAACGGGCGTATGGGCTTGGCTCTGGACCCGGTGTCGGCTGCTGCGTCAGCCGCCAATTTTGCTTTCTCGTTACTGTTAGATGCGGAGCGTTTAAACCGGTTGTCCTGGCAGGCGGCCGCCAAACGCGACTTACCCGGTATTAATGCGCTTACCACCCGCATTCTGGAGCAACACTGGTACAGTGAACCGAAAGCTGATTACGGCTTACATAAGCGTTTACGATTGGTTGCATTGAACGCGTTGTTTACTGCTGTCCAACAACCCGAACTTGCTCCGGAAGCACGTACTGAAATACAGGCAGCGTTGCACAAATTTACTCAATGGCTGGAGGAGGACAGCAAGTTGCTGGAAGCGCCCGTGTTACATAATCAGTTAATGGAGTACTGGGAGACGGGCAACTGGCCAGGCTCGTTTACGGTCAAGCCGTTACCGCCGGGCTCGCCAATCTAGACTGCCTTTGGCAAGGAACCAAATAACCGGGTACCTAAACTAGCAAAAGGGCCAATACTGGCCCTTTTGACAGTTAAAATCCCGTTAACTGATTTGCTGGTAGTGGGTAAACACTTTGTATAATTGGGTCCCACTTAACACCGAAGCCGAAGGAAAGTGCAAGATAGGAATTAAATCGCACGGCGCGCGAAGGGTAAAGGTGGCTGTATCGTTGTCCAACTCATCAATATTCAACACCCGCGCTAGCGGCTCGCCCTGTTTTACCGGCACGCCCGGGGCCGCGCAGTACTCCACCATTCCGCCAAA
The DNA here is from genome assembly GCA_003056425.1 of Alteromonas indica. Classification (GTDB taxonomy): domain Bacteria; phylum Pseudomonadota; class Gammaproteobacteria; order Enterobacterales; family Alteromonadaceae; genus Alteromonas; species Alteromonas indica. The sequence goes on from PYVY01000007.1 coordinate 99,773, forward strand.
ATCGGTATAAAGTGTTTTGTAATCACGCAAATGCACGGCCACCCGGCGCATCCGTTTGGGTTGATATGGACATTGTTCAATCACCCCGCGCTGGCCCAGATAAGCCAGAATGCTGTCGGCATCCTGCTCACCTTCGGTAAACTGCACTACTTCCTGGCTGCCCATCTCCAGAGTCATGGCTTCCACACCCAGGTCCACGGGTTGACCAAACCGTTCGCTTAATCTGTCCTGCAACGTCCACCAGGGGCAGAAGGTGGCCTCGTCCAGGGCGCCGGCAAATACATTTGGTATAAAAATACAATGTTCAATATTAAAGTGCTGCGCGGCGTCTCGGGCATATTCAGGAATATAAATGTGGCGGGTGGAAACCGGGCCGTTGTGTAAATCCAGCACAATATCAGCATCTGCCGCCATCGTTTGTAGTTTAAGATTGAGTTGCTGGGCTAACCCCAGGCCCCACGGACTGCTGAGCTTTTCGGCAATAGCCTGCTGCCAGAACGTGCGAAACTGCTGTTTTATTTCACTGATGGGCAACCCATCATCCAGCGCGTCAGCAAACGCCAGTACCCGCCGCTCATCATAAAAGTATCCCCGATTCCAGTTGGTGCCATTGACCGGATCAAACCGGCCCAACGTATATTCGCCCGCTTTTATGTTTGTGCCTACCGGATTACAGTTAGGTACAAGAATAATTTCGCCCGCTACCTGTAGTGCTTTCAATTTATTAATAAGGTGATAGATAACGACATTGCCCTGCACCTCGGCGCCATGAATGGAACTTTGGATATAAACTTTGGGGCCTGGCCGGTGGGCGGTTATTTGATAAACCGGCACGTTCATATTTCTACCCGAAGCGTTCTGGGCCACTACCAAATGAGACTTTGATACCGTTACGGTCATGAATAATTCCTTGGAATCTGAAAAAAATTAGCGCAGCAGCGGCGACTGGAGCAGTCGGGGTTAGCCTGAACATACCGGGCATTGCGCTGATTTGGGCACCGCAAATCGTTGCCATTGGCCGGTAAGGCCATCAAATAGTGTCAATGTGCCAATCGGCGCCTGACCAAATTCAGCAATCAACTGCATTGCTGCTAATGCCTGCTGTAATCCGATAATCGCCACCACCGGGCCTAAAATGCCCGCTTCGGTGCAGCTTAGCTCAGGTTCATCGAATAACCGCGCCATACATCCATAACACGGGCTGCCTGATTGATAATCAGTCATAAATAACTGACCTTCAAAACGGATGGCCGCACCGCTGATTAGCGGCGTGCTGGTAGCATGGCATGCGGCATTAATGGCCTGACGGCTGGCTTTATTATCAGTACAATCAAGTACGACATCATGGTGCGCGGTAAGCAATGCCAATGCGTCGGGCTGCTGACGGGTACTAATAGTCTCTATATTGCAAGCAGGATTGTGTTGTTGCAGTGCCTGTTTTGCGGCTGTCACTTTTAACTGACCCGCATCGGCTTCGCGGTAGAGGATTTGGCGGGGGAGGTTGGTAACACTGACCACATCATCGTCAACCAGGGTAAGCGAGCCGGCCCCGGCGGCGGCGAGACTTTGTGCAGCATTACAGCCCAGTCCACCCATTCCAATGAGTAAAATACGGCTATTTAGCAAGCGTTCCTGACCCTCAAGGTCGATTTGGGGAAGAACAATCTGGCGGTTATAGCGCATGGCTTGCGCAGTATTCAGGCGTTTAAGCATACAGAAGGCACTAATTTAGGCTTTTTGACGGTGGAGTTATAGCCACACTGGTTTAGTGTACGATAACATAACATTATTCATCTTCTTATGCCTGACGTAAAACCATGCCGCAGTTAAAAACACCCCTAAGAATAGCGATACTTACTATCTCAGATACCCGTACGGTCGAGAACGACACTTCAGGTCAGTTCCTGGTAGATGCCCTACAGACGAGCGGCCATGTGCTGGCCGACCGCGCCCTGGTGCAAGACGATATTTACAAACAACGCGCGGTGGTCTCCCAGTGGATTGCGCGCGATGATATTCATGCCGTCATCAGTACCGGTGGAACCGGTTTCACCGGCCGTGATTCAACACCAGAAGCACTTAGTGTATTATTTGATAAAACGGTAGACGGCTTTGGTGAGTTATTTCGCCAGCTGAGCTTTAATGAAATTGGTACGTCAACCATCCAGTCGCGGGCGATTGCCGGTTTTGCCAATCGCACAGTGATTTTTTGTTTGCCAGGTTCTACCGGTGCATGTCGTACAGGTTGGCAACAGATAATTGAAAGTCAGCTAGATTCAACTTACCGGCCGTGTAATTTTGTAGGCCATCTGACCGGAACCATGTAATGAGCCAGTTTAGTCACTTAAATCAACAGGGCGAAGCTAATATGGTCGATGTTTCGGCCAAGGATATTAGTGCTCGAGAGGCCACCGCCCATGGCTTTTTATATGTCAGTGAAGCCGTCATTGAGGCAATTAGTGAATCGCGGATAGCCAAAGGCGATGTATTTGCCGTCGCCCGGGTGGCGGGTATTCAGGGGGCTAAACGAACCAGCGACCTTATTCCGCTGTGTCACCCGCTGGCGTTGGCGAAAGTCGATATTCAGTTCACTGTAGAGCCAGCCAAGCGGCGTATTGAAGCACGATGTATGTGCAAGCTAAGTGGCCAGACAGGGGTAGAGATGGAAGCATTAACCGGCGTGAATATAGCATTGCTAACATTATTCGATATGTGCAAGGCCCTGGATCCGGCAATGCGTATAGACGGGGTTTGCGTGCTCGACAAACAAGGTGGGAAAACGGGCCATTGGCAACGGGACAAAGCATGATTACAGTAAAAACATTTGCTCAGGTTCGCGAATTGTCAGGTTGCGGACAGTTGCAGGTACCGTTTGAGGCTGGTCTGGATGTTGCTTCGCTAATTCTACGCTTGCAACAACAAAGCCCCGCCTGGCACGACGCCCTTGAGGGCACTGTTTTATGTGCGGTCAATCAAACCTTATGTGATAGTTCTGCATTATTAAACGAAAACGACGAAGTCGCCTTTTTTCCACCGGTAACGGGAGGATAAATGTTCGTTCAGGTAAGTGAGGCTGATTTTTCACAACAAACATTGTACGACCAGTTATTAGCGCAATGTGATAAGCCGGCCGGCGCTATCGTAACCTTTACCGGACTGGTGCGGGATTTTAACGCACAAGGCCCGATAGACGGGCTGGAACTGGAACATTATCCGGGCATGACGGAAAATGCGCTGTTACAGCTAGTGGAGCAAGCTGTCAGCCGGTTTTCATTGGCCAATGCGGCGGCGGTGCACCGTATAGGTCGGCTGGCCAATCATGACCAAATCGTATGGGTCGGTTGCGCCGCGACGCACCGTCATCATGCCTTTGAAGGCGCTTGCTTTATCATGGATACGCTAAAGCAGGCAGTACCTTTGTGGAAAAAAGAGTATCAGCACGGCGCGGCACAGTGGGTGGAACCTAAAGCCAGCGATGATCAGGCAGCTATGGCCTGGCTTAAAAAAATACAATAATAAAAGCAGGGACATTTTTATGCGAAGGGATGGGTGGAACATACCAGGTAGAAGGCTGGCCGGGTATTTTATAACAATAGGCATGTTGCTGGTGGGGCAATTGCTGAATAACACGGCGTGGGCGGCGCAACCTCTGCACATTGCAGTGGCGGCGAACTTTGCTACGCCTGCGCGCCAGATAGCCCAGGATTTTGAGCGTCAGTTTTCTATCCCAGCGGTGGTTACTGTGGCGTCCAGCGGAACATTGTTTGTCCAAATTACGCATGGTGCGCCATTTGACGTATTTATGTCTGCAGACGCCCGGCGCCCGGAGCGACTGGTTGACGAACACCACGCCGACCGGGATACACTACATGTGTATGCTCAAGGCCGACTGGCTTACCTTAATGCAGACATCGTTGCACCAGATATGAATGATTTGGTTAACACCGTCATTGCTGGCAAGCGTAAACTGGCTATTGCTAACCCGGCGCTGGCGCCCTATGGGTTGGCAGCGCGCCAGGTACTTACCCGGCTGCATAAATGGCCACGCGCTGAACGTCATCTTGTGCTAGGCAAAAATATTCTGCAAACCTATCAGTATTACCGTTCGGGTAATGTAGAGCATGCTCTGGTGGCTGCCTCGTTGGTAAAGCCCGGCCAGCCACATGCGGCCTTAGTACCGGCGCATTTACACCAACCTATTTTACAAAAAGTAGTGGTGCCGGCGTCGGCTCCACAGCCAGAACAAGCGCAACTGTTTGTCAATTATCTCATGTCTGCCCAAGTACAACAGCAGCTTAGTCAATGGGGATACGATTCATATATCTTAGATAAGGAATCTCCTTGAATATTGATATGGGGCCAATCTGGCTGACATTAAAACTGGCCACCATTACCAGTATCATTTTGTTACTGCTAGCCACTCCGCTAGCCTGGGCGCTATCCCGCTGGCAGCACAAAATGAAGCATTTTGTGCTATCCGTGATTGCTTTACCGTTAGTATTACCCCCTACGGTGCTGGGTTTCTATTTGTTAGTGGCATTTGCCCCGGATGCGCTTATTGGCAGTGTATGGCAGGGGATTACCGGCCAGCAGCTGGCATTTTCATTCAGCGGATTGGTGTTAGGTTCGCTGTTGTACTCGTTACCCTTTGCAGTACAACCGCTTTATACCGGCTTTACCCAGCTGGACTATCGATATCTGGATGTAGCAAAAACTATGGGGATGTCGCGCTATTCGCGTTTTAAGCGCATAGTTATCCCCCTATGTCAGTCCTATTTTGTAATCGCCTTCGGCCTGAGTTTTGCCCATACCATAGGGGAATTTGGCGTGGTATTGATGATTGGCGGAAACATTCCTGGTCAAACGCAGGTGGTGTCTATTGCGTTGTATGACCATGTGGAGGCGGGCAACTATGCCGACGCTCACGTATTAGCGATTGGCTTGTTGATGTTTTCTTTTGTGTTACTTAGTGCGTTATATCGCTTTAATCGAAGCGGGGGGCGCTCGTGGAATTTTCAGTAAGCTATAGGGCGAGTAACAGCTTTGCTCTGAACATCACAGTAAGTAACCCCAGTCAGGATATGATGATTGGGTTAACGGGCCCCTCCGGCGCCGGGAAAAGTACGCTGCTACGTTGCCTTGCCCGGTTACAGCACGACGCCTCCGTGCAAGGTCAATGGCAACATTACACCTTTCGCCAGGGGCGGGTTGGGCTGGTGTTTCAGGACTCGTTATTATTTCCCCACCTGTCGGTGGGACAAAACCTGCTACTGGCCGTAGACTATGCCCGCTCCCAGGCGCATTGGTTTGATGAGGTTGTGTTAGGTTGCCAGTGTTCGCATTTATTATCGCGTATGCCCCACAGCTTATCGGGTGGTGAGGCTCAACGCGTAGCCCTGGCGCGGGCCATTTTAAATTCTCCCGATATTCTGCTTCTGGATGAACCGGTAAGTGCCCTTGATAACCAGACTAAACATGCCATTTTAGGGTATTTGCGTAGCCTGGCTGACAACGGCTTACCGGTGTTAATCGTCAGTCACGATTTACAGGATTTGTCGGTTTATTGCACCAGCGTATTGTATCTGGAGGCGGGAAAGGTTGTGCATGAGGGCCCGGCGCATGCGGTTATCAGACAAATTCATCAGCAGCAGATAAATAACAATATCGCGAATGGTGCCGCCACCCAATTTGGTATCATCAGTGGCCCCAAACAGAACCCTGACAATGAACCAGTAGTGGCATTTTCCTGTGAGCAGCAAACCCTGTATGCTGATAAGCCGTTTGTACATAACGGTTTGGTCAGTCTCGCTGTACCGGCCAGCGCGGTGACCATTGATCGACAGCTTACCGAGCCCACCAGTATGGGTAACCGGTTTATTTGTCAGTTAGCCGCGCTGGATGTGATAGTGCCAGGCGCATATCTGGCCACATTACAGTGTAACGACACCGTGTTGTATGCCACGTTAAATGATATTGCCATAAAGCAACTACAGCTCAGCGTGGGCGACACTGTCGCAGCACGTTTCGCTGTAGAAGCCTTCAACCGGCTTTAAATAATTCTGTCCTCTAAACGACATTCGTGAAGCCGGTGGTTGAGTACCGGCTGGTGGCCATCAAAAATACTGCAAATCGTCCTGATATAGCGCTTTGCACTGGGATAAACCTGTAATTTATCTTCATCAAGTGTAATTAAATCAACATCAATGAAGGGCATCAAGGCACTAAGCTCCGAGGCGAAATAGTCCACAAAATCAATCTTGTGTGTTGCATTAAAAGAGGCAAACTCAATGTGTAAGTGACACATGAGGTGCATAATAACGTCACGCCTTAGCTTATCATCTTGATTAAGCACATAGCCCTTTGCAGTTAATCCACATTGGGCATCCAATCGCGCGTAATAGGCGTTGAGTTCGCCGGGATTTTGCGAGTACACATCAGGTGTACTACTAATGGCAGACATCCCCAGCCCCAGCAACGTTTTAGTGGGCTCGGTAGTATAGCCCATAAAATTACGGTGAACGGTTTGTTGCCGATTGGCCCTCGCTAAGGCATCATCTTTTCGGGCAAAATGGTCCATTCCAATCATGCTATAGCCAGCCTCCAGAAGGTTGGCTATAGCCATTTCGTTAAGCTGAGTGCGGGTTCGTGCATCGGGTAACCAGTGGGTGTGGATACGCCGCTGGGCAGCAAAACGGGCAGGAATATGCGCGTAGCTGAACAACGAAATCCGGTCGGCCTGCATTGCAATAACGTCGGCTAACGTTGTACTAAAGCTGGTTAGGTTTTGGTGCGGCAATCCATAGATCAAATCAAGGTTAACCGATGCCACGCCCAGTGATTTTGCAATACTCACTAATTCATGGATGTGGCGGGTGCTTTGCACTCGGTTTATAGCTTGCTGAACCTGAACATCCGTATCTTGTACACCAAACGAAATCCGGTTATAGCCTAATTGTACCAGCCAGGCCAGATACGCCCGAGACGTATGCCGGGGATCAAGTTCGATACTTAGTTCTGCCTGCGTATCAATGCAAAAATAGTCATCTAACATGGCGCGCAGGCGAGCTTGCTGGGAGACCGATAAAAACCCGGGCGAACCACCCCCTATATGCAGTTGAGTAATCTGACAGTCTTTCAACAGGCGATGGCGTTGCACCATTTCTTTGTGTAAATAGTCCAGGTAGCGATCGGCTTTATCATGGTGGCGGGTTACCACTTTATTACACGCGCAGTAGAAGCACAGGTCATGGCAAAATGGAATATGCACATACAGGGCCGCCGAACCTTCAGGAATAACGGTCTGCGCCATCAAATCTGCATCATCAAATGGCGCAAATAAGCCGGCAGTGGGGTAGGAGGTATAACGGGGTACGCGGATATCATCAGCCTCCGGATGCGCGAAGACAGGGGCAGTAGTTATGGCGTTATTACGGTTCATGTTTAACATGATCACGGCTCTTTATCAGGAGTATTAACCTAACATTACGCTATCAGGTGAAGCGGTTTATTGATCCAGCCCAATAAACCTTTTGTTACTGCCCAATAAGCGTAGTTTACCTCTGCTGGTAGTGCCAACCGGTTTATCGCAATGACTGCCACGCTCGCTTGCTCAGATAAAATGAATGAATGGCGTCATATTCAAAATATCAATTAAACTTATCAGTTGGCTTCACCTAGTATGCTAGAAAAAGCAGGCGCGGTGGTTATGACAGAGATATACCTGGTAAGGCACGGACAAGCATCGTTCGGACAAGACAACTATGATGTACTGAGCGAGTTGGGCAAACTCCAGGCAAGATGGTTAGGGCAGTGGTTTAACGAGCAGGAATTGCATTTTGACGGCCTGTACAGCGGGCAACTGCAACGGCAAATCCACACCCTGAATGCGCTTTCGCAAGCCCAGGGCCAGCCGGTCACTGCCCATATGAGCGAATTTGATGAGTTTGACTTTATGCAGGTGGTGGGCGCATTTTTAAAGCAATACCCGGGACAGGACCAGCAGGAACAGACCCCACGGTTTTGGTTCAAGACGCTGGGTAAAAGTATGCAGGCGTGGTCCACAGGCGAGCTGCAGGTGCCGGACACTGCAGAGAGCTGGCATACCTTTGTTCAACGCGTTAAAGAAGGCCTCAATCAGTTACTCAGCCAAGGGCATAAAAGGGTAGTGGTAGCGACCAGTGGTGGCGTTATCGCCTGTGCTACTGGTTTAACCCTGGGCTTGGGCGCTGACAATATTATTAAGCTTAATCTGCAAATTCAAAATACCAGTGTCACCCGTCTTATCGTTAACCCGCACAGTTGGTCCTTGCACAGTTTTAATAGCGTACCTCATTTAAGCTCGCGTGAACGCGCCCCACACATCACTTATGCGTAAGTGAAGGAGATTATCCCTATGCATTTTGAGCATAACGAAAAAACCACAACGCTTGCCACTCAATTAAATGCATTTATGCAGGAACACGTGTATCCACTGGAAAAGGATTACCATAGTCTGTTCAGCCAACCTCAACACCAGTGGAAGACCCCTTTAGAATTGGATAGGTTAAAACAATTAGCCAAACAAGCCGGCTTATGGAACTTATTTTTGCCCGAAGAATACCAGCCATACGGAGCAGGATTGTCCAATCTGGAGTATGCGCCGTTGTGTGAAATTATGGGGCGCGTGCCGTTTAGTGCAGAGATTTTTAACTGCAGTGCCCCGGACACCGGCAATATGGAAGTACTCGCCAAATATGGTAGCCAGCAGCAGAAGCAACAATGGCTCACCGCATTACTGGAAGGGCAGATACGTTCAGCCTTTGCCATGACGGAACCTGATGTTGCCTCCTCTGACGCTACCAACATAGAAACCTCAATTGTTCGCCAGGGCGACAACTATGTTATCAATGGGCGTAAGTGGTATACCAGTGGCGCCATGAACCAAAATTGTAAAATTCTGATCGTTATGGGGAAAACCGATGCTGATGCGCCCCGCCATCAGCAGCAGTCGCAAATCCTGGTGCCAATGGACACGCCGGGGGTCAATGTAGTCAGGCCGATGTCGGCGATGGGCTATCTGGATGAACCGGTAGGCCATGCCGAAATTCTGTTTGATAATGTATGTGTGCCGGCCAGCAATATTATTCTGGGTGAAGGCCGCGGATTTGAAATAGCTCAGGGCCGGCTGGGGCCCGGCCGTATACATCATTGTATGCGGCTGATTGGTTGTGCGCAGCGGGCGCTGGATCTGGCCTGTGAACGGGTGAGTAACCGGGTTGCCTTTGGCCAGCCGCTGGCCAAACAACAATCTGTAAGGGAAAGTATCGCGACCATGCATTGTCAGATAGAACAGGCGCGTTTACTGACGTTTAAAGCGGCTGATCAGATGGATCGTTACGGCAACAAAGTAGCCAAAGATATTATTGCTGCCATTAAAATTGTGGCCCCGGCTATGGCATGCCGTGTTATTGATGAAGCTATACAAATGTTCGGGGCCATGGGGACCAGCCAGGACTCTCCCTTACCGGCAATGTATGCTTATGCCAGAACCGTGCGCCTGGCCGATGGGCCAGACCAGGTACATATGATGCAATTAGGCAAGAGCCTGATTGAAAAACAGGCAGGGAGATAACCCTAATATGAAAGTCAGTCAGTTAGACGTGGCAACGCTTAACCGCTACCTGAAGCTGCATGTGCCGGCAATCGGTGCTATCACCGAATATCAAAAATTCAGCGGGGGGCAATCAAATCCAACTTTTTTACTTACCACCACGGCAGGACAGTTCGTATTGCGTCGGCAACCGCCGGGCGCACTGCTAAAATCGGCCCATGCGGTAGACCGTGAATATACCGTGATGGCGGCTTTACAACATACCGCTGTGCCCGTACCGGATATGCTGCATTTGTGCCAGGACACCACTATTATCGGTAGTATGTTTTTTATCATGCAATTTGTAGCGGGGCAGATTTACTGGAACGCCGCGCTGCCAGAGATAAAAACTAACGCCACTCGCAAGCATATGTACGATGCGATGAACCAGACGCTGGCTGCCTTGCACGATGTCAACCCAAGCGCAGTAGGGCTGGCAGATTACGGGAAAGCAGGTGACTATTTTCATCGTCAGGTAGAACGCTGGACCGGTCAGTATCGGGCCTCGCAAACTCAACCTATCGCACAGATGGACAGTTTGATTGATTATCTTGCACAAAACCTGCCGGCTGATGATGGCCAGGTTGCATTGGTACACGGTGATTATCGGCTGGATAATATGATGTTCAGTCACGCCCCACAACCTAACGTCATGGCGATACTGGATTGGGAACTCTCTACCCTGGGTCATCCGTTTGCCGATTTGGCTTACCAGTGTATGCAACTGCGGTTGCCAGCAACGTTGCCACAGGCGCCCGGTTTAGGTGGTTTGGACCGCACCGCCTTGGGGATCCCCGGCGAGCGAGAGTATGTCCAGGCTTATTGCCAACGCCGAAACCTCGAACCCATAGAGCACTGGTCGTTTTACCTGGCGTTTAGCTTCTTTCGTTTGGCCGCTATACTGCAGGGGGTCGTCAAACGTGGCATGGACGGTAATGCCTCCAGTGACCAAGCCCGCCACTTGGGCAGTATGGTTGCGCCCTTGGCTGATATGGCTTTACAGGTAATAAATAAGGACACCCGCTATGAATAACCTGCCAACCCATATGCAAGCGGTTCGGTGCCATGCTTTTGGCCCGGTGGATAGCCTTGCAATTGACGAGGTAGCCATACCTGAGCCAGGGCCTGATGAGATTATTGTGCAGAACCAGGCTTGTGGCGTTAACTTTCCGGATGCCTTGCTGGTGCAGGGCTTGTACCAGCTAAAGCCAGCTTTTCCGTTTATTCCAGGTTGCGAAGTTGCCGGCGTGGTAAGCGCGGTGGGCAGCAAGGTCACCCATCTAGCGGTTGGCCAGAAAGTGGCGGCGGTATGCCAGTTGGGCGGGTTTGCTCAGTATGTGGCAGTACCCGCTGGGCAAGCCATGCCGCTACCTGATTTTATCCCGGCCACCGAAGCCGCCGCCCTTATCACCGCCCATGCCACGGCTCACCATGCATTAAAACAACGCGCTAACCTGCAAGCGGGTGAAACCCTGGTCGTGACCGGCGCCGCCGGCGGCACTGGCCTGGCGGCGGTGCAAATTGGTAAAGCCATGGGAGCCAGAGTCATTGCAGTGTGTTCTACCGACGAAAAATTGGCTTTAGCGAAAGCCAATGGGGCCGATGAAGGGATAAATTATACTGAGCAAGACTTTAAAGCGCAGCTTAAAGCATTAACCGGAGGTCGCGGGGCTGACGTGGTGTATGAATGTGTGGGGGGCGAGGCGTTTGAGGTGCTTAGCCGCGCTATGGCCTGGCAGGGTAGATTACTGGTCGTTGGCTTCGCCAGTGGAAATATTCCGACTTTACCGGTAAATCTGGCCTTGGTAAAAGGTTATTCGCTGGTGGGAGTGTTTTGGGGAGTCTTTACGCAAAAATCCCCCGCTGTATTTATGCAAAATATGCAAGAGCTTATCGGCTGGTATCAGCAGCAAAAGGTAAAAGTAGTTGTCGATGGTACTTACGCATTAGCTGATTGCGCGCAGGCATTGCAAAAGCTGGTGGACCGTAAAGTAAAGGGTAAGGTGGTGCTGCTACCTTAAACAGCTGCGTCGTGTTCAACCCAAGTATCATCATAGGTAAATTAGTCACCAAAAAAAGGCCCATTCATGGGCCTTTTTTACCTGGCGACAAAGCTGGCAGATTATTGCTGGCAGGTTATTGCTGGCAGGTAAAATTGTTGGTTTGGCGAACCCGGTCTGATAACGATAAAATTGGCATTACCTTGGTTAACTGAATGGTCCGGAATGAGGCCACAAGGCTACACGATAGGCCCTGTTTTTGTTAACGTCGGCAAACGCTCATAGTTAACAATGTTTAACACCAGGTTGCCAGCCAACCGCTTATACCAGAGTATTGGGTGGTATACGAATACGCTATGGTATTACAAAGACAGAACGGGTAATCAGTTAGCCCGGTCTATCGAAACGCTCTGCAAAGAGCGCCAAGGGTTATATAAGCATCTACAGCTTTGCACCTTTGCTTACCAAGCGCTCATGCCGCCATCCAGTGCAATAGCCTGGCCATTCATAAAACTGTTTCCAGGGGAAAGCATCAGTACCATGGTGTTAACCACTTCCATAGGCTCTGCCATGCGCTTCATCGGGCTACCAATGGCCAGCTGCGCTCTGCTTTCATCCGTGGTGAACCCGCCTAACGTTAATAGGTTCGTGGGACTGAAAAATGGGCAGATAGCATTTACCCGAACATTCTTACGGCCATACTCCACTGCCGCAGTTTTAGTAATACCGGTTACCCCGTGTTTTGCTGCAGCGTAGGGTGCGGCTTTGGGCGCGCCGCCCAGCCCAGCCATAGAACTGACATTTAACACATGTCCTTTGCCATTGGCCAGCATCGCAGGAATCTGGTGTTTCATGCCAAATAATACGCCTTTAAGGTTAACAGCTAACTGTTGGTCAATAATCTCTTCGGTCATAGTATGCAAGGCGCCCGGGGTATGGGCCACACCGGCATTATTCACCGCAATATCAACCTGGCCATAGCTATCCAGAGCCAGCTTAACGAGGGCCTCACTGGTCTTTTCTTTGGCAATATCGCCGGGCATGCTGACCACATCAGCATTGGCTTCACGCAAGTCTTTTACCGCCGCGGCCAGTTTTTCTTCGTGTATATCGGATAACACTAATTTACAGCCGCGATAGGCTAAAGCGTCTGCCAGTAACCGCCCAAAGCCATCAGCGGCGCCGGTTATTATGGCCACCTGGCCTTGAAAATTTAACAATGGATCCATCTGCTACTCCGTATTTTCAGGGTTATTATGCCAACAATTAATACGACTAAGGTAAATGATGTCAATCTTAACACCGCAGTATAAACCGCCCTTAGGGCCGTTCCCTCGGCCTGTATCACCTGCTGGCGCGCTGTATTAAATATAGTGATAGTCAGTTATCAGCCCAATCAACTTGGCCGATTGGCCTGGCTTACTTAGTATCAATGTTCTTAGCTGACCTTGTCAGACCAGTTATTTGCATTTAAGGCAGGACATCGATGGAAAATTACCAATCTCCGCAACGTGACGCGCAATTTGTCGCTTATGAACTTTTTGATTTCCAGACTCACTACGATAAGTTGGGGTTTGCGGATGTATCAGCAGATCTGGTGAAGGCTATTCATACCGAAGCCGCTAAGTTTGCCGACAATATTCTGGCTCCGATCAACCAAGTTGGGGATCAGCAAGGCTGTACCTGGAGTGATGGGTCGGTAACTACCCCTAAAGGCTTTAAAGAAGCATACCAGCAATATGTGCAAGGCGGCTGGCCAAGCATGTCTCATCCTGAAGCATTTGGCGGCCAGGGCTTACCTTATTCGCTGGCGACTTCTATTGCAGAATACTTCTCCGGCGCTAACCATGCCTGGGCTATGTATCCAGGTTTGTCACAAGGCTGTATCTCAACGATTTTAACCCATGGTAGTGACACGCAGAAAAACCGGTTTTTGCCTAAGCTAATTGAGGGCCAGTGGAGCGGTACCATGTGTCTGACCGAAGCCCACTGTGGTTCCGATCTGGGGTTGCTGCGATGCAAAGCGCAGCCAAACGAAGATGGCTCCTATGCCATCAGTGGTACAAAAATATTTATCTCAGCCGGCGAGCACGATTTTACCGATAACATTGTGCATATTGTATTGGCCCGCCTGCCTGATGCTCCCGCCGGAACTAAGGGTATTTCTCTGTTTATTGTACCTAAGTTTAATGTTAGCGAAGACGGTGAAGTGACTGACCGGAATGGAGTGACATGCGGCAGTATTGAACACAAAATGGGGATCAATGGCAGCGCCACCTGTGTGATTAATTTCGATAATGCCACCGGCTATCTTATTGGTGCCGAGAATCGTGGCTTAAACTGTATGTTTACCTTTATGAATATTGCCCGTATTGGCACCGGATTGGAGGGGATGGCGGCCAGTGAGGCAGCCTTACAAGGGGCGCTACGCTATGCAAAAGATCGCGTACAGTTTCGTTCACCTACTCAACGTGACGGCAGTGCCGCCGCCGATGAGATTATTGTTCACCCCGATGTGCGCAGAATGTTATTAACGCAAAAAGCGTTTGCCGAGGGCGGCCGGGCACTGGCTTACCACTGTATGCAACAGGTTGACGTGTTGCAACATGCCAAGGATCCCCAGGAACAACAGTTGGCTGAATCTAAGCTGGCACTGTTAACGCCTATTGTAAAAGCTTTTTTAACGGAAACGGCCCAGGAAGCCACTAGCTACGGTATTCAAATTTATGGCGGCCATGGTTATGTCAGCGAGTGGGGGATGGAACAGCTGGCCCGCGATACACGGATTAGTACATTGTATGAAGGTACTACCGGTATCCAATCTTTAGATTTACTAGGCCGTAAGGTGCTAGGCTCAAATGGCGAATTACTGGGTATCTTTTTAGCCGAAATTACCTCCTTCTGTGATAAATTCGATGGCGATGAACTGCAGCTACGCTGGCGTGACGCATTACTTGGCTATACTCAGCAGTGGCAACAGCTTACCGGGCAGGTTGCTAAACAAGCTGCTACCAATCCGGATGAGCTGGGCGCAGCATCGGTGGATTATCTGATGTACTCAGGTTATGTCACGTTTGCGTATTACTGGCTCCGGATGGCACAAACCGCCAGTCAAAACATAGCTCAGGGCTCGACCGAAAAAGACTTTTATCAGGGAAAAATAGAAACCGCCCGATTTTATTTTGACCGATTGTTGCCACGTAGCCAGGCGCATGCTGCCGGTATTACCGCCGGGGCGGCCAGCTTGATGTCGATTGGCGAAGATATGTTTAAGGCTTGATTATACCTGCTAACGCCGCAGACCCGGCGGCGCAATTGCGGTGCTTGCCCATTGAAAATACGTGGACTGGTAGCCGAAATGTCCCGATAAAAGCGCCCTTGTGGTGCTTTTTGAGGTTTTCGGGTAAGCCTTACCCGGAGCATGCCCTTGATACAATAAATAGTCAAACTCCTTATTGGCCGGTGCTGTAGTACCGGCAAATGGCGATGCAACACGCGGCTCACTCGTACATAAAGTGTTACCGCTTCATCTTATTAAAGGTGCAGGGATGAATTGAAGGTGAGGACTAACCGAAAGCTGCCACGGCCAGCCGGCTAATAATGCATACGGAAATATTTGCGCGCTATCGTTGCTACGCTATAGCTTTGCTCACCCATAGCCTTGCGGACTATCGCCTGGATCTTCAGCGCCCGGATTTTCAGCATCTGGGCTTTCAGCAGCTGGTTTTTCAACTGCTGGTTTTCCACCGCTTGAAATTTCACCACTTAGTGCTAACCCGTTTTACTTATTATACTGCATATGCGTGTCGACACTGTCAGCAGCCCATATAACGAGGGCCGATAAGCTCGTCCTTACCGGCCAGCTAGTTTATAAGCTGAACATGTGATGTTTAAAGTGCTATGGCAAGCCAGTAACGCTGAGCGCAAAAGTTGCATTGAACTACTTGTTTAGCCGCTGCCAGCTAGCGCGTGCCACCGGAATCTAAGATTGTTAAACGAGCATAGCTACAGGGTGATTTTAATACGCCGGGCTACGTTTTAAAAACGACCACATAAAACGACCCCATGAAAACGATAGTATGAAAACGACAGCATCGAGCGTGTGCCAAGCCTGGCCGCAGTTGAACTGTTTGGTAACAGTCAATTTTAAGCGCTATCGCATTCGTGGAGTGTCGCTTGGATCTAAACGGCGTAGTATTGTTTATACCCATTTAAAGGGCCTAACGCTCTAAGGCTGGCGGCAGAATTAATTTAAGTGGAGACACTGCTAAACAGGTTAAGGCTATTTAATTTTGTCGCGCTCATCCGCCCACTTGGCCTGCAGGCCCAGTCGTATCCTCACATACTGGAATTGTGCGTTACGGCGTTTTATTAGGCTCTATTTGTGGCCAGGATTCGGCCAATTGTGCAATACACAACATCGCAATAGGAGGGCGGCAATTGTGGCCCGTTAGGCCAACATAAGTGCAGGTGAAGGAATAAGTTTTGTAAGCGGCGCTTTAATTTCGAAACGATTTGCCACGGGGTGCGCGTACCACGCGGGTTTATTGGTATTGCCAGACCAAATGAGTGCGGCCCCTTAAAGGGGCCGCGGAGTGCGGGGCGAGCCCGCTACCATGTTGAACTGGTTACATGGTGCAACATATTATCGGTTAAACCTAGATACGTTGCTGAACTTCACTTGCGATAGGGCTGGTTTGGAAGCCGTTTTCAGCAATCCAGGCCTGCAGTGTTTTGCCATCTGACTCTGGGTTTTGTAGCTCACGTGATGGCATTTTCTTAACCAGCAGGGTGCCTACTTCAACAGAGTTGCTTTGAATCGCTGTGCGAATCAAGCTTTGACCATTACAGGTAATACCTGAATAATAGTCGTGCAGTTTAAGACGATAATCTGATTGTACTGCACGCATTTTTTTGCGCAGTTCACCTTTATCATCCGCTTCTACGATGGTACAAATATTGGCTAACGCGTCTTCGATGCTGGCATTTGCAGTACCAGAAAAAATGAAAGAAGCTGCTGCGATAGTCAGAGATGTTTTAACAATTTTCAACATGGTTACATCCTTTTGTGAATATTTTCCGATAAACGGTCTGTTTGTCTGTTCGGGACTAATTAAACGAGATTTTATCGTTCAGAAAAACAGCAGGACTAATACTAAGGTATACTGTCTGATAACCTATATGCTGGAAAAACTCAAAATTAAAATTTAAACTATTGATAATTAAGATTTATATTTCAACAAAAGAAAAATATCCCGCCTATGAAATAAACGATAAAAATGTTTAACCTGTCATTAATTTAGTCATTTAGTATTATTTATAGCGTTGAGGAGTCTATTATTCGGGCTGTTCCACCTTTATCAGCCCTCTATAACGGCTTTATTTACACAAAAGTATGTTCGCGCGTACCTTCTTGGTTGTTTTTGACGCAGTGGTTAGGTAACGAGGTTTACTATCGCTATAGCGGTCTTTGGACTTACGGGTGGTCAGCTTATGAATAATCAAATCCGGCCCGAGACACAGCAATGGTTTCAGGAAGTTGAAATGCAGTTTTGTGGCTACCGGTTACGGGTAGGGCGAGTCTGGGACAGTAAACAGGTCAGTAAAACAAAAAGCCCTCTGACGAGGCGGCTATGGCATGAGGGTGCTGTTGAGCCTGTATATCTTCCCCAAGTAGTGCGAAGGCGAATAAGCGATCGTAGTTCGCTTTATCGTGCTGCGCAGGGCCCGAACCAACACCAATGCGGGTTCTCCGTTACGCTATAGAGGTATTTACCCCACGGCGCAAAAGCGGCGCAGAATAGCCTATTATTTACCTATTATGAGAGTAAGGCGAAAACGATAGGCTGTAGTAGAAGCCAAGGCCGTCTTAAGCGTAAGGAAAGGGAATAGCGCTATTCTTGTTCACAGTAAGCTTCCCGGTGAGCAGCTATCCAGGAAGGCTACGGGCTTAGGCTGCACCGGCGCTTCCCCGCAGGCGAACCTCTATCGTATTGGACGGTAAATACAGAAGGTTACATACGCTGGTTTAATATTTTCGCAATTTTATTATTTTGTAGGTTCTGCTCTTCTACCCACAGCTGCAGCGTTTTTCCATCAGGTTCGGGCGAGCTCAGGATCCTACGCGGTAGCTTTTTAATCATCAAAATGCCGACTTTCTGCGCATCCATTAAAATGGCGGTGCGCAATAAACTGTGACCATCACAGGTAATGCCATCATAATAGTCATGAAGCTTCAGCCGATAATCTATTTCAAGGGTTCGGATTTTTTTTCTCAGTTCACCTTTGTCATCATTTACGACAATTCGACAAATATTACTAAGGTCTTCATTAATACCTGCCTGTACCGAGCATCCCCAGCAGATTGTCAGTAACAGTAAAAA
The DNA here is from genome assembly GCA_003056425.1 of Alteromonas indica. Taxonomy (GTDB): domain Bacteria; phylum Pseudomonadota; class Gammaproteobacteria; order Enterobacterales; family Alteromonadaceae; genus Alteromonas; species Alteromonas indica. The sequence continues at coordinate 117,784 of PYVY01000007.1, forward strand.
ACCTTGTACCACCTTTAACATATATATCCTCAGATCCTCGCCCACTATCCGTGTCCACTATCTCTGCCGCTATCCTTAAATGGCCGCCGGAGATAAGTAAAGACAACAATATAAAACCCTGTTAGTAACAGATTTATACTCCGGTATGTCACGTAATAAGCGCCCGCTACTAGTAAAGATAGAGCAGGGCGCTTATTTTGCAAACTGTAAACCTATTCGGTAAGAAGTGGGCGGATTAGTGGGGCTGGAAGGCTCGTGCTACATCTTTAATTTGTTCACGCATCCAGATATGCGCCTGATCATGGTCGGCACTTACATGCCAGTATAAGAAGTATTCGATAGGCGGAAGCTCGAAAGGCAGCGGATAAATAGCCAAATCGTAATGTTTGGCAAGATGGTAGGGCATACAGGTTATCAGGTCGGTTTTAACTACCGTGCTGGGAACGGTTAAAAAATGTTGGCCTCGCATCACAATGCGTCGCCGCTTACCTAACTTATCTAACGCTATGTCGATAGGTCCGGGTCCGGTTTTTCTTTGCGATACGTGAATATGGCCTAACTTTAAAAATGTCTCAAGGTCGAGACCATCCACTAAAGCCGGGTGGTCTTTACGGGCCAGCACCATAAACGTGTCGTCGGCTATTTTTTGTTTACATAAATGAGGATCAGTAAAAGCCGAAGCGTCAGCAAAAAAATCGAGGCTACCATTAGCCATAGCCGATACCACGTTACTGCGGCTTACTTCATAATTGGTCAAACTAATGCCAGGGGCCACATCCTGCAATCTGGCCATAAGACGGGGCATGATACTGACTTCTAACAAATCCCGGCTGGCAAAGTTAAATGCCTTTTCAGATGTCAGCGGGTTAAATACATGGCTGTCCTGAACGCTGGTACGTAAGAGTTTTAGCGCCTCTCTGGCCGGAACAATAATATTTTGCGCCACCGGGGTGGGGGTCATGCTGTGACCTGTACGCACAAATAGTGGATCGCTGAGCATATCCCGCAACCGAGCCAGGGAATTACTCACCGCCGGTTGAGTGATACACAGTACATCAGCTGCTTTAGTCAGGCTGCCTGCTGTATAGATGGCATCAAATACCGCAAACAAGTTCAAATCTATCCGGTTTAAATTAACCGGTAATGGACTACGCGCTTTATCCACTGACGTCCTTCCCCAATAAAGTGTAAACAATAATTGTATCTTATTAAAAAAATGTAGATACATTCAACATTTTGATAATGCAAATGCATTTAATGTGGGAGCGAATGCGTTTAAGAAGGCTAAAGCGAGGGCTAAGTGACCACTAAAACCGGGGCAGCGTATTGAATGGGGAATAAATGGGTAATAATCGTGCAACAGTGAAGGTCGCTGCGTGTAAACCTTTTAATCGGACTGGGCCAGGCACTTACCTGTACTTCACTTACCCACATTATTAAAAACAGCTATTTTCAGCATATCGCAGGCAAACGGGTCACAAGGCAGTGGACCTAAGCATGGTGGGTAAAGCTAAAACTATACGCGGAACACAACTTCCGCGTATAGATACATGTGCACTCACATTAATTTGATGCGTCTTGAGCGCCTTCTTCTACTGCTTCACCTGCAGACTGTATATCTTCACCAGCACCTTCCATGGTCGCACAGCCTGATATTAATGAAGACAGAAAGGCGGCAAGAATGACAAAATAACGCGCTTTTACGTGGGTGACATTAGATAATAGAGACATATTTGTTTCCTTTTGGGTTGGTTAATTATCGGCTTCACCGTGCTGCGGTGCATCGGCGCCGGCAGTATTGCGTGGCTCTGCAGAGCCCGATTGACTACTACGCTGCTGTGAAGACGAGGGTTGGGATGATTTCAACATTGCATCGAGTTTTTCGCCGCCTTTGGCACCAAAGTCCAGCGTACGAATAGGGAATGGAATTAATATATCAGCATCATTAAGGGCGCGCTGTATGGTGACAATAGCGTCGTGCCGTACTTCCATATAATTTGGCTCGCCGGGATATTTTATCCAGAACCACACCAATAAGTTGATGCTCGAATCAGAAAACGCTTCGGCATATACATTGGTTTCTTCTTTTTTTATCACATAGTCTTTCGCATTTAGCGCTTCCACCAGCACCTCACGGGCCCGCTGCGGATCGTCGCCATAGGAAATACCCACTGGCACTTCTATTCGGCGATAGCCCAAGACCGAATAATTGGTCAAAATATTTCGAAATAGAATTTTATTTGGAATGATTTCCCGCTGGCCATAGAAGGTCTCTACCAGGGTATTGCGTAAATTTATCGCCTCTACACTGCCGAACACGCCATCGGCAGAGATTACATCGCCAATCTCAAAGGGTTTACGAATACCCATTGCAATACCAGCAATAAAATTTTCCGTTAAATCCTGAAATGCAAAACCGATCGCCAAACCAACAATACCCGCCCCGGCCAGTAAGGAGGTTACCGTACCCTGCAACCCTACAAAATCCAATGCAATGAATACCCCGGCAGCGGTGATAAACACTTTAGCAATAGCGGTAATTAGGTCGGCTATCTGTCTGGATTCAAATGCCCGACGCAACCCACGTTGCAGAACATTACCCAAAATTTTTGCCAGCATGCCAAAGGCTATGGCAATAATAATGGCGACCACAATATTGGGCAGGTGCTTGATGCCTTCTTTTATCCAGGTTTCAAGCTTGCCGTTGATCAGCGAATAGACTTCATCAATTTGGGGAAATTCCATGCCACTCCTCTCGTGGTTTACTACATCTGGTAAAGCAGATGCCAGGGTTATAACGCGTATATCTTTGCCAGTAGAAAGCGGGGCCAGGGGGTTGCTAGTGCAACCTGTAAAGAGAATTTTGCAATATAGCCCACGCTAATAGAGCCTGGGCCGCTACTCCAACCCGGCCGCGTGATACAGTTTATTCTTAATAACCGCAATAATTGTTCACTAAGGAATACCCGGTATGACTGAAAAATTAACTGAACAAGACATCGCTACGGCGTTACAAACGCTAAATAACGCCACGGCCCCTGACAATCCGTGGGTTAGAAAAGGCGATACGCTGCAAAAAACGTTTACCTTCAAAAGTTTTATACGGGCTTTTGGTTGGATGTCGCAGATAGCAATTTGGGCAGAAAAACTTAACCATCATCCACAATGGTACAATGTTTATAATAAAGTAGAGGTCACATTGACCACCCACGACGTAAATGGTCTAAGTGAGCGTGACTTTTCATTGGCAGAAAAAATGGATAAATTCTATTAATTCTCGCTAATACGATGCTCAAATTTAACCGATAGCGCTAAAATAGCCTAATTGCTGCACGATATGTGCAATTATTCTGCGGTTAGTAAAAAACACGCAATATAAACGTGTTAAGCCCTTGCTAAGTGTTTAGCGCTATGTATAATACGCACCACTTGAGCGGGGCAGGCCACGAAGCCTAACACGTTTAAAGTCAGTTCGGACGCGGGATGGAGCAGTCTGGTAGCTCGTCGGGCTCATAACCCGAAGGTCGTTGGTTCAAATCCAGCTCCCGCAACCAAACTCTTAACTGAACATTTTGTTGAGTTAAGTCGTAGTAATGTAGCGTTCGTGAAACGTTACCGTAATATCTTTTTCTGGCGCGGGATGGAGCAGTCTGGTAGCTCGTCGGGCTCATAACCCGAAGGTCGTTGGTTCAAATCCAGCTCCCGCAACCATTTTAGCCAGAATAAGTACCAGTTCAGACGCGGGATGGAGCAGTCTGGTAGCTCGTCGGGCTCATAACCCGAAGGTCGTTGGTTCAAATCCAGCTCCCGCAACCACATCGAAAGCCACTCATATGAGTGGCTTTTTTTGTTTGTGGATTTTGTTTCCAGGCACGCGTTCAGCGTCAGACTGCCATTTAAACCCGTTCAATCCACTGCTCCGCCACCCACTTTGTTGCGTAACAAAATATGTTTATCTTCGTATTCCCTTTTACACAGGCATTTCTTATTTTTTGTGCTGTCAGGCCAGGGGATAACACACCTTTTTTCGATGTTATCAGGAGCTAACCATGACACAAACGGTTTCCCATATTATTACCGACGCATTAATCCAAGCCGGTGCTAAGCATTGCTATGGCATAGTGGGTGATACGATTAACCATTTTACCAATGCCATTTCGCAGTCGTCGTTAAAATGGATCAGCGTGCGTCACGAAGAAGTGGCTGGTTTTGCAGCAGGCGCTGAGGCCTATATGACGCAGCAGCTGGCAGTCTGTGCCGGTACCTGTGGCCCAGGAAGCCTGCATTTTATTAATGGCATTTATGAAAGCCACCGAAACGGTGCACCCGTTGTGTTTATTGCTACGAATGTGGATCGCAACGAAGAAGGTTTTCAGTTCCCGCAAGAAGTTGATCAAAAGAAAATATACGAACAATACTCCGTGTTTTGCGAGCGAGTCAGCCATCCCAGCCAGGCCCGTAGGGTGGTGACGATGGCCGCCCAGGCGGCATTAGCGAAGGGCGGCGTTAGCGTGGTAGTGGTAAACGGTGATGTATTTAAGGAAAAAGTTGATGATAGCCTGGCTTGGCGTACCACTATATCGCGTCCGGTGGTGGTACCGGAAAAAGCCGATGTAGAGGCGCTGGCTAAACTGATTAACGAGCATGAAAAAATCACGGTTTATGCTGGCATTGGCGCCAGGCGGGCACCCCACCATTTAATTGAGCTTGCCCAAAAAATCAAAGCGCCGTTGGTTCATACTACCAAAGCAAAGGAGTTTTTTGAGGCCGATAATCCGTGCAATGCCGGCATGACGGGCATATTAGGTAACAAAGCTGGCATGCAGGCAATGAACGAAGCGCAGCTGGTATTATGCTTTGGGACCGATTTCGCTTACACCCAGTTCTGGCCAGAACGCGCTATTATTGTACAAATAGATACTAATCCCGCTAATCTTGGTAAACGCGCGCCGATCACAATGGGATTGGTCGGAGATGCGGCTGATACTGCCGAAATCCTGTTGCCGCTCGTTAGTGAGAAAACCACCACCCGACATTTAAATGCCGCCCTGACACAGTTTGATGATGACCATAAGGGGTACGCCGAAAGCGGCGAGTCGACAGAAAATCTGATACATCCGCAAACGCTGGCCCAACGAATTGACCATTTTGCGCAAGAGGATGCCATTTTTACCGCCGATGGTGGTTCGCCTATGGTGTGGATGTTACGGCATATACGGGCCAATGGTCAGCGTCGTTTTTTATCTAGCTTATCCCACGGTACTATGGCCAATGCTTATCCGCAGGCGCTGGGAATTGCTAATGCGTTTCCCCAAAAGCAAGTTATCGCGTTGTGTGGGGACGGGGGGATGACCATGTTAATGGGCGATCTACTCACCCTGGTGCAACATAAGTTACCGGTGAAACTAGTAATATTTAACAATAGTTCGTTAGGCTTTGTAGAAATGGAACAGCGGGTTGAAGGTATGCTGGATGCTTACACCGAGCTGAAGAATCCGGATTTCAGCGCAGTGGCCCAAGCTTGTGGACTGAAAGGGTGGAAGGTTGATAAGTTAAGTCAGCTTGATAGTGCTATCGAACAATGGTTGGCCAGTGACGGCCCCGCTATATTAGACGTGGCGGTTAATCGAATGGAGTTAGTCATGCCCCCGGAAATTGAGTTTAATCAGGTGGCATCTACTGCTATGTTTGGAATGAAAGCGGTGCTTAATGGGCGTACCGACGAAGTGGTATCGCTGATAAAAGATAATTTCATTCGATAGCTTGAGTTGGTGGCCACATCTTGCAGGCATGGTTAAGACAGGTTAACCGTGCCGTGCTTCTGCGGCATGCTAAAAACCGGCGCTGGCAGAGGGTTTGTCAATTGCCGGCGCCTGACTTTGTCGCCCATGGGTTGTTGGCCTTGCATTAGTATCGGGCCGGCAGCACAGCCGTTCAATGGGTAGGCCTTCTTCGGAATGCTTACGGAACCCTTCTTCTTCCCCAGCCACTTTACGCGCTACTTTACGAGCTACTTTAAAAGCTTTGCATAGGTCGCGTATTAGGCGAAAAGTATTTCGGTTAACACACCCCGTTTAAGTTTGATACCTCACTACCAGGCGACCATTGGTACAGTATCGTCAATTCAGCGTTACACCTGTATCCCGCGGTCCGATAATTTGGCGGCTAAGAACGAAATAAGTATTTTAGCTACGGCGTAGCATGGGGTATTTGAAGGCGGCTGACCCGGCCATAGCAAAGCCAGGGATCGGTGGGACTTTATTGACAATAAACTGAATATAGAAGGTGCCCTGGGAAGGGCTGGCCATGGCGTATGGCTGGTCTGCTTACCCCTTAATGGGGACGAATGATAGCGCTTGCACGAGGGCAACGCAGCTCAAACGAGCGGGCGGCTATTTTACCGCCAAAATAACTATGCAGAAATCGGTGTAGCTGCCGTTACACCAACAAGACGCTGTTAGCAGCGGCGCTCTCAGGTAAGTGGCAATGCTTGCGAGGCCATATATCAGCAGGGTTACGCAGTAAGCTGACTCGCGCATCGCTGAGCAAGACAAATGTGTCCCCGGGTTACCTGGTGTGGTAACGGGTTAATAACCGAGATAAAGGAAGTGCAGGTAAATGATGTTTTTAGAGTGGCTAGCCGCGTTTTTTAGTACACCGGCAAGCGCTTCAGTAATCATAGGTAACTATTCCCCCACCTTTGTGTCCTTGTCCGTAGGGATTGCGGTCTTCGCCTCATTTATGGCATTTACCGTGGCCAATCAGGCGGCTTCCTCATCCAGTGCTTTACAAAAACATATGTTGCTTATTGTAGGCAGCCTGGCGCTGGCTACAGGGATCTGGGGCATGCATTTTGTGGGTATGCTGGCGTTTGATTTGTGTACCACTATAAATTACGACTGGTGGACTACCTTATTGTCGTTTGTTCCCGGCTGGCTGGCGGCCTGGGTGGCCCTTGGCTTACTTACCCGCGACGTTATCGAGCCGCGCCAGATATATATGGGTGGGTTTTTAGTTGGGGCAGGTATCGGAAGCATGCATTATACCGGCATGGCAGCCATGGATATGGCCCCGCTGTTACGCTACGACCCCACCATATTTGGTTTATCTATTATTGTAGCCGTTGCCTTGGCGATGCTGGCTATCTGGATTCGCTTTGGGCTGGCCAGAATTCGCTGGTTTACACGCAGTACCGCCAGGGTCACTGTACTAGCAAGTGTGGTAATGGGCCTGGCGATATGTGGAATGCACTATATCGGTATGTCGGCGGCCCGTTTTGTCGCACCGCCAGGGGTGATAGTGCCCGAACAGGAAGGCCAGATGTCAGTCTTTCTTGCTTCCGCGGTAACCTTTTTTATAGTGGTTTTTATTACTATCGCGCTTGGGGTCAGTTTGTTAGTTAAGTTTCGCAATGCTTCTGAGGAAGCCAAGCAGAGCCGCCGTACCTTGCTGGCCATGATGGATACCGCGGTAGATGGCATCTTAACCTTTGATGGGCACGGTACTATTTTAAACGCCAACCCAGCGGTGACCGACATTACCGGCTATAGCCGCGAGGAACTGGTAGGCCATAGCGTGCGCATGCTTATTCCCGAACATCGACGCCACATTTACGATCCTATACTCACCTCGGTGGGTGTGACTCCCTTAGAAAACCAGCTGATGGGCGGGAATCGCGACCGTCAGGCGCGCCATAAAAATGGCCACCTGGTCCCTATCAGGATTGGGGTGGGGCACACCCGCGTAGCCGACAAGCATTATTATGTAGCGTTTTTGAGTGATATACGCGAACGAATCCGAATGGAGAAAGAGTTTCGCAGTAATGAAGCCAAGTTCCGTTCGTTTTTCAATAATGTTCCCGGGCTGGCGTATCGCTGCTTAGACAAACCCGGCTGGCCTATGCTGTTTATTACCGATGCGGTAGAGAGTATGACAGGTTATCCAGCCAGTGACTTTGTACTGCCTAACCCGACCCGTTGTTTTTCAGATATTTTTTATCCAGAGGATATCGAGACCGCTGAAAAAGCCATTAGCGCGTCAGAATCGTTTACGCTTGAATACCGGATAATACATCGTGATGGTTCTATTCGTTGGTTCCGTGAACAGGGTGTAGCCGTAATCAATGAAGAAGACGGGACGCGCTGGTTGGATGGTTTTATTTTCGATATTACTGAACGGCGGATGATGGAAGATGAGTTGGTGGAGGCTAAGGTAGCCGCCGAGCAAGCGGCAGCGGCGCGTTCTGCTTTCTTAGCCAATATGAGCCACGAAATACGCACACCGATGAATGCTATTATCGGCTTTAGCGACATTATGCTCGATGAAGCGCTAAACAATGAACAACACAAACATGTGGTTACGATTAACCGGTCTGCCCGTTCGTTGTTGCATTTGTTGAATGATATTTTAGATAGCGCGAAGCTGGATAAAGGCAAGTTAGACCTGGATTTCCGTGATTTTGTATTAACTGAAGAAATCGATACGGTGGTGAGCACTTTCTGGCTTGAAGCGAAACGTAAGTCGCTGGAGCTGGAAATTGTTTTAGAAGATGGACTGGATACGCATTATCACGGTGCACCTGAGCGTATACGTCAGGTATTAGGTAACCTGATTGGGAATGCCGTGAAGTTTACCAGTCAGGGGCGCATTATGTTGAAAGTCGGCCCGGCGCCCTACAATCGGATTGGCTTTACTATCAGCGATACCGGTATTGGTATGAGCGAGGACCAGGTCGCCAGGGTGTTTGACGCATTTGCCCAGGCCGACGCATCTATGAGTCGTAAATACGGAGGCACCGGGCTGGGTACCACTATCAGCAAACAGTTGGTAGAGCTGATGGGCGGCACTATCTCGGCCAGAAGTCGGCTAAACGAAGGGACTGAATTTTACTTCGAGATTCCATTACAAACTGCTAGTCACACCGAACGTGCGCTTGGTAATAGTACCATTGAGTTACCCCCACAGCATATTTTGGTAGTGGACGATATTCAGCAAAATGTAGATCTGATCTCCCTATTATTAACCCGTCATGGCCATACCATCGATGTCGCCCGAAACGGCGCTGAGGCGGTCGATAAAATGGCCCAGCACGCCTTTGATTTGGTCTTAATGGATTTACAAATGCCGGTATTGGACGGCTTAAGTGCGGCGCGTCAACGACGAGACTTCGAAGCCCGGGAAAAAGCGTCAAGAGTCCCTATCATCGCGTTAACCGCCAGCGTGTTGGTGCAAGATAAAAAAGCCGCAGAAGCGGCAGGCATGGAAGGGTTTGCCAACAAACCCATCGACTACGACCAGCTAAACCGGGAAATGGCCCGAGTACTGGGGATATTAACAGAGGCGCAAGCAAACCAGCGCCAGCCTGAAAAAGAGGCCGAAGAAGCGCAGGTAATTAACTGGTCTAAAGGTGAAATGCTGTGGGGCAGCAAAGCCGCCCATATTAATGAAATACAACGGTTCCTGCGTACTTTTGACGCTACGTTTACCCGGCTCCAGCAGGCCGCGGCGATGGCCGATACCGCCGAGGTCAAAACCATTAGTCACGGCCTTAAAGGCGTAAGCGGGAATCTTGGGCTAACCTTATTGATGACCAGTTTTAAACAGCTTGAACAAAGTGCGACAAATACAACGAAATTAAATGAACTGCTTGAGATTATCGGTATTCAGGTAAGCCATTTGACCAGCCTGCCTCAACTCGCCCTAGACCAGGTGCAGGAGAATACAGCGCAGCAGGGGAGCGATTTTGATGTCCGGCCGCTTAAGCAGGTATTGCAGAAACTGTATACCAGTGTGGAGCAAAACCGCCTGGATGAAGATGAACTGGCTCATTTACAGGCGATGCCTGGTGGCCCATTCAGTGAAGATGTGGCGATAATTTTAGCCGCTATAGACGATTTTGAGTTTGACCAGGCAGCCACTAAATTACATTCGCTGCTGGAAAAAATTGATACCACGGCGCAGGAGGTATGACAATGCTTAACATGGAACGTAACGCTACCTTACTGCTGGTAGATGACGAACCGGTAAACTTGCGGGTGCTAAAGCAACTGTTGGCCCCGTATTATAATCTGGTCTTCGCCAAAAATGGCGAAGAAGCAATCCGGTTAGCCCATTCACAATTGCCTGATCTTATTTTAATGGATGTTATGATGCCGGGAATGACGGGCTTTGATGCCTGTAAGCAGTTAAAGGCAGACAGCGTTACTGCCAGCATTCCGGTTATTTTTGTCACAGCGTTAAGCGACGAGCATGATGAGGCCAGAGGTTTTGAAGCAGGCGGTGTCGATTATGTGACTAAACCTGTCTCACCTACGGTGGTACTGGCCAGAATTAAAACCCATTTATCGTTGGTGCAAGCGGACGAGCTTAAACGGACCCGCTTGCAGGTGATCCAACGCTTGGGCCGGGCGGCAGAATATAAAGACAACGAAACGGGTATGCACGTAATGCGGATGAGTCATTATGCCCGCGTCCTGGCCCTGGCATACGGGTTTACCCCGGCGCAGGCAGATGTGTTACTGCATGCGGCGCCAATGCATGATATTGGCAAAATAGGCATACCAGACAGTATTATGCTTAAACCGGGTAAGCTGACAGATGAAGAATTTGCCATTATGAAAACCCATCCCCATATTGGCGCCGAAATTCTTGGGGATGCGGACTCCCGCTTGTTGCAAATTGCCAAGTCGGTAGCCCTTACGCATCATGAAAAATGGGATGGCAGTGGCTATCCTAATGGTCTGGTAGGGGAACAAATCCCGGTGGAAGGACGGATTGTGGCGGTGGCTGATGTGTTTGATGCCCTAACCAGTAAACGTCCTTATAAGGAAGCCTGGACAGTGGAGAAAACCCTGGCAGTAATGAAAGAACAAAAAGGTAAGCACTTTGAACCCGTGCTTATCGACCTGTTAGAACAAAATTTAGACGCCTTATTATTAATTAAGGCGCAATGGAAAGATGAGTAGGGGCATCGGTTGCCAACTCAGGCCAGAGCCAGTATACTATGCGCACATAACCAGCTGGGATGAGTAGTACTGGTTACTACATGATGATATTCCAGCCGTTTTTTGAAGTAGCCAGAAAGAAGGCAGGCTTTGGAAAATGTGTGCAACTGCCAGTCTGGTAGTTTGGGTTCAGTTTTTTTCCAAAAAGCCCCGCTGGTCCGGGGCTTTTTGTTGTATTGACGATGAGCCGTAGCTGCTCGGACAGGGTTTATTTTATCAGTTGGGCTTAAGGCCCTTTTTTTGTTTTTGGAGGTTAGGATTGGCAAAGCTTGAAGATAAGCTGACCGACATGCTGGATCCAGCGGTAGAAGCATTAGGCTTCGAACTTGTAGGCATCGAGTTTGTTCGTGCCGGTAAACATTCAATTTTACGGGTCTTTATTGATCATGAAAATGGCATCACCGTAGATGATTGTGCGGACGTCAGTAATCAAGCCAGCGCGATCCTTGATGTCGAAGATCCCATAAGCACTGAATACAACCTGGAAGTCTCCTCTCCCGGGCTGGACAGACCGCTGTTCAAAGAGAAGCATTTTGCTCAGGCGGTTGGTGAAATAGTTCAGATTCGTCTGACAATGCCCATGGATAACAGACGTAACTTTAAGGGACCATTACTTGCCTGCGAAAACGGTACGGTAAGTATTGAAGTGGATGGCCAGCAGTTCCAGTTAGCTGTGGCGAATATCGAAAAAGCTAACGTTGTTCCCACATTCGACTAACGGAACAGCACGCGCTTTCAGATCAGGAAGCATTAGTGAGGCGAACATGAATAAAGAAATTTTGTTAGTGGCGGAAGCCGTTTCAAATGAAAAACAAGTGCCGCGGGAAAAAATTTTTGAAGCATTGGAATTTGCCATTGCCAGTGCCACCAAGAAGAAAAACGAAGGCGATATAGAAGTACGGGTAAGTATAGATCAGCGTACAGGTGATTTTGATACATTTCGACGTTGGTTAGTGATTGAAGATGATCAGGAACAAACCAATCCGTATGCAGAAATTACGTTATCAGCGGCGCAGGTCGACGAGCCTGAATTACAGCTCGGCGATTATGTGGAAGAGCAGATTGAATCTATTAAATTCGACCGCATAACTACGCAGACCGCGAAACAGGTTATCGTACAAAAAGTACGTGAAGCTGAACGTGCACAAATGATCGCCGAATATGAAGATAAAGTAGGCGAGCTGGTTACCGGTACGGTTAAAAAAGTCAACCGCGACAATATTATTGTGGATTTGGGGAATAACGCAGAAGGCGTTATTTACCGAGACGACATGCTGCCGCGTGAAACCTTCCGTCCAGGCGATCGGGTACGTGGGTTACTGTATGTTATCCGTCCTGAAGCTCGGGGTGCGCAATTGTTTATTAGCCGTACTCATCCGGACATGCTGGTGGAACTTTTCCGCCTTGAAGTGCCCGAAATTGCTGAAGAGACATTAGAGATAAAATCTGCTGCTCGCGATCCAGGCTCACGGGCTAAAATCGCAGTTAAAACCAATGATAAGCGACTTGACCCGGTCGGCGCGTGCGTAGGTATGCGTGGTTCACGGGTACAGGCAGTATCAGGCGAACTTGGCGGTGAGCGGGTTGATATCGTGCTGTGGGATGAAAATTCTGCGCAGTTCGTTATTAACGCAATGGCACCGGCAGAAGTTGCTTCTATTGTCGTTGATGAAGACAGCCATACCATGGATGTGGCCGTTGAAGCAGATAACTTGGCGCAAGCCATCGGGCGTAGTGGACAGAACGTGCGTCTGGCCAGTCAATTGACTGGTTGGGAGCTGAACGTCATGACAATTGACGATCTGAACGCGAAGCACGAAGAAGAAAATTCCAAAGTGTTACAGCTATTTACTCAGTATCTGGACATTGACGAAGAGTTTGCCGGTGTTTTGGTAGACGAAGGTTTCAGTACGCTGGAAGAAGTGGCCTATGTGCCGGTTAGCGAACTTCTGGCCGTTGACGGGCTAGATGAAGATATGGTTGAAGAACTGCGTACGCGTGCCCGTGCAGTATTGACCACTAAGGCCCTGGCCACCGAGGAATCGTTGGAAAGTAATGAGCCTACAGAAGCCTTACTGAATTTAGAAGGTATGAGCAAACATGTCGCTTATGTACTCGCCAGCCGCGGAATTACCGATTTGGAAGAACTGGCTGAACAGGGTACCGATGATATCAGCGATATTGATGAACTAAACGAAGACAGCGCCGGTAAGTTGATTATGGCAGCCCGAAATCTCGTTTGGTTTAATGAAGAATAAGGTCAACAAGGGGATAAACACGTAATGGCAGAAGTATCTGTAGAAAAGCTCGCCAGTGACATTGGAACGACCGTTGACCGTCTGGTTACTCAGTTTAAAGATGCCGGCATCACCAAAGGTGCCAACGAGCAAGTGACCGAAGACGAAAAACGACAACTGCTTGACCATTTGAGCAAGCAGCACGGTAGCGCCGCTGGCAATAGCGAGCCAAGCCGCATGACACTGCAGCGTAAAACAACCAGCACACTGAATACAGGCAAGTCCAAGTCAGTGAAAGTAGAAGTGCGTAAAAAGCGTACTTATGTTAAGCGTAGTGACGTAGATGAGCAGAAGCGTGCTGAAGAAGAAGCCCGCCTGCAGCAAGAAGCCGAAGAAAAAGCAGCAGCGCAGGCTGCTGAAGCGAAGCGTCAGGCTGAGGAAAAAGCACGTTTGGAAGCAGAAGCGAAAAAAGCAGCAGAAGACGCTGAGAAAGCCAAGCAGGCTGCACAGAAAAATGCAGCTGATCAAGCGGCGGCTGAGCAAGCTACCGCGAATAAGGTAGAAGCACCTGAAGTTGAAATGACAGCAGAAGAAAAGGCTGAAGCCGAAGCTGCCCGTCAGGAAGAAGAGCGTCTGCGTAAAGCGCAAGAAGCGGAAGCGCAGAAGAAATACGAAGAAGAAGCGAAGCGTGCAGCAGAAGAAGCGCGTAAGCTGGCCGAAGAAAACGAACGTCGCTGGAAAGAAGAAGAAGAGCTACGTAAGCGCCAGGAAGCTGAAGAAGTGCATCTGCACTCTAATCGTTATGCTCAGGAAGCAGAAGATGAAGATGATCTGCAGGTAGAGCGCACTTCTCGACGTCGTAAGAAGTCGAAGAAAAACGCAGGAGAACATTTGAAGCAGAGCTTTAATAAACCCGCTCAACCCGTTGAGCGTGTTGTAAAACTAAGTGCAACCATTACGGTCGGCGAACTAGCCAGCCGTCTGGCAGTTAAATCTAACACAGTTATCAAAGCCATGATGAAAATGGGTGAGATGGCAACTATCAACCAGGTTCTTGACCAGGATACTGCCGTACTGGTGGTTGAAGAGATGGGTCATAAGTACGAACTGGTAAATGACAATGCTCTTGAAGAAGAATTGTTAGCCAATGATGGGTCAGGTGGTGATAAAACATCACGCGCCCCTGTAGTGACTATCATGGGTCACGTTGACCACGGTAAAACATCGCTACTTGACTACATTCGTCGCGCTAAAGTGGCTGCTGGCGAAGCGGGTGGTATTACCCAGCATATTGGTGCTTATAAGGTTGAGACAGATAACGGCGAAATTACGTTTTTGGACACCCCTGGACACGCTGCCTTTACTGCTATGCGGGCCCGCGGTGCCACGGCGACCGATATCGTTATTCTGGTAGTTGCCGCCGATGATGGCGTAATGCCGCAAACCAAAGAGGCAGTCCAGCACGCTCGTGCTGCTGGCGTACCTTTGATTGTTGCGGTTAACAAGATGGATAAAGAGTCAGCGGATCCGGACCGGGTTAAAACTGAGCTTTCACAGCTGGACGTTATTTCAGAAGAGTGGGGCGGTGAGCACCAGTTCTGTAATGTGTCGGCGAAAACCGGTATGGGTGTTGAGGGGCTGCTTGAAGCCATCAATCTGCAAGCTGAATTGTTAGATTTGCAGGCTGTTGCGAAAGGCCCTGGACGCGGTATTGTTATTGAATCCCGCTTAGACAAAGGCCGTGGCCCGGTTGCATCGGTATTGATTCAGGAAGGCGAGCTACGTGCAGGTGATATTCTGTTATGTGGTGAAGAGTACGGTCGGGTTCGTGCTATGCGCGACGAAAACGGTATCGACATTAAACTTGCTGGACCCTCTACACCAGTAGAAGTACTGGGTTTATCTGGTGTGCCTGTGGCAGGTGAAGACGCCGCCGTAGTGCGCGACGAGCGTAAAGCGCGTGAAGTGGCTTCTAAGCGTCATCAGAAAAAACGTGAACTGAAACTGGCTCGCCAGCAAAAAGCGAAGCTGGAAAACATGTTTGCCAACATGGCTACCGGTGAAGTAAGCGAGTTGAACATCGTGCTGAAAGCCGATGTACAAGGCTCGGTAGAAGCTATCGCTGAGTCGTTGATGAACTTATCTACCAGTGAAGTTAAGGTTAATATTGTAGGTAGTGGTGTAGGTGGTATCACCGAAACTGATGCTACATTAGCTGCTGCTTCGGGTGCTATCGTGGTTGGTTTTAACGTACGTGCTGATGCATCTGCTCGCCGCGTACTGGAAGCTGAAGAAATCGATTTGCGCTACTACAGTGTTATCTACAACCTGATTGATGAAGTTAAAGCGGCCATGAGTGGTATGCTGGCACCTGAATTCAGACAGGAAATCATTGGCCTGGCAGAAGTACGTGACGTATTTAAGTCACCTAAACTGGGTGCAATTGCCGGTTGTATGGTTACCGAAGGTGTGATTAAGCGTAGCGCACCGATCCGGGTACTGCGTGAAAACGTTGTAATCTATGAAGGTGAGCTTGAATCGCTGCGCCGCTTCAAAGACGACGTACAAGATGTACGTAACGGTATGGAGTGTGGTATCGGCGTTAAGAACTACAACGATGTTAAGGTCGGTGACCAAATCGAAGTGTTCGAAGTGATTGAAGTCGCCCGCGAGATTTAATCAGCGGCCGCGCGTACAAGCAATTAAAGCGGGGGCCTGGCGCCCCCGTTTTTGTCTGTGCGCCCTATAGAGGAGTTGTTAGCATGGCACGAGAATTTTCCCGTACTGACCGGGTAGGTCAGCAAGTACACAAAGAAGTCGCCAGTATTATTCAAAACGAATACAAACATCGTATAGGTGATATGCCGTTGATAACGGTATCTGATGTTGAGATTTCACGCGATCTTGCGCATGCCAAAATCTTTGTCACTATTTATGGCGAAGATGTCGATGGTAAAGCGCAGATTAAGCGTCTGGAAGACAATAAAGGCTTTATGCGAAGCCTGTTAGCTAAGCGCCTGAGAATGCGCTCGGTTCCCCATTTACATTTCTTTGAAGATACCTCGATTACTGAAGGATTGCGTATATCCTCATTGGTATCAGACGTAGTGGCCAAAGATGAGGCCAGACATCAAGGGACAGACGAAGAGCAGGAGTAAATGGCAAAACGTCGTAAGGGCCGCCCAGTCAATGGTATTGTTCTATTAGACAAACCGGTGGGTGGCTCGTCAAACCAATTACTACAAAAGGTGCGCTGGTTATTCCAGGCCCAAAAAGCTGGCCATACCGGGGCCCTGGACCCTCTGGCTAGTGGAATGCTGCCTATCTGTTTAGGCGAAGCAACCAAATTTTCGCAGTTTTTGCTTGAAGCAGAAAAAGCCTACGAGGTTACTGCACATTTGGGGGTGCGTACCACTACCTGTGATGCTGACGGCGAAGTGGTTGAACGCAAAGCTGTTACTGTAACAGAAGCGGCGGTGACCCAGGCGTGTATGAGCTTTTTAGGTAAGAGTAAGCAGATCCCCTCAATGTTTTCTGCACTTAAATATCAGGGCAAACCGCTGTATCAATATGCCCGGCAGGGCATTGAAGTAGAGCGAGAACCGCGCGACATCGAAATATTTGAGCTGGAAATTATCCGTATGGCGCTGCCCGATGTTGAGCTTAGGGTGAAATGCAGTAAGGGCACTTACATTCGTTCATTAGTGGACGATATTGGCCAACAACTAGGTTGTGGCGCCTATGTTACGCGGTTGCATCGTACCGAAGTGGCGGATTATCCTACTGCAAAAATGGTGACGCTAGAACAGATAGAGCAGTTAAGAGGGGCAGAGGATAACCCCGATTTAGCTTCGCTGGATGCTTTATTGGTACCTATGGAAACAGCAGTGGCCCGCTTACCGGTTGTATTTGTTGATTCGGCCCAGCGCAAACGCTTTGAAAGCGGCCAAAGCGTGGTAGACATGCAAGGAATCAGCCCGGTAGCCGGACAGGCTTATCAGGTACGTACTCTGGAGGCTGATGAACAGTTTCTAGGGGTAGGCGAAGGGGTAGTGGCGCCCATGGACCAGCCTTCCGCCAGAGGCTCCGATAGGGTGTTTGTCAGTCCTAAAAGACGGGTGGTGCTCGATTAAATAAGCGTAAAACAGAATTTACTCTTGCGTCGAGCGGCTGCGTCATTATAATACGCGCTCTTCATAAGTTGGCTGAATTAGTGATCGGCCAACTTTAACTTCCATTAGGAGAACACTATGTCACTAACTAAAGCAGAAACCGCGAACATCATTGCCGAATATGGCGTAAAAGAAGGTGATACTGGTTCACCTGAAGTACAAATTGCCCTGTTAACGCACAACATTGGCAAGCTTCAGTCTCACTTCGCTGCCCATAAGCAAGATCACCACTCTCGTCGTGGTTTGTTACGCATGGTTAGCCAACGTCGTAAGCTTCTTGATTACCTGAAAGGTAAAAATGCTCAGGGTTATCTTGACCTGATTAAGCGTCTGGGTATCCGTCGCTAAGATAGTCTGCATTGTAGATGTTTGCTAAAAAGCGCTCTGAGGAGCGCTTTTTTTGTGTCTTGCTGGCAAGAACCCAGGCGGCTAAGCGCGCACCATTTTCTTCTTCCCTGCTTTTTTTACGTTAAATACACCTCGGGTAAACCCTTTATTTACAAGCGCTGCGGCGAATTTGCATGCTGCCGATCTTAGATTCGCGATTTCATACATAGGTGGCAAATGCGATGCGCAAATTTGTCTTACAAACTGACCTCAAGCCATAGATTTCTAAAACTAAGTACCTATAATGCGCGCCCTTACGTGATGTTAGTTAGGACATAATCTATGCGGTTGATACATACACTGTGGGGCGTGTTGCCCTTTGTTACCTGCAGTGCAGCTGCTGCCACCTGGAGCGAAACAGAAATTCACTTACAGCGTGGCCAGCTAAACCAGCCTTACGCCATTAACACCAATACCACTATTGATACCACCGTAATAACGCTACAGCATGCTAGCGGCTGGGAATATGGCAGCAATTTTTTCTTTATAGACTATGCTCGTACCAAGGATGAAGACACCTTGTACGGGGAATGGTATCCCTTTTTTAGTAGCCAGCAACTGTTCGATGCGCACTATCATGGGGTAGTGTCAGATATCGGTCTGGTGATGGGGGTGAATGCCGGCCCAGATGTGGAGGTATTAAAATACCTGCCTGGCCTGCAAGTAAACTGGAACGTACCGGGGTTCAGTTTTTTCAATACGCTGGTAACCGCCTATATTGACGATAGCCGTGGAATTGAGGGCGGGGGCGCTCCCAAAGAAGCTAACAGCATGATGGTTGATGTTGCGTGGCGTTATCCGCTGGCCCTCTATGAACAGCAATTTTATATTGAAGGACACGCCGAATATATCGCTTCGCGTACCACTGAAATCCCTGGCGTTGAAGTAAAAGACTGGCTGTTAACACAGGTACAGCTGCGTTGGGACGCCGCCAATTTACTTGGTGCGCCGAAAGAAACGCTGTTTATTGGCATGGAATACCAATACTGGAACAACAAGCTTGGCACTAACGAAGATGAGAGTGCAGTACAACTTCTTGCCGTGTGGCGTTTTTAACCCTTCTTAGTAAAGACGGAAAGTTATGAGACTTAAGCAGCTTCTTTATATCGTTTTATTTGCCGCGATTGTTATTCCGGTGGTAATTTCAATCAGCGTATTCGCTTGGTCTATGACCACCTTTTTAACCGATAAAGTTCAGCAGGAAGATCTGCCCACTTCATTACGTGAAATAAAAAACGCGGTGGAACTCGACTTACTTAAAACCATTGCACCGTCAAAAACACTGGCTCACAACGAATATATCAAGCGCTGGCTGACCACGGGGGAGCCAGTAGCAGAACGGGCTCTACTCAACCGCCATTTAGCCACCTTAAAGCAACAAAATAATGCTATTAGTGCCTACGTGGTGGCAGCAGATAGCGGTAATTATTATACCCACAACGGGTTAAGTCGGGTGGTAACTAAAAATCAGGATCCCTGGTTTTATCAGTTCATGAATGCTGACGTGCCCTATGAAGTATCGATTGATATTGATAAAGCAACCAATGTTGCCTCCGCCTTTATCAACTATGCGATTGTAGAAAACGGAAGGCGTATTGGTCTGGCGGGTATCGGCCAGTCAATGGAGGCCATGTCAGCGCTTATCGCCTCTTATACAGTAGGTAAAGCAGGAATCGTGTATTTAGTGGATGCCGAAGGGGTAATTCAGCTACATCCTGACAAAAACAAACGCGGGACCCGGGTGCCAGTCGCCCAAATAACCGGTCAAGCCAGAGAATTTTCAGTCGACGGCGAAGACGTTACGCAACTTGCTATGCAGCTTTCCACTATTGACTGGTATGTTGTTACAGAGGTGCCTTCGGCACAACTTTACGGGCCATTGCGTGACGCGGTGTTGACTAACATAGTGATTGCCCTGCTCATCATTGCAGTGGGTGCAATAGTAGTAAAATTTCTTTCTAACCTGATTTTCCAGCCTATTGAAACTATTACTAACGCGGTGACGGCGCTAAATGAAAAAGACGGCGACCTGACCGCCCGACTTAATATTCAACAGCGCAATGAAATAGGTGCGTTAGCCAGTCAGGTTAATCTTTTTGTGGAAAAGCTGCAGCAGATGTTCCGCCAGGTATCGCATAGCGCTGACCATGTGAAAGATATAACCATAGACGTATACAAACAAATTGAGCTAGCGCAATCTTATACCCAGACGCAGAGCAACAGTACGCATTCGGTAGCGGCTGCGGTAGAAGAGATGAACCTGACCGTAAAAGAAATTTCCAATAGTGCCCAAGGCGCCAGTGATGTGGCTAGCACCACCGAAGAGCATGTATCTTGTAGTGCATCGACGATTAACGATGCTATGCAAAATGTAGAAAAACTGGACGCCCTGATGAGTAAGTCGGTGGACTCGGTAAACGCTCTTTCGTTAAGTATTGATTCCATTACCCGGATCCTGGAAGTCATCAGAGGCATCTCTGATCAAACTAACTTACTGGCCTTGAATGCTGCCATTGAAGCGGCCCGAGCAGGCGACCAGGGCAGAGGATTTGCGGTTGTAGCAGATGAAGTGCGGAGTTTGGCTAAACGCACCCACGAGTCAACCGAAGAAATTAATACCATGATCATTGAGCTAAATACTAAAGCATCAGAAACCGTACATGATATACAGCAAGGTAGTGCCAGTACCCGGGAAACTTCCCAATATCTTATATCCTGTGTAGAGGCGCTTGAGAATATTTCGCAGCAGGTAGCCCGTCTAACCGAAGTTAATACCCATGTGGCTACCGCTACCCGGGAACAGGCTTCTGCTACCAATGAGATCAGCCAAAATATATCAGTAATTTCACAAACCGCCCAGGAAACCTCGCGTAGCATGCAAACCAGTTTTGCGTTGGTTAATGAATTAGATAAAGAATCCAAAGCGCTTAACCACACTATAGGCCGCTTCACACTATAAACTGGATGTTGTCCAGCACTATTAAACGGCCAGATGCTTAAAAAAGCGTATTTAATTCAGCGAAAAGACAATGTGTCGCTATACATTGTCTTTTTCGCTTCTGCAGCATAGCGCAAATGGGGTGTAAGACAGCAAAGTCTATTGTACATAAATACCGCAGATATTGGCCTCTGAAAAGCGCGAAAGCTACCCTCGGCCCAACCGATTCTTTAAATTAAATTCCCCTCCTGTCGCGAAAAAGGTAAATAGAGTGGCAACTACGCGAAGCATTAAACCCAAAAGGCGGGTGTGGAGTGCTAAATTTATTATCAGCGGTGAGTAAAGGTCGAATGGGGACGGTTGAGAACGTTACCAATAAACCGACGTTGCTCAGGCTGGATACCGTTTTTCAAACAGTCATTCACTATCCACCAAAGCGTTCGTTTGTTGAACATCGCCGTTAATCTGGTACTGCCAGCCTACATGAACAAGGTATACGTGCGGGGATTTCGGCCGGTCAAAAGGTAAAACGCAGGCAAGTAACTGCCTGGTTTTTAAACCATCGAGGCTTTTTACAATGCTATGGTATTTTGGTAAATAGAATGTAATATGGATTGTTCGCCTTAGCAAAAACCGATGGTTAACAGGGTAACTACTTTCGCTAATTAACCTATTTTTATAGTGAAAAAACAATGGAATGTAATATGAAAAAATCGTGTGTGCTGAAATTATTATTTAGCTTAATCTTCTTTTTTACAGCATCAACAGTAGCTGCCGTTGATAAGAATAAAGAGCCAGATAACAGTATCGGGGTTTCTATAAAAAATAACTTAACGATACATATCCCCGGCAAAACAATCATCCACACATTGCCAGAAAAAAATGCTACGCCAGATTTAGGTGATAATTATACGATATCGTCCACCGGCGTGTACGGGTGCGAATTGGCGCGACTATCCATGAGGTCGAAAATAAGTTCGGCACACCCTCTTTTCGCTTCGGCCCGGTAGGGGATCTTGTTGTACTTGCCTATGGCAGATCGCATTGGTTTCAATTTAAAAACAACAACCTGGTTAGAGCTTCTTCAGAGCCGGTTATTTTAATAACGAGTTTATAAATTATCTTGAATTCGACGAGCGTTTTGATGAGCGGCAGTGGCAGTTGTTGGACAAATATAGTAAAGGTGACAATGTCGAAAGTGAAATTATCGCTAATGCTAACCGGGAAGGCATCAGCGAAGAAACACAACTTAACGTGCACACAGAAAAATATTTGAAAAATAATCAGGAATATAAAGCTCTGGAGGTGGAAGGTTTTACGCTAATGTCGCCCACGGCGGGAAAAATTCCAACATTTGATTTTAGCGACCTGGCAAACCAGCGCCTGAGTAAATTAGATAGTGCTTTAAGCACCAAGAAAGCAGGCCAGGAAATTGAGATAAGTGAGCTATTACCAATGGCGTTAGGCCGAACCCGCGAATTTCACGGCCATACATTCTATTTGATTGATGCTAATACACTTATAGAAACAATTGGTTCACGGCTGTACCAGGTGATCATATCTCCTGGTTTGCTTGCAGAAGACTACATTGTTCGAAAAGAGTGGGCAGTGAAGGACTTTTATTATGGTCAGTCGAAAGAAGAGGTTATTAAAAAAGGCGGGAAATCATCCTTTAGTTTTTCCGACTCAGTAATTTTTGAATACGGGGCAGGTGAAGCGAAGGTTTTCTTTACCAAAGAAGGTGATACTCTGGTTGCCCACTCAGTGGAAATTACTGCTCCGTGATGATACTGGTGCTATCCTCCGGTTAAATGATCAGTATTTTACTTGGATGCCAGACGATAGCCCGGTAAATACAGTGATGCGATGAGATGAAAGCACTGTTTTAACCTAAGGGGTCGGCAATCAAGTGAACAAGTGGGGCAAGGTCTATTATAAGCAGGGGATACAATGCTAATTTTTTGTATCCGCTGGATTTATGCCTACTGCTATAACGAAGGAGTAGCCTTATTAGGATGACTCCCCCCTTTATATAGCGAGTGGGCAGTCCATTCTTTATTACGTACACGCCTTTAATACCGGCAGAATTTGGCAAGTTTTGATTAATATTGGCGGTTATTATTAATAAAGGCAGATGTTCATTTTGTCGTTTGCCGAGGCCGGCCCAACAATAGCAAAGTATGGCAAAGTATGGATACCTGCAAATCACCTTATTCCAGTAGATAACCGATACCGCACTATGCAATAACGTGCGAGATGAATAATGGTAACCATTTTTCTCAGCTCCCTGGCTTCCACTTTAAACCCCTAACTTCCCGCCCAGGCCCGTTATCGCCATCATCTCGGGTAGCGTGCTTTTTTCAATAAGTGGGTGCCAAACTTATGCCTGGGGCAAGACGCCATCATTTAATGCGCTATTGCTTTACCTTGTTACATTACATAATAGCCCCGCATAAGCGGCCCTGAATAGCGGAAATGGCCGGCGCTTCCAGGCCGTTATTGATGAGCCCACCGGGGCGTGGTGGCGGTAAATTGCGTAGGGAACTTGGCAAAGAAAGGGCAGGCTATTTAATTGTTTTTTGGGGCCGAGGCGACCGGCAATAAAAAAGCCGCTAACGCAAGTTAGCGGCTATATAGTAAATATTAGGCAAACAGCGATAGCACTACCTACTAGAACGTAAGCAGCCTATTAATTTGGTGGAGCCTACCCACCCGGCGTACTGACTACTTTTGTTGCAATATCGCGAATTTCACTTTCCATAGAGCTTATCCGGCTAGCCAGTGTATTATTGCGCTTTTCCAGAACGCTTAGCTTATCGTTAACGTTCTTCACACTTTGTTGCTGCTGTTGCTTCTCGTTATTTGCCTGATCTAACGCTACGTTAAGCGCCAGAATTTCATCAGCCAAAGAAGCTAACTGGTTTTTCATAGAGGTTAAACGGCTTTGATGCGTTTCGACATCTTCTGCTACAGTTGAAATGGACCCAGTTAAGGTTTTTTGCATACCGTTTACCTTATCGCCGAGATCTGTAATGTCTTTTTGGTTGCGACGCCACGCCGAGGCCCAAAGCTTATCCATTTGTTCCCAAAGCTCTTTTGACTTTTGGCCCAGTTCATTAACTTTAACCTGCAATGCAACGGTAGACTGACCCATTTCTTCATCGGTCGCCGACAATTTGTTTTCCAGTTCACTGATGCGCGCTTCAGCTTGGGCCGCCACCGCCTGCTGTTGCTGCAATAGTGTATACAGATAGTAACACCCTCCAACACCTGCCAAGGCTACCAACAATGCTAATACTACCCAAAGTGTACTGGCGCCGCTTTTCCCTGCAGGGGGCGGCTCAGAACCCTGGGGATCAGCCTTGTGACCCTTTTCAGGCTTGATAGTATGCGCTGCAGTGTGTCGCTTTTTTTCATAATCGCGACGATCTTCTTCATCTAACCGGATGGTAGGGAAATCATCGTTTCTGGAATCGTTTGCCATAACTCTCTTAACTTCTGGTTTATTCTGGCGAAATTAGCACTTAGTAACGCATGTTAGCGTGAATTGTGTGCCAATACCATACTTTCGGATAACGCACTCGGGCGCGCCGGTCATCCTACCCAAGACCCCAGGGCCGGCCGTCGCTCCAAATACATTCCATTACCTGAATCTATACGCGGTGGCCTGCTACATCTTATCTCTCTAAAGGTCGATGGTAGCAAGCAAGTTGCATGCAATATTGCCATATGATGCCAAACCAGGCCGCAATAGCCTGGCGAATGTGGTACCTACAACTCAACTAATCTGCTTTACAGGCAGAGTTTATAGGGATGTGCCAAGATATGCTTAACTACTAAATTGGATTAACCAGACATGAACCCGGCGCCATAAAAAAAGGAAGGCTTCAGGCCTTCCTTCTTAGAGCTACTAGGTAGGCGTAGCCCCTGATTTTGCATGACGATGGCTAAACGCTTTCGTCGGTCGTTGTCATCGTGCTACTTGCGGGCTTAGCGATTCCCAATCCACTCTACCCGGTATAAATCACGACGCCGGTCAAGGTAATTTCTTACCGAACCTTCGTTTTGCAGTTTTGTTAGTTTGTCCAAATCCAAATCGACGATCAGGGTCATTTCCGTATTCGGGGTGGTTTCAGAAACAATTGCATCATGCGGGAAGGCAAAATCTGAAGGTGAAAATACCGCTGTCTGGCCGTACTGGATATCTACATTATCCACTTTTGGCAAGTTACCTACGCTGCCGGCAATTGCCACATAACATTCGTTTTCAATTGCCCGCGCCTGCGCACAGCGGCGAACCCGGAGGTAGCCGTTTTTAGTGTCGGTCCAAAACGGTACAAACAGGATTTGCATTTCCTGTTCTGACAGGACGCGCGCTAGCTCCGGGAATTCGACGTCATAACAAATCAGCACACCGATTTTACCAAAGTCTGTGTCGAAGGTTTTGAGGCTATCGCCGCCTTTCATAATCCAGTCTTTCTTCTCATGCGGAGTAGGATGTAGTTTATACTGGCTTTCAATAGTACCGTCACGTTTGCAAACGTACGCAACATTGTACAATTCGTCATCTTCCACCACCGGCATGGAACCGGCAATAATGGTAATGTTGTACGACACGGCCAGGTGCGACACCGAGGTCAGAATTTCATCCGTATAGGTCGCCAGGTGCCATATCGCATCAATGGACGATTCGTTAGGGCTCAGACCCATAAGTGGCGCATTGAAAAATTCCGGGAACAGGGCTACATCGCAGCCGTAATCCGACAGTGCATCAACAAAATATTCTACCTGCTGCAATAGTTCTTCAACATTATTGAAGTAGCGCATTTGCCACTGGATACAGCCAATCCTCGCACTCGACTTTTTACCGCCAATCAATAATGGGCTATTCGGCTCATAATAAATATTGTGCCACTGCAACAAGGTCGCGTAGCCCTTCGAGTCTTCATCTTCTGGTAAATAGGCGGTCATGACCTGTTTCACTTCAAAGCCGTTAGCCAGCTGAAAGGTCAATATAGGATCGTAAATATCTTTCGACTTAACCTGCTCAATGTACTCGTACGGCGACATTTGCGAAGAATAGTTTGCATAATTAGGGATTCGACCGCCTGCCATGATGGATTTCAGGTTCAGGTTCCGACACAAATCCTTGCGGGCTTCATACAAACGACGGCCTAAGCGCAAGCCGCGATAGCTTGGGCACACAATAACTTCCACGCCATACAGCACGTCGCCGTTTGGATCGTGGGTCGTCAAATAAGCATCACCGGTAATTTCATCGTAGCTGTGTTTATCTCCAAACTGCTCATAATCTACGATGACCGAAATGGCGAAAGCCACCACTTTACCCTTATCTTCAATACAAATCTGACCCTCAGAAAATGTAGTGACCTGGGCTTTAAAATTTTTATAAGGCCAGGCGCCGCCCACTTTGGCGTACACACTGTCCATCAACCCTCTTACATCGTCGTAGTCATCCAATCTTAAGTTTCTCAACTCAAGATGATGCTCCGTATCTTCTACGGTCGTTTGATCCTGACTCATACTTTACTGCCTCAACAAGTTTACAGTTTGCGTTAAACCGTAAAAAATTAACCGTTTTCATCGGATGGTTTATACCAGCAACGATGGATTTTGGATTAGCCGAAGTATAGTGTTTTACCCGCACAATTATTCTGCGGTAAAGCCATTGCTTCACGGCAGTCTTTAACGTATAAACCTGCCAGTTTACTCACACTACCTTAGGATTGGTTATGTCGCACGACGCTTTTTCTGCCGATATTTTGCATAGTGCTCCCGCGCCAGGTTTGCCTGATGGCGATGACGCATTATATGAACGTATCGCGGCTGATCTGCAACAGCAGGGGTTTAGTGTGCAGCATAATGCATTACCCGCAGCCATGACCAGCGCCTTATATCAATATCAGCGCGAATTAAGTCATGAGTATTTTGCCGAAGCCGGGATAGGCCGAAAACAAAAGTTTCATAAAAATGAGGCTGTACGTACCGATAAAGTATGTTGGATAGATGGCACCAGTTCAACCGGTGACATCTGGTTGCAATGGTGCGCGGCTTTGCAGCGCTATCTTAATCGACGCCTGTTTATGGGTTTGTTTTCCTTTGAAAGCCACTTCGCCCATTATCGGCCGGGCGATTTTTATAAGCGCCACATGGACGCGTTTCGCGGTGAATCTAATCGGGTGCTGTCGCTGGTGACGTATTTAAACCCCGAATGGCAGCCACAGTATGGTGGCGAGTTGGTGATTTACCGCGATGCCGAAGATACCACCGGTATCTCGGTAACGCCGGCCTTAGGCACAGTGGTATTGTTTTTGAGTGAAAGCTTTCCCCATGAAGTAAAACCGGCTAGTACGGACCGCTATTCAATTGCAGGCTGGTTCCGGGTGAATACCAGCATTAATAATAAAGTTGACCCGCCTAAATAACTGCTGGGCTAATCAGGCAGTAGATCAATAGCGGTGGTATAGTCGAGTTGACCGATAGCCCGGCAAATTTCCCGGGCTTTGGTTTCTCCCAGACGTTCATTGAGGGTTGGTCGATAACGTTCGATATCGCTTTGGCGTAGATAACTGCGCTTTTTCAGACGTGCCTTTAACTCCGTCAGGTCGGTTAGTGGTGCCATCGCTCTGCTGTCATCTGCAGGGGGCAAATGAGCCTGACAGTACTTTAATGTTTTTACTACCTGGCTGAGCTCTTCTGCAATAGGTATAACAGAAATGGCGTGGCCTTTGGCGGCTTGCCGTTCTGCTTCAGCAGCCATCTGCCCTAGCCGAGAAGCGCCAATCGTCATAGCCAGCCCTTTCAGCGAGTGTAATTGAGTATGGATATCAGCGCTGCGTGGGTCCAGCCCATAATAAGGCTGCGAGGGTAGGTCGTACTCTTCTATAAAGTGCGCAATCAATTGACGATAGCCAGTTACCGATCCGCCCATACGACGCATGACCGCGGCAATATCAAACCCAGGTAATAGTTGGCGTAATTGTTTATGCAATGTCTTGTCGGCCTGGCCCAGCACCGGAACAGTGGTAAACGGCTTATCTTTGTAAATGGCTTTGTGCTTTAAACTGCGCAGCAAGGTTTGTAATAGTACTTTACGGTCTACAGGCTTCGGTATATGCGCATCCATGCCTACATCAATAACCCGCTGTCGGTCCTGTTCAAGGACTGCTGCGGACATGGCAATAATAGGTATATCAGCCAGCTCAGGTTGTTTACGCAAGGCCACTGTAGTGCTGTAGCCGTCCATTTCTGGCATTTGTAAGTCCATTAAAATCACATCAATAGGGTGCGCCGCGACCTGTTGCAACGCCTCAGCACCGCTGCCCGCCAGTATCACTGTAAACCCAATGCTGCCCAACAATTGTTCAGCTACGTATTGATTTGTTTCATTGTCCTCAACCACCAAAGCGGTACAGGCAGGAAAATATAAACTATTTAGGCGTTTATCGGCCGGCCTCGGTTTACCCTTATCAATAAGGGAAACAATAGCGCGCTCCAGATCGCTAGGGAGAAAGGGGGCAAATACCCACACAGAGGGTAAATTCAAAATCACATCGCTGGTTTGTAGCTGATTGTTTTCGGCAGCACCAATAAACACACAGCCATACCTGATATCGGCCACCGCTGACGACGCCAGTAGACGCGCCACGGTTGCCCTTAATGCTGTTGGGCCTAAGGCACTGATATCCATAATCAGAACGTCACATGCTGGTAGTTGATGCGTTGCAAAATCATGCAGCGGTAAGGCGTTGATTACTTTACACCCGATTCTATCGCTATAACCGGTTATGGTAGGCATTGCACCGGTAGGGGCGATTAAACAAACCTGCAAATTTTTGTCGGTTAAGCCGCTAGGCCAGGATGGCGGAATATGGGCTGGCATAGACAAAACAAAGTGACTGCCTTTGTCAGGAACGCTAGTGCCGCTAAGCTTACCCCCTAATAAAGCTGCCAGCTTTGCCGATATCGACAAGCCCAGGCCACTACCGCCGAACCGACGGCTGATGGAATTATCGGCTTGCGAGAAGGCTTTAAACAGCGCGGACATTTTTGCTTCGACAATACCAATACCGGTGTCTATAACATGAAATTCAATCTGTTGAGTTTGACCAACGGTCCGCGCGCTAACCCGTACATTGATACTACCGCATTCGGTGAACTTAACCGCATTACCTATTAGATTGGTTAAAATCTGTTTAAGGCGCATAGGATCGGAAATGATCCAACGCGGACTTTGCTTATCAAACTCGCACGTCAGCACCAGTCCTTTGTTGATAGCACTGGCGGTATATAACTGCGCCACTTCCGACAGTACCTGACTCACATCAAACGTTTCCCGCGAGACATCCAGTTTGCCCGCCTCCAGCTTAGAGTAGTCAAGAATATCGTTTAAAATACATAACAGTGAGTGTGAGGAGGCTTGAACTTTGTTCAGGTATTCACGCTGCTTGGTGCCTAACTCCATGTCTAAGACCAAGTCGGTCAGGGCTAAAACCGCATTCATGGGGGTACGTATTTCATGACTCATATTGGCTAAAAATTCTGACTTAGCCTGATTTGCCTGCTGCGCCTCGTCCCGGGTTTTCACCAGATTATCCTGCAGCTTACGCAAGGGGCTGATATCCAGAAAGCTACCCATAAACCGTTGAACCGTGCTGTTAGCTGGTAACGCCAATACACTATATTGGGC
The DNA here is from genome assembly GCA_003056425.1 of Alteromonas indica. Taxonomy (GTDB): domain Bacteria; phylum Pseudomonadota; class Gammaproteobacteria; order Enterobacterales; family Alteromonadaceae; genus Alteromonas; species Alteromonas indica. The sequence continues at coordinate 147,231 of PYVY01000007.1, forward strand.
CATCAGCCATACCCATTTACCACTAGCATGATAAAATCTGAACTGCAGAGGGCTGCTTACCGCGCCGGCATCTTTGGCCGCATAATGACGGGTAAATAAATGGCGCAGGTGGCTCGTCACCCGCTTACGGTCTTCTGGATGCACTTTGTGCAACAGGGCCAGTGGACCGAAATGATGGACCAGATTCTCCGCGTAGCCTGTAATATGGCTAAACCGGGCATTAACGAAACTGGGGCTCATGGCCTTGGAGTCAAATACAAACACACCGGCTATAGAGGCATTAAATGCTTGTTTTAAAAAAACGTCGCTATCAGTTGTCGCCGCTAAGCCTGGCTCGGGCCGCTTTGCCCGCCGATTTAACAGGACCGCAACCCGTTGGCTGCCCACATGGTATAGCAGGGCGTGCTGATCCGCGATGGTAGCCGAGTTGTTTTCCACGCGGCCCGGGCTTAATTCACACACCTCATGGGCTGCAGGGGTAAATGCACAATGGCGCGCCCGCGCGACCAGTTCGGGGTACTGACTGAAAAACGGCATAGTAGGCGGGGTGGTGACCTTGGCGTTAGCGCACAGTCGGCTGGCTGCGTCACTTTGCCATAGGGTAATAAATCCGGTGGGATTAAACTCAAGTACCCATAACGGTAACGCATTTAACCCTAAACTATTTACCGTCGGTGCAGATAATAAATGGCTATGGTCGTCAGCCTCCGGCGCTGATGAGATAGCCGCTGAATTAGCATTATTTTTTGCTAGCGCTGAATTACTAGCAGAACATTGCGCTGTGACCGGTTTACATCTATATAAAGTATATAGTTTAAAGAGGCTTGCTATCAGGACGAACAGCAATCCGCTAAAGGCCACTACCCAGGTCAGCGAGCCTGTATCTGCAACGATCTGAATAACCCGGTTCAGCCGTTCCAGCCCGCTGACCAGCATGACAAAAACAAAAACCGGGAATAACCATTTATGGTGGAGCGTCCTTTGGGGACCCCAAAGGAATTTAAAAACAAAGGGAATACAAAAGTACGTAAAGGCGATTATTAATTCTGTTAGTACTACAGGTGCACTCATCGTGCCTCCAGTTTAAACTGGAAGGGGTGATAATTCAGGTGTATCGGTAAATGTGGTGTCATTGCAACTGATTGCTCATTTCCATATGGCATTGCTATACAATAGTGTTAATTGGTGCACTTTGCTCACTTTTGCAATTGAAAAGTAGAGAAGCTCAATGCCGCAACCACGCGCTAAAATACTTATTATAGATGACGATATCATTTCTGTCCGTCTCATCGCCGAGGCATTATCGCCCCAGTACGACGTTATCGTAGCAACCACCCCGGAAGAAGGCTTGCAACAGGCTAAAACTATCAGCCCGGAGTTGGTGTTGCTGGATGTGGTCATGCCCGATACCAGTGGTTTTGAGGTGTGTAGGGAACTAAAAAAGGACGAACTCACTCAGTCAATCCCCGTGATATTTGTTACCGCCCTGGACGCCGTCACCCAACAGGCTGAAGGGTTTGAGCTCGGGGCTGTCGATTATATAACAAAACCCGTTGAAGAGGCGATACTCAAGGCCAGAGTCCGGGCCCATACCCGTTTATACCGGCAAACCTTGCAACTGGCCTCGTTGGCCGCCACCGATCCTCTTACCGGATTGGCAAACAGACGTAAATTTGATGAAACGATTATCCATGAAATAAGCCATTGCCAGCGAGAGCAACAGTGCTTGTCATTGCTGATTATTGATATTGACGATTTTAAATCTTACAACGACAACTATGGGCACGGGCGGGGCGACGATTGCCTGGTATTCGTGGCAAAAACCCTAACGCACTGTGCCCGCCGTGCTACCGACCTCGTCAGCCGGCTGGGCGGCGAAGAATTTGGCGTAATTTTAACTGGCACAGAAGCCCGCGGGGCAGAGGAAGTGGCTGCTGAAATCATTGCCTGCTTTAATCATCAGCAATACGAGCATAATTATGCTTCGCAACATTCTTATTTAACGGTAAGTATAGGTATTTGTACCACAGACTTCAGCTTGTTGTCCGCGCCTATCCCGAACGAACGCACAATGGTGGATTGTGCCGACAAGGCACTTTATCGAGCTAAAAACAGCGGACGGAATCGGTTTTGCTGCAATGCCTGGCCGGACGAAATCTGAACCGGCTTTTTATTCCTTTTCGCGGCCGGTAATGATACCGTAAATTCAGCAAAGGATAAGACAAAGCGAGCTCTTCCCAACGTAGTCGGTAGCGTGTTTTCAACAGGCTTCCAGGCTCCCGCTTTATTACCGTTGGGCGTGGCAGGATTAACCACAGTAAAGTGTGAACAGTTGTAATGGAAAGATTTCCCCCCTTAACCCCCGATAGCGAGCTTCGCATTTTGATTATCGATAATCAGGGGTTGGTACATGATCAGGTCACCTCGGCGTTAAGAGAAATTAATATAACGAAAGTGAGCAGTGCACTTAACGCCTTTCACGCAGTACGGATGTGCGAGCAGCATACCTTCGACTTTATCCTCATCGCGTTTAATATCAGCCACGATAAAGATGGCTTTCACCTACTTGAAGAGCTACGGCACAACAATCATATTACGCAGAAGACGACGGTAATATTTTTAAGTGCTGAAACCAGCCCCGAGTTGGTCAATTGCATTGTAGAAATGCAGCCGGATGACTTTTGGGTTAAGCCACTGGACCGTAAACGTATTGAAGCGCGTTTGGTGTATTTGCTTTCTATCCGCAAAAAACTTCATAAATTATTGCATTGTTTGCACCAGCGCGATTTCTCCGCAGCGATTTACCATGCCCAGCGTCAGTTGCTGGATACCGGTTTAAGTGAGTTTCACCCGCGTTTGAAACGAATAATTGGTGACTGTCTGATGCAGTTGCGGGAGTACGCCGAGGCAGAAGCATATTATCTATCACTGCTTAACACTTATGATTATGCCTGGATACACATAGGGCTGGTTAAAGCGTTGTTAAGGCAGGATCAGACTGATACAGCGGAACCGATGATGGAAGACTTGCTGGGCCGGCGCGATACACAATTCCAAGTTCTTGATTTACTGGCCCAATACCATCTCGAAAATGAACAGTATGAGCAGGCCTATGAACATATTAAGCAAGCCAGCCAACTGGCGCCACGCAATATAGAGCGGAATAAAAAGCTATGGGATTTGGCCCGCCTTAACCATGATAAGGTGGGGCAGTTAACCGCAGTGCAGAATATGGCCCGCTATGCTAAAAACTCTATTCACGATTCTCCCCAACTGGGCTTGAACGTGGTCCGTGCCACGGTAGATTTAGCCACCGGGCTGGCGCAGCCTGAAGCTGAAAAACTGCTGAAAAAAGTAGAGCAGGATCTTGATCTGCTCGGGCAAAGTAAAGCCACTGGCGCGCAGTTTGAAGAGCAATTATCAGTGATACGCGCCCGCATGCTTTGTTTGCGTAACGACAAACAGGGCGCACAACACATCATGAACCAGCAAAAACCTGAACTTCATGGGATGTCTATGGAAGATAACCTGGATAAAATGAAAGCGTTTCATGAACTAGGTATGAAAGAACATTGTTTATCCCTGCTTGACAAGCTACGTTCGCAAATAGAAGGCGATACCTTTTCCAGTCAGGTGGTAGATGAGTATCTTAAACAGGAATCTATTGAGCGGCGGGAAATTAGCTTCACTACCAAAGAACTGAAGGAAATGGCGGCGGTTAACTATAAAGAAAACCGCATGCAGCCTGCCTATAATAACTTACGCCAAGCGTTGACACTGTCACCACAGAATCGGCAAATTGCCTTTAGTTTGCTAAAAGTGCTGGTGCAGCTAGCGCACAAAGAAGCTTTGACGAATGGCCAGGTGGAGACGATGCAGCAGGCGGCTATGTTGTTATGCAACACGGAACTTCCGGCTGGCCAGCTGAAAAAGCGCGAAGAATATTTCGCGCTACTGAAGATAGACCCAGCGGCACTTTACCGAGAGCAAGCGGGCGCCGCTGCGCCCGGTTTAGCCGCAGGCGCCGCCAGCGCCCTCACAAAGTCTTGATAATCTTGCTGGACCTGCCGGGCGTATTGCCAGGCGGTGTCTAACAGCTGCGCTTCACATCCTGGCAACTGTTCGGCGACCAGATGTTCAAAACGGGCTGAACGACGATCGCCACGGGCATGCGCCAGCGCGAGGGCCTGAGCACACCATTGGGCATACTCATCAAACCCGCCACCGACACTTTTGTGTCCTAAAGTCACATCCTCAGGATCGATACCCACCCGGGCGTGGTGGCGCGAGCGAATTAGGTAGTGGTGTTTTTGCCAGTAGGCTTCATCCAGAAGTAAGTCCGGTTTGCGCTGCATTTTGCGCTGGCAGCGCGCGGTTAGGTGAGCCGGGTTTAACCGGTTGACCGGGGCTAAATCGGTAAAGTAGTACAAGGGCGCCGCTTCGCGTTGTTGCTTTACCTCTACTATGTGGCAACGGGCAAAGCTATCTGCATTATGAGGTTTGGCCGGTCCTACCAAAAAATAGTAACGCGCAACATTCAGTGAACCGGTGCCCGCATCGTTACGTTGCACAATATCTATCACTTCGTCATCCATATAAGGGGCAAAGGCCTCTTCGATTTCTTTGTAGCGGTGCCGGGCCAGCGGCGTAAATTTTTCAGTTTTACGAATAAAACGCAGTCCCTCGTCACTCATATAGATGGCTTTTGCCAATGCACTTTTGGTGGTGAACTCGCTACCACCGGCGGCCCGCCGGCATGCTTTGTCATAATGTTTTGCCAACCGCGTACCAGGCTCCACCGACTCGAGTGCGCTATTTATCAACGGAGGGTTATCTACTAAACGCCGACAGGTCTCAATATAATGGCGGATAAATCCTGCCATGGCCTGTTTGATTTCGGCTTCATTGACTACCGGCTTATTGCTGTTATTTTTGCTGTGCGTGTAATGGGCCTGTTTAATACCCTGCGCGTAATCGCCGGCCAAAGCTAATGAGGTTAAAAAGCGCATTATATCCCAGCCTGCGTATCCCACACAGGCGTCATCAAAATCGTTGGGGGCAAAAATAACCGTATCCCCATGTGAGCCTTCTTCGGTAATAAATCCAAAATTAGAGACATGGCAGTCACCTACCACGCACGTTAAAGGCAGGGCGTCCAGGCAGGCCGGCATACGTAGGTTGCCCGCTGCTAAGTCAGCATAAAACACCTGGGCGCTACCGCGGTAAAACGCAAAAGGGTTATCTGCCATCTTATTGTGCTTGTCCGCCAATGGACTGGGCGCATGACCATCTACCCGTTTAATGTGCTGGTGCACAAACTGACATCTTGTCATCGTGGTGTCATTGTTGTTTGTTTCACTGTTCATTCGATGTTTTGCTCCGTACCCTTGTATGCAGCGGGAATATCTGGCACGATTGTTCGTTCAATAAATCCGCTACAAAAAAACCTTTTAATCATAAATTTTGATTTAACTGTTCAACATTACCAATTATCATTTCATCCAACCGTTCGCTATTCTTATTACCAGTTGAACGGGACACGGTTCAAAACAAACCGTCTTAACGCAAAATTCGTAACATTGGTGATTTTTACTTTTTGTAAAAACACACAATTAAATTAACCAGATGGAGATTAACAATGGCATTGATTAACACTGCTATCAAACCTTTCAAAGCAAACGCATTTAAAAACGGTGAGTTTGTTGAAGTAAGCAGCGAAGACATTAAAGGTAAATGGTCAGTATTCGTATTCTATCCGGCCGATTTTACTTTTGTATGCCCAACTGAGCTGGGTGATGTTGCAGACAAATATGAAGAATTGCAATCACGCGGTGTAGAAGTGTTCTCAGTATCTACTGACACACACTTTACTCATGCTGCATGGCATCAGTCTTCAGACACCATCAACAAAATTAAGTTTGCGATGATTGGCGACCCAACAGGTGAAATTACACGCAACTTCGATTGTATGCGTGAAAACATGGGTCTGGCTGACCGTGCAACATTTGTTGTTGACCCAGAAGGTATCGTTCAAGCAATGGAAATTACCTCTGAAGGTATTGGCCGTGATGCAGAAGACCTGGTACGTAAAGTGAAAGCTGCACAATATGTTGCTTCTCACCCAGGTGAAGTTTGCCCAGCGAAATGGAAAGAAGGCGAAGAAACTCTTGCTCCTTCACTTGACCTGGTTGGCAAAATTTAACCAGAAGTCAGGAACAACTAGATAGGTATTTATCTGTCTATTAGGTGCAAGCATAGTGCTTGCACCTGTCACTCACTCAATCAAGAGGCAGAATCGACGTGTTAACTAAAGAAATTTTGCAAGCGCTTAAAGGCTATGCTGAATCCATGCAAAAAGAAGTAACGTTCGTGCTACAAACTGGCGAACACAGCAAGCGTGACGAGCTCGTGACGTTTCTGTCTGACATTGCTGGTGTGAGCGATAACATTAAGTTTGAAGAACGTGACACTGCAGGTGTTTTGCGTAGCTCACTAAGCTTTTTATTAGAAGCCGATAGTGAAGATACCGGTATACGTTTTTCTGGTATCCCTGGTGGTCACGAGTTTAACTCATTAGTCCTTGCTTTGTTGCATGCCTCAGGCACAGCATTGAAGGTTGATGATAGTCTGAAATCTATCATCAAAGGTGTCAAAGAAGACCTTAACTTTGAAGTATTTATCAGCCTAAGCTGTCATAACTGTCCGGAAGTTGTCCAGGCATTGAACCAGTTTGCGCTAATCAACCCGCACATTAAAACTGAAATGATTGATGGTGGTTTGTATCCGAACCTGATTGCTGAGCGGGAAATACAGGGCGTGCCTTCGGTTTACCTGAATGGCGAATTATTCGCAAATGGTAAAGTAGAAGCCGGTACTATCATCGAAAAATTGATTGAACGCGACCCCGCGTTAAAAGATGCTAACAAAGGTCAGTCGATGCCCTTGCAAGATGTCACCGTTATTGGTGGTGGCCCGGCTGGTGTTAGCTCTGCAATTTACAGTGCGCGTAAAGGCTTGAAAGTAACCCTGGTAGCCGACCGCTTTGGTGGCCAGGTTAAAGATACCATGGGGATTGAAAACCTGATTTCGGTATCCAAAACCACTGGTCCTGAGCTGGTTAATAACCTGCTCGAGCATATGAACGATTACGATATTACGCTTAAAGAACATGTTCGGGTGGATAATATCGAAAAGGGTAATATTAAAACGATTACCTTGTCATCAGGCGAGCAAATTACCTCACGATCAGTGATTGTAGCTACGGGTGCACGTTGGAGAGAACTAGGCGTACCAGGCGAGCGTGAAAATGTGGGTAATGGTGTGGCATATTGTCCGCATTGTGATGGTCCGTTCTTTAAAGGTAAAGACGTCGCGGTAATCGGCGGCGGTAATTCAGGTATTGAAGCCGCGCTGGACTTGGCCGGTATTGTTAAGTCGGTAACAGTATTTGAGTTTATGCCTGAACTAAAGGCCGATCAAGTATTGGTTAAACAGGCTGAAAAACGTGACAACGTTACTATTATTCGCAATGCCGCGACCCGTCAGATTGTAGCGGAAAACGGCAAGGTTAGTGCAATTGAGTATCAGGATCGGGCCACTAACGAAGTTCACACTCTGCCTTTGGCAGGGGTCTTTGTACAAATTGGTCTGGTGCCCAACAGCCAGTTCCTGGATGGGGTGATTGAGCTAACTAAGCACGGTGAAGTCAATATCGATGAGAAGTGTAATACTTCTGAGCCTGGTATTTATGCTGCGGGTGATGTGACTACCGTACCTTACAAGCAAATTGTGGTATCCATGGGCGAGGGTGCGAAAGCCTCTTTAGCAGCATTCGAATATTTGCTAACCCATGAAACTGAGCAAGAGGCGGCAACCGCCTAGCCGGTTTAGCGATGCAGTTGTTATCCTACGCGGCTAGCAGCTCCCTATTACATTGCGTATACTGACGAAAAGCTGGCCCTCGTGGCCAGCTTTTTTTATGGCAAAAGAAAAAACGTAAACGGGACTAAAAAGTTCGCTATTTTTATTTGCATGGGCGGCTTTTATTGTGCATAAACGCCAAATAGTTTTTGTTTAATAGCGATTAATTCATGTTGCAAGATAAACCCCATAGTTTGAAACATAGCATACCGCACTGGACACTATGCTGGTTGCTACTGGCTGGCATATTTAGTAGTCCACTGTATGCCACCGTTATTACACCTGACCATGAGGGTTTTAGCTACACCGGGCGTATCGATAGGCACGATGCAACCGCACCAGTGCTTAGCTGGCCAGGCAGCCAGGTCCAGTTTTCGGCCCATACCCGCAAACTATCAATTGAACTGGATGATAGCCGGGGGGAAAACTATTACGCGATAATCGTCGATGACAACACCGCCACGCCTTTTGTGTTTCAAGCACATCAGGGCCGCCACCAGTACAGCTTGCCCATGGTGCTGGAAGATACAGAGCATCACTTCGTATTATATAAGCGGACAGAAGGAGAAGAGGGCGACACGCGCTTTCTTGGGATAGAGATTGACGGCTCCATGGGTAAAGCCGTCGCTAAGCCCAGCCGCAAAATTGAAATATACGGTGATTCGGTAACCAGCGGTATGGGTAACGAAGCTGCATTTAACAGCCCGGACCATTTGAAAAGCGAGAAAAATCATTATCTGTCTTACGGGGCGATTGCCGCCAGGGCGTTGTCAGCGCAGTTGCATTCGATTTCGCGCAGTGGAATCGGCATCAAAGTAGGGTTTGTGCCTTTTACCATGACGCAGTACTACGATCAGCTATCTGCGGTTGGAGATAACCAGACCACCTGGGATTTTACCGCATACCGCCCGGATGTGGTGGTGGTTAACCTATTACAAAATGATCATGCGTTACACCTGGATACCAGTCGCATAAGTCCTACCCCGACCAAAGCTGAATATGTTCAGGCATACAAGACATTTCTGAGCACATTGCGGGAGCGCTATCCAGCCACACCCATCATCTGTTCTTTAGGCAGTATGGATGCGGTGGCTCCGGGTAACGAATGGTTCGACGTGATAGAACAAGCGGTGCAGGCGCTAAGCCAGCAGGGTGACAAAGCGCTGTATACGCTCAAATTTGATTATCAGGGTTACGGTGCCCATCCCAGGCTTGCCCATCATGCCCACAACGCGCAACTGCTCGAAGATAAGATTCGTCATATCATGGGGTGGTGAGCTGTCTGCAAATCGACTCTGCGCCTGACCATGCAACATTGCCCGCCACGGTTTTAGGCTACCTGTAATATACATAAGGTTTATTACAAAACCGTTTATGTTTTTAAAAGTGCCGCTGCCTTAAGCTCAGCTAGCCCCGCACTTAACAACGCTCACTTCATTCCTTACTTAATCAACCAATGCATCAAGAGCGGGTGGGCGGCCTTTGTGCTGCCGTGCCGGTTGCGCAGTTCCTGTCACTGTTGTGCAGTACCCCAGGATGTACACTTAGCCAAAGCTTCAACACGCATTATAGTCTGGTCCGCTAAACGTCATGTAGCCGGTTTTGCTACGTTACATAATTTATAAGATTGCTGTCTTTTACGGCTTATTGATTGACAATCAGCGCAAGATCCTTTAAAAACCGACCAGTTGGTTTGTAACTGGATTTGCTATGCCTCGTGACAAAGTATCCTCCCGTCAGAAAATTATAGAGTCAGCCATTGATATTGCCATCAATCAGGGCCCGCGCACGCTAACCCTGGATAATGTTGCCGAGAATTGCGGTATGAGCAAAGGCGGCGTAATGCATCACTTTAAAAATAAGGAAGCATTACTTGAAGCGCTGATGGATAACCTGATGGAAACCGCCAAGGGGTATGAAAACAGCGTCTGCGAAGAGCATCAGAATGTATTGCCCATTAATCGGATGCTACGTACCCGTGAACGGGTGCACGAGCAGGTAGATTTAGACTATGCCCGCATTCTGCTGGTAGCGGCAAACGAAAATCCAGCATTGTTAACTATATTTAAAAATCACCTGAGTGAATTTGTTGAAGAGCTGAAACAGGATCCTGGCCGTTATTTCGACAGTGTTGTGCTGTGGTTAGCGATTGATGGGCTAAGCTTTCAAGAGCTGCTCGGGGTAAGCCCGTTTAGTGAAAACGAACGCCAAACTATACGTAATAAATTACTCAGCATGGCTGAGTCTTTAGGAGATAAAACCGGTGAAAACTAATCTTTTACGCGTTGTCATTGTGCTGGTAACCAGCATTGTGTTTTTGCTGGGTTGTTCGGGTCAGGAAGCTGAAGTAACCGCCAAACCCGCTCCTTTAGTTCAGTTACATGAAGTGGGTAAAGACACTCAACCGGTTATTCGCCGCTTTGTTGCCAGAGTGGACGCCCTGAGTACGGTAGATTTATCTTTTCAGGTTGCTGGCAGAATTAACCAGCTGGCAGATCGCCAGGGTGTGGTAATTCCGCAAGGCAAATTACTGGCCGCGCTTGACCCGCAAGATTTCGAGTTAGCCCTGCGTCAGGCACAATCCAGTTTACGTAAAGCCCAGTCAGATTTTGAGCGGGGTAAGCAACTCAAACAAGATAACTATATCAGTGCGTCAGATTTTGATTCGTTGAAAACCAGCTACGAAAATGCGGAAATCGCGGTAGAAAATGCTCAGTTAAATATGGAATATACTGAACTTCACGCCCCCTTTGATGCGCTCATCACCAATCGTCTGGTGGAAAAGTTTTCCTATGTGCAGCCCAATCAGCCAGTGTTACGGGTACAGAATATCAATTATCTTCGGGTACATGTGAATATTCCTGAACAAATTATGCGCGCTGCGGTGGAAGATGCCCCGCACTATCAGGTGTATCTGGAAGACAAACAAGGTAACAGAATTCTGGATAAGTCGGGCCAGCCAGTTGAGCTAAGCTACCTGGAACATAAAACTGAAGTGAATAGCGCCACACAAACCTATCAGGTCACCTTTAAGTTGCCACGAATGGAAGGCGTGGAACTATTGCCTGGCATGGTGTTGACTGCCCGTATTGAAATTGACCGTCAACCTGAACGCGCCGGCTGGTGGGTGCCATTGAACGGTGTCGATACTTCCGGCGAGCAGGAGTTCGCGGTTTGGTTATATGATCCGGCCAATCAAACGGTAAATTATCATCCGGTAGAACTGGGTATTATCCGCGATCAGAACGCCCAGGTGATCAAAGGCATAGAAGCAGGCCAGGTGATTGTCGCCGCAGGAATTCGTGAACTGCAAAATGGTATGAAAGTTCGCCCCTTTGACAGCGAGAAGCCGGTGCTATGAAAATTGCTACTTATTCAATCAAGAATCCGCTAACGGTATGGTTGTTAATGGTTATCTTCCTGGTCGGTGGGATAAACGCGATTATCCAGATTGGCAAACTGGAAGATCCTGCATTTGCCATCAAACAGGCTATCGTAACAACCTATTATCCTGGCGCCACTGCCCGTGAAGTAGAGCAGGAAGTTACCGAACCAATTGAATCAACCATACAGCAGCTTTCCCAGCTTGGTGATATTACATCACGTTCATTGCCGGGCCAGTCACAGGTAACCGTTGAATTGCGCGATGATTTTAGCGGCGAAAATCTGCCCCAGGCCTGGGATGAGCTACGTCGTAAAGTCGATGCTGCAGCTCGCTCGCTACCCCAGGGGGCGGGCACGCCGATTGTTAACGATGACTTTGGTGATGTGTATGGAATGTACTATGCCATTACCGCAGAGGGATTTTCCAATCGTCAGAAGCGTGAACTGGCTTCGCGCTTGCGCCGTGAAGTATTAACGGTGCCTGGGGTAACCCGGGCGCAATTAGGTGGCGTGCCGGAAGAAACTATATATGTAGAAGTAACCCAGGAAAAACTTGCCAGCCTGGGTATTTCCATGAGTCAGATTGCCAGCGTATTTCAAACCGAAAGCGCCATAGCCGATGCCGGTAGTGTGAGGGTAGAAGACCGGCGTATCCGCTTGGTGATTCCAGCTGGCGACGATTCTGCCGAGACCATTCGTAGCCTTAGCTTTGGTATGCCAGGCACCACCGAACAGCTAAATATTGGCGATATAGCCCAAGTTTACCGGTTAGAGTCTGAAACACCGACCCAATTAACCCGACATAACGGACAATCATCGTTCACCCTGGCCATTGCCGGGCGCAGCGACCTGAACATTGTTGATATTGGCCATAAAGTGGAAGCGCATTTAGATACCTTGCGCGCAAAATTACCGTTGGGAGTAGCGATTCAGCCCATATATGAACAGCATAAGGTTGTCGATGAAGCAATCAGCGACTTTTTAATCAATCTGGCGGCCTCGGTTGGCATAGTGGTAGCGGTATTGCTGCTGGTAATGGGCTGGCGGGTAGGGGTGGTGGTCGGCGGCACCTTGTTGCTGACTGTGTTAGGCACTGTGTTATTTATGTGGGTATTCTCCATTCAAATGGAGCGTATATCATTAGGCGCTCTGATTATCGCCATGGGTATGCTGGTCGATAACGCTATCGTGATTGCTGAATCTATGTTGTTGAATATGCAAAAAGGTAAAGGCTCGGTAGATGCCGCTGAAGAAGCCGCCCAGCAAACGCAGTTCCCGTTACTGGCCGCTACCGTTATCGGTATTCTGGCTTTCGCGGGCATTGGCTTATCGCAAGATACGACCGGCGATTTCATGTTCTCCCTGTTCGCCGTTATTTTAATATCCTTACTGCTGAGCTGGGTGCTGGCCGTAACGGTTACGCCTCTGCTAGGCCATTATCTATTTAAAACTGAGCATAATGATGCCGATGACGATATTTATCAGGGCCGTGGCTTTCGGCTTTATCGCGGTCTGTTAGGTTTGGCCCTACGCCATCGACGCATTACCCTGGTCATTCTACTGGTAACGACGGTGGTCTCAGTAATTGGCTTCGGACAGGTTAAACAATCGTTTTTTCCGCCTTCTAACACCCCTATATTCTATGTGAATTACTATCTGCCGCAAGGCAGTGATATCCGTGCAACGGAAGCGGATATGGTAGAGATAGAACAAAAAATTCTGGCGCGTAAAGAAGTGGCTGATGTTACCAGTGTCATCGGTATGGGCGGCAGCCGGTTCATGTTGACTTATGCCCCAGAACTACCCAACCCTTCATACGGCCAGTTCATTGTGCGTACGCATAGCCGCGAGGCGATTCCCGCGGTCATTGACTATATTCAAAACGATATCAGTAAAGCGCATCCGCAGGCGCAGATTTACAGCAAACGGATATTCTTTGGTCCTGCGGAAGGGGCGAAGGTAGAAGCCCGCTTTATGGGCAATGACCCTGATGTTTTGCGTGAACTAGGCGCCCAGGCGATCAAAATTATGAGTGAATCGACTTTGGTTACCGATATACGCCAAAACTGGCGGCAACGTGAAATGATCGTGCGCCCGGTGATTGATGATGAAAAAGCACGGATTGCCGGGTTATCGCGCACCCAAATTGGCGATGCTTTAGAATTTGCCAGTGTCGGCAATCAGGTAGGCGTGTACCGCGAAGATGACCGGCAGATTCCGGTGGTTATCAGGCCTCCGGCTGAAGAGCGCCGGAGTATGTCGTGGTTAGAAGACCGGTTAATTTACAGTGAAGCTGAACAAAGCTTTATACCGGTAACCCAGGTGGTAAAAGATTTTGAGCTACATTCAGAAAACGGCATTATTCATCGGCGTAACCGGGTGCGCACATTAACGGTACAAGCCGAACCGGTTGGCGATAACACGGCAGCAACTGCCCGCGCCAATGTGGTAAAGGCAATAGAGGCGATTAAACTGCCTGCTGGCTATACGTTAGAATGGGGCGGCGAATTTGAAAGCTCCAGAGACGCGCAGGCTAGCTTGGGTACTAAATTGCCGATAAGCTTTTTATCGATGATTCTCATTACCATACTATTATTTAACGCATTACGGCAGGCGGCCCTTATCTGGATAATTGTGCCTATGTGTGTTTGCGGGGTAACCGCAGGCCTGATTATCACCGGTTTACCCTTTAGCTTTACTGCGTTGCTAGGTCTACTTAGTTTGTCTGGTATGCTTATTAAAAACGCTATTGTACTGGTAGATGAGGCTGATTTACGCAGACGTAGCGCAGACAATCTACAGGACGCTATTTTTGGCGCCAGTATTAGCCGGGTGCGGCCCGTTATACTCGCTGTACTGACCACCGTGCTGGGCATGCTTCCGCTGTTATGGGATGCGTTTTTTGCCAGTATGGCAGTGACTATTATGGGCGGGCTGACGTTTGCCACATTACTGACACTGGTGGCGGTACCGGTCCTCTACTCATTGTTTTTCAGTGAAAAAGACATGCATCAGGGGGTCTGACAATCCACTGTTTAAAAAGGCCGGCGATTGCCGGCCTTTTTTTATGTTAACGGTCTCATATATCTACGGGAATCGGTTTGTTCGTATTTTAATCAAGTGCTACCATTTTGATCTCAATAGGGTTAATGTGGCATTGTGAACGAAACAGGTCTAACTATAGGGAATGACAATGAAAAAAGTTTTAACCGTCCTGCTTATTCTGGTGATTATCATCGTGGGTGGGGTATGGTATATGTTAAGTGGCGCTGGCGACTTCATACGCAGCCAAATTGAAAAGCAAGGTAGCCGCTATTTGGAAACCGAGGTCACGGTTGATGCGGTTGATATGGCGTACAGCGAAGGTCGGTTAGCCATTTCCGGCACAAAAATTCACAATCCGCAGAATTTTTCAGAAGATACTGCTTTTAGCCTGGGCACCATTTCACTGGATTTGGGCGGGGCCACGTCCGAGCCATACGTCATTCAGAATGTTAATGTGGATGCCCCCGATATCCTGTATGAAATGAATGCCGCTGGGGAAAGTAATCTGTTAGTGCTCAAAGATAACATCCAATCTAACTTGCCCTCTGACTCGGGAAAGCAGCCTGGTACCGAGTCTGATGAGCCTATGCCGCGGGTTATTGTAGAAAATGTAACGGTTAGTAATGCCCGTCTTCGGTTAAACTTTGAGGCGGTAGATACCACTGGAATCGCCATTGAGCAAAAAGCCTATGAAGTGACACTGCCAACGTTTAATGCTGGCGCAGTAGGTAAACCAGATGGCTTACCCGCTGATCAGGTGGGGGCGGCAATTATGAATGCCATGCTGGACAACATCATTGCTCAGGCTAAAGAAGAAGCCCGCAGTAAGTTAAAAGAAAAAGCGCGGGAAAAAGTAGAACAAGAAAAAGATAAGCTTATGAACAAAGCCAAAGATAAATTAAAGGGCTTGTTCGACAAAGAAAACGGCTAGTGTCTGTTCTAATTTAATCCATTATCAAAAAGCGTATTAGTTATCTAATGCGCTTTTTTGTTGTTTCACATTTAATTAACAATTACAGTCTTATCTTACTTGGCGTTTATTCCGAACGCGATAGAGTAACCTTTGTGCAGGAACACTAAGAGAGACGGTATGACCCTGATTAAACGTAAACTTGTGCAACTATGTGGTACGCGCAACTATCAAAAATTCATTGTGTTGTCGCGTTCCCGAACCGGCTCCAATTTGTTGATATCACTGCTTAACTCGCACCCGAATATACAGGTAAGCGGTGAAGTATTTGTAAGGTTAGATGGCCAGGACTATCAAACGATATTGGCACGTCAATTTGCCCGCCAGCCGTGGAATATTGCCGCGCGAGGCTTCAAGCTTTTTTATTATCATCCGGTAGATAATCCGCAATGCGGGTTGTGGGAAACCTTGCAGCAGATGCCGCAGCTGAAAGTGATTCATTTAACCCGCAAAAACACGCTACAGATTATGGTTTCCCGTAAAATTGCGGTGTTGAGTAATGAGTGGGAAGCCAACCATCAAATGCCCGCGGCAAGCAACAAAACGCTTACCCTGACATTTACCGCCGAGGAACTTATTAAAGGGTTTGAACGAACCGAACGCTGGCAGGCAGCGGGGGATGAATGGTTCGCTAACCATGACGTATTGCAGGTCGACTATGATGCGCTGGTTAATGAGCAGCAGCACACTTTCACCGCCATGAGCGAATTCTTAGGCGTTGCCCCCACCATCCCCAACACCTCTTTAACAAAACAAAATGCCCGCCCGCTATCTGAGGTAATCGAAAATTATGCACAGCTGCAGCAGGAGTTCGCTGCCACCCGATGGGCCAGCTTTTTCACCGGCTAGCGGCCCGCGCCATCGTGCGTGAAGCAAATGGCTACACGCCAGATGCTATCTTTATGCTGGGGTCTGTGTACTGTGCGGCAGCGGCTAATCAGGTAATTGAAAATAAGCCATTTTCCTGAAATATTTCGCCTTGCGGTAAACCAAAAACGAAGATTGGACGAAGTAATTAGGGTCATGTGGGTTATGTTGACCCCGCTATAACCGAACAGGAGCCATCATGGAAAATGATAACGAACCACAAGGTGAAAAAGGTATCGCTGGGATGAAAGGGTTGGAATCGGCCATCGCCAATGGGGAGACGGACCGGGTTAAACAGTATCTAACTTCACAGATGCTGGATGAGCTACAAAAAAGTTATCTTATTGATTTAGCCAACACAGCTAATAATACCCATATTGCCAAACTTATCGAAGATACACCCACTCGGCCATAAACGAACGGCGGGCCGGGTACAACGTGGCCCGCCCCGCATTTATGCTAAACAGACTAGCGTCTCGCTAGCGAGCGCTTCGTCATCTTCTTCACTTAAACCACTGATTCCAATACCGCCAATAACCTTGCCGTGTTGAACAATAGGCAAGCCTCCTTTGAAGCCGGTTATTTTCGGATCGCTCCAGTAACTGATATCTTTGCCCGTTGCCTGGGCCCAGGCCCCCAGGTCACCGCTTGGCTGACGATCCCTGGCAGCCGTGTATGCTTTAGATTGAGCCAATACCCCAGCGTGATAAGCGGTTGTATCCATACGGCAAAAATGAAGAAGCTCTCCATGTTCGTCGCAAATACTTACCGCCACCGCCTGCCGTCGCCCGGTGGCCAGTTTCACAGCCGTGGCGCTTAGCGATTGCGCTTGTTTTAGCGTTAACATAGCCGCTTCCTAAGGTAATGCCTGGCCGCGTGAATACACATACAAGTTGTACCACTGCTCGCGGGTTAATTTAACGTCCAGAGCCTGAGCACAACCTTTGATACGATCGGTATTGGTTGTACCTATAACCGGCTGAATCGCGCTTGGGTGTTTTAACAGGAACGCCAACACTATAGCCTCTGCTGTCACCTTGTATTCTTGCGCCAGCTTCCATACATAGCGTGTGGTATTGGCAATAGTCTCATCTTCCCCATGCAGCCCCTGCTCACCAAACGTACCCTGAGCCAGGCAGCCCCACGCCTGAAGTTGTATATGGTGACTACGACAATGTTCCAGTAAGCCACTAGGGAACCCGGCTTGTTGGGCCGCTGGTGTATTTATCGCAATACCATCATCAAGCCAATCGGTTTTGGCCAGACTAAGTTCCAATTGATTGGTGACAATGGGCATAGACAAGGCACTTTGTAAAAACGCCATTTGATACTGATTCATATTAGATACCCCAATATAATCAATCTTGCCTGCCTTATGTAGTGCCTGCAGCGTATTGGCAACTTCATCAAGCTCCATCAATGGATCCGGTCGATGAAGTAATAAAATATCTAATTTATCAGTATGTAAGCGGCGTAAACTTCCTTCAACCGACTGCTGTATCCAGGACGCCGAAAAGTCGTAGCGTCCGCAGCCCTCACTATCTTCAAATCGGATGCCGCATTTAGATTGGATATACATTTTTTCACGCAGCGAAGGCGTATTTTTTAAAACCTGACCAAAGGCTTCTTCCGCTTTGGAGAAAGTATAGATATCCGCATGGTCAAAAAGATTAATTCCGCTTTCCAGTGCCGACTGAATGATGCTGTCGCTTTGCGCCACGTCTGCGGTAGTCACCGGCGTGTCATTCCAGCCGCCACCCAGCCCCATGCAGCCATACGCCAGGGTACTGACATTGGGTAAATATTCGGCTAAAGGTAAAGTGTGTTGCATACGGATTCCTGAGTAAGTGACGTTAGCCGCTATAATATTGTTTTTTATAAATAACAAAATAGCTATTTAGCGAAATCATAGTTTACTATAACAAACAATAAGGTGTTGAGGCGGTACTATGAGCGATCATAAACGAATGGAACGGCTAATGCTGTTTGTAGAGCTGGCGCGTCAGCTTAACTTTACCCGTGCGGCCAGGAAACTGGGAATTTCTAAAGGTTATTTGTCAGAGCAGGTAAAGAAGCTAGAAACGGAGTTGAAGTGCCCGTTACTGGTGCGTACCACCCGTAGCGTAAGATTGACCCGCGAAGGCGAGCGGGCTTTGGCGCAGGGCTTAAATATACGTTCGCAGGTGTTTCAGCTGGAACGTAGCGTTAATGAAGAAAACGAGGCGGTAAGCGGGCTGTTGCGCATTACCGCGCCAAAAATGTTCGCTGAAACTTTTTTGTTTTCGCTATGTAGCGATTTTCAGGGCCTTCACCCCGATATATTGTTTGAAATCAATTGTTCTTATACCACGCACAATCTCAATCAGCAGGATATTGATGTGGCCTTCAGGGCGACTACCACGCCTCCGGATGACATGGTGGTGAGCGAGTTGTTACCTTACACTCACTTGTTAGTAGCATCGCCGGCTTACCTGGCTAATTACGGCGAACCACAGCATATTGACGATTTAGCCCAACATGCTTGTTTGGCAACATTACATCAAAAAAGCTGGCCGCTTAAACAGGGGCCGGTTGATATTAATGGTTGGCTGGCCACCAATGAAAACCACTTGTTGCGCCAGCAGGCATTAAAGGGCAAAGGCATTATCCGGGTTGCGAACTACTATGTGGCTGATGATATAGCGCGGGGCGAGCTTCAGGTGGTACTACCTGAGGAATGCTTACCCATGGGGAACAGTATTTATCTGTTTCATCCTCAACTGGTGTATCCATCGCAAAAACTTAAAACCTTTACCCGGTTTGTGCGGGATTATTTTGCTAACCATTCACCGGAGCGCCAGGCATAATCCTCTGTGACCTACGGACGTCCCGGATGGGTTTTCCCCTGGCAAGGCGTCCGAGGGGCCGCCCAGCAGCACTGGGTCATTTGAAACTAGTGGCGCTGGGTTGCCCTTAGCAAGCCCGCTGCCAGTGACGTTAGCTATGCCAACAGGCCAGCCCATCATGGCCACTAAAAGCCATTGATTGAGTTTGCTCACGATACCAGTACCGCAGTATCAAAAAGAAAATCGCATGCAGCAACAGGGAAAAATCAGCCAGTGAGACGATACGAGAGGTTTTGGTTCTGTAAAGCAGCTAGCCTGGCCGGTGGTCGCGCGTTGGGGCCTATCAGAGCGTATAAAACGCCACCGGCGGCCCGCCAATGCAAGATGTTATAGCCATCGGTTACTCCACCCAGCGTAACGGTAAATTTGCCACTAAAGACTTCGACTTAAAAAAGCAGCGCCGGGTCAGCCCACACAGAAGTTGCGAGGCGCTGACCCCGCGCAGTATAAACGGAGAGAGCATATCAGAGTAAACTCAACCGCCAGGCAAACTCGCCAATCAGGCAACACTTTACGCCGGCGCAACAGGGCCAGGCCGTCTTTATGGCCGCTGCTGCTGACCGGCCTGGGCGCCCTGGGCATGGCCGGCGCTGTGTATGCCGGGCTACTTATGCCGATGTTCGGCGCAGGCTATTTACTGCTTAGTCTGGTCACTTTTATACTTTATTGGCACGATAAGACAGCGGCGCGCAGAGGACGTTGGCGTATCCGGGAATCTACCTTACATATTTGCAGCGTGCTGGGTGGCTGGCCAGGTGGCATGGCCGGGCAGTATCTATTGCGGCACAAAACCCAGAAAACGTCGTTTAAACGCCTATTTTATCTTACGGTGGTAACCAACATTGTTATAGTAACCATTATACTTGGGTAATGCTTGTAAGAGGGCCGCAAAAGGGCAGTGAGACGGCGCGCGAACGGCATGAACCAAGCGTTTTGGTCAATACGAATCATCCTTTCGGTCCTTTAACACACCCTGTGGCGACAACGTGCGAAAACGGTAGGGCGCTGGTCACCGGTTCCTTGTCATAGCCAGGATCAGACGCGGTAATTTGGCGGAATAACTGATAGGGTGAAAGGTAGCTGAAGATAAACGCAGCAATATCCTTCCACGTATATACCGCTACTTTAACAATCGTTCACCATAATTAAATTCGCAGGACGCGGCACCGGCTAATGCCTGTATAGGCGTTAACGTCAGCATGCTGATGGGGCTGACAATATCAGTCTCCAGGGTGCGTTTGATAGAATAGTAACTAAATGCGATACCATCGTCAGCCCGGAACTCCAGGTACGGGGCCTGACGATAATGCCAGCTCCCCTGACTAAGGGGGGCTGCTGCATTTGCCGGGTCCCATAAGGTATAACTTCTGTGGGGCGTCAATAACAGGCGCAAGGTTCGTTCACACTGAACTGATCGGTACTCATAGGGTAAGTCCTGGGTGAGCACTTGTGTATCGCCACGGGCGCCAGGCGGGCGCAGCATCAATGCCAAACTGTTCTTTGTGTACCAGTGATTACCCTGTTCCAACGGCGCGACAGTGTACAGCTCGTAACCTTGCCGGTTAACCAGGTCGCTGATACGTGTAACCGCATCCGGAGACTGCACTATTAGAGAATATAGCAGCGCAGACTGCTCCACGCTGTGCGGAAAATCCAGGGTGTTTTCAACAACCTTGAACTGGTTATGTTCGAGCTCGTTCACCAGTAACGTGCGCGCCTCTTGGCTAAGATATTTACCATACAAGTGAACCGTGGGCTGATTACTACAGGCAGCTAACAGGCCGGTGAGTATTATTCCCACCGCCACTGCAAAAAAATGTTTCATTAATTCCTTTTAATGCATAACCGGTTTAATTTGGTCGAGAGTTCGGTTTTCCTTTCGTCCCGGGTGGGCGTTTGGTTCTAAAGCCTTTTGGGGGTAGCCCGGTATGTTTGGACAACGCCCGTTCGCCCGGGCGGGGGCGTGCCGCTTTCTGGCGTTTTTCTTCCTTAGATTCAGGTGGCACTAAATGTTGCGGCCCACGGCCTATAAGGTCTTCCCGGCCCATTTTGGCCAAAGCCTGGCGAATTTGGGCAAAGTTTTTAGGGTCGTGATAACGCAACATGGCTTTATGCAAGCGGCGATGTATTTCCCCTTTAGCAGAAGGTACGTGTTCGCTTTCCTTTTTCACCTTGCGCAAGCTGTCCACCTCGGTGTGGTACATCGTAGTGGCCGTCGCCATTGGCGATGGATAAAAATTTTGCACCTGATCAAGTTTGAACTTATTTTCTTTTAGCCAGATTGCCAGGTTCAGCATATCTTCATCGGTAGTACCTGGATGAGAGGCAATGAAATAAGGAATCAAATACTGCTTTTTACCCGCTTCCTGGGAATATTTATCGAATAACTCTTTAAATCGGTAGTACGACCCCATGCCCGGTTTCATCATTTTAGACAACGGACCGTCTTCTGTATGTTCCGGCGCTATTTTCAGATAACCACCTGTATGGTGTAGTGCCAACTCTTTGACGTATTCAGGATCTTCTACAGCAAGGTCATAGCGTACGCCAGACGCAATCAGCACCTTTTTAATTCCCGGCAGGGTACGTGCCCGCTTATACAGGCTAATGGTGGGGGCATGGTTGGTATCCATATGCGCACAAATGCTGGGATACACACAGGACGGGCGCCGGCAGGTCGCTTCAGCTTTGGCACTTTTACAGCGTAAGCGATACATGTTCGCCGTAGGCCCACCCAGGTCCGATATTACCCCGGTAAATCCGGGTACGGTATCGCGGATTGTTTCTATCTCGCGAATAATCGATTCTTCTGAGCGGCTTTGAATAATCCGCCCTTCGTGCTCAGTTATAGAACAAAAGGTACATCCGCCATAACAACCGCGCATAATATTTATACTAAACCGGATCATGTCATAGGCTGGAATCTTGGCATCCCCATAGCTGGGGTGAGGAACCCGTTGATAGGGCAAATCAAATACCGCATCCATTTCTTCGGTTTCCAGCGGCATGGCTGGCGGGTTAATCCAGATATGGCGATCACCATGGCGCTGTAACAAAGCCCGGGCGCATCCTGGATTTACTTCCTGGTGTAATATACGCGAGGTATGCGCGTACAGCATTTTATTGTCTTTGACGGTTTCAAATGCCGGCATTTTAACGTAAACATTTTCCCATGGTTTACGTCTTTCCGGTGGTTGAATCACTATCGGCTTAGCTTGAGCATCGGTCTCAGCGTCAGCGGTTTCCGCCTTATCGCAGTCTGGCTCTACCTGATAGGGACTGGCAATAGGCTCAATTTTTCCTGGCCGGTCTAACGAAGTGGAGTCCACCCCTTGCCAACCAGCAAGGGGCTGCTTAACAATAATCGCCGTCCCCCGTAGATCGGTGATCTCGGAAATAGGCTCGCCAGCCGCCAATCGGTGGGTCACCTCAACCAGTGGCCGTTCGGCGTTACCAAACATTAGCATATCGGCTTTCGCATCGAACAATACGGAGCGGCGTACTTTTTCAGACCAATAATCATAATGTGCAATACGCCGCAAACTGGCTTCAATTCCACCGATGATCACCGGTACCTCTTTGAATGCTTCCCGGCACCGTTGTGAGTAAACCGTCACTGCTCGATCGGGGCGTTTGCCGCCGACATTACCTGGCGTATAGGCATCATCATGACGCAGTTTCTTATCGGCAGTATAGCGGTTGATCATGGAATCCATGTTGCCGGCGGTCACGCCGAAATACAGATTGGGCTTACCCAACGCCATAAAGGCATCTTTACTGGTCCAGTCGGGTTGGGCAATGATACCCACCCTAAACCCATGAGCTTCCAGCACCCGCCCAATGACGGCCATACCAAAACTTGGATGGTCAACATAGGCATCGCCGGTAACCATAATAACGTCACAGCTATCCCAGCCCAACTCATCCATTTCGGCGCGGGTGGTAGGTAAAAACGGGGCGGTGCCCAAACAATGTGCCCAGTATTTGGGATAAGAAAACAGGCTGCGTTCAGCCTTAATAGTGGCTTGCATAATCAACAACTAAATACGAATCTGTAGTCATTATACCACCTCTGTTTCATTTTCTCCCAGTCTGTGGGCAAACTTTAGTGCAAGGTTTTATCCCGGTGTGCCAAAAGATTATGATATTCTTTTGGGCAAGCGTAACAACAATAGTAAATACAATGGCCTACTGGTTATTTAAAACGGAACCTGAGGTGTTCGGCATTGATCATCTGCAGCGGCGCCCAGCGCAAACCGAGCCCTGGGATGGGGTGCGTAACTACCAAGCGAGGAATTTTCTTCGAGACGAAGTGGCCTTGGCAGACAAAGTATTTATTTATCATTCCAGCTGCAAGCGAGTGGGCATAGCCGGCGTTGCAGAGGTCGTTCGGGCAGGGTACCCGGATACCAGCCAGTTTGATCCCGAGTCAGCCTATTTTGATCCTAAAGCCAGCCCTCAATCACCACGCTGGTACCGGGTAGACGTTAAGTTTGTAGAAAAATTTGACCAGGTACTGAGTTTACAAGACATCAAAGCCATGCCGCAGATAAGCCAAACCGGGGTGGTAAAGAAAGGGTCGAGATTATCAATTATGCCGGTACCAGAAACTGAATGGCACGCCTTGTATGTTGCCGCTACAAGGCGTGCTAACGGTCGATAAATATGCCGTGTCGACGGGACCCTTTAAAAGTATGCGCGCCTCGGGTGGGCCGAGTCTAACAGCCCAACTTGGTGCGCAGGCCACCCAACTGACCTTCCACGGCTGGCTCTTTATAGGCGGGTAGCAAAGGCATGATGTTTAGTCCGCTACGCTGCTCTATTTCATCGATAGTAACTTCCGTGGTGCAAAAGTTGTCGCTGCGTGACGCGCTTTGGTACAACACAAACCCCGATGCATCGACCCAACCATCATTGAACGTCATGATCACTTTGAAATAGCCACTAGGCAAAGTATGGGCTTCATCTGCCTGAGGCAAACTACCAAAATAACTCTCGTATAGCGGGCCGGATACCACAAAGACGTCTTGCCCGGTCCGCACGACGGTCCTCACCGCATTTTCCAGCCTGACCCAGGGTCCTTGGTTAAGATCGGAGTCCTGGGGAGTGATGTTAGATAAATAGTTAAGCTCGGGCCAGTCAGCGGTGTTACTAAAAGAGGCCAGCGGCACCTGGTGGCCCCGGTCGGTCCCCAGTACCGCATTGGCATCGTCATAATCATCGGGCTCCAGCGTTGCGCTTGGGGCCAGCAGAGGGTCAGCTTTCCAGTATCTGCTTCGGCTGGGACCATCAATAGTAGTGGGGGTTACATGGTAAGCCACCCAATTGGCAAATTTAGTGTTGTCATTATTGTTCAGCGTATAAATAGTACGGGTAAGCAAGGTTCCCTGCACCCCGGTAGGACAGCCATGTAAACAGTTATCGGCCCAGGCCATAAAACTGCAACAGCTTAACCAACACACAACCATGGCTTTCATATTATTTCCTTATGCCTTTCAGCGGGTTAATCTATTAAAAACCTGATCGGAAGTACAGGGTAATAATGACGTTTCATTGACCTGGATGTGACAAGGAGATGACGGTGATATCGAAAGTTGGCCGACTGGCGGGTTTATTTCACTACGCAATAGAACCAGTCACTTAGTGGGGAGCAGTGCATTGCATATGCTACGTTTGCGAAGCGTCGTCAATTTACCGTTACCGGACTGGTATATTGGGGCTGGTTTTGTGGATAACTTTATACGGGATGCCTTGCCCCAATCGATATGCTCAGCCACCGCTGTTGAATGTTGTTACCGGTGTATTTTTGTTCAAACCTGGCCTACACGAGGTTATGAAGCCTTGCTGGAAAACCGATTGAGGGCGGCGTTAATTCAGGTTGACTGGCAAGTCACTAACCAGGCGAGGGTGCATACTCGGCATCGGCGAGCACACTACGTCAGTACCTGTAAGGCGATAAGTTATTGGGTAGAAGCGGCAACGGGTGCGAAGGTTGGCCTCAGTGCACAGGGCGGATATCGGTGTGCGCGCCTCGTGGGCTAGCTAGTAACTGGCCGGGAAGGGGTAGACACACCCCGTTATATACCGCCTACCATGTTGACCTACACCGGGTTACCACAAAAAACAGGGCGAAGGTTTGGCCGCGGTTAGCTATTGCATCAACGCCCACGCCCAGGTTGAACGCTATTGTAGATAGGACGGCGGAGGTTGGCTTAGGCTTTTTTCGTGTTATACCATTGTGACAACCTGGTACAACAAAAAGCCAGTACAGGATTGGGCAATAAGGCCAATGGCAATCACCACACCATCGCGGTAGGTAATACCTATAGCGGTCAGCGCAATCGCCCCAGCGGGGAGTGCGGCCGCAAACGGCATAAGCTCCAGGGGTATCATACATAGTGCTACGATACCGCTAAACGCAGCGATTATGCTGCGCATAGGTTGCTCCGCTAGTTGCGTAAAACGGGATCTAAATAACGATTCCATGCGTTTAATATAAGGCCGGGATTTATTTGCGGCTTTCTGTAGTTTATCGTGGTCAATAGCCCGTTCTCTTAGCGCTTTAGGCAACCACGGGTGGTTTCGGCCTGCGGCCAGTTGAATACATACTAAAAACAAGGTGATACCGCAAATGGAAGGCACACCGGGGATAGCGCCGGTGGGGAGTAAGGCGATTAAAGATGGAATCATCAATAACGGGCCAAAGCCACGTTCTTTAAATGTTGAAACCACGTCTTCTACCGTTACCGTGCGTTCGGTATCTTCAACTAGCTTGTCCAGAAAGCCCGTTATTGTACTGTTTGTCATACTTACAGCTCCATGCTGAACAATGTGTAGATTACATACACGTAATGAACGGGATTGGTTTTTAATTGTCTTGATTATTGTTAGGCGAGAATTGTGTGGTTTTAAGGCGCTGTATCGGGTGCCATTTTCGCTAGGTGTGCGAACCTTGAATTACGCACAACATTGACTACGCTTTTTACTAAGCCCTTTTTTCTTTTTTCATCCGGCCGGCCACGCCCGCCTTTTATTAGATGAACCTAATGTTTATGTAGCATTTATTGCTATAGTTAATCATTAGCAACACCACGGGGCCTGATTTTTGGCTATGCTTAGCATCAAAAGCAATAATGGATATTTTGCCGGCGCCAATGCTGGCATGGTGTGTCGCTACAACAAAGTTTCACTTTGGCTTGGCCTGTGGCTACTCAGCTTGGCCGCATTCGCCAGTACACCGCATTCTGCGGTGCACGCTTATTACGCTTCTTCCTCTCACGATCCCTTGATTCAGCAAGTGTTACAGGTGAGTAATAACCCGCAATTTGGTATTGATGAGCTGACCACGGCCATAGCACAGGCCGACGATGCGCAGCAGCAGGCGGAACTATTGTACTTGTTAACGATTGGCCATATTCAGTTAGCCAATATTGATGACGCCCAGATCGCACTGCAGCGCGCCCAAAAGCTGGTAAACCAGCAACGCTCCCCCTTGCTTTACCATCGTCTTTTGCTGGCGCAGGCTCAGTTGCTGGAAAAGCAAGGGCGGCCCGAAGCGGGGTTGCCGCTTGCCGCCAGGGTGGCAGAATGGGCGCGCCTGCATCGTGCAGAACAGCTATACAGTGATGCGCTTATCACCAGTGGTCTGCTGGAGATGCGCCTGTTCTATTATGATAAATCGTTGACCTGGTTAATTCAGGCCTATGAACATGCCAGCCGAACAGCAAGCCAGATTAACCCCGCGCTTATTGCCGAACATATTGCCACCGCCTATCAGGCTATGGATAACTATGAATCCTCTGTGATGTATTTGCAGGAAAGTCTGGAGTACGCACGCCAGCACGAGAATCGGTTGAATCAGGTAGCATTGCTGTTTAGCCTGGGCAAGGCCTACCATGAGATGCATTTAGATGACCAGGCATTAGCGGCTCTTGGCGAATCAGGCGAACTGGCTGCCTCACTGGAAGACCAGGCAGCGGTAGCGAAAGCCGAATTATTGATTGGTCAGATATACCTAAAGCAGGGTAATACCGATAGTGCCTTGTTGTATTTTACCAAAGCCCGGGAGGTATTTGGCGAGCAAGGTACTTCATACCAACGGTTTGCTGTTAACTATTACATTGCCAGTAGCTGGATTTTGCAAAATAATGTGGCGAATGCCGCCCAATATCTGCAAAGTGCCAGAACGCACCTCACCCCCACCTTAATGGAAAAAGAACATATTCAGGCTGACCTATTATCAGCGCAGATTGCCGCTCACGATGGTCTTCATCAACAAGCTTATACATTATTGCAGCACAGTATGGCCAGCCAGGCGGCGTTGGTACAAAAGGAAAGCGAGCAACAATTAGAACAGTTAAAGATGCAATTTGATACCTCTTGGCAGGACACAGAGATACAACATCACCAGCGTATCGAAGCCTTGCAGGAAACCACCTTTGCGGTGCGCGGCCAGCGTCATTTGCTGATAATTGTTGTAGTGGCCTTATCCGTATTGCTGTGCCTGCTACTGTATTTGCTGGGTGCAAAAGCCAAACGGTATCAGCGTAAGCTTAATGCTTTGTCCACGCTGGACGGGGCCACGGGCCTGCTAACAAGAGTCAAAATACTTGAGGCCCTGGACATCCAGTTGCATCTGGCTACGCAACGAGAGATGAAACTAAGTGTAGCGATGCTTAACATTGATAATTTCACTGATTTTGCGGAGCGAGCCGGGCATAAAACGGCGGATAAACTATTGGGCTTGTTTGGCAAAGAATCCCTGGAAACCTTCCAGGAGACCGATATCTTAGGACGTTTGGCTAACGAAACCTTTTTGTTTGTGTTCCCTAACGCCGGGGCAAATGAGATGCTGACATCACTGAACAAGTTACGCTGCAAGGTAAAACAACTGCCTTCGGCGGTGTATATGGATACGCTGCAAATAACCCTGTCTGCCGGGGTTGTACAGGTAACCGCGGGCGACACTACGGCGCAGGTTTTGGAAAAAGCCGGTAATGCATTACACCAGGCCAAGTCGGGTGGGCGTGACCGCGTAGTCACCCTGTTTGTTGCGTGTTAACGACACATCATCGCGCTGCCTTATGCTGTTTTCAAAGCCGCTGAAACCGCCTGCATCGCAGGGTGGGGCGCTGAACAGGAAATCCCTGCATTTATAAGCGCTGTAGTGACAACATAGACAAGAGCTGGGGAATGGGGAGCGTTAGCGTAAGCATGAGCTCTATCTCAGATAGCGCCAAGGGCAGGGTAAGGGGTTTTTACTGACGCAATGATGTACCTGTAAGCAGTTTGTAGCCAACCACGCTACACGTGCGAAAATAACCCTCGCATATCCACCGGATAGACAGTGATTTAGCCATAGAGCGCCGCTTATTAATAGCTTCTTTGTCTGCCTATGAGTTGCATGCCCTGAGCTGGGCACAGCAAGTCGCATAAGAAAAAAGCGTAGACCAGCGTAGTCACCAATAACAAGCGGAAACTGAATGTGACCTTATTTAATCTGAGTAAAGGCACGCATCAGCTAAAAATTGTGCATATTGATGCCAATATAATACTGAAGAAATGAATGATTATTCCTGCGCCTTCAGTACCGCCATACTTGTTCGGGCCTAGATGTATAGGCCTAGTTGTATAGGAATAGTTATAGGATTAGTTATCGTTATTAAGCAGATAGATTGAAAAGTCGAGGGTATTGGCCTAATGGTTATGCGACACCGGTCGCTGCGCCTTTTGCTATAATACCAAGGCTTTTGAAGCATCCTGCAAGCAGCAGGATTATGACTAGCCGCTGGTTACAGTCTGACCAATTGACTAAAGCCAGACTTGATGTTCGGCTGACACGCTGCAAAGTACCCGCCCCAGAGCCACTACCTTCGTATATTTGTCATATTATATGCAGCGCTTCGCCGCTGAATAAAGCCAGCGTAAAACGGATAAAGTAAGGTATGAATACCTGTTGCGCCTTGACGAGAGCGTCTTAATTTAAGAGTTAAGAGCCGGGCCGCGCAAGCAACTAAGCAGCACAGGGTTGAATATGATGCTGATGACCGGACTGAATGAAGCTGAATGAAGCGTCAATGCTGGCGCTACCCCTGCGGGCATCTGGCGGGGATACCGACTGTTCCGGGCTGTTTGTAAACCCGCTAGCGGCTTTTCACTGATGAATTCAAAAATGAAAAAACCGTGTCTTGTGGCACCTAATTAATTTGTTAGATAGAGCTGGCGGGGCGATATTTAGCGTCATCTATGGCGCTACGTCTACCGGCGGCTAACGGCTCAATCTTCAACAAACGTAAGACGCAAAAAAGGCCCACCGGATGGCGAGCCTTTGTTGTGTGGTGGAGCTGGCGGGATTTGAACCCGCGTCCAGAAAATGTCCACTTTTGGTACTACATGCTTAGTTTGTCATTTGTTTAACTACTTCGGACTCCGGCAAACAGGATTCCTCGTAGCGGTCCTGATACTATTTCGCGGTTCAACCTCAGGAGAGTTTCCCTCGCTAGTTTGCTTATATGACCTTCCGAATCCACGCTAGCAAACAAAGCTGTGGTGGAAGGGCCTATACCGGTTATTAAGCGGCTAGTGCGTAGTTTTCGTCGTTTGCGACTATTTAAAGCGGATTTTTTAAGAGGCAATCCGCACCTCTGCATGCACCTCCAGCTTCCTAGATCCTGTCGAATCCTAATCAGCCCCGGAAGTAATTTGCCAAAATGATCGTTACCGACCATCAAAGCGAAAGGGTATTCTACCTGTATTCCTGTTACTACACAACCATACGAGGACGGCAAGTTTAAGAAATAACAGGCTTTTTGCTTACTTTGTAAGCATTCAATCGTCCCGCCAATAATAGATATTGGGGTAGTTCGGTTTTTTTCCAGTATTGCAGCGCAAATTAATCGCAGTAGATGCATTTTGCATCATTTACCGATAAAGTAGGCGAGCCTATTAAGACCAAAAAAGACGTAATGAGTTCACAATCCGCCGTATTTAATTCTCTTACCCTACCATGTGGTAAGCATCTGAAAAACCGCATCGTCAAAGCTGCCATGGAAGAAAATATGGCAGGTTCAGGGCAGTTGCCAGATCACAATTTGTTATCCTTGTACCGTTACTGGGCCCATGGCGGCTTGGGAATGATTATCACGGGCAATGTGATGGTAAACCGTCACGCGATGACGGGCCCAGGGGGGGTTGTATTAGAAAAAACCACTCCGCTCAGCGCCTTTCAAAAATGGTCCAGTGTAATACGCTCGGGCGGGGCCCTGGCTATTATGCAAATAAATCACCCAGGCCGGCAGGTTTTTAAGGCGGTAAGTGCGCAAGCGCTGGCGCCCTCGGCAGTGAATCTTAAACTCGGCCGCTATAGCAAGCAGTTTGCCAAGGCGAAACCAATGACATGCGACGATATTTACGCCGTTTGCCAGCAGTTTGTGGATACCGCAGTCCAGGCGCAAAAAGCCGGCTTTGATGGTGTGCAAGTGCACGCTGCCCACGGCTATTTACTGTCTCAGTTTTTGTCTCCGCTAGTGAACCAACGTGACGATCAATGGGGCGGGACGTTGCCTAACCGGGCGCGCTTGCTGCTAAACATTGTCAGCCAGATACGCGCCAGCTGTGGTAGCGATTTTGCCGTGCTGGTTAAAATGAATGCTGCTGACTTTCAACGTGGCGGTATGACCCCGCAAGAAGCTTGTGAAGTTGTAGGTTATCTTAATAATCTTGGGGTGGATGTGGTTGAAGTGTCTGGAGGGAACTACGAAGCGCCGGTTATGCAGGGTAGGTCTTCCGACGCGCTAAGCCTGGATAACGATGCTTATTTTCTGCGCTTTGCTCACGATATTGCTCAGGTAGCAAAAATGCCGGTAATGACGACGGGCGGCATCACTAGTTTGCAGGTCGCCCAGCACGTAATAAGTGAAGGTTGCGAATTAGTGGGAATGGCCAGTGCCTTAGCAATAACCCCGAATTTGGTGCTTAAGTGGCAACAAATGCCCAGCTACAAAGGCCATGCGCCTAAATGTAAGTGGCAAGATAAAACGCTTGCCAGCCTAGTGACGATGGCAATGATACGACGCCAGTTGCGGCGCTTAGGAAATGATCTGTCTACCACCCGGGAGCCGGGGCAGTGGTGGAGCCTGCTTCTGGATTTACTACACCGTAAAAAAATGACTCGCCGTTATCACCGGTTTATCGGCCGCTAAGCACTAAACCGGCATACCTGGCCTATTCCATTATGCCAGTGCACCGCATGCGCAATCGTTACAACTAAGCCAACAAGACTCAGCCGCCCAGAAATCGGCCATCAGAACTCGGCCATCAGAACTCGTCCATCAGAACTCGTCCATCAGAACTACTGGGCTAGCCTGTTGTGGTACCGGTTTAAACGCTGTGCTTCATTACCCGCTCTTTCTGGCGTTGCCAGTCGCGGTCTTTAATCGCATCGCGTTTGTCGTGATCGTGCTTACCCTTCGCCAGATAAATTTCCAGCTTAACCCAGCATTTTTTCCAATACATAGCAGTACCCACAATAGAGTAGCCCTGACGGTCTCTGGCACCCATCAGGCGGTCCAGTTCACGTTTACTCAATAGCAGTTTACGTGCCCTTTCGGGCGCACATACCACATGGGTGGAAGCTTGTTGGAGCGGCGTAATCCGGCAACCCACCAGGTAGGCTTCGCCATTTTGGATAATCACATAATTATCGGTGATATTAACTTTACCCTCTCGAATGCTCTTAATTTCCCAACCTTGTAACGACATGCCCGCTTCGAACTTGTCTTCAAGGTGGTAATCGTGTCGGGCTTTTTTGTTCAGCGCGATAGTCCCGCCGCTGTTTTTGTTTGCTTTATTCTGTTTCATGACCACCATTATACCGATTGCGTAATTAATGTCTTTAATTTAAGGCGTTAGCCAGGTTCGTTGGTACGCAGATTAACCTGATATGGGGCACATTTTGGCATTTTCAAAGTGTAGGTTTAGCAATATAACTCATGGTAGACTTAGGTTAAGTATGAAAAGCAGTTAGTGAAGATTAATGCCCTCGATTCAAAGAAGTGCACTGGTAAACCACAGTGCTCAAGCGATGTACGATCTGGTTAACGACGTCGAGTCGTATCCACAGTTTTTACCAGGCTGCAAAGACAGTAAGGTTGTTGAACAAGACCAGGACTCTATGCAAGCCTCATTGCTGGTGGCAAAAGCGGGTGTTAAACAATGGTTTACCACTAAAAATACGCTTGAACCCGCCCGGCATATTCATATGCAGCTGATAGATGGACCGTTTCGTCAGTTAACCGGTGGCTGGACATTTTCGCCGTTATCAGACGAAGCGTGTAAAATTGAATTAAACCTGCAGTTTGAATTTACCAGCAAACTTACTGAACTGGCATTTGGTAAAATATTCAACGCGCTGGCCAGCAGTATGGTAAAAGCGTTTACCGAACGTGCTAAACAGGTTTACTGAGAATGCGTTTATTTAATACCGAAGTGGCTTACGCCTTACCTGACCGGCAATCTATTATTGAAGTTGCGATTGCGGAAGGCTCTACGGTGAAAGAGGTTATTGAAGCTTCAAAAATTACCGAGCAATACCCTGAAATTGACCTGGACAACAGTAAGGTTGGTATTTGGAGTAGGGTAGTGAAGTTGTCAGATAAAATACAAGATGGCGATCGGGTAGAGATTTACCGGCCGCTGATTGCCGACCCGAAAGAAGTACGTAAGCGCCGTGCAGAACGGGCCAAGCAGGAAGGCAGAGCAGATAAGGTCACCGGCGGGCGACCCAATCCGCTCAAAAGCCAGCATACAAAAGATCAGACCTGACGGTCTGAAATACTGCCAACCTCCAGAAATGGAGAGGCATCAATTTTTTCTGCATCCATCATTGTAGCAATGCGCTGCATGGTCGCAACCATTTGGCTTTGCTCCCATTCTTTAAGCTGATTGAAGCG
Organism: Alteromonas indica; assembly: GCA_003056425.1. Classification (GTDB taxonomy): domain Bacteria; phylum Pseudomonadota; class Gammaproteobacteria; order Enterobacterales; family Alteromonadaceae; genus Alteromonas; species Alteromonas indica. Next base: position 180,251 of record PYVY01000007.1, read on the forward strand.
GTCTATAAAGTGTTCCTGTAAAGGCCGAGGCGCGCTGACCAGCGCCTCATTACCTTTCTCAGTCAGATGCACACTTACTTTACGTTTATCCTGGGTACTACGAATTCGCTGGGCCAGCCCGCGTGTTTCCAGTCGATCCAAAATATTGGTGATCGTAGCAGGGCTTAACGTAATACTTTCAGCAATCTCGCGCACCATGACACCCGGATTTGCCTCAATATTTTGCATCACCATAAGTTGTGGGCCGGTTAAACCCACATCCTTACTTAACTGCTTACTACGCAAGTCTACTGCGCGAATAACGCGCCGTAGTGCAACCAATAGTTCTTCTTCTTTGCGCATGCATCTGTTCCTGTTAACGCTTAATCTTTACTTCATTAAATGAAGGAAATGCTGATGTTTATGATAATGATCAATGACATCATTAATGATAGCCAGTTTTGACCACCCTACAATATCATAGTTCTGCCCACCTTCGCCCAAGTGAACCTCAGCCCGGTAATATGACTGTTGGTCCGTCGGCGTCGCCGTGCCTTCATCATTAGGCATAAACTCAGGTTGATCCTGCTGCGTCATATACACCGCATAAACAAAGTTTCTTTCGTCACCCATACTCACAGTAAGGCGTAAATACTGGTCTTCGCTATCAAGCGTAGCAGTAAAGCCCTGGGTTTCGAATTCGCTGCCTACTTCACGCAGGGCGGGCTCGGCAGTTTTTTCCATAAACCGGCGTACGGTTTTTTCGTTGGGGAAGCTAACAATGTTAACCAGTCTGTCGCGCCAGTTTTTATCAGTTTCATTGGCGGGGGGCTGCATTGCCGTAATTTGCAAGCTATCCCGTTTATAACCATCTAATCGCAGGGCTTTCAACAGGCCGTACATTGCTATTAGCAATATTATTGAAAATGGTAAAGCCGATATAATGGTCATGGTCTGCAGCGCATCCAAACCCCCGGCGTAGAGTAATATGGACGCTACCACACCTACTGCAACCGCCCAGTAAATACGCTGCCATAATGGCGTGTTGTTACTACCATGAGAACACAGCATATCCACTACCATGGCCCCCGAATCGCAGGAGGTAACAAAGAAGATAAAGACCATGACCACTGCCAGCATACTTACCACACTGGACCAGGGGAAGTTCTCGAGGAACACAAATAAGGCCACCGAGGAATCATTGGACACCATACTCGATAGCTTAGTAATACCCTGAGAGTACACTAAATCAATTGCCGTATTACCGAATATGGTCATCCACAATAGGGTAAACGCGGTGGGAATAAGTAACACCCCGAAAATAAATTCGCGGATGGTACGGCCATACGATACGCGGGCAATAAACAGGCCGACAAACGGTGCCCAGGCTAACCACCAACCCCAGTAGAAGATTGTCCAACCACCTATCCAGTCGGTTTTATCGTAGGCAAAAAGATTTAATGTATTACGAACTATATCAGACAGATAAGCCCCGGTATTTTGCAGGTAAGCCTGTAAAAGAAAAACCGTAGGACCTGCTACAAATACGAATAATAGCAACAAGATTGCTAATACCATGTTCGTTTCAGATAACCGTCTGATGCCTTTTTCCAAACCGGTCGCTACCGATACAATAGCCATCAGCACGACAAACGCCATAATGCCTATTTGCATACCATTAGTGTTTGGTATACCGAAAACATAGCTCAAGCCCGCGTTTATCTGTGCAGCACCTAAACCCAACGAGGTGGCTACCCCGAATATGGTTGAGGTAACGGCAAAAATGTCGACTATGTGTCCAGGCCAGCCGTATATTCTGTCGCCAATGAGTGGGTACAGTGCAGAACGCATGGTAAGGGGAAGATTGTGTCTGAAGGCAAAATAACCTAACACCAACGCTACAATGGCATAAATTGCCCAGGCATGAACGCCCCAGTGAAAGAAGGTGGTTTTCATGGCTTCGCGCACGGCTTCTACACTACCGGGATCGGCAGTAGGAGGCGTTTGAAAATGCATGATAGGCTCAGCTACCCCAAAGAACATCAAGCCAATACCCATGCCTGCTGCGAATAGCATAGAGATCCATGAAGGCATCGAAAACTCTGGTTTTGCATGATCCGGCCCTAACCGCATCTCACCAAAGCGAGACACGCCAAGATACACCACCAATAATAAAATGATGGCGACCGTTCCAACATAAAACCAGCTGCCGTTGGTGACGATAACATCTTGGGCGCTTTGGAAAATTTTACCGGCATATTCAGGACCGGACGCTGCAAATATCATCAGTGCAGCTATCAATAGTGATGAGGTAATAAATACCTTTTTATTCAGTTGGCCTTTATCGGCGTCTTCACTGCTCACTCAAATGTCCTTCTGTTGCTTAACGTTTAAAAGTGCGACTTAGTACTCCGAAGTATAAGTACGGCGGAATATACGCGAAGGAGCACCAAAATTAAACTTTTGGCTTAATTATTAGAGTTCAATTTGATTTTTGGGTAAAAATCATGCGAAATAATATAAAGAAAAACGAAAATGAGCAGTTTACCTACTAAAATCTCATAATAATTATAACGAAAAGGGCAAATAGCTTCAGTTGAGATAATCACTGTGCTAATTAATTTTTGCCGAATTCGAACAGGAACTCCTAGAAAACAAAGGAAACACGCATCAATGAAAAAGTCTCAGATAAGCTGTGCCATTTTGGCTGCACTTGCTTCCGTTAGCGTCACAGCCCAGCAACAAACCGGGCCCAATGCCAAAATTGAAACAATCGAAGTTACCGCCACCAAGCGGGCTGAGTCGATTCAGGATGTACCGGTAGCAGTTACCGCGTTAAACGGCGAAGCGCTGGAAAATATGGGTATCGATAGTTTCCAGGATTATGTAGAGTTTTTACCGAATGTTACCTTCCAGGGTACCGGCCCAGGCCAAAATGAAATCTACATTCGTGGCGCGGCAACCACCCAATCCAATATTATGCTGTCATCGGTTCAGGCGCTGCAGCCTTCAGTGGCATTTTATGTCGATGAAATGCCAGTTTCTATGGCCGGGCGTAATCTTGATGTTTACGCTACCGATGTCCAGCGGGTAGAAGTATTACCCGGGCCACAGGGCACACTATTTGGCGCCAGTTCGCAGGCCGGTACCGTTCGGCTTATTACCAAAAAACCCCAGCATGACGCATTTACCGCCGGTGCAGATACTAATATATCTATGACCAAAGGCGGGGAGATGAGCAATGCGGTGGAGGCGTATTTCAATATGCCTTTAACGGATGAGTTGGCCGTGCGAGTTGCCGCCTACAATGATCGTCAGGGGGGCTGGATTGATAATGTCCTCAACCAACCGGGCCAGGGCGGTTACATAGGCAGTGCAGAAGTGATAAGCCGGATTTCCGGTAATGTATTATCTGACCCGCGTGCCATGGATGCCAACCGCATTACCAATCCAGATATCACCAGCCGTACCGAGGCTGATGTCGTCTCGCCCCGCAACGATGGTTTAGTGGAAGACGATTTTAACGATGCTATATATGCCGGCGCCCGGATAGGCGTATCCTACCTGATTAATGAAAACTGGGACTTACTGGTTCAACATACCCAGCAAACCCTTGAAACCGAGGGTGTCTTCGCCTATGACCCTAATCTTGAAGGGGAAAGCTCAACAAACCGGTTTCAGCCGGAAGAAAACACCGACGAATTCGGCCTGACTACCTGGACACTGGAAGGACGCCTGGAAAAACTCGACATGGTGTACACCGGTGGTTATCTGAATCGTGAGATTGACACGTTGGCGGACTACACTGGCTATACCAACGGAGGATTATTTTCAGCCTATTATGTGTGTAACTATGGTGAAGCGGTTGCCGCCGAAGACGAACGTTGCTTAGACCCAACCAAGTATTACCGCGAAGACACGACCAGTACCCGTAGTACACATGAGCTGCGCTTTAATACGACCATGGATACACCATGGCGGGTCACTGCCGGACTATTTTACGACGATCAGGAAGTCGCCACGATAGGCCAGTTCAATATTGCCAGTACAGAAAAATTTCCGGCCATGGCGCGTGAATTGAAAGGCAGCGAAGGCATTAATAGCGACGGGGGGCCGTTTCCTGCCGATGTCAGTTTTGTTAATGACATAACCCATACTATTGAGCAGATTGCGGTATTTGGCCAGTTAGAATATGACCTTACCGATTCACTGACCGCCAGCATCGGTGCCCGTTGGTATCAAATAGATGATGAATACAAAGGCTCAACATCAACAGTGGATGTGTCCCGGCGTATCCGGGCATTTGGCACCTTGGATCCCACTGAACTGGAATCGGTAGACTTGGACCCTGATGCCATCAATGCAGCCCTGGATAGCGGCCAGTTAACCGTGGACGACCTTGAACCAGACGGCGTTTTGTCGGTAGATGATACTATTTTCAAATTTTCCTTAGACTGGAAGGTGAACGACGATATCTTGTTATTTGCTAACTATTCAGAAGGTTTCCGCCCACCGGTAACCAACCGTGTAGGTGGCGGCTTGGCGTCTAATCAAACGGGTAAATTTGAAAACTTCCGGATTCCGGTTTACTCCACCACTGATACACTGGATAACTATGAATTAGGTGTTAAAGGCGATTTTCTGGAAGGAATTTTGCGGGTTAATGCCACCGCTTATTACTCTGAAATTACCGATTTACAAACGTCTCGGTTTGACCCTACCAATATTTCGTTTCTGGTGTTTACCGATAATGTCGGTGATGCCGAGATACGCGGTATGGATGCCGATATAACTTGGTTGGCTACCGACGATTTGGTCATCAACGCTGCATTTAGCGTACTCGATACTGAACTTACCCGGGTGAATGACGAACTGGCGGGGATCTCGGCCGGGGTAGGATCGCGGCTGCCATATTCTGCTAAGTTCTCTGGTAATATAAATGCCCGCTACTTCTTTGAAATGGAAGAGGGCCGACGTGGCTATGTAAACGGTTCTGTAAGTTATACCGGGGATCGTCTGGCTGGCATGGTGATGGATGCGTATGTTATGGAAGATGCCACAAGCCTTATTTACGGTACTGGCTCTGGCTTAAGTATTGAAGATGAAGCCAGCGTGTATGAAGGGGTAACCTACCAGGATGCCAACGATGGTACCTTTCGCGGCGGCCGGTATATTCAAGATGCTTATGTTATCGCCAACCTGGCGGTGGGGGTAACGAATGATGTCTGGAAGGCCGAGCTGTATATCGATAATGTGTTTGATGAACATGCGGTATTAAATATCGATACCCAGCAGTTTACGCCGAAGGTAGTGACTAACCGACCACGCACCATTGGCGTGCGGTTATCATACGACTACCTATAGCGGTCACCGGGTTTAGCCTCTTATGCGATATGATAAGGGCAGGTAAATCAGGTTAAAAGTATTGCTTATAGCGGCAACCGTTTGGTTGCCGTTTTACCTTCAGCGATAGCTGTTTTCCCGTGGGGTCAGCCTAATAGCCAGAGCAAACATAACTGCCCCCAACATGTAAACATAACAATGACGATAACTATGCCTACAACACCTACCGCTACACAAACCATAAAACACGCTATTGCCACAGGGAGCAGTAAGCAGGCTATTAGGTTATGCGAACAGGCGCTAGCAGCATTACCTTCAAATAGTGCCCCTGACACGCTTGCGCATGAGCAAACAGACTTACTTTATTTGCAGGCTGTAGCCTATCGGCTAGCTGGTGAACCGTCTTCTGCGTTATCGGTACTGCAACGCTTACAAACGATACAGCCGGATTACGGGCGGGCCTATCAGGAACAAGCGTATTGTTATCGTGCTTTGCAACGGCCGGAAGAGGCCGCGGCGGCTTTCTACCAGGCGACGCGATTTAATCCAGCGTTGTTAAGTGCATGGCAACAGCTGGTGGAAGTCTATCGGGCGCAAAATAACAAAACAGCACTGGATATAGCGCAGCACCAGTGCCGGTACTTATCACAATTACCCAAAGCACTGCTGGGCGCGTACGATCTGATGTACGAAGGACAGTTATACAAAGCCGAGCAAGTATGTCGGCAATTTTTGGCCAGACATAAGCATGATGTAGAAGCCATGTTGTTACTTGGTGAGCTGGGTATGCGTACGAAGGTGTATCACGATGCCGAGTTTTTACTGGAAAGTTGTGTTTCACTGTATCCACAGGAAGAGCGTGCCCTGGTAGCCTATCAGGCTTTACTATTAAAATTAGGTAAGTACACAAAGGCAGTGGCCCTGGCCAAACGGCGATTGGCAGCTGCGCCGCAGCATAGTGGTGCGCGCCACGCTCTTGCCGAGGGGCTAAGCGGTATCGGGCGTGTCGAGGAAGCCAGTGCGCTTTATCAACAGTTGCTTGCAGAAAAACCCGATGCCCCTGCAGTATGGTTGTCTTTAGGGCATGTGTTAAAAAGCGCAGGTAAGCTTGCGCAAGCTATCGATGCCTACGAACAAGCAGCACACTATCAAAATGACTGTGGTGATGCCTACTGGAGCCTGGCGAACACCAAAACCTACCGGTTCAGCCCCCCGTGGCTGGAGGCCATGCAGCAGCATGAAGCACATCCGGCTACCGGCCTTGATAACCGGATTCATTTTTGTTTTGCGTTGGGTAAAGCGATGGAAGATGCCGGCGAGTATTCACGCGCATTCGACTATTATCAGCGCGGCAACGCACTTAAAAAAAGCACACTTGCGTTTAGTATTTCACGCACGGAAGACGCTTTGGCGCGCCAGCAGCAAATATGTCAGGCCTCACTGTTTAGCAGTACCGCTGGCGCTGCTAATACCGATCCTATTTTTATTGTTGGCTTGCCGCGGGCCGGATCCACCTTATTAGAACAAATCTTATCATCTCATTCGCAAATTGATGGCACCATGGAGCTGCATGATATTCTGGGTATTGCTTCCCAGCTATCTGGGCAGGCCGCCGGTTACCCAGAGGCGCTGTTGCACCTCAGTGACGAGCAATGTGAAGCATTGGGGAAACGGTATATCGAACAGACCAGGGTATATCGTCAGGGCGCGCCGTTTTTTATCGATAAAATGCCAAATAACTTTGCACATATAGGTCTTATCAAGCGCATATTACCCAATGCTAAAATTATTGATGCTCGCCGTGAGCCGCTCGCCTGTTGTTTCAGTGGCTATAAACAATTGTTTGGCGACGGCCAGGAATTTAGTTACGCCTTGTCGGATATTGGGCGCTACTACAAGGCATACGTGGCTTTGATGGACCACTGGCATAAGGTATTACCGGGGCAAATACTAACGGTTAAGCATGAAGACGTACTGGATGATTTGGCCGGCCAGGTAACGCGCATGCTTGATTACCTTGGATTAGATTTCGAGCCGGCATGTTTGAACTTTCATGCTACCAAACGAGCAATTAAAACGCCAAGTTCGGAGCAGGTACGCCAGCCGTTGTACCAAAGCGGACGTCATCAGTACAAACCGTTTATCCCATTCCTGACACCATTATATGACGCTTTGGAGATACCATCCGCTGCCGCTCGCAGGCTAACCTGAGCTAGCTTTACCGAGGCCCGCCAACATGACGCCGTTTAGTATTTTCGGCGCTGCAGGCCAGTCTCGGCTAGAATTTTAGCCGAAATTTCTTCTACTGAAAAACGGGTGCTATTTAAAAAAGGTATTTTTTCCCGGCGGTAAAGATTCTCTACTTCACGCAGCTCCATACGACACTGTTGCATCGATGCATAGCGACTGTTCGCGCGCCGTTCAGAGCGTATCTGGTGGAGCCGCTCAGGATGGATGGTCAGGCCGAACATTTTGTCTTTGTAGCGCTTCAGGGCCGGAGGGAGTTTTAGCATATCGCCCATATCATCTTCAGTAAATGGATAGTTGGCCGCCTTAATTCCATACTGTAGCGCAAGGTACAAACTGGTGGGGGTTTTACCGGAGCGAGAGACGCCTACCAGGATAATATCGGCATTACCGTATTCTTTGAGGTTAGACCCGTCATCATTAGCCAACGCGTAGTTAACGGCTTCAATTCTGATGTCATAGGTGGTTTCGTGGATACTATGGGTGCGATGTTTCTCAGGCTTGGAAGGCACCCCCAATACCTTTTCTAATGGGGCGACAAACTGGTCAAGGAAATTATAGTTAATGCCGACAGAACGAGAGACTATTTTGCGTACATCCACATTCACAATTGTATAAAAAACGAGCGGCCTTTCTCCGCTATCTTGAAAACTTTCAGAAATCTGTTCCAGCACTTTGTAAGCATGTTCTTCAGTTTCAACGAAGGGAATCGTTTTGTGTTTAAGCTGCAAGGGAAACAGAGACAGCAATGCGTTGCCAAAAACCTCTGCGGTGATGGCCGTTCCATCTGAAATATAATAAGCAGTTCTCAAAGCGCACCTTCAATTTTGTTGTAATAAATTTACAGTTTTAATAAAAATTTTACTTTTGATTTTTCTCCATTCTATGATGGTTTCAACGAAAAGCCAGTCGAAAACAATAATGTCTCTCGCTGGTGGCAAAACGCAATCCATTTTAATGGAACCCATTATAGTTAATAGCTGGAGGCCCAGTCTGTGCAAGAATACGTACTTTGGTATCAAGAGTTGGGGATGCAGGATGTTGGCCGGGTAGGCGGCAAGAATGCATCATTAGGCGAGATGATTTCAAACTTAGCAAATGCCGGGGTGCAAGTACCCGGCGGGTTTGCTACGACCGCAGAGGCTTTTAACAAATTTTTGCTGCAAAGCGGCCTGGATGCCAGAATTCACGAAGTGCTGGATGCCCTGGATGTAGATGATGTTAACGCACTGACCGAAGCCGGAAAGAATATTCGTCAATGGATAATCGACACTCCTTTTGAGCCTGAACTGGAAGCCGCCATCAAGTCGGCTTTTGAAACCTTGCAGGGCGACGCCGGTGATGAAGCCTCTTTTGCCGTACGTTCATCTGCCACAGCCGAAGATATGCCCGACGCCTCTTTCGCCGGTCAACAAGAAACATTTTTAAATGTTAAAGGTTACGATTCAGTGCTGGTGGCTATTAAATATGTGTATGCATCGCTATTCAACGATCGCGCCATCTCTTACCGTGTACATCAGGGTTACGACCATAAAGGCGTAGCGCTATCTGCCGGGGTTCAGCGTATGGTACGCAGCGATATTGCTTCGTCCGGGGTAATGTTCACGATTGATACCGAATCAGGCTTTGAAGATGTCGTATTTGTTACCAGCTCAGTAGGGCTGGGGGAAATGGTAGTACAAGGAGCGGTTAACCCGGACGAGTTCTACGTGCACAAACCGACGCTTGAAAATGGCTTACCGGCCATAGTACGACGCAATTTAGGCAGTAAGTTAACCAAAATGATTTACTCTGATGATGCAAGTCATGGTAAGCAGGTCTCAATCGTTGATGTAGAACGAGCTGAAAGCCTGAAATTTTCCCTGACCGATGCAGAAGTACAAGAGCTGGCCAAACAGGCTGTGATTATAGAAAAGCATTATCAGCGCGCAATGGATATCGAATGGGCCAAAGATGGTGTTGATGGCAAATTATATATTGTACAGGCCCGTCCGGAAACCGTTCGAAGCCGTGAAGATAGCCAAACTATCGAGCGTTTTCAGCTAAAAGGCCAGGGGGCGGTTATTTGTGAAGGCCGCGCCATTGGCCACAAGATTGGGGCAGGCACTGCTAAGGTGCTGGGCTCTATTGAAGAGATGAATAAGATTCAAGCCGGCGACGTACTGGTAACCGATATGACGGATCCGGATTGGGAACCCATCATGAAGAAGGCCTCCGCTATTGTCACCAATCGCGGCGGTCGGACCTGCCACGCAGCCATTATAGCCCGCGAGTTGGGTATTCCGGCAGTAGTAGGTTGTGGTAATGCCACAGATACCATCACAACCGGCGATAAGGTTACCGTATCCTGTGCCGAAGGAGATACAGGTTACATTTACAACGCCCAACTTGATTTTGATGTAGTGACTTCACGTATAGATGCTATGCCGAAGATGGATTTAAAGGTAATGATGAATGTGGGCAACCCGGACCGCGCATTCGACTTTGCACGCTTACCTAACGAAGGCGTAGGGCTGGCCCGGCTAGAGTTTATTATCAACCGCATGATCGGCGTACATCCAAAAGCGCTATTGAACTTTGATGATCAACCCGAAGAGCTAAAAGAAGAAATCAGCGAAATGATGGCTGGTTATGATTCTCCTACCGAATTTTACATTGAAAAGCTGGTGGAAGGGATAGCTACCATCGGCGCCGCGTTTTCGCCCAAAAAAGTTATTGTACGCATGTCGGACTTTAAGTCGAATGAGTACTTCAACCTGGTAGGGGGCTACCAATACGAACCTGACGAAGAAAACCCAATGCTGGGCTTCAGGGGCGCCAGTCGGTACGTTTCCCAAGAGTTTCGTGATTGTTTTGCGTTGGAATGTGAAGCCATCAAACGGGTTAGAAACAAAATGGGCCTGACCAACGTTGAAATAATGATACCGTTTATTCGTACGGTAGAAGAGGGCAAGCAGGTTATTGAACTTCTGGCTGAAGAAGGTTTGGTGCAAGGTGAGAATGGACTGCGCGTGATTATGATGTGCGAGCTGCCTTCTAATGCCTTATTAGCAGACAAATTTTTGGATATCTTCGACGGCTTCTCGATAGGCTCGAATGACCTGACTCAGTTAACGCTGGGCCTGGACCGCGACTCGGGTTTAATTGCTCATTTATTTGAAGAGCGTAATGAAGCGGTTAAAGCGCTATTGTCGATGGCGATTCAAACCGCTAAAAAGCGGGGTAAATACGTGGGAATTTGCGGACAGGGACCCTCAGATCACGAAGACTTTGCTGCCTGGCTGGTTGATGAAGGAATAGATTCGGTTTCGTTAAACCCCGATACGGTGGTAGAAACCTGGTTGTATCTGGCCGAGAATGCCAACAAGCAACAGCAATAGCGAGTACCTTCGATACGTTAAAACCGCCGGTAATCGGCGGTTGTTGTCTAGCGAGTAGCAGTAGTCAGAGGTCACGTTGTAGGATTACACCAAACAAGGAATGTTGGCCACCCAATTGTGCTACCTGTATCTTGCGCACTATGGTATTAGCGACACAGCGACACAGCGACACAGCGACACAGCGACACAGCGACACAGCGACACAGCGACACAGCGGCCCCGGCCCCGGCCTCACCGATACGCACGTCCTTTATAAGCGCCTTCGCGGCTACAGATACCCCTTATTACGAATACATGGTTGCCGCACGGTCACACTGCTATACATCTAAAGATGGCCCTTTGAGTCGCCGTTATGCTCTAAACGTCTTGTACTATTAACTACTCTTTACGTGATATAGGCGAGAAAGCTTTATAGCTATGCTTAATCTTGATTAGCTATTGTGTAAAAACGTACCGCGTAGCATCAAGCCGGTCTGCTAGCAAAAATTGGGGCTATCAGATTTTAGCTTAGGCGCGGGTGGTATGTGTGCCCATTGCCATCTTATTCGCCTGCCACCTGGTTCTGCTCTTATTACCCATTAGCACAAAAACGGTGCGACTATGCTCATCTATAAAGCACCCTCATATGTTAAATAAAATCAATTTCGATGGAATAAACAACGGTTTTATAATTTAACTGTCAGGTTTATTGACAATCTATGCGTTTCACTCAATTCAGCGCAAAGCGCCTGATTACCTTATTTTGCTTTATTTTTGAACAGTAAAATAAGGCTCAAATATTTAAATCTATTCCATCATGTTCTTTTAATGTTAATTCGATGTTTTTATAACGTTTAATGTGTCCGATTTTCTTACACCGAAAAAATGTTTTGTAGTAAAATAACGAAAAAGATCACTTTAAAAGACAAAATCTCCTGTCATTTGTACGTAATTACTGCAAAAATACGCCTATATCATTAGCTTAAGATAAAATCAGGAGCGAATTTTAAAACTTAAGTCTAATGTGGTCTGCTATATGCAAAGTCTGAGTTACATAAAAGAAACCAATGAATGGTTCAAAACGTTGTTGCCTGTTCCTGAATATCAGCAGCACTACTTTAAAAAGGGAAGTTATTATGAGCTCCGGTTTTGTTAGAAATAACATCAATCAGTTCGCTATTGTCTATCGTTTCGCTGATTTTATACTTATTCAGCTTTGTTTATTACTTGCCGCTTCACTGTATCCGGCTACCCTCTCTGTGCATTACCAGCTTATCGGGCTGATCGGTAGCACAACTTACCTGCTATCGGCTGAATTATTCTGGCTATACCGTTCCTGGCGAGCGGGCACCACCAAAGAAATTCTTTTTTATACCCTGGTTAGCTGGGCGATAAGTGTGGTGGTTGTTTTATCTTTTATGTTTTTAACTAAGACGTCAGATAACTATTCCCGTTACGTACTGATTAGCTGGATGACCATTAGTCCGTTCGCCCTATGCTCATGGCGCCTCGCTCTGCGTTACTTTCTGTTCCACATCCGTAAAAAAGGTTACAACACACGTTCAGTCGGAATCATAGGCATGAACGAAACCACCCTCACGTTGATGGAAGAACTCGAACGCAACCCTGAAACTGGCTACCGCGTTGCCGGGGTATTCGACGACCGTGATATAAGCCGCTTACCGCTTAAAGAGGGAACGCCGTTAGCAGGTCGTATAGAGGGCGCTGTAGAAGCAGTGAACGACGGCAAGTTAGACCAAATATTCATTACCTTACCCATGACCGCCAACAATCGCATCGAACAAATCTTACACCGGTTGGGCGATACCAATGCAGAAGTTCATTTTGTTCCAAACTTCTTTGTATATAACCTAGTGCACTCTCGTTTGTGTAATGTAGGTGGTTTGCAGACCATCAGTGTTTTTGACACGCCAATGCGTGGCGCCACGGTAGCGATAAAACGGGCCGAGGATATTGTGCTGTCACTAGGCATACTATCGGCCATTGCTCTGCCTATGCTCATGATTGCAATTGCTATCAAACTTACCTCCCGCGGGCCGGTTATCTTTAAGCAAAATCGATACGGTGTTGATGGCAAGAGAATTAAGGTCTGGAAGTTCAGATCGATGTCGGTCACCGAAAATGGCGACAAGGTTACGCAGGCAACCAAAAACGACAATCGCGTAACCAAGGTGGGGGCTTTCCTACGCCGTACATCTTTGGATGAGCTGCCACAGTTTATTAATGTTTTACAAGGGAAAATGTCGGTTGTAGGACCGCGTCCCCATGCTGTAGCCCACAATGAAATGTACCGTAAAACCGTAAAGTATTACATGTTACGCCACCGGATAAAGCCAGGGATAACAGGATGGGCGCAGGTAAATGGCTGGCGCGGTGAAACAGATACCCTTGAAAAAATGCAAATGCGGGTTCAGTACGATCTTGATTATATTAAAAACTGGTCACTTTGGTTAGATTTTAAGATTGTACTATTCACTTTTGTGAAAGGCTTTGTGGGCAAGAATGTTTATTAATCCATGAAGATTGAAAAAGACCTTATAGGTAGCTTGCTATTCATTGCTCCAGTTATGCTAATAACTATCGGCACGGGATTTTTTAAAAGACCTATATTTTTCGTACTCTTTTTGCTTACTTTAGCGTTTTGTCTTTCGAATAAAAATTACTTTAACAATGTTCTAAAAGTTATAGCAAAATTGACACCGATGTTAATTCTACTTATCTGGTGTTTGATCTCTGCTAGCTGGTCTCTCGCTCCTGAAAAAACAGTAGTAGATACGTTTTGGCAATGTCTGTTCATAATTTATGTTGTAATGATTAGCATAATATTTGTTGAACTTAAAACTATAACAATAATCCGTATTTTTCTGTATTTATGGGTTTTGTATATGTTCGCTACGGTTATCGTTTTTGATGTGGCGGTAGGAAGGTATACAGAAATAACAGGCGTTTTCCCTGTAAAGAACAATTTCGGAACAGTATTAGCAACAATGCTCTCGATCTTTGTTTTTTGTAGAAAACGCTCGATAGCGTACTCGCTGGCAATCTCAGGAGCGCTAACGTTATTAATATTTACAATATCCAAAACCGCAATTATGTCGTTTTTTATGATTAGTACTATTATTTTTCTTAAAAATCTATCGGCTAAATTGGATATGACTGGGCTAGATGCAGCACTAAGATTATCGAGAAATATCTTCTTGAAAGTTATGATTTTAGTTTTACCATTGACCATACTTAATTATTATTACGAAATATACCTATGGATGTTATATGAAATACCAGATCATATTTTAACAGGGAGAGGTTTGCTATGGAAAGAAATGCTATATCAAGCCTCTACTAATCTGCTTTACGGTGTAGGTTATTCTTCAGTATGGAATATAGGTGAATTAAGTTTAATCAATGCTACTAGCCTCGCTTATTTACATACAGAGTGGGTGAACAAACTAGTAGCTTCGGACAGCGGATATATAGATATATTTATAAGCCTGGGCGCTATAGGTATAGTTCTATTGATTTTATTATATATTGACTATTTTACGACTTATGTAAAGGTCGAAGGGAAAAGGATAAGTAGATACAAAAATTTGTCCCTCTACCTTTTTCTTTATTCACTAGTGAATAATATTACAGAGAGTACTTTCTTATTCTCAATGAATTTCGTCTGGTTGAGCTTTATATTTTCTTACGCATTGCTAAAGTACTTATATATAAAACAATCCAATATTAAAAGTTTCGGTGAATACAGTGAATAAGAAAAGAAAGATATTTGTAGTGGGCACTGCTCAAGTAGGTGGCATAGATAGTGTAATAAAAAATCTTGCGATATGTATGGGTGATAACTATACCTTCAAAAGGATAGCTACACATGATGCAGTGTCAGCCCCAAGAAAAGCTATGTTATTTATTAGGGCATTCCTACAGATTTTATATTTTTCTATAGTGGAAAGAAAACCTATATTTCATCTGCATATGTCGTATAACGGAAGTTTCTGGCGAAAATTAATCTATACAGAAACGATAAAGCTACTCGGTGGCAAAGTAGTTGTCCACTTGCATGGTTCAGAGTTCAGAGATTTTATAGAAAGAAGCGGCCGTTTCACAACCGCGCTTGTTAATCGACTTGTTAAAAAAGCCGATAAATTTCTAGTTTTATCTGATTACTGGGCGGATTACATTAGATCTATCGTGAAAAAATATAGCCATAATAAGATTGAAGTTTTAAGAAATTTTGCGTTGGTTGAAAATAAAAATGGCCTAAAGAAACAAGCAAGAAACTTCTTATTTGTCGGCGCTATAATAAAAAGGAAAGGAATATACGACCTTCTTAACGCGCTAAAATATGTAAGTAATATCCATCTTCATGTCTGTGGCGACGGCGAACTCGAAGAGTGTGAAAGGCTAGTCAACGAACTTGGTATAGCTGAAAAGGTCAAGTTTCACGGTTGGATTGATGGTTTTAAGAAAGTAGAACTTATGGAAGTCTGTGAAGCGTTAATTTTACCCTCCTATAATGAAGGGCTTCCGATAGTGATCCTTGAAGCAATGCAACTAAATACGCCCATTATTACTACACCTGTTGGTGGTATACCCGAGGTCATTAAACACAAGGAAACGGGCTATTTAGTTGAACCTGGTAACATAAAAGAGATAGTCGAGGCGATTAATGTTATCTCAACTGATACTTTAGTAACTGAAAATATCGCGAAAAATGCTAAAGCTCTCTATGAAAATGAATATTGTCATACTATAAGTATACCTAAACTCATACATATTTATGATCAGGTAGCATGAAAACATCATCCATTTTAATCATTTGTCTTATCTCCTGCTTTGTTAACGCTAGTGAAGATGTAAAAAGTAAAACCGCCAGTGCTATAAATTACAACAACGGGACCGGCGGAATATACTTTGAGTCGCAAGATGAAGGTATCAAAGTCGACGATAGCCGTATCAAGTTTTATTTAAATGAAGCCTCTACTAAAATAAATAACGGCTATCGTAGCGAAGTCGCAATATTTGACCGTTTTGAATTAGGTAGCAAAGTTAAATATATATTCACCCTAACTGTTAATAAGATTTCTCAGAAAACGATTACGCAAGATAATAGCTGGTTTATAGTAGCCCAATGGCACGACCAGCCAAATAAAGAGCTAGGTGAAACATGGTCATCTTTTCCAAAAAGACCGCCGCCGCTCTCGTTTGGAATTGATTATAAGAAAGGTTACAAACTGTATTTTAAAAGCGAAAAAAATTATATAGACATGGATATACGTCTTGGTTCTACAATTTTTTGCGCCGTAGAAATAGAGTGGATATTTAGCAAGGACGGTGCGATATCCGGTAAGTGTAGAACTGGTATAGACAATATGAAATTCAGTTTTAAAGATAGAACTATGCACAATAGGTACTATCACTATTTCAAATTTGGAATCTATAATGGGCCTACAGTAAAAGGTAAAAACGAAGTAACGTTTAAAAACTTAAATATAAATCCTATAGAGGTTTAAATGAAAAAAATAATATTAGTCGCGTCACCAGGGGGTCACTTTGTTCAACTTAGCTTGCTTAGTGATAAACTTGTCGGATGGAAGCGAGTAATTATAGGGACATATAGCTCTAAGCCTTCCTTTATGGAAGGCGAGAAGTATTACGCAATATCCGATTTTAGTCGTACTGATATTTGGAAGTCACTATATGTAGGCTATAAATCATTTAAAATACTCAAGACGGAAAGGCCCTCGGTAGTCGTAACGACCGGCGCAGCTCCTGGTTTAATATTTTCATTAATAGCTAAGCTCTATGGGGTAAGAACTATCTGGATAGATAGTGTCGCGAATTCAAATAAACTATCTTTGTCTGGGAATTTGGCCAAAATATTTGGGATAACCGTTTTATCGCAGTGGGAAAACGTCTGTGAGCACAACGACATAGAATATCACGGAAGACTAATCTAAATGTTATTTTTAACTATAGGTACTCAATTACCATTCGACCGTTTAGTTGGAATGGTTGACAAGGTAAACAGCGAGTTGCAGCTTGAGATAGAGGCTCAGGTCGGAAACTCCAAAATCAGTGCAAACAACCTTAAAACTGTGAGCCTGCTACCTCCAGATGAAATGGACAATAAACTAGACAGTTGTGAAGTCATTATTTCACATGCCGGAATGGGTACTATCATAACTGCTATAAAACGTTCAAAGCCCATCATCATAGTTCCTCGTGTCGCAGCTTTAGGCGAACATCGCAACGACCACCAAAAGGACACGGTAGACTCTTTCCGCGGAGTTTCGGGGGTTTACGTAGCTGAAAGCTATGAAGAATTAAAAGAACTTATTATAAAACGTCGAACATTAGAAAAGCCGAAAGGTCTCAATTCCCCGAGTATCCAAAGGTTAGTGGATTTTATAGCTATTTAGCTATCCTATAACCTATAGAGGTCGGTATGAGAAGTTTTTTAATTTATTTAATTAGCACGGTATTTATATTTACTAGTCTAAAGAGTCAGGCGGACCAATTTACATTAGGTGCTGACGATATAATATCAGTTATCGTATTCAATGAAATCGACCTTTCACATGAAAGCGTAAGGATATCCACTACAGGCGATATTCCCATGCCATTAATTGGACAGGTTGAAATAGCAGGGTTATCGATAGCTGAGGCTGAAAGTAAGATAAAATTTCTTTACAGCCAAGGCTTTCTAAAAAATCCTGATATATCCATTTCGGTTATAGAATATAGATTATTCTACATTGATGGAATGGTGGAAAACCCTGGTGGATATAACTATCGAAAGGGGATGACAGTTCAACGTGCTATCACATTAGCCGGTGGTTTCACCGAAAGGGCCGACAAAGAAGAGATCACTATAAAAAATAATGGTGAGAAAACTGTGGTCGCTGATGGAAGCCTGGATCATAGCGTCTCGCCGGGTGATGTTATTGTTGTAAAAGAAAGATTTTTCTGAGATTAAACGATGATTGATTTTGAAAAGCGGCAGGAAGCCGAAAAAATAGAGATTAAAAAATACATAGATATTTTATGGAAAAAAAAGCTAGTAATAGCTATATTTTTAATGACCGTTTCGGTCATAGCAGTATCAGTATTAAGTAATAAAACGCCAATCTATACTGCTAAAACAACTCTTAATATTGAAATACCGCGAGATCCTCGCGTGATAGAAAGCAATAGTCGTTCACTATCAAACTTTCAACTAATTTCAATGTACTATCAAACACAGAGAGACATCATTAGTTCAGATCTTATTCTTGGAAGAGTTGTAGAAAACTTAAATCTTGTTGATGCGTATATTGTTTTTCAAAAGAGTAAAGATGATAATAGTCTGCTTTCATTTTTCTCTACTAAAAGGGAAAGGGAAAAGAAAAACTATGAAGAGCAAAAGTATTCTATTATTAATGATTTGAAGAAAAACTTAAAAGTTGAAGGCGGAGATAGAACTGAACTTTTAACGCTTAGTGTAGAGTCGGTATTACAGCACAAAGTCCATGAAATCGCTAATTCGATTGCTCAGGAATATATTAAGTATAACCTAAAACATAGAAACGAAAAGCTAGTTGAGACAAGTAATTGGCTGGATAATCAATTAAATGATATAAAGCTAAAGCTGAATACTTCCGAAGATGAATTAAGACGTTTTTCCCTAAAAAATAATTTAGTAAATACCAATCAGCAGGAATACTCTGCTAATACTCAGCTAGAAAACCTCAATAAAAAACTGATAGAAAGTCAGAATTCCTTTTCGAAGATTAGGGAGTTACACGATCGCGTAGAAGAAATATCATCTAATCCGGAAAGCTCTTTTCGCTCTCTATCAATTGTTATTAATAACGATATCATCAGGGATATTGTGGCAGAAACAGTTTCTATTTCTAGAAAAATTGATGAGCTAGATGATCGTTACGGTAACAAGCATCCTAAGATGATTGCGCTAAAAGCCGATTTGAAGAGCGCCAACGCTAGTCTGGATAGTGAAGTCGATAAGATAGTAAAAAGTATAAATATCGACTATGTGTCTTCAAAAGAAGAGTTGTCAAATATAAAGGCACTAATTTCAGAGAAGAATAAAGAGTTAATAGATATACAAAAGAAAAACTTTGCTCTCAAAAGAATGGAGCGCGAGGTTGCAAATAATGCTGCTATTTATGAGTCCTATCTGAAAGAACTTGCTCAAAGTAATATATCTGAGAATTACGACATTTCTAATGTTAAAGTTATTGATGATGCACGTCTACCTGCACGGCCAAGCGGTATATCTAAGTCTATTATCCTTCTTGGCGTCTTAGTGATTTCTTTTGGTTTTATATCTGTCCTTATTATTACTTTGGATATGTTCAAGTCTGTAATAGTAAGCCCTGATGATGTAGAAAAGTACTTGTCCGTACCTTTGCTAGGTTTCACTATAAAGAATAAAAACCTATCGAAAAATAGCAAAGTCAAGTTTCTTGCTAGAAATGCCAATAACTCACCTGAGTTATTAGAAAGCTTCAAATCTATAAGAACAAATTTATTTCTGGCGGATACGCCTAATCTATCACATAGCTTTTTAGTTACTTCCTCCAATCCGTTGGAAGGTAAGTCAGTATTTAGTTTAAACCTGGCGACTGTAATGAGCCAACTCGGTAAGACCGCTTTAGTTGAACTCGATTTAAGAAAGCCCACACTTCTCAATAAGTTAGCCTTGGCCAATGACCAACCTGGCATCGAGGCGTATTTAAAAGGTACAAGTAACTCGTTAGTTCCGAGGTCAGTTGACGGCATTGAAGGCATTGAACTATTTGCGGTCGCGCATGCTTGTGATGACGCCCCTGAACTGTTAGCAGGTCAGCAAATCCATCGTTTATTCGCTTACCTCAAAGAAAATTTTGACTATGTTGTGGTAGATTCACCACCATGCTTAGCGGTTACTGATAGTTTAGTATTAACTAAGCTTACAGATCGTACAGTTCTCTGTGCACAATCTAATCATACGAAAGTCACTGAAATAAAAGAATCCATTAAAAGATTGAACAAAGTCGATGCAAATATCTCAGGTATAGTTATTACTCAGGTTTCCCCCAAAGTTCTGAAGCAGGATTCATTGTATTACAACGCCATTAGCTATTATGGATAATTTTAAGAGTAAGTGGGTTAGTAGTAAGAATGAGTAAATTAAAAAAGATTTTTCTATTTTCAGTCGATAATTTAAGTTCTATTGCATTTGGAATAATCAGTACAGTTTTTATTGCCAGGACTTATGGTCCCGAGAATATGGGGCATCTCTCTTACGTTCAGTCCGTGGTAAGCGTATTTTCTTTCTTGTTTATACTTGGTATGGACAATATAATAATGAAAGAGTTCGTGAAAACTAAGCAAGTTAATAGTCTTCTAGCTTCAGTTATATTAATAAGATTTTTAGGTTTTATAGTTTTTATTGGTTTAGTCTATTTAGTAGGGCATGCTAGTGATACCCCAGACAATTTACTATTACCATTAATAATTGCTGCGGCTAGCGCGAGCTTTTTTGGTAAGTCGACGAGCCTGAGGCTCTATTTTCAGGCGCTTGAAAATCCTAAGTATCTATCAATCGCTACTATGTTATCTAGGTTTATTGCGGTGATATTTATCTTCGTCGTACTCTTCCTAGACCTTGATTTCATATATGCTTGTCAATATCTATTAGTTTACTCATTGAGTTCTCAGTTAATATTAGTAACCGCATATTTGAGAACAACTGGATGTTCGATGAGTTACAGCCTCAATATCGTAGAAATTAAAAACAGAGTTAGGTTCTTACTTAGAGAGTCCTATTTACTTATCATATCATCAGCGCTACTCCCCCTATTCATGTATATGGATATGATTATTATAGAGCATTTCCTAAGTGCACAAGATGTAGGTATCTATAGTGCAGCTGTTAGGCTAGTTAGCCAAGTAGCGTTTGTTGGGCATATCCTCGTTTTTTCTTATTTTAAGAATATTACCAATGAAATATTCGCCGGAGATGTTTATGGATACTATCTAAATAATATTGTAAGGCTTCTTTTGTATGTAGGTATCTCTGGGAGCATATTAACTTACTTCTTGGCTGATATTATTATATTAAACTTTTTTGGTGACGCCTATGTTGAATCTGTATTGATACTGAAAATTCTTATTTGGAAGTCAGTATTTGTGTATCTAGGCGCTTTATTTTCTAGAGTTCTTATATTAAAGGGGTTGCAATCAGTAGAACTAATAAAAACATTACTGACCGCCGCTTTTTCTATTAGTTTTTCTATATTTTTTATTCAAAAGTATGGCCTAATTATAATTCCTATAATTTCAGTCTCAGCCTATTTTTTAGCCGATTTTTTGGCCTATGTAATATTTAAGGAGACTCGCTTTATGTTCGTTACGGTGTTAAAGCAGATTTTCTTAATATTCTTCCACCCATTTTCCTCTGTTCGGAATTCAGTATTTTTTCTTAAAGATAAAAGAGTCCCCGATGAAAATTAGTATAATAGTTCCATCCTATAATGCTAACGAGACGATTATTGATACGCTGGGTTCCATAATTTCTAGTACGAATAGAGATAATGACTACGAAATTATCGTGATTGATGATGGCTCAGATGTGCCTATAGAGCCGATTCTTAATAATCAGTTTTCTAAGTATATTACTACGGGCACGATAAAGTATAGGTATCAAGCTAATGCTGGAGTAAGTGCAGCTCGTAATGCTGGCTTGGATTTAGCTATAGGAGAGTATATTACTTTCTGCGACGCGGATGATTTGGTTAGCAATAATTATCTAACATATTTACTTGAGCTTATAGAAGAAGATATAGATACAGATATTTATGAATTTTCTCTGACTACCTTTAAAGTAAAGGAAAATGAGACTATTAATAAATCCAGTGTTACGTTTTCACAAAAAGGCTTATCTGACTCAAGTGAGTCGTTGAAAAACTCTATCTATGCTTTTACTTGGTTAATTATGTGCCGTCTGGTTCGATCTTCTCTGGCAAAGTCTGTTAAGTTTGATGAAAATATTCGTTATTGCGAAGATTTAATTTATTTATTCAATTTATATAGTAAATCGAAAAAAGTCTATAATACCGGGGAATACCTTTACCTATATCGTATGGGCCATTCCAGTGCAATAACAAAAGTTACAGTAGACGAATGTCTAGTTATTAAAGAATTTCTAGATGGCAGACTTGATATTAACAGTACTGAAGGAAAGGTGTTGAAGGCACATCTATTCTATATGTTTCATTCCGCCTATAAACGCAAGGAGTCTTTAATTCCCTTTATTAAATTTTTGTGGAGTAACAGACTTTCTCCCTTAGCTGTTTATAAGATGCACTCAGATGGTCTCTTGAACCGAAGAAAATTTATGACTAACCTCTTTCCGCTTCTATATTACATCTCATTTAAGGTTAAAAAATAATGAAAATAATTTTTAGAATATCCTATATGGGATTTGGCGGAGCTGAACAGGTTTTCATATCTTTAGCGAAAGAGTGGCGTGAACACCACCAAATTTTATTTGTTACAGATAGAAAAGGTGGCTCATCGTTTGAAACTTTAACGGCGTTAGATTTTGATAAAAAAAGCCTTGAAGTAAATAGAACTATATTTAGTATTTTACCATTTATGCGTGTTGTAAATGAGTATAAGCCGGATATTATTATTTCCGCATATCCAGATACAAACGCAGCTACGATTATTTCAGCAAAGCTATCCTCTGTAAAACCTAAGGTTATTGTTTCTGAGCATGCTTCTATTGTTGATCATTTCAAACACAAGTCTCGATTTTCTCGGCTTAAGCTTAATACTATTTTTAAGTATGTTTATCCGATGGCAGATAAGGTACTTTCTGTGTCTGAGGGTGTAATGAATGATTTGTTGAAAATTGTAGAACCATCATCTAAATGTACTTTTATTCATAACCCGGTTCGATTTAACGGCTCCCCCTCGTTCGAGATAAGTAACAATCCGGCGTCTTCTGGCAAGATACTTAATTTACTTGCGGTAGGCCGTGTTACTCCTCAAAAGGACTATTCCACTCTCCTAAACGCTATATCTTTGTTGGTCCAACAAAAGACGAATTTACGTCTGTCTATAGTGGGTGGCGTGCATGATGAGACGGAATTTAACATGTTGCAAGCGTTGGCCGACAAGTTAGGTATAACTGAATACATATCGTTTGAGGGCTTCCAGTCGGATATGGCCAAATACTATAGTGAAGCTGATATCTTTGTATTGTCGTCAGCATGGGAGGGTTTTGGAAATGTCATCGTAGAAGCACTAGCTTTTGGACTTCCCGTGGTCTCTACGGACTGCAGAAGCGGGCCCAGTGAAATTTTAGAATCTGGGCGGTTTGGTAGATTGACAGAAGTCGGGAACGCCGAAGCGATCGCTTGGGCGATTCGCGAAGAGATAGAAACCCCTTCCACTACCTACTCAGAGCGATTTCGCAGAGCTAGCGATTTCTCTGAAAAAGTAGTATCTGAAAAATATTTAAATTTAATTAATGAGACTTTGGAAGCTTGATATGTGGAAATTAATATTTTCTGATGTGTATAGATGGGAAGGGAATAAACGTATTACTTCACTTTTTAAGTGCTTTTTAAAATATAAGGGGTTCAGATTCGCAATTTTTCTTCGCTTTGCGTCTTCGACAGCTAATGTTCCAGTTATAAATATAATAAGTAAATTATTATACGCATTAGCGAAAATCATATACACAACTGATATTAATTTTAGATGTAGTATGGGGCCTGGTTTTCGAATCCACCATGTGTTTTGCACAACTTGGGGACCCGGAGTGAAAATAGGTGCTAACTTTACAGCTTTACACAATGTCACAATAGCAGGGGTAAATGATAAATATCCTCAGATTGGTGACAATGTTTATATAGGAACAGGTTCCTGTATATTAGGTGATGTTAAAATAGGTAATAATGTAACTGTGGGTGCTCATACCCTCGTTAATAAAGATGTACCTGATAATGCTGTGGTCGTCGGGTCTCCTTTTAGAATTATATCGTATAAAGGTTCAAGTAATATGATAAAGAACCCTTTGCCGCTATAGTTGGAAGATGACATAAATGGATTTATCGATATCACGTCCTAGAATCGACCATATAGATGTAGCTAAGGGTGTGTCTATTATTTTGGTCGCTATTTATCATAGCCAATTACGTTTATTTTACTCGGATATAATGGACGCTTTATCCGTAGTGAGAATGCCTTTTTTCTTTTTTATATCCGGTGTTTTCTTTAGTTATAAAGCTAGTTTTTCGATCTTTGCTATGAACAAGTTTCA
This sequence comes from Alteromonas indica, assembly GCA_003056425.1. Lineage (GTDB taxonomy): Bacteria > Pseudomonadota > Gammaproteobacteria > Enterobacterales > Alteromonadaceae > Alteromonas > Alteromonas indica. Next base: position 204,515 of record PYVY01000007.1, read on the forward strand.
GGCATTATTGAAGCCATACTTCTTTATCTCATTGGTCGTTACTGTATTCTATATAATCTTTAGAGATATTGATGTTATTTTACTTTTAGGTGTTATTTACGCAACAGGTTCTACGTTAGTCTGGGTACCTATGTGGTTCTTACCTCATCTTTTCGTAGTGTATGTCGCCGCCTATATAGTTAAAAAAAATATTAATTTTATTTTTACCCAACGATATACGATCCTCCTGTCGGCCTTTAGTTTATTGCTCGGAGTTTTATACTTAGACTGGCACAGTGTTACTTTCTTATTTTATGATATTCCTATAGTGGGCCTCCCATTCAGTATAGATTTGCTATTTATTACTATACCATTCTTTTTAATGGGTAATTCTTTTAAAAATATTGTAATAGGTTTAAGGGTAAACAAGATATATTTTTATATTTCTTGTCTGGTATTTTTCGTTTTTTCATACGGGTTTAATACGCTGATCGATCTAAATTTGCGTATTATAGAATTACCTTTTTTATCAATTTTGTTATCATTTTTAGGTATCTACATTCTATTGATTTTGTCATTGCTTATCTGTGGTAGTACGTTTATTAAGAGATGTTTTACTTACGCAGGTCGCTATAGCCTTTATATTCTTATATTCCACTTCTATCTAATAGCGAATATCTATCCCCAATTAGCTAAGTATTTTGGCGCATTTGTACCGTTATCAGCACTTGCTGTACTTTCTCTTATTTGCGGAGTGGTGGCTTGTATTATCTTGGGTTTAGTCATAGAGAAAAACAAATATACGAGAATGCTGTTTAGGCCCTGAAAATTAAACTACGGTTCATCTTGGTAACGACTTAATCGAACTCCCCGCACGCCACTTCGCTAATACTGTCCTATCAGGTTGTGGCGTTTCGCTCTTTTTTCGCAATAGGTGAAGATCAAAATACCAGCGAATAGGTAGCCCGCGGAATTGCCGGCGACTATCAGGATATCGATTAGCTCGAGTGGTTGATGGTTTAGTACCACTAGCCTGGCTAAAGAACTGCCCGCAACAAAGGGTAGCAGGGAAAATAGATTTAAGGGCAGCCCGTCTAGTGCCACCAAGCCCATCAGCGCAAGGGTCAACATTGCGCTGATGGTGGAAACGCGTTTAAACATTAATGCCAGGCCACTTACCATCAATCCTAAACCTACCAGGGAGGGCGCGGCTAAAAGTAAAATGCCATATAGCATGGGAAGGTGCAATGTGATCCAGTTACCGGTTAACCACATGCTAAGGTACGCGATTATCGTCATGATAATAAGACCACTTAGCGCCTCAATAGTGGCGCGGCATAACATCACCCGCACAAAGCCTTTTGGACATAAAAAAAGCTGCTCAATGTAGCCTTTCTGCGTATCTTCAATAACACTTTTGGTAATAGAGCCATAAGCGCTACTGGCAAAGCTCCATAATATAAAACCAAATAGTAAGCCATCAAGGCTGCTAGCATCTTGTTGATTCACGATAAAACTTTTAACACCGTAAAATAACCCGATAAACACGGCGGTCATGAAGGCGAGGGCGCTCACCGTTTCAAACCAATACTGGCGCATTTCGTAATATTGCAGGCGAGTTTCGTTAACCAGCAGGTGCAGGCTCATACAGACGCCTTCTGATTAAGTAAAGTTTGGTAGGCTGTTTCAGCTGATAACATTGTAATAGTAAGCTCGAGCGGGGTAAGCCTATGTTGATGTAAAAAATGCATTGTGGGCAAACATTGCTCGGCAGCTTCGTAATTAACGATTAATTTATTGTCAATCAACTGATGGATATAACGTCCCTGCCAGCACGTTTCAAGAATCGTTTTATAATCGGCGTTATTGTTTAGGCGCAAGGCAAACTCATAAGTAAAAAGTTTGGCCTTTAAGTCTGGAAAGCTGCCGCTAAAGAGTAATCTTCCTTCATCAAGCACCACCACTTTTGAACATATTTTATCAATAAAGCCTAAATCATGACTGGTGATTAAAAAGCCTTGCGCAGAATGTTGTGACTGATGCTCAATGATTTTCTGTAACTCAGCGATGGTAGTGAAGTCTAGCCCCAATGTGGGCTCATCCAACATCACATAAGCAGGCTGGTAGCTTAACGCACACAGTAGCGCCACTTTCTGCTTGTTACCAGTAGACAGCTTCATGACTTCTTTGTCTGCGTAGGTGTCTAACCCTAACGCGGCATGTAAAGCGCAGATACGTTGCTGAACATCTTTACCCGTGACACCACGCAAACGGGCAAAATAGTCGGCGTTTTGTTTTGCTGTAAGCCGCCAGTTTGTATTACGGCAACCGCCTAATACTGCACCGATATTTTGTTGAAAACCCGGGCTAGCCCGTTTAGATGCACCATTTAGGATGATATCGCCATCGTCCCATTCTAGCAGACGACAAATAGACTGAATGGTAGTTGTTTTACCTGAACCGTTAGCGCCAAGCAGGGCAACCACCTCTCCAGGCTGCACAGTGAAAGTGATATCGCTTATCGCTGTTTTTCCAGCATAAGCTTTGGTAAGTCCGTTAACACTAAGCATGACGGCATCCTTGCTGTAAATTAAACCTTTATATCCATTAATAAGGGCTGAGCACTATCTTGCGCAGGGGCAAAATGCTTGAAAGTAACCTATAGGACTTTACGCTACCTGGCGCCAGCACAGTATCATAACCTGGCTTACCGTAATTTGCGGGCTAGCAAGTACCGATCAATTTTAAGCGCACTATGGCGCATGGAACGTTGGCAATACCCTAGCCAGGATCGCGCCCGCGGCCAATCATAGCTGAGTATAACCAACCCGCTCACTACCAGTAAGATCGAGCCGGGTAACAATGTCAGTACGATGCCGGCGATAAAAAGTAGCCCGCCCACCGTTAATCTAATTATTCTCATCACTATCCAACACGTGAAAAAGTTATCCATACTGACCTTAGCGTAAACCTAAATGCAAATACCAGTAGCAGAATGTAAGGGAATATGTCGGGGTCATACGTTACAAAAATTTGGTATAAGAAAGCAGCATTTTACCTAGAGCCGTGAAGGGGACACGGGTATACTAGATAGCATAATGAAGTACGGAGTTAAGTCGTTGAATTTGCCACGCATTGCCCTAGAAAATACCTTGTCGCAGGCCTACCGGACCTACCTGGATGCACTGGCACGCAGTGCATTTAACGGGGATATTGAATACACCTACGCCAGTCGGATGGCGATGGCAACGGATAATTCTGTCTACCAGAAAATACCGCAGGCGGTGGTTTATCCAACATCGGTGAGCGACTTACAATGTTTGGGCGAACTGGCAAATCAGCACAGCGAGGTTAAATTTTCGGCGCGGGGCGGCGGCACGGGAACCAACGGCCAAAGCCTGACATCGGGAATTGTGGTGGACCTATCGCGCCACTTAAATCAGATATTAGAGATTAATATTGATGAAGGCTGGGTTAAAGTTCAAACCGGTGTGGTGAAAGATGCCCTTAACGATGCGCTGCGTCCTTTTGGGTATTTCTTCTCACCGGACCTTTCAACGAGTAACCGGGCAACCCTGGGGGGAATGATCAGTACCGATGCCTCGGGGCAGGGATCACTCAAATATGGCAAAACCAGTGACCACGTGTTGGGTCTGACGTCGGTTCTGGCCAACGGCGAATTACTGCAAACTACTCCGGTATCGGTAGCAGAGGCCCGCCGGTGCGCTGCGGGCAGTGATACATTAGCGCGCATTATGCGCCAGGTATTAGCCACATGTGTAGATAAGCGCGAGGCTATCTTAGCTAAATTTCCGCGTATGAACCGCTTTCTGACCGGTTACGATTTGGAACATGCATACGATGCGGACAATCAGCTAATCGATATCAGCCGCCTGATAACAGGCGCGGAAGGCTCATTGGCGTTTGTCGCCGAAGCGAAGCTTTCCATCACCCCTATTGCTCGCTATACGACTTTGGTGAATATAAAATACGATAGTTTTGAGTCTGCTTTACGTCATGCACCGCGCATGATCGCTGCCCAGGCTACCTCGGTAGAAACAGTAGATAGCAAAGTATTGAACCTGGCAAAAACAGATATTGTCTGGCACTCCATTGCCGACCTTATTACGGATGTTCCTGATAAAACCCTGCTGGGGCTCAATATGGTTGAGTATAACAGCAATGACCAGCAGGAAATTGAACAGCAAATTGCCCGATTAGAAAAAGAGTTGCAAGCGGATATTCAACAGGGCAATAACGGCGTTATAGGTTTCCAGCTTACCCATGACAAAGCGGACATTGGTAAAATTTATGCCATGCGCAAAAAAGCGGTGGGCTTATTAGGTAAGGCCGATGGGCCTAAAAAACCTATAGCATTTGCTGAAGATACTGGCGTACCACCAGAAAATCTGGCTGATTTTATAATGGATTTTCGCGCCTTGCTGGATGCCCATCAGTTACAATATGGGATGTTCGGACATGTCGATGCAGGGGTTCTCCATGTCCGTCCTGCGCTGGATCTCACTGATCCGGCGCAGGAACAGCTTATGCATCAAATATCTGATGAAGTCGTTGCGCTAGTAGCCCGCTACGGTGGGTTGATGTGGGGGGAACATGGCAAGGGCTATCGCAGTGAATATGGTCCCGAATTTTTTGGCGAGATGTTATTTGCCGAATTACGCAAAATCAAAGGCGTTTTCGATCCTGCCAATAAAATGAACCCCGGTAAAATCTGTACGCCGCTGAACAGTACCGATACCCTGGTAAGGGTGGCGGATGTCAAGCGAGCTACCTACGACCGTCAGATCCCGGTGTCTTTTAAAGAAGCCTACCAACCGGCCCTGAACTGTAATGGTAATGGCTTGTGTTTTAACTATGATACAACGTCGCCGATGTGCCCGTCGTTTAAGATTACCGGCGATCGACGCCACAGTCCCAAAGGCCGGGCCGGCCTCATTCGTGAATGGCTACGCTTGCTGGCAGAACAGGGGGTAAATACCGGACAGCTTAGCGCCACCCAGTTCACGCATTCCTGGCTGGCTAAATGGCGTAACAGCCGAAGTCAGCAGTCTGATTTTTCTCATGAAGTGTTTGAGGCAATGGATGGCTGCCTGGCGTGTAAATCCTGCTCGAGTCAGTGCCCTATAAAAGTGGATGTTCCGGATTTTCGGGCGCGCTTTTTATCCGTATATTACCAACGATATAGCCGACCACTAAAAGACTACCTGGTAGCCAATATTGAGCAAATGGCCCCGCAAATGGCCAAAATGCCTAAATTTATTAATTTTTTCCAGCGTCAAACCTGGTTTAATCGGGCGATGCAAAAAGCGGCGGGCTATGTGGATATGCCTTTGTTATCAGCACCGCCTTTGAAGCAACGCTTAGATGAACAAGTCCAGCAATTTGATTTATCCAGGCTAAGTGCGCTGACCTCACAAGAAAAGCAAAAACACGTACTTATAGTGCAGGATCCGTTTACCTCGTATTACGAAGCGGAGTTGGTTGCAGATTTTGTAGCGCTGGCACACAAGCTCGGTGTTACGCCGGTTTTGCTTCCCTTTAAGCCAAATGGCAAGCCTGAACATGTAAAAGGATTTCTTACCAAATTCGCTAAAACCGCAGCAAATACGGCGCAATTTCTTAACCAACTTAATAGCCTGAACATCCCTATGGTAGGCGTAGACGCCTCGTTGGTGCTGTGCTATCGGGACGAATACGTAAAGGCGCTAGGGGAGGCCCGGGGTGAGTTTACCGTTAATACAGTAGAGGAGTGGCTATCCCAATTGCCTTCCGAGTGGTTCATGCCGGCTGAACACACGAGCGATGGCAAACCGCTAGCCCTATTTGCTCATTGTACGGAAAAAACGGCGTTACCCAACAGTGAAAAAAGCTGGCAGGCAATTTTTGGCCGGGTAAATCAACCGGTAGATATTATTGCGGTTGGGTGCTGTGGAATGGCAGGAACTTACGGCCATGAAGCCAAGCAGAAAGCGAATTCGATAGGGATCTATAAGTTGTCCTGGGAGCAGGCGGTAGGCCGCTATGCGCCAGACCAGATCATGGCAACTGGCTATTCGTGTCGCTCGCAGGTAGCCAGAATAGACAATTTTAAACCTGGCCACCCCTTGCAGCATTTACTTACCAGGCTTCAGTCTCACTAAGGAACCGAAAACAGACTAATGCAATTGGGTTACATCAGGCAATTTGCAGCGACTAATCGGACAGGTCATTACCTGGCGGGCAATGCCAGCTTCCATAAATACCTGTCCGGTAGGGGTGAAACCTAATTTAGTGTGATGGTCTACGCTGGTTAAATCGCAACACAGTCGAACGGATGCAACATTCATTACCCTGGCTTGGGCTATCAGGGCGCTAAACAATAAGCGATACACTGGTAAATTGCGGTAGCCAATACGAATGGCCATACGGCCAATCTCGCCATGCTCGGTTAAACGGGCCGTGGCGATAGGCTGTTTGTCCGGGGTGCTTATAATAATATGGCTGGCGCGATGGTCATGTTCATCAAATTCACTATCCCGGGGCATTTGCCATTCAAGCACAAAAACTTTTTCCCGCAATTCGGTTAAACGCTGACTGGCACTGCTCCAGTCTACATTTTCTACTAAAAACGCCATAGTTATCGCCCATCTTATGTCATGCCCATTCCCTGCGCGTGATAGTGGCTAACAACTTAAGAATTGTCCGTTAATTCCCAATAGCCCTTGTTAATTAGTGTAGCCAAAAGATCAAAAAAAGCACCATCCGGCTTATAGGTTTCTACGAATATATTGTTAACTGGCTCACCGGCGAGTAAAGATAATAAAGGTGCCGTGTTATCTCCGGCGTAAGTAAAGCCTTCTGCATTGATAAAAAAGTGGAGTCCTGCGGTATCTTTATTGTCTAAAAACAATGGTCGACAGCCGGGCATACGGCACACCCGCTCCCCCGTGTTTACTGCTTCGACAACTGCTTGTGGCTGAATCAGCGTTGCGGGCACTTGTATAGGAAGTTGTTGATCGCTAAGCAGTCGCATTACCGACTGCTCCCACTGGGGCTGGTTGAGAGCGTCCAGAATCATTGACTTAAGCGTGCTTAGTTCAGACTGGGTAACCCGTCCAGGATGTCTGGCTGGCTGTCGGGTAGCATCGCTATAGCGCACATTATGGATGTTTTGCTCATCAAAAATATCCGGTAAGGCGTTCACCAACTGACGCTGGTCGGGGGCACGAAAACCGACTGAATACGTCAAACAATTATCTAGAGCGACGCCATCATGGGGCCAACCCGGCGGGATATATAAAATATCCCCAGGCTCTAATATCACATCAATAACCGGTGGGAAGGGGGCCACCTGGGCTAGCTGCGGATGTGGAAAATGTGTCTCGTGATTGCCCGGCCGGCCAACCTTCCAATGACGCCGGCCCTGGCCTTGCACCAGGAATACATCATACTGGTCCAGATGTGGGCCCACGCCGGCATCCGGCGTAGCATAGCTGATCATCAAATCATCCATGCGCCAGTACGGTACAAAGTTAAATGCTTCCATAAGCTCTGCCGCCTCGTCTATATAGCGGTCTACGCCCTGTACCAATAGCGTCCATGCGCCCTGGCATATAGCCTCAAAATCCTCAAACGGGCCATGCTCAATGCGCCACTGTTGCTGATGAAACTGAATAATACGGCTATCAACTTCCTCCAGCTCGCTGAGCCCGGCAAGATCATGTTCATCAAGAAAATCGTCGAAACCGGGAAACCCCTGACGAATTACCATAGGCTGTTGCTGCCAGTAATCGCGTAGAAAAATAGCTTTATCGAGTTGTAAATTATGCACTGTTAGGAGGCTGCCGTCGTCTTTACAATAACGGCATTATACAAAAATTCAGGCGCTTTTGCGTTGAATATAGTGGCCGCTATATTCAGTATCCGGGCAGCGGGCGGGTTCAGCTGAAAATGCCCCTGTAACCTCTTCTTGTAAAATCCGGGCAGTGGCAGGGCAGGCTGTAATAACATCAGGAATTGAGTGTTGCTCAAGCCTGGCTGCCAGGTTGACGGTTTTACCCCAAATATCAAAATAGGGTTTATGCTGGCCAATAATTCCGCCGGTGACGCTGCCAGAAGCAATACCTATACGAATGCTAATATCGATATTCAGGCGCTGGCGAAGATTGGCGACTACATCAATAATAGCGAAGGCGAAATAACATAGCCGTATACTATTATTGCCCACCGGCGCCAGCCCCCCGTGTTGGGTGATAGGGATGCCGGTAGCAGCCATATACTGATCGCCATTGGTTTTGATTTTTTCTACACCAAACTTATTCGCGATATGGTCGAATTCGCGATACAGGTTGTTCAGTATGGTTACCACTTCATCATCATTCAGTTTTTTACTTAGTTGGGTGTAGCCCTGTAAATCGGCAAATAGCACACTGACATTATCCAGCTTACGGGTTTCACCAATTTGCCAGTAGCTGCCAGGTTTGTCCGGGTCAGCGGGCAGCAAACTGGCAATAAGCTTGTCCTGGTGTATGCGGTGATGGGTGGCGTGGCTATGGCTTCGGCGGATAGCACGTAAAAATAACAAGCTGACAACCCCCAGAATTACTCCATTCATGAAGCGTATCGATTCCCACACCGGCCCCTGCGGTAAAACAATAAATAACTCGGCTACCAGAAACGCTAGCAAACAACCCGTTTCGGCCAGTCGCTGTAGCTTTGGTTCATCCGGGCGAAAGAAGTAGTCACAACCAACCATGGAAAGTAGAAGAAAATACTGCATGCCATTTTCTTGTTGCCATAGGATTGAGGTCGTCGTGAAGGTCGAGACTAATGCGATTAGAAATAATCCACGTACCTGTCGAAACGCGGTATCTGAATGACGACGACTTAAAAATAGGGTGGCAGTAAAAAACGCGGCGTGTAGGGTGAAATTAGACAATACCAGTGTGCTGGTTTCACCCGCAATGTACTCTAAATATAGTGAATACGAAACCAGTGCAGTTAACGCAGCAAAACTGATATTGGTGATAAGGCGGGTGATACCCGCCTGGGATTTTAAAGCATTTACATACACAGCGTAACGTCATCCATAAATAAGAGGGCCGGTGCAATATTACCTGGCCCCCGGTGCTGTATTTATTATAGGCCCTGTTCCGTGGGTCTAACTAAATAAGCCTGCTTGAAGGCTACTCAGGTAACTGATCTACCAATCTTTGTGCATCGCCAATATAACTGGCCGGAGACAGTTTTTTCAACTCAACTTTGGTACTGTCTGGTAAGGCTAATGAATCGATAAACGTGCTAATGGCCTGCGCGTTCACCTTCTTGCCCCGGGTAAGCTCTTTAAGCTTTTCGTACGGTTTCTCGATTCCGTAACGCCGCATCACCGTTTGAATGGGTTCAGCCAGCAGCTCCCAGTTACTGTCTAACTCAGCCAACAAGCTGGCTTCATTCACTTCCAGCTTACTAATACCTTTTAATGTCGCCTGATAGGCAATAACTGCATAACCTACACCCACCCCAAGGTTACGTAATACAGTAGAATCAGTCAGGTCGCGCTGCCAGCGTGAGATAGGTAATTTGGTGGCCAGATGACTAAATATAGCATTTGCCAGGCCCAGGTTGCCTTCTGAGTTTTCAAAATCAATCGGGTTAACTTTATGCGGCATGGTAGAAGAACCAATTTCGCCTGCTACTGTTTTTTGTTTGAAATGACCCATGGCTATGTAACCCCAAACATCCCGGTCAAAATCAATCAAAATAGTATTAAAGCGTGCTACTGCATCAAATAACTCCGCGATGTAATCGTGCGGCTCAATCTGTGTTGTGTATGGGTTCCAGGTTAGCCCCAGACTGGTAACAAAGGTTTGCGCAACATCGTGCCAGTCTATATCGGGATAAGCTGAGAGATGGGCGTTATAATTGCCCACAGCGCCGTTTATTTTGCCCAGTAAAGAAACCGCTGCAATCTGCTCACGTTGACGAATCAGGCGCATTGCCACATTCGCCATTTCCTTACCCATAGTGGTAGGGGTAGCAGGCTGACCATGGGTGCGGGCCATCATCGGCACATCGCGGTACTCTTTAGCTAACCGCTTTAATTCGCTGATAATTTTATCACAGTAGGGCAGGATGACCGTTTCGCGGGCCTCGGTTAACATTAAACCGTGGGAAAGATTATTAATATCTTCAGATGTGCAGGCAAAGTGGATGAATTCACTGATTGCATGTAGTTCGCTGTTGTTTGCGACTTTTTCTTTTAAAAAGTATTCCACCGCTTTAACGTCATGATTGGTAGTGCGCTCGATATCTTTAATGCGCATCGCATCGTCAACCGAAAAATCGGCCACTAGCGTATCCAGTAATGCAGTAGATTGCGGACTAAAGGCAGGAACTTCGCTAATTTGTTCATGTTGAGCTAATAGCTGTAACCAGCGGACCTCAACCTGAACACGGTATTTCAACAAGCCATACTCACTAAAAATACCCCGTAATGCTTCGCTTTTACTTGCGTAGCGGCCATCTACCGGGGAAATCGCGGTTAACTGGGACAGTTCCACCTTACATGCTCCTCACATTTAAATTAATCGCAGTGCTTGTGTAGCACTATCTACAATACGTTTACGGTTAAGCAAAATCTGGCGTCGCTGACCGCCCATTTGACGCCACATTACCGCGGCGCGCACACCCGCCAAAAGCAAAGCTCTGACGCGGTGCTGATTGACCGGTTGGCGTAAGTGGTCAGGATTACCGGCTACCTGGATACGGGGAGCCAACGGACTAACAATGTCAGAATAAATACTGGCCAGTGAGCCTACAATTTGCGCATTATCGAAACTGACATGAGCTAACTGTCGTTGCACATGCGATATGCGCTCGCTTAATTCATTCAGCGCAGCTGGCTTACGCGACAACTTACGTTCCAGGCCCAGAATACTAGCAATATAGCGGGTTAACTCAGTATCTTTATTGCCTGATTTATCGGCTAACTGCGCCAGTAATGTCTGGTAGCCGATTTTAAGATTACTCAGGCTACCAAACACATGTTGCGGGCTATCCGGTTCAGTAACCAGAATACTTGACAGGCTTGCTTCAAACGCATCGTGATCGACATTTCCCTTACGGGCAACCTGTTTGACCAATGCGGCGGCCTGGCAAACGCCTGCCAGGGCCAGATGTTGCTCTATTTTAGGATCCAGCATCAACGAATATAACTCTCAATAATAGCCCCGCCCAGGCAAACCTCGTCTAGATAGAACACGGCAGACTGGCCAGGAGTAACAGCCTTCTGCGGCTCGTCAAATATCACTTGCAAGGTATCATCGCCGGTAGGCGTAATCGTACAAGCAATATCATGTTGGCGATAACGGGTTTTAACGCTGGCGCTAAGAGGGGCGGTAAGGGGTTCACGGTGTACCCAGTGCAGCTGCTTTGCCACCAGTCCGTTTGAATACAGGCGCGGGTGATCGGCACCTTGGCCAACAATTAATACATTGCGGCTAACGTCTTTATCCACGACATACCAGGGCTCATCACCAAATTCAGCTAAACCGCCAATATGCAGACCTTTTCGTTGCCCCAGCGTGTGATACATTAACCCTTCGTGCTGGCCTATCGGTTGGCCCTCAGCCGTTTCAATAGTGCCAGGTTGGGCAGGTAAATACCGGGACAAGAAGTCTTTAAACTTGCGTTCACCGATAAAGCAAATACCGGTAGAATCTTTTTTGTCTGCAGTAACAAGGCCTTGCTGCTCAGCAATACGGCGTACTTCGGGCTTTTCTATATCGCCAACCGGGAACAACGTTTTAGCGATATGCTCATGACTTAGCGTATACAAAAAGTAGCTTTGATCTTTGTTGGTATCCAAGCCTCGTAACATCTGCCATTTGCCATCCACCAAGCGCCGCTGAACATAATGACCGGTGGCAATGTAATCTGCGCCAAGGTCTTCTGCAGCGAACTCTAAAAACGCTTTAAACTTGATTTCTTTGTTGCACATGATATCCGGGTTTGGCGTGCGGCCGGCTTTGTATTCGGCTAAGAAATACTCAAACACATTGTCCCAGTACTCAGCCGCAAAATTAATTGTGTGAAGATATATGCCGAGTTTGTCGGCTACGGCTTGCGCATCTGCCAAATCATCTGCAGCAGCACAATATTCGTCATTGTCGTCTTCTTCCCAGTTTTTCATAAATAACCCCTCTACCTGGTAACCCTGCTGTTGCAGCAAGTAGGCAGATACCGAGGAGTCAACGCCGCCGGACATACCGACGATCACTTTTTGCTTTGCGGGGGCCTGGGGGCTGGAAGTAGATTCTGTCACCGTTTTCTCTTCACTCATTGCGCTATTGGTTTAAAGGTCGCGAATTCTAGCAGAAATAAGCGCTTTTGGCACCTGGTTAACAGGGCAATGAAAGTCAGCTGTTAAGGCTATTTTCAACCATCTTATTACAATTGAAATTGCAGGTACTCTCCATTATTAATCCCGTCTATTGTCCAGCTTCCCACCCGGTAACGAACCAGGCGAAGGGTAGGGTGGCCCACGTGGGCGGTCATTCGGCGCACCTGTCGGTTACGGCCTTCGGTTAATGTGATACTTAGCCAGGTGGTGGGGATATGCTGACGATAACGGACCGGCGGATTTCGCGCCCACAGATCGGGTTCGGCCATACGTTGTACTTTGGCTGGCGCCGTCATACCGTCTTTAAGCTCCACGCCTTCTTGCAATCGGTCAATAGCTCGGTTATCCGGAACGCCCTCGACCTGGGCCCAATACGTTTTACTGGTTTTAGCTTCCGGGTTAGCCAATTTATGCTGTAACTTACCATCATTGGTTAACACCAGCAGACCTTCTGAATCCCGGTCCAGTCGGCCAGCAGCATATACCTCAGGAATGGGGATATAGTCTTTGAGAGTTTTTCTGCCTTCACCATCGGTGAACTGGGATAACACATTAAAAGGCTTATTAAACAAGACGATACTTGGTGGGCTGACAGACATAATATTCTCAGGCAGATAACATTGGAAACGAAGTCTACCAGAGTTGCGCGGGTGAGGCTGCCCCGCGGGTGACTATTCGTAAAACCTTGTTGTATGTCAGTATCTTGTCGGTGCAACCACCGATCCGGCAGGATAAGACAATGGTATGACTTGTAACTCCGCTTTTCGTCCTTATACTAATGGACGCGGCATTTTTTGCCCGGTTTGCTGATATATAACGTAAGTTACTCTGTCATGGGTCGAGGCGGAACATTCTTGCAGGGTCAGCCTTACAAACCGTGTCATAAGAATGCCTGTAGACGCGCTTCTCCAGGGAGCTTATATACCCTGTGATGTAGCGCACCCAATGGACTAATTACGGTAAGTTTACCGCAAACTTTGAGGTATATAATGACCAAAGCCAAGTCGACTATCGTCTATACCAAGACCGACGAAGCGCCAATGCTGGCGACCTACTCGTTACTTCCGATTATCGAAAAATTCGCTGGTGCAGCTGACATCGATATCGAGTTGAGTGACATTTCTCTGGCTGCCCGCATTCTGGCCAACTTCTCTGACTATCTGTCTGACGATCAAAAGGTACCCGATGCGTTGGCACAGCTTGGTGAATTGACCCAGGATCCGAACGCAAACATTATTAAACTACCCAATATCAGTGCGTCAATCCCTCAGCTTCGCGCCGCTATTAAAGAGCTTAATGCAAAAGGTTACGCGGTACCTGCTTTTCCTGAAGATCCGCAAACTGATGAAGATAAAGATGTTCGCGAACGCTACGGAAAAATATTAGGCAGTGCGGTAAATCCGGTATTACGGGAAGGTAATTCTGATCGCCGTGCGCCAACAGCTGTTAAAAATTACGCTCGCAAATATCCTCATTCAATGGGTGAGTGGAGCCAGGCATCTCGCTCTCACGTAGCGCATATGCGCGGTGGCGACTTTTACTCAAGCGAAAAGTCTACCACAGTAGATAAAGACGGTTATGTCTCGATTGAATTTACTGACAAGCAGGGGAATAAAAAAACCCTCAAGCCGCGGGTTGATTTGTTAGCTGGCGAAGTTATCGACGGCATGTACATGAGCAAAAAAGCGCTGTGCGAATTCTTTGAAGAACAAATTGAAGATGCCAAAGAAGCGGGCGTATTATTCTCGCTGCACGTAAAAGCGACCATGATGAAGGTCTCTCATCCAATTGTATTTGGACATTGCGTAAAAGTATTTTACAAAGAACTGTTTGATAAGTGGGGCGACCTGTTCGATGAGCTTGGTGTCAACCCTAATAATGGTTTAGGCAGTGTTTACGATAAAATTGAGAGCCTGCCTGAGTCCCAACGTTCAGAAATCCAACGCGATATCAATGCTTGCTATGGTAACCGTCCACCCATCGCGATGGTAAATTCAGACAAAGGTATTTCTAATCTGCACGTACCCAGCGATGTCATTGTCGATGCTTCAATGCCAGCGATGATCCGTAATTCGGGTCAGATGTGGGGACCGGATGGAAAAGCGCATGATACCAAAGCGGTGATTCCAGAAAGCACCTATGCGACCATTTATCAAGAAGCCATTAATTTTTGTAAAACCCATGGCGCATTTGACCCAACCACTATGGGTACAGTACCCAATGTGGGGCTGATGGCGCAAAAAGCAGAAGAGTATGGCTCGCACGATAAAACGTTTGAGATGGAAGCTGACGGTAAAGTGCAGATAGTCGATCAGGACGGCAATGTTCTGATGGAACACGATGTGGAAGAAGGCGATATCTGGCGTATGTGCCAGGCCAAAGATGCACCGATTCAGGACTGGGTAAAACTGGCCGTGACCCGTGCACGGCAGTCTGGTATGCCCGCGGTATTCTGGCTGGATGAAGAACGTGCCCATGACTCCCAGTTAATAGAAAAAGTACAACGGTATTTGAAAGATCACGACCTTAACGGCCTGGATATTCAAATTATGTCACCGGTTCGCGCTATTCGTTATAGTATGGAACGGGCAATCCGGGGCTTAGATACTATTTCTGTTACCGGTAATGTGCTGCGTGACTATCTGACCGATTTATTCCCCATTATTGAATTAGGCACCAGTGCCAAAATGCTGTCTATTGTGCCATTGATGGCTGGTGGCGGGTTGTACGAAACCGGTGCAGGTGGTTCAGCGCCTAAACATGTTCAACAGTTTGTAGAGGAAGGCCACTTACGCTGGGATTCGCTAGGCGAATTTTTAGCGTTGGCGGTATCTTTTGAAGATGTGGCAATTAAACATGGTAACGGTAAAGCAAAAATTATCGGTACCGCGTTAGATCGTGCTACTGAAAGCTTACTGAATAATGGTAAATCACCACAGCGTAAAGCTGGCCAGTTAGATAACCGCGGTAGCCATGTCTGGTTAGCGCTATACTGGGCACAGGAAGTCGCCTCGCAAACCGAAGATAAAGAGCTGGCTACGACATTTGCTGATATTGCACAGCAACTTGAAACCAATATGGACAGGATTCTGGAAGAGATTGATGCTACCCAGGGTCATGAACAGCAAATTGGCGGTTATTACTATCCAGATACAGACAAGGTTTACAATGCCATGTCTCCGAGCAAAACATTGCACGGTATTTTAGGATAAGTTTGCCCCTGATGTAGTGGCTTTATCCCTTAATAAAACCACGAGTATAAAACCCGGTCCCCGCGCCGGGTTTTTTGTTAGGCATTTTGCCGCTTTATGGCGCATCTGCACCAAGCCTGCGCACTACGTTGCGAATTCTTCGTGGTAAATGTTGTACCAGCGCGCAGTATAAAAATTTTCTTTAACTGCTAGCGAGCAGTAGAAATGTTATGTATTGGCAAATCAAACCTGCACAAACGAACGACGAGACAAGCTAATCTGGCCCGCATTTACAGGGCCCAAAATTAGTGGCAGCCCATAGCCATTGAACTTCGCCAACTCTCACTGAAATTCTACATGAGCCAAAGCAAGCCTTTGCAAGACACCCACCGTAAAAAGGTAAGGGGTGGTCCGAAGATAGCCCCTAAGACACCCATAGCAAATTACCGAGAGGCGACCCTCCCATATCGGTATTACCACTCCCCAGGCTGGGACAGGAGTATAGCTATATAGCGAGCTTGGATGACAGCCATGGAAGTTCCCACTAATTGTCACGCCAGGGCATAAAAAATATCTAAGACACCCACAGAAGTTCTTAAAGAAAACGTTCCTAAACTTCCAAAGAAACCTGTGCAAGACACCCACCGCAAAAAGGTAAGGGGAGTTCTTAAGATAGCCCCTAAGACACCCATAGCAAATTACCGAGTGCCGGTACCAACAAATGGCTATAACCAATCATCAGACCAGGGATAGGAGTATGTCTATATCGTGAGCTTGGAAGACAGCCAGTGCATAAAGAATATTTAAGGGACCCACGAATGTTCTTAAAGGAGACGTTTTTAAGACTTCCCTAGCAGACCGCAAAAGGCTATAGAGAAACCTGTGCAAGACACCCACCGCAAAAAGGTAAGGGGTGGTCCGAAGATAGCCCCTAAGACACCCATAGCAAATTACCGAGTGCCGGTACCAACAAATGGCTATCACCAATCATCAGACCAGGGATAGGAGTAGAGCTATATCGCGAACTTGGAAGGCAGCCATGGAAGTTCCTACTAATCGTCACGCCAGGGCATAAAAAATATCTAAGACCCCCACAGAAGTACTTAAAGAAAACGTTCTTAAGACTTACATAGCAGGCCGTAAAAGGCTGTAGTGCAAAACTCCGGCCTTACCATGTACGAAACGCCAGAAACCTTCCTGCTGGTAGGTAGGCCGATGATACAAGTTAGCTACGAAAATAGTGAGCAGGGCGATGGCTTCATGCAGGCTATAACCGAATATTCTATGACTAGTCGCAGCTACCCGTTAAATAGCCTGTAGAAAGGCTATTGCTACAAATAATAAATAGGCTTAGGGGAGTCAGGCATTACTAATGGGGATAATGAGAAGAAATGCGTCCAAACTGGCTGGGCACCGGGCAGATGACGCCCATAAAAAAGGCTTTTGACTAACAAATGTCAGAGAAAAGCCCTTTTGGATATTAAGGTGTTAGGTATTAACGCTCTGGTTCTTCGTCAAGCAATCCGATATTTTCGGCGTGGAGTCCTTTGGGGCCCTGCTGAACCTCAAAAGTAACATCCTGTCCTGCTTTTAACGAACGATATCCTTCCATCTGGATGGTTGAATAGTGAGCAAAAATGTCTTCGCCGCCGTCTTCCGGGACGATAAAACCAAAACCTTTTGCGTTGTTAAACCATTTAACTTTACCAACCGCCATACTTCGACTTCCTCTTAATCCTTGAACTCACAGAGTTATGCCCCCACAATAGGTTTTAAGGGCAACTATGACTATATGCGTCACTTCACATAGCCATAACTAAACTGTAGATTTTTTAAACACTGAATGTCAAGCGTAAATTAGCAGAATTAATCTAAGCGAAAAAATTCAGCGTAATATACGCTAAGGCACTATCCTATTACTATGAGCAGAGACAACGCGATCAGTATCGAAAAAGAAAAACTCAGAGAAGCGCAGCGCAAGAAAACGCAGCCGCCTCCAATGTATAAAGTGTTGTTAAACAACGACGATTACACGCCGATGGATTTCGTAGTCGAAGTACTTGTGCATTTTTTCAATATGGACGCTGAGAAAGCCAATCAGACTATGTTAACCGTACATTATCAAGGTAAGGCTGTTTGTGGCATATATACTGCAGAAATTGCTGAAACCAAGGTTATGCAGGTGAATCAGTACGCACGTAAACACCAACATCCACTTATGTGCACCATGGAACAGGCGTAAGTCAACTAACTATAGGGCGAGCGATATGTTGAATAAAGAATTAGAGCAGACACTCAATGAAGCATTTGTGTTTGCCAGAGAACACCGCCACGAATTTATGACAGTTGAACATCTGCTACTAGCATTGATGGACAACGCTTCTGCCCAGGAAGCCCTTAAAGCCTGTGGTGCCAACATTGATGCAATCAAAAGTGAATTGATTGAGTTTGTTAAAGACACCACGCCGCTGATTCTGGAAGACCAGGCCAGTGAACGGGAAACTCAGCCCACTCTGGGCTTTCAGCGTGTTCTTCAGCGCGCGGTATTTCATGTTCAGTCGTCGGGTAAAGACGAAGTAACTGGCGCTAATGTGCTGGTAGCCATTTTTAGTGAGCAGGAATCACAGGCAGTATATATTCTGAAAAAATCAGATGTTACCCGTCTTGATGTCGTCAACTTTATCAGCCATGGGGTGAGTAAAGCAGAAGACGAAGAAGCACCAGGTCACAACGATGCTACCGAAGAAGGCAGTGATGGCGATGAAAATGGCTCTGCGTTAAGTAAATATGCAACCGATCTTAACCGCCATGCCAAAGAAGGTAAAATCGACCCGCTGATTGGCCGCGACTCAGAACTTGAACGTACCATTCAGATTCTTTGCCGCCGCCGTAAGAACAACCCCTTGCTGGTGGGTGAAGCAGGCGTCGGAAAAACAGCCATCGCTGAAGGCCTGGCCTATCGTATTGTAAATGACGATGTCCCTGAGGTGATTGCACAAAGTACCGTGTACTCACTCGATTTAGGCGGCTTATTGGCAGGCACAAAATACCGCGGTGACTTCGAGAAGCGTCTGAAATCTATTCTTAAAGAACTCAGTAAAGACGAGCACGCTATACTGTTCATTGATGAGATCCATACCATCATTGGCGCAGGCGCGGCATCAGGTGGGGTAATGGATGCGTCGAATTTACTTAAACCGAAACTTAGTAGCGGTGAACTACGCTGTATTGGTTCTACCACCTATCAGGAATACCAAAGTATTTTTGAAAAAGACCGTGCTTTAGCGCGCCGGTTTCAAAAAGTGGATGTGGTTGAGCCCAGTGTAAGTGATACCACTAAAATCTTGTTGGGGCTAAAAGAGCGTTACGAAGAGCATCATAGTGTGCGATTTACCCGTAAAGCATTGCAAGCTGCAGCTGAGCTCTCTGCGAAGTACATTAACGAACGTCACTTACCCGATAAAGCCATTGATGTTATGGATGAAGCAGGGGCTAGCCAGCGCTTGCTACCGCAGTCTAAGCGGAAAAAGACCATCAATGTAGCGGAAATCGAACAGATTATTGCCAAGATGGCCAGAATCCCTGAGAAATCTGTTTCAGCCTCTGACAAAGAAGTGCTCAAAAACCTGAGTCGCGATCTCAAGATGATGGTGTTTGGTCAAGACCAGGCAATAGAGACGCTAACCAACGCTATTCACCTGTCTCGTTCGGGCCTGGGCAATGAAACTAAGCCAATTGGTAGTTTCCTGTTTGCTGGGCCAACTGGGGTAGGTAAAACGGAGGTCACCCAGCAGTTGGGCAAAATCATGGGCGTAGAGCTTGTCCGCTTTGATATGTCTGAGTACATGGAGCGCCATGCGGTGAGCCGGTTAATTGGTGCACCTCCTGGTTATGTAGGGTTTGACCAGGGCGGTTTACTTACTGATGCTGTGATTAAAAATCCGTACTCAGTGGTGTTACTCGATGAAATTGAGAAAGCCCACAGTGATATTTACAATATTCTGCTGCAAGTGATGGACCACGGTACGCTGACGGATAATAACGGCCGCAAAGTGGATTTCAGAAATGTTGTGCTGGTGATGACTACTAACGCCGGAGTACAGGAAACAGTACGTAAATCTATCGGCTTTAAGCAACAGGACCACAGCCACGATGCGATTAGCGAGATCAATAAGATATTCTCGCCTGAGTTTCGTAACCGGCTAGACGGCATCATTTGGTTTAACCATCTTGACTCTGAAATCATTCTTCAGGTGGTCGACAAATTCATTATTGAATTACAGGCTCAGCTTGATGTGAAAGGCGTGTCGCTGGAAGTTACTAGCGAAGCTCGAGCATACCTGGCCGAGAAAGGCTACGATCGTTCAATGGGAGCCCGTCCTATGGCACGCTTAATCAAGGATGAAATCAAGCGCGAACTGGCGAATGAGTTATTGTTCGGCGAGTTGGCTAAAGGCGGTAATGTGAAGGTGGACCTGGATGATGATAAGCTTACCTTCGATTATTCTGGTGTAGCATCTCAACACGAGCAAACTGAATCGAACTGATTCAGTTTGTAAGATAACCATCTGCACCCATAAAATAAAAACCCGGCATTAGCCGGGTTTTTGCTTATCAGGTGTCAAGATTCTTACTTACTGATATTATCTCGCGCGATACACGATACGGCCTTTCGTCAGGTCGTAGGGTGTCATCTCTACGGTGACCTTATCACCTGTCAGGATACGGATATAGTTTTTACGCATTTTTCCGGAGATGTGCGCAGTTACCACGTGACCATTTTCTAGTTCAACGCGGAACATTGTGTTAGGAAGGGTATCCAGTACCACACCTTCCATTTCAATAGAATCTTCTTTTGCCATGTAAAGCAGTTACCTCAGTAAGTCAAAATTTTGCCGCGCAGACCTTAACTAATCTAGCGCGCTGTGTAAAGTTCAAAGATCAATTTTATCGCTACTTTGCCATTTATTCTGCAAAAAACGTTCATTTGGGGCAAATTTGCGTTTGTAATTCATCTTATTACAATTATCTATTTGATAGCCCAAATAAAGATATGTTTTACCAGACTGCCTGGCGTGTTCTATCTGCTGTATGATCATCCAGCTACCTAACGAGTGATAACCCGGGTCAGGATCAAAGAACGTGTATAGCGCCGAAAAGGCCTGATGATCACTGCCGTTATCAATATCATCGGTGACCGCTACAGCAATTAAGGTCTCGCCATCGTAAGCTTCAATGAACACCGGTTTTTTCCAGGCACACATAATAAAGCTATCGAATTGCTGTCGGCTAGGTGGGTACATTGTACCATCAGCATGGCGCTGGATGATATAGCGTTCGTAAAGTGGATAGTACGCCTCGCCGGGCTGGCTGCTTAATCGCGTAGTCAGATGGCGGTTTCGCTTAATTAAACGTCGTTGGCTTTTGCTAGGCACATATTGCGTCACCAATACACGGATAGATTGACAAGCTGAGCATGCCGGACAGTGAGGTCGATAAATTTGTTCCCCACTACGCCGGAAACCCGCTTGAATAAGCTGGCCATAGCGCCAGGAAAAATCCTGGTCTTTTTCAGCGTATACCAGCAGTTGTTCATGCTCATCTTCCAGATAACTGCAATTAAAGGTTTGTGTAATCCCAAACTTCATAGGGTAATAACCTGCTTCTGCCAATGCTGTTGATAGCGTGGCGAAATACTACCGTTATTATCCAGCATGGTATTATGCTGGCTAAGGCGCGAAATAAATTCAGTTCTGCGCAATGTACTGGCGCCCAGACTGCTTAAATGCTCTGTGGGCAACTGACAATCAATAAAAGCCAGCTCATTACGTAGCATATGCTTTACCAATGCGTACATTGCAAGCTTAGACGTGTTTGGCGCAATATGGAACATAGATTCCCCACAAAACACCGCTCCCACCGCCACGCCGTATAGGCCGCCAACTAACTTATTGTGGTCATCCCACACCTCCACCGAGTGAGCCATGCCAGCATCGTGCAAGCGCTGATACGCCAATAACATTTCCTGGGTGATCCAGGTATCGTGGCTAATCCTGTTACTGCCAGGGCTTTTGCGGGCAATACTCGCACACTGTTGTATAACCTCTGCAAAAGCGTAGTTCATGGTTACCGTGTGACGTTGCTGGCGCGCCAGTTTCCGTAAGCTTTTAGACGCCTTAAATTGTGCCGGTTCGATGATGGCGCGAGGATCCGGTGACCACCATAGCAGCGGTTCCTGATCACTAAACCACGGGAAAATCCCTTTAGAATAGGCTTCAAACAACCGCCTTACACTTAATGAACCACCAAACGCTAATAACCCATTAGGGTCGTTCAGGGCCTCGCTAACAGGAGGAAAAGGTGTATTCTCGGCCAGGTAAGGTAGTTCTATCATAAAGTTGTTGAATACCGATATGTAAAGTAGCTGGGGCAGGGTATCGTGAATACGCTTTGGTGTAGCATAAAGCGCGTTGTCGAAGGAGGCAAGGGGGCTAATACATCGCCGGCTAAGGTAAACTATACCCAATATAGCAAAAGGATATGCCGCTACCGGAACGGCATACCCCTAAAGAGATATTGCTAGCCGGATACTACCACTGGTCAGCGTGGGAGCCATCCAGAAATTTCTCTGCATCCAAGGCTGCCATACAACCGGTACCGGCCGAGGTAATCGCCTGACGATATACATGATCTGATACATCGCCAGCAGCAAACACACCTTCCACACTGGTTTGTGTGGCATTGCCCTGCAATCCACTGTTAACCGTAATGTAGCCGTCTTTCATATCAAGTTGACCGGCAAAAATATCCGTATTGGGTTTGTGCCCAATGGCTATGAATAAACCCATAACATCAATTTCTTCTTTAGTTTCGCCCTGCGTTTCAGCAATACGTACTTTGGTTACACCCATTTCGTCACCTATCACTTCATCAAGGGTGCGATTAAGATGCAATACCACAT
Organism: Alteromonas indica; assembly: GCA_003056425.1. GTDB lineage: Bacteria > Pseudomonadota > Gammaproteobacteria > Enterobacterales > Alteromonadaceae > Alteromonas > Alteromonas indica. The sequence goes on from PYVY01000007.1 coordinate 227,046, forward strand.
TGCCGTTTTCCGCTTTGTCGCGAAGACGTTGCTCAAGAATCTTCTCACTTCTGAACGTATCGCGACGGTGAATAACGTGTACTTCAGAAGCGATATTAGATAAATATAGGGCTTCTTCTACTGCGGTATTACCGCCACCCACTACCGCTACTTTCTGGTTGCGGTAGAAAAAGCCGTCACAGGTAGCACAGGCAGATACGCCTTTGCCCTTAAACGCTTCTTCAGATTCCATACCCAGGTATTTAGCTGAAGCACCAGTGGCAATAATTAAGGCATCGCAGGTATAAGTGCCAGAGTCGCCATAAAGGGTAAAGGGGCGTTTAGTCAAATCGGTTTTATTGATGTGATCAAATACAATTTCCGTATTAAATTTCTCAGCGTGCTTTTGCATCCGTACCATCAAATCGGGTCCGGTGAGCCCTTCAGGATCGCCTGGCCAATTCTCAACTTCGGTTGTTGTGGTAAGTTGGCCACCTTGCTGAATGCCCGTAACCAATACCGGATTAAGGTTAGCACGTGCCGCGTAGACCGCAGCTGAATAGCCTGCCGGGCCTGAGCCCAGAATTAACAGACGTACATGTCTGGTCTCTGCCATATTGTTCTCCAGTTACACCCCTGGGGCAGGGGAGTTAGTTTGTGTTTGTCTTTATTTGGGCGAATTATTCACATTCAATAGCCATAACGCAAATGCAAGATCTCAGAATCACATTTCAATATTGTTAATCACAGGATTGAGCTATACTTCTTGCAAACTGGTATTATATAGCACAGTTAGCTGAATAAGCAGGGTGGCTAAGCTGTGGTCGCCCGGTATGGTGGGTAGGTTACTCGGTCTACAAAGAGCGCATTTAACCGGTTTCAGGTCTCTTGGTGGGTCTGTTTTATCAGCATAATCTAGCGGTTCGATTTAGCGTCAGTTACGCTATGTAAGAGGTAAGTTATGGCACTTTCAGTAATAAGTATGTTTCGTCAGGGACACAAGTATATGAATACCTGGCCTATGAAAAAACAGCTGTATGCTTATTTCCCCGAATGCAAAGTTATCTCTGCCACGCGTTTGGCGATTACCACAATGCCGCCTATAGCGGTAGTCTCTTGTGCAATGCTACTGAACACCTTTGGCGCGGATTATCTGCCGCAAACTATCGCCATTGGTGCGTTCTTTTTAAGCTTGCCGTTACAGGGGCTATTATGGCTCGGCCACCGTTCTAATCAAGCATTGCCGCCGGCGCTTAAAAATTGGTATAGAGAAATCCATTCCAAACTTCAGCAGGAAGGGTGTAGTGTGCATTCCTTTAAATCTCAGCCGAAATATAAAGAACTGGCCGCCTTACTAAAATCGGCATACGAACAACTTGATCAGGTTTTTACCCGGTCGTGGTTTGATTAACCTCATTTGAAGTTAACCCGCAAAAAAATCATAAAAAACAGGCCGCGATGGCCTGTTTTTTTATTTGGTCGGTAACATTAATCGGTTGGTCGGTATCTATCAACGCGGCTTAAATAGAATTGTGCCGCTAAACAGGCTCTAGCGTCTGCTTACACCGGCGACAATAGTAACTTTGTTGTTGGCGTACAACCTTGTTATGGCGGCGCACAGACAGCTCAACAGGCCCACATTTGCAGCGGTAGGCGTAGGTTGTTAACTGCAAAGGGGTTAGGTCAAATGAGTGAGTCACCCGTGCCGGTACCCCAAAGGTTTCTTCCATCATCTTCTGCCACTGAGGGCCGTGGGGCCGTACCCGCCCATAATGCTGATGAACCAGAATATGACACAGTTCATGCACGACTACCTGGGAAAAAAAGGCCTCACGGTTGTGGGCAAATAACACCGGATTAAAGTTAATTCTGTTTTGAGTCAGATTAGCACTGCCGGCATTTTTCCCCGCCCGTCGCCAGCTGATAGCCGGACGTTTGAACCGCACGTTATAAGCCTTATTGGCCTGTTGTAGTAACTCATCGATGATGGCGTTAACCTGCTGCTTATCGGACTGACTAAGTGGCTGAATAGCCGGTGTAGCGTGGTTGGGCTCGTTGAATCGTTTCATAGCGTTAAACAGTTGGTTATGCATGTAGTACGGCAGGCTGAAGCGTTCGCTGCCTATTAAAATGCCATTGTAGCGTATGCCCTAAGGCAGGTCAGCTTTAGTTCGGCTTGCAAAGCAGTAGGCTACATGTTTTGCGTACTGCGCTATCACCGTATCATAGAAAGGCTATAGCGACCGTGGCCAGGGTGATATACCCATCGCCCGGTTTTATTTCAATAGCCGGCCAGTACCGAACTACATAAAGCAAAAAAAATGGCCGCCACATTAGGTGGCGGCCAGCTCAATAAGTTTACTGCTTTACCAGTAAATCACCCAGCCCTGCCAGCGGGCATTAATGCACCTTACACTGTAAGCACATTATATAAACACCCATGGGATCATTTAATTTACTTACCGTATTGTATTCGCTAAGTACCTGCTTAACCATACCCATTAACGGTGTGTTGTTTTCCGCAAACTGCGATTTGGCAGCCCATACTACCGCTTGACCAAAAAACTCTTTCCAGAATTGCTCTTGCGGGCTTAGTTTATGGTGTTCATACACAACATCGTATTCTTCCAGTTCGGCAAACTGGGCCGCCGCTGCAATCGCATCGTTCAGGTCGCCCAGTTCATCAACTAAACCAAGCTCCTTTGCTTTGGTACCAATCCACACCCGACCCTGGGCAATGTCGTCTACCTGCTCAGGTGACATATCGCGGTATTTCCCAACCATAGTAATAAACTTAGTATAGTTGCTTTCTACACTGCGCTGAAGAATGTCACCAAAGCGCGGATCAAGTTCGCGGGCAGGTGATAGCCCGGCAATTTCGGTAGAACCTACGCCGTCACTGTTTACCCCAAGGTAATCAAGGCTCTTTTCAAAGGTCATAAACATGCCGAATACGCCAATAGAGCCTGTAATAGTACTTTCAGAAGCATATATTTTATCCGCGGGGGCCGATATCCAATAGCCGCCAGAGGCCGCATAAGTTCCCATCGACACCACAACCGGTTTTCCGGCAGCCTGCAGTTCAAGCACTTCCTGGCGTATAACCTCGGAGGCAAATGATGACCCACCGGGGCTATCTACCTGCATCACCACGGCTTTTACACTCTCATCCATTCTGGCCTGCCGTAGTAAACGGGCTGTGCTATCGCCGCCGATGGTGCCAGCTTGCTGGTCGCCATCAAGAATTTCACCTTTCGCCACTACCACTGCCACTTTAGCGTCATCGGAGACAGACATATCGGGCATGGGCGGATTAATAACACGCAGATAATCGTAGAAAGAGGTGGTATTTACACCCATCTCGGTTTCATCACGGCCTACCAGAGCGGCCAGCTCTTCACGAATGTCACTGCGGGTTTTCAGGGCATCTACCCAGCCATTAGATAACGCGTACTGAGCAAAGTCGCCCTGCGCAGCATCGAATTTTTCTACCAGCACGTCGAGCTTTTCATCAAAGTTGCCTTCATCTAAGCCGCGCGCCGCTGCGACATCCTGTTTGTACTGTGCCCAATAGGTATCAAGCCACTCACGGTTGGCCTGTTTGGCGGCATCCGACATATCATTACGCAAAAACGGCTCTACCGCAGACTTGTAGGTACCTACCCGGAAAATATGAGTACTGACTTTTAATTTTTCCAGCATATCTTTGAAGTACAGGCCAAACCGACCATAGCCCTCAAGCAATAGTGCACCCATCGGGTTTAAATACACATGATCAGCATGCGCCGCCAGATAATACTGGTTCTGCGAGTAGTAATCGCCAATGGCATAAACCGGCTTGCCGGATAGTTTGAAATCATCAATAGCCTGACTGACTTCGCGCAGTTTATCCAACCCGCCACCTTCGAACTCTTTTAAGTCCAGAACCAGCGCTTTAATGCGCTTATCTTGCTTCGCATTACTGAGGATTTTCACTAAATCCCGCACCAACAGTTCAGGATTTTCCGGCTCATCGCCAAATGCTTCCTGCATAAACTGCTCGAACGGATCCACCGCCTCTTTCTCTATTACCAACTGCCCTTTCAGGTTCATATACAGTGCACTATCCGGGCGCACCGAAACGGGCTTTTTATCGGCGCTAATGGCTATCAAAATAGCCACTACGATAAAAATAAATATAATATTGAAGAACAGTTTTCGACAAAAGTTGAGTACTGTCCATAGCCCTACAAAAAGGGATTTCGTCCAGCTTCCATTCGCTGCCATAATCGGTTTTACCTCTGAGAACGTCTTAGGTTAATGGTATAGAAACCCATCTGAATCGCTACTTAAAATTGTAATGAATTGTAATATAGCGGGCGATTTAAGGGATACCCCTAATCAGACCGGCATGGCAATAAAAGCGGTACAGCGTACTGTTGGCGCGTGAACGTGTTAGCCGAGCATAGCAGGTGTTGTAGCCCATCGACGATAAACCGTGTATCAACAGGTTAGTACCGCCCCGAATTGTTTCAGACCACACGGTAAAGGCGTCTGCAAACCAGCGAATTAGCTCCCGATAGCGGTAATCGAGCCACCTGTCGCCGGATGGCGTCGCAGATAAGTGTAAACGGTTGAGGTCATTGCTTCAGGCCTTTCTGGAGGATGTAGGGGCCGTTAGCGGTTATTAGAGTTTCCCGCACTGCTTTCACCACGCTATATGCACACGGGCTAACGCCGGTATAGTCTACCGGGGCGCCTTTGATACTTAGCTGCCGGGCTTATTACAAGGGCTTATCACAAGGGCCTATCCCAAGGGCTCATCGCAAGATTGTTCAGCAACACTAGACCCTGTCAGCGGGGCTTCCCTACCTATTGGCTGGTGGTACCTAACGGGTATTACACGTAATAGTGAAGAATGGATTGGTCCTTGGGGTAGATGCGTTGGGCGGCGGTGTTTTATGTTTGTCAGGCTTTGTCATATAGCAATAATAAAACCTATCACTATTAAAAATTGCGCCCGGCACGCGTTTACAGATAGATATTGCAAGTGGTGTGGGCGTCATATAAACAATACTGCCAACGATTTTTTAGCGCTGGCGCGCGCGCTTTGAAATAACTGAAAATCTCGGGCTCTAGCGCTGCGGATGGAAGGGAGTTTACATAGCAACAAACGGTGGTCTTTTTGCAATAGTCACCGTAGGATACAGCAATACAATATAGCTTAAATAACTGCTTCAATAACTGCTTAAATAACTCGACGGGAGAGTGAAATGGATGCCTTAGCGCTGCTTTTAGAACGCCGCTCACAACCGCGGCTATCCACCCCGGCCCCGGCCGGCGAAGCGCTGGAAAACATAAAACAGGCTGCGTTACGCGCACCTGATCATGGGGGGCTAACCCCCTGGCGATTTATCGTGTGTGAGGGCGGCGGTCTGAAACGACTAGGTTTGCTGTTTGAACAATCGGCGATAGAAAATGGTAAGTCAGCCAAAGAAGTTGAACGAGCGCCCCAGCTACCGCTGCGTGCACCTATGGTCATAGTGGCGATTGCCCGTTACCAGGATAGCCCCAAAGTGCCGCGAATTGAGCAGGTAGCCTCGGCAAGCTGTGCGGTAATGTCAATGCAGATGGCGGCCCAGGCCCAAGGCTTTAACGGTATCTGGCGAACCGGGACATATGCTCAGTGTGAACTGGTGCGCAGTGAGCTAGGGTTAGCTGAAGATGACGAGCTGGTGGGTTTTTTATATTTGGGAACACCGGCAGTGCAAGCGCCACCCCCGGAAGCTAAAGCAGCCGAAGACTTTTTTGAACACTGGACATAATCGGTTTTAGTCGGACCTTACATACAAAAAAACCGGAGCAGGGCAGGCCTGTTCCGGTTTTTATTTAGCAGAAATAATTAGTCTACTTTAACAATCTTCATCGCGTTAGTCGCACCAATTTTTTCCATTTCATCGCCATAGGTCAGTACCAGCGTATCGCCAGCTTGTACCTGGCCCAGCTTCTTAAGCGCATCAATAACATCATGCTTTAGCTGACCGGGTTCACAATCGCCAGAATCAAAGTATACCGGCTTAACGCCACGGAACAACGCCATCATGTTAAGGGTGTCCTGGTGCCGCGACATTGCAATAATAGGCAGGCGGGTGGTCATTCGTGACATCAGCTTTGGTGTATTGCCGCTTTCGGTCAATGCCACAATAGCGCGAATGCTAGGCAAGTGATTAGCAGCATAAACCGCTGATAATGCAATAGTTTCACTGACGGTGGAGAATATATCATCCATCCGGTGCTTAGACAGCTTGATGCTGGAATGCGTTTCAGCCCCTTCACATACGCGCGCCATTGCGGTAACGGTTTCTACTGGGAAGTTACCAGCGGCGGTTTCGGCAGACAGCATCACGGCATCTGTACCATCAAGTACCGCGTTTGCCACGTCCATGACTTCCGCTCGGGTCGGCATAGGGCTGTCAATCATCGACTCCATCATCTGCGTTGCAGTGATAACAACCTTGTTCAGTTGACGAGAACGGGCAATCAATTTTTTCTGTACGCCAACTAACTCAGCGTCGCCAATCTCTACACCCAGATCGCCACGTGCTACCATTACCGCATCAGAGGCACAGATAATATCGTCCATAGCTTCATCGGTTGCTACGGCTTCAGCGCGTTCGACTTTTGCACATATTTGCGCATGACAACCCGCTGCAACTGCCAACTCGCGGGCGTAATTTAGATCCGCTCCGCTACGAGGGAAGGATACGGCAAGGTAATCTACCCCGATAGCCGCTGCAGTCTTGATATCTTGCTTGTCTTTTTCAGTCAGTGCTTCAGCCGATAAACCACCGCCTTGGCGGTTAATACCTTTGTTATTGGATAGCTTACCGCCCACCGTAACTTTGGTATTTACCTTGCGGCCTGTAACGTCAGTAACTTCAAGCTGGATGCGGCCATCGTCCAGTAACAGGATATCTCCTGCTACGACATCGTCCGGCAATGCTTTATAGTCAATGCCCACGGCATTGATATCGCCGGCGTCGCGATCCATTTCTGCATCCAGCACAAATGGCGCCCCAACGGTAAGCTGTACAGCGCCGTCTTTGAACCGGGCTACGCGAATTTTTGGCCCCTGCAGGTCACCCAGGATGGCTACATACTTGCCCAGGTTTGCGGCTGCTTCACGCACACGCTTTGCACGTTCAATATGGTCTTCTGCTTGCCCATGAGAGAAATTCATACGCACAACATTGGCGCCAGCGGCAATAATTGCCTGAATCATTTCTAAGGAATCTGTCGCGGGGCCCAGAGTGGCAAGGATCTTTGTTCTTCTGCTCATATCAATATGTCACTTATCTGCTTAAGTTCTGATGAAAGGCGAATTGTGATCTTAACCTAAAGCGCAAGCAGTGTCCTGTCTTGCGTAATCACTTTCCGTAATTTTATTACAAAATAATAGACGAATCTTGCAGTTATGTGAATCTACGGCAGATAAATAAGCCAACTGGGCGTACCAGTTGCCAGTTATCAACTACCAAAAACTGCGGAAGGGGAAGGGCTTACTTGCACCATGAAAGCTAACGATAATGCTATATCGCCGTGGCTTTTGCCTATCTGGCTTCTCCAGGCCACATCTGTAAAAGCTTTGGCGTGGGACGATTTTCCTCGCAGGCGCTTCCTTATGCCTTGCGTACCTGATGTACATCGCTAAAGGGCGCCGGAGCATCGCATGCTGCCATATCCGGGCCCACGCCCCAGGGCAGGGTTAATCCCGCTTGTCATATCGAGAGCCGCGCAGGGTATCTTTTACCCGTTTCAGGTTCTCGCGAAACTTATTCCCACGGCGCAAAGTGAAGCCTGTAGCCAGTACATCAACCAAAGTCAGCTGGGCGATTCTAGACGCCATAGGCATATACATATCAGTATCTTCTGGTACTTCTAACGACAATACATAGCTACACTCTTTAGCCAGAGGGCTGTCTGCAGACGTAATGCCCACTACCGTAGCATCGTTGTGCCGGGCGATTTGGGCAATTTCAACCAGGCTTTTCGTACGGCCGGTATGAGAAAATAATACAACCACGTCACCGTCGGTACAGTTCATGCAACTCATGCGTTGCATCAGGATGTCTTCAAAATACACCACCGGTACATTGAAGCGGAAAAACTTGTTTAAAGCATCATGCGCCACAGAAGCAGACGCCCCTAAACCGAAAAAGGAGATTTTCTGCGCTTGAGTAAGCAGATCGACGACCCGATTTACTAATTGGACATCAATAGACTGGCGTGCTACTTCAAGCGATGCCATGGTAGATTCAAAAATTTTGTTGGTATATTCCTGCGGCCCATCGTTTTCGTCAACATGACGGTTTACATATGGTGTACCATTTGCGAGGCTTTGGGCTAAATGTAATTTAAAATCCGGAAAACCTTTAGTGTCTAACCGCCGGCAAAAGCGGTTAACTGTGGGTTCACTGACATCCGACATTTTTGCCAGGGTGGCAATGCTCGAATGAATAGCAGTCTGTGGATTAGCCAGAATAACATCGGCAACCTTGCGTTCTGATTTGCTGAAAGCAGCCTTGCTCTGGGTGATTTTTTCAAGAATATTCATACGGCTCAAGCACTTAGTTTTATCAGGGGCCCTGTTCTTATGGTCTCTATACTACTGAAAGCATTCGCAGAGACAAGCGAAATGTAATTTTTTGACAACACTGGTTACAAATTGTGTGATCAAAACCTGTTTAAATGCCGAAATAGTAAGCACTGAAAGCAAAGTTGTAATTTTACTACATTTGGTGTTAACTATTGGGCAATACCATCAGGGAAACACTGTTTATTTGCCTTAATAAAGGGTTTCCCTACTACTTATTAAGAAGGTCGACAATATGGTAATGGATAATTCATTCGAACCCTGTGATTTTGTGCTGTTTGGCACAATGGGTGATCTTTCACGGCGCAAATTGCTGCCCTCGCTATACCAGCTTGAGAAAGCTGAGCTTATCCATCCGGAGACGACAATTATAGGTGTCGCCCGTCAGGACATGACCAAAGAAGAGTATATTGCTGAGGTCAAATCGAACATTGAAAAGTTCAGCGAAAAACAAGTTTGCGGCGATACCTGGGAGCGCCTTAGCCAGCGTCTGGATTACATTCAGGTAGACATGAAAGAGTTGGAAAGCTACAAGCAATTGGATGCGGTAGTGGACCCTGAGCGTGTCATGGTATGTTACCTGGCCACGCCTCCTGCTATTTATGGGGATATCTGCCGAGGCCTGCACAGCTGTAATATCATTGATAGCAGTGTCCGGGTGGTCCTGGAAAAACCGATCGGGCATGACCTGGACTCTTCCAAGGTTATCAATAATCAGGTTTCTGAATACTTCAACGAATCCCAAATCTATCGCATAGACCACTATCTTGGTAAAGAAACAGTACTGAACCTGATAGCGCTGCGCTTTGCCAATTCTATATTTGCTACAAACTGGGACCACAACTGTATAGATCATGTACAGATTAGTGTTGCTGAGTCTGTTGGTATCGAAGGGCGCTGGGGCTATTTTGACGATGCCGGCCAAATGCGCGATATGGTGCAAAACCACCTGCTGCAAATTCTGAGTCTGGTCGCCATGGAGCCCCCGGCAACGTTAGATGCAGACAGCATTCGTGATGAAAAACTCAAAGTGCTTAAAGCACTGCGTCCGATTAACGCATCCAATGTAAATGATACGACCGTACGTGGACAGTACACGGCAGGGTTTGTAAAAGGGCAGGAAGTGCCTGGGTATCTTGAAGAAGAAGATGCCAACACCCGCAGCAAAACAGAAACCTTTGTATCTATCAAAGCAGAAATAGATAACTGGCGTTGGGCCGGGGTGCCATTTTATTTGCGCACCGGTAAGCGTATGCCCACCAAAGTGTCAGAGGTGGTGATTTATTTCAAACGTCAACCGCATAACCTGTTTGGTGACAGTTTCAATAGCTTACCGCCAAATAAGTTGGTGATCCGGTTACAGCCTGATGAAGGTGTGGAAATTACTGTAATGAATAAAGTGCCCGGGCTTACCAGTTCAGGTTCTATGGATTTACAGAAATCAAAACTGAATCTGAGTTTTTCTGAAGCGTTCTCGGAAGAACGAATCCCTGACGCTTACGAAAAGCTGTTGTTAGAGGTCATGCTGGGTAACCAGGCGTTATTTGTACGTCGCGACGAGGTTGAGCAAGCATGGAACTGGGTTGACTCTATTCTGGAAGCCTGGAAGCACTCTGCAGAGCCGCCAGAACCTTACCAGGCGGGTACCTGGGGCCCGGTTGCCTCAATTGGTCTGCTGGCACGGGAAAACCGTAGCTGGTATGAAAGCAAAATGACGAAGAAGAAATAATATGGCACTGACACAGCAACACTTTGATAGCGCTGATGCGCTAACCGAACAATTTGCCACCACGTTAACCCGCCTTCTTAAAGAAGGTATTGATAAACGTGGCCGCGCCAGTCTGGTGGTTAGCGGTGGACGTACCCCGCTAGCCCTGTTTAAAACTCTGAGCGAAACTGAACTGGAATGGTCTAAAGTAGATATAACCCTGGCCGATGAGCGCTGGGTTGATGAGTCTGATGAGGCCAGCAATACACGTTTAGTTAAGCAAAACCTGATTCAAAATAAAGCCAGTGAAGCAAATTTTGTATCCCTTAAGACTGATCACAACGATGCAGCTGACGGGATAGCCGAAGCCGAGTCTCGTTTGTCGAGTCTGACCCAACCGTTCGATGCACTTATTCTGGGCATGGGCGAAGACGGCCATACGGCGTCGTTATTCCCTTGCTCTGCGCAAGTTGAAGATGGCTTAAACATGTCCAGCGGCAAAATTTGTATTGCCGTGCAGCCAACCACAGCGCCACATCAGCGAATTTCGTTAACGCTGCCTGCGCTACTGAATAGCCGTAATATTTTTATCCACCTGACCGGCGATGCGAAAAAGCGTGTACTGGAAGAGGCGATAGCCAACGATACTGAGCTGGATAAGCCTGTTACTGCCGTGGTCAACCGGGCCCCTGTTACCTTGATGTGGGCACCATAGGAGTTACTGATGAACAATCAAATCGCTGAAATCACCCAGCGTATTATCGAGCGTAGTAAAACGACTCGTAAAGCGTATCTGGATAAAATTGACCATGCCAGACGCCAGGGCCCGCATCGTGGGGTACTGTCTTGTGGTAACCTGGCCCACGGCTTTGCTGCCTGTGGTACGGAAGATAAGTCTGACTTGCGGAGTATGACCAAAGCAAATATTGCTATTGTGTCGGCTTATAACGATATGTTATCGGCGCACCAACCGTACGAAACCTATCCGGCAATTATCCGCGATGCGGTGAAGCAGGTGGGTAGCGTAGCGCAGTTTGCAGGTGGCGTGCCCGCCATGTGTGATGGCGTAACCCAGGGTAACCCGGGCATGGACTTAAGCCTGATGAGCCGTGATGTTATCGCGCAGTCAGCTGCCGTATCGTTATCGCATAATATGTTTGATGCGGCCGTCATGCTGGGGATTTGCGACAAAATCGTCCCGGGCCTGCTTATGGGCTCGCTGGCATTTGGTCATTTACCTACCGTATTTATTCCGGCCGGCCCTATGCCGTCTGGTTTGCCGAACAAAGAAAAAGCCCGGGTTCGTCAGGAATTTGCTGAAGGTAAAGTAGGGCGTGATGCCTTGCTTGAAGCGGAATCGCAATCATACCACTCGGCGGGGACCTGTACCTTTTACGGTACCGCGAACTCGAACCAGCTGGTGGTGGAAACGATGGGTCTGCATTTACCGGGCTCCTCATTTGTTAACCCCGGCACACCGCTACGGGATGCTCTGACCAAAGCGGCCGCAGTACAGGCAACACGCCTGACTGACCTGACTGAAAACTACATGCCAATAGGGCATATAGTGGACGAAAAAGCCATTGTAAATGGTTTAGTTGCGCTGCTTGCTACCGGCGGTTCAACCAACCATACCATGCATTTAATTGCTGTGGCGCGCTCAGCAGGTATATTGCTGAACTGGAATGACTTTTCAGAAATCTCTAACGCCACGCCGTTGCTAACCCGGATCTACCCTAACGGGTCTGCAGATATCAACCACTTTACTGCTGCTGGCGGCATGGCACTGCTGTTTAGACAGTTGTTGGACGCAGGCTTATTACATAACGATGTAAACACTATTTGTGGTCATGGTCTGGAGCGCTATACACAAGAGCCGCGCTTAGAAGATGGCGAGTTGGTGTGGCGCGATGGCGCGACCAAGTCCCATGATAAGGATGTGGTAGCAACTGTAGATGAACCGTTCAAACCAGACGGCGGGCTAAGCGTACTTGATGGCAATTTAGGCCGGGCGGTCATCAAAACGTCTGCACTGGGTACTCCCCATTGTCATATCAAAGCGCCTGCCGTGGTGTTTGAAGACCAGTTTGACTTGGACGATGCGTTTAAAAATGGCGACTTGAACAAAGACTGTATCGTGGTGGTTCGCTTCCAGGGGCCTTCGGCTATCGGTATGCCAGAACTACACCGGTTAACGCCGCCACTGGGCGTATTGCAGGACCGTGGCTATAAAGTGGCACTGGTTACTGATGGCCGGATGTCTGGTGCATCAGGTAAAGTCCCGGCTGCTATCCATGTCACCCCGGAAGCCTTTAATGGCGGCCTGCTGGCTAAAGTACAAAACGGCGATATGGTTGAACTGAATACACAAACAGGTGCATTGACCTTATGTGTAGAACAAAGTGAACTGGATGCCCGGGAGCCAGCGAAAGCCAATTTGGATAGCCATCACCAAGGTATGGGGCGTGAGCTGTTCGGCGGTATGCGTTCTGTACTTACGGGTGCAGAAGAAGGTGCCTGCTCACTATTTTACACTCAGGAGCAGGCCCTATGAGTGACAAGTTTGTTGCCGATGTCGGCGGCACCAATATCCGTTTAGCCCGGGTTACTGATACCGGCGTAACGGATATTAAAAAGTACATTTGTCGCGATTTTGCCAGTATCGATCTTGCGATCCAAACGTACTTTGACGAGCATACTCAGTTTACCTTTACGCAAGGGTGTATAGCGATTGCCTGCCCGGTATTGGGTGACCACGTAGAGATGACCAACCATAGCTGGGCATTTTCACAGCGTGCCTTGAAACAACAATTGCGTTTGGCCGACTTGTTCGTCATTAACGATTTTACAGCGGTAGCCCATTCGCTGCCTACATTGTCTAGCCAACAGGTGATACAGGTAGGCGAAGGAGAAGCTAAGCCACAGGGTAATATCGCTGTATTCGGTCCGGGTACCGGGTTAGGGGTGGAGCATATCACCATGACCTCGTCTGGCTGGCAAACGCTAGATGGCGAGGGTGGCCACACCGATTTCGCACCGGTTGATGAAACCGACGTGATCATCTGGCGCTATTTGCAAAATCAACACGGGCGAGCATCAGCAGAAGAAGTGATGTCTGGCCGGGGGATTGTAAATATTTATCGTGCGCTGGCGAATGCGAAAGGTATTGCCGCCACGCTGGACGATCCTGCCCAAGTGACCACTCAGGCACTGGAAGGCTCATGCGATATCTGTGAAGCCGCACTTACCCAGTTTTGTCGAATCATGGGCAGCTTTGCCGGGAATCTGGCGCTGAATATGGCCACCACCGGTGGCGTTTTCATTGGCGGTGGTATCGCCACACGGTTCGCTGACTTTATAAAAGACAGCGACTTTAGAGCGCGGTTTGTAGCGAAGGGACAGATGAAACATTACGTTAAAAATATCCCTACCTACTTAATCGCGGAACCTGATCATGGCCTGCTAGGCGCTTCGGCGTATCTACAACAACATATTGTGAGTTAATTATGTCAACAAATTGGAACTTGTCTCCAGCGGAAGTGTTTGCCGCGGGCCCCGTTGTACCGGTATTGGTAATCAACGATGTGGAAAAAGCCGTTCCTCTGGCTAAAGCATTGATGGCCGGTGGGATCAAAGTACTGGAAGTAACCCTAAGAACCCCGGTAGCTCTGGACGTTATTAAGCGTATTGCAGAGGAAGTACCTGATGCGCTGATTGGTGCAGGTACGGTAACCAACGCACAACAGCTTAAGGAAGTTATTGATGCCGGTGCTAAATTTGCTATCAGCCCGGGAATGACAGCTGATTTGCTGAAGGCCGGTCAGGAATGTCCGATTCCGTTGATACCGGGTATCTCTTCTACCTCTGATCTGATGAAAGGTAAAGATGCCGGTTATACCCATATGAAATTTTTCCCTGCTGAAGCATCAGGTGGGGTTAAAGCCATTAAGTCTATCAGTGGTCCTTTCCCAGGTGTGACATTCTGCCCGACAGGGGGCATCAGCCTGACAAATTATAAAGACTATCTGGCACTTAAAAATGTGGCATGCGTGGGTGGCTCGTGGGTGGCGCCTGATGACGCAATCGAAAGCGGTGACTGGGATCAGATTACTGCATTAGCGAAAGAAGCTGTGGAAGGGGCAAAGGGCTTGATTTAAGTCCTGCCGCAGTAATTCCGAGCTTTAATAGAGTTAAAAAAACCGCAGTTAAGCTGCGGTTTTTTTTTGTTATTTTCGGCTGTTTGATGGCGCGTTGGTATCTCGTATCAGCTACCTTCTTAAGCCCGGTGTTCTATGCCTCTAACGCTTTATGCTTTTGGCAGTGACGATAAAAGAAAGAGACGTTTGCCGCCAGCTCCCGGTAACTTTTGTCTATCCCTGACACCGCGAGTTCAAAAAAGTAGCTGCTCTTTACCGCTTAACTGCGCTATACCTAACCGCTACACCTAACCGCTACACCTAAACGCTATACCTAACCGCTACACCTAAACGCTATACCTATCCGCCAAACGCAGCTACGTGCTCCGGTAGGCTATGCTGCAAGAGCAACATTCACGCGCCCCGTGAATATACCATTCCAACTACCTGGTACCGGCAAGGCCTTACGCTGTTAAGCTCTATAGGGGTACCACCGTCTGCGTTAGTATGTGTTGACCACCAGGGGCAACCTGGATATCACCGGTGCAGGCAGTTTCCACACAAAGCATATGTTTGTAACCGAATGCATCCATATCAGCAATCGAAGCGGCCCCTTGCCACGGGTTCCAGACCACCAGCGAATCATGGCCTTGGGAATCGACGCGGGTGACGGCTACGCTTCGCTCATTAATCGCCACCTGCGCTGCTGCGGTCATATGAATGCGATCTGTTTCGCCGGTAACGGTGTAATGCGCTGGCGTTTGCTTCACTGCCCAGTTGTCAGTCTTGTCTTTGTAGTCGCCACTGATACCGGTTAATTCAACATGGTTGATATCATCGACCTGAAAATACGTATGCAAAGCGGTATTGAAACTAAAAGCCACCAGCCCCGTATTTTGCGTAATCAATTCAACCTGTAATGACTGCCCAACGGTTACCTTTAGCGTTACCTGGCAGTCATATTCGAAACCATCAGCCCGGGTAAACGAAGGCGCAAGATAGATTGTTGTTCCTGCCGCGTTATCTTCGCTGGCCTTTAATTGCCAAACCTGAGAGCGCAAAAAACCATGGGAGGGCAGTGCGCCTTTCTCACGTCCGTGATCATCACTGAACCAAGGCCAGCAAACCGGTATGCCCCCGCGTATCGGTTTGTCGCCATTTAACACCGCGTGCGGGCTCAGCCACAGGCGTTCTTTATTATCGGATTTGGGGATAAATGACAATATATGCCCCCCAAACAAGCTAATGCGTGCGGTAGCCAGAGAGTTATCGATATCCAGAAAAGTAATACCGGATGACTCACTAACCTCAATACTTTTGGCGATGCTCATTGTGTGTTCCCATATCCTTCGCGAATCTGCGTTAATCCGACATACTATAATGCTTATGGCACAAAAAAGGTGCGGGTTTAATCGCACCTTTTCGCTATTATATTGCAAACTGGCAGGTGAAACCTGCGTGACTTGCCAGCTTATTACTTACTGATATGAGCAACCAGATCAAGAACCTTGTTTGAATAGCCCCATTCGTTGTCATACCAAGATACAACTTTAACGAATTTATCAGTCAGTGCGATACCAGCGCCAGCGTCAAATACTGACGTGCGGGCGTCGCCCAGAAAGTCATTGGAAACCACTGGATCTTCAGTGTAGCCCAAAATACCTTTCAGCTCGCCTTCAGACGCTTCTTTCATCGCCTGACAAATATCGTCATAAGAGGCTGCTTTAGCCAGGTTAACCGTAAGGTCTACTACAGACACGTTAGGAGTAGGGACCCGAAATGCCATACCGGTAAGTTTACCGTTAAGCTCAGGTATAACTTTACCTACAGCTTTTGCTGCACCCGTGGAAGATGGGATAATGTTCTGACTAGCACCACGACCGCCACGCCAGTCTTTAGCAGACGGACCATCAACGGTTTTCTGAGTAGCAGTAGTAGCATGTACGGTGGTCATCAAACCATCAACAATACCAAACTTATCGTTCAGTACCTTAGCTACCGGGGCTAAACAGTTCGTGGTGCAAGATGCGTTAGATACGATAGTCTGGCCATCGTAAGCACTGTCGTTTACGCCCATTACAAACATGGGGGTATCATCTTTAGACGGTGCTGACATCACTACTTTTTTCGCGCCTGCATCAATATGCTTCTGCGCTGTTTCTTTGGTCAGGAACAGACCAGTTGACTCTACCACTACATCAACGTCAACCTCATTCCAGGCAAGTGCGGCTGGATCTTTTTCATTAGTGACGCGGATGCTTTTACCGTTTACGATAAGGTTATTGTTATCGACGGCAATCTCACCGTCAAAAATACCGTGGGTAGAATCGTATTTAAGCAGGTAAGCGATGTAATCCGGGTCCATTAGATCGTTGATAGCTACAACTTCAATGTCGTCGCGAAGCGTGGCTGCGCGCATTACGAGGCGGCCGATACGGCCAAAGCCGTTGATACCGATGCGTACTGTCATGACGTACCTCTACTTTAGTATAGTTAGGTGAAAAAAAATTACGTAAAGTATGGATCAAAATGGCATACTTAGCAAAAGAAAAAGCGAAAATGTTGCTTAATTACAAAATAAATTCTATGCAATCGTATTCACTTTCAACACGTACACGCTTTCAACATAATGTTAACGTATGTAGGTTAAGCGACCTTTTCGCTTTTTCATAAGTCTATGCACTAAAAGCAGCCAGATACAGGATACGATACAATGACCAATCAAGTTTTGCAGACGCTGGTAGAAATGCGTGGCATCGAATCAAATTACGTCGATGCCTGGGGTAAACCAGCCACTATCGCTGACAGCAGTAAAGCCAAATTACTTAACGCTCTTGGCTATGACACCAGCGATGAATCTGCGGTGTATGAACAACTTAACCAGGAAACATTGTCGTACTGGCAATCGCCGTTAAATCCGGTGCAGGTTTCCCGGGTATCCGACAAATTACAATTTTCAGTCAGACTCCCCATCGAACTGGTCAATGATGCCTATACGTTTGTTGTGACCACAGAAAACGGCACAGAGTTCACCCAAACCTTTATTCCGGTAGATGCCCAACTTATTGATGCTGCGCAAATCGAAGACGTGGAGTATCAGGAATACGTTATTGACTGCGAGCATGACATAGAAACCGGCTACCATACCCTGGCGTTAACAGTTGAAGGGGATGATGAAGCGTTAACCACTATGCGTCTTATTATGGCGCAGGACGCGTGTTATATGCCTGACTCTGTCGCCGCCGGTCGTAAGGTGTGGGGCCTGAGCGTACAACTTTATTGTGTGCGCAGTCAGCAAAACTGGGGTATTGGTGATTTTTCCGATCTTAGCCGGCTGGTTACAGATGCGGCGCAAACCGGCGCGCAATTTATTGGCCTGAACCCTATTCATGCATTGTACCCGGCTAACCCCGATGCCTGTAGCCCCTATGGACCTTCTTCACGCCGCTGGCTTAACTTTTTGTACCTTGATGTGACGGCCCTTGAAGGCTACCACGATGCCTCTGTGCAACGGATTGTTAATGATCCGGAATTTAAAGCGAAGTTGCAGGCGGCGCGCGATGCGCAGCATGTTGATTATAATGCGGTCGCCCAGCTTAAGCTGGCCGTGTTGGGGGCTATTTTTGATGTTTATGAAAAGCAATATTTAAAGGCCACTTCACAACCGCGCAAAGCATTTGAGCAATTCGTTAAAGAGGGTGGGGAAAGCCTCGACATGCTGGCGGTGTACGATGTCATGCAAGAGCACCTGAAGGAAGCAGGGCAGCCCTCATGGGGTTGGCCGGTATTCCCCGAAAGATTTAAAGAATACCACAAGCCAGACGTGGCAAAATTTGCCAAAAAACACGCTCGCCGTGTGACGTTTTATCAATTTTTACAGTGGCAGGCAGCCCGTCAGCTGGAGCAGGCAAATCAGGCAGCACAGGATGCCGGTATGACGATAGGTTTGTATCGCGACCTGGCGGTAGGCGTAAGCGAGGGCAGTGCCGAGATTTGGGGTAATAAAGATCTGTATTGCGTGAAAGCCAGTGTGGGTGCACCGCCGGACGTATTAGGACCGCTAGGCCAGAATTGGGGTCTTCCGCCAATGGATCCTAAACGTCTTTATGAGCAGGCTTATCAGCCCATAATTGACCTGTTCTCATCTAACATGGCTTCGGCAGGGGCACTGCGGATAGACCATGTTATGGCACTGTTGCGCTTGTGGTGGGTGCCAAAAGGCGATCACGCCCGCGATGGCGGTTATGTTTATTATCCGGTAGACGACCTGCTCGGGATCCTGGCGCTGGAAAGTCATCGTAATAAGAACCTGGTGATTGGTGAAGATTTAGGCACGGTTCCTGAGGAGATTCGCGGCAAATTAGCTGACAACGGTATCTATTCCTATCGGGTATTTTTCTTTGAACAAGCTGAAGATGGCGGGTTTTTCTCACCAGGCCACTATCCAGAACAGTCAATGTCCACCTTAACTACGCATGATATGCCCACGTTAATCGGTTACTGGCATTGTCTTGATTTAGAGCTGGGTAAAACATTAGGCCTGTATCCCACTCAAGAGATTTTAGACACCTTGTATCAAAGCCGGCATGAAGATAAACAGGCTATCCTAAACTCCCTGCACGGCCACCATAGCATTAGCGATGAAGTAGGCCACGACGTTAATCATACGGCAATGAGCCAAGCCCTGAACTTTGGCTTACAAACCCATATGGCCACCGGGTCAAGTGCGCTGTTAAGCCTGCAACTTGAAGACTGGTTGCAAATGGATAAGCCGGTAAATATCCCAGGCACATTTGATGAATACCCTAACTGGCGACGCAAGCTAACCCGTAATCTTGAAGACATCTTCGCCGATGAAAATTTACGGAATTTAGCCTCACGGTTGACCCAGGCACGTATAGAAGCCAGTACTGATAAATAGTAAATAGCATTTAATCGCCAGGCAAGACGCTCAGCCTGGCGTGCGTGTGCTGCCGCCAGCACGCGAAGATTAGCAACTTAGGGCTATCCAATGGCGGCTTTGGCCTGCCAATTACCGTGTCAGGCGCGGTATCCTTGGTGAAAAGTCGCAATTATAACGTTGCCTGGCAGCATTGTATTAGCGCCCTTACTATCGCTATGTTCTGCAAGCTGAGAGGTTTAAAAGAAATAGTGCAGTAGCAATAACATGCTATAAAAAATTGGGGTATAACAACTAATACCCCAACCCTGTTATAAAAATAGGGTCACAATTATTAGGTTTGCCGGCGTTTGGGCATACCTGAGTACAGGAGTAAAATATGCAAATTGAGCAACAATTGGCGTGGGCCAGCTGTGCGAATCCGTTCTTTACACTGGGACCTAAACCAACGCCAGAAGGTGTGCATATTTGCGTATGGCGACCGGATGCATCTGCAGTAGATATCAGCCTTGCCGGTAGTGACAAGATTATTGCCTCGCTGACGCCATCTGAACATGAGGGCTTCTTTAGCGGGGTAGTAAAGCAGCTTGATATTACCTCGACCTATCATCTACATTTGCACACCGAATATGGTCCTGTCGTGATTGCTGACCCTTACCAGTTTCAGGAACTGGCTTTTCACGCGGTACACTTTATTGACCACAGCCCAGCGAACTTATACCAGCAAGCCGGCGCCCAGATTATTGCACTGGATGAACAACAAAACGCCACGCGGTTTTGCGTCTTTGCCCCAAATGCCAGTGCGGTTTCAGTGATTGGTGACTTTAACCGCTGGGATGGCCGCTTGCATCCTATGCAAAAAACCGACATGGGATACTGGGTACTGATTATCCCCCAGGTGGCGCCCGGAGACCGGTATAAATTTCAAATAAAAGATGGCTATGGTAATGCATTACCGCATAAGGCCGATCCGTTAGGGTATCAGGCCGAACAGTATCCGTCGCATGCATCGGTAGTATATGACCATAGCGCCTATACCTGGAATGATGAGCAATGGATGGCTGACCGTGGATATGACAAATATCACCGGCCAATGAGTGTTTATGAAGTGCATCTGGGTTCCTGGCGCCGGCCTGATGACGGGCGTCGTTACCTGAGTTATCACGACTTGGCTGAAACCCTAATCCCTTACGCCGTAGAGATGGGCTATACCCATCTTGAACTGCTGCCGGTATCTGAATTTCCGTTTGACGGTTCATGGGGTTATCAACCGGTAGGCTTATTCGCCCCCACTAGCCGTTTTGGTAATCCGGATGACTTTAAGTATTTTGTCGATCAATGCCACCAACATGGGTTAGGCGTTATTATCGATTGGGTGCCCGCGCATTTTCCCGAAGACGGCCACGGCCTGGCGCGCTTTGACGGTAGCCATGTCTATGAATACGACGACCCACGCCGCGGATGGCATCCAGACTGGAATTCATGTATTTATGATTTCGGCAAAGACACGGTCCGCCAGTTTTTGGTAGCTAATGCGCTTTATTGGCTGGATAAGTTCCATATAGACGGTCTGCGCGTTGATGCGGTGGCATCCATGCTCTATCTGGATTATTCGCGTAACGAGGGCGAATGGATACCTAATGTGGATGGCGGCAATCAGAATTATGAGGCCATCAGCCTGCTACGTTGGATGAACGAAGAAGTATACCGCCAATTTCCAGATGCTATGACCATCGCCGAGGAGTCTACCTCGTTTCCTGGCGTGTCACGACCTGTGTCTTCCGGCGGGTTGGGTTTCGGCTTCAAATGGAACATGGGATGGATGCATGACTCATTGCATTACATTAGTAAAGATCCGGCGTATCGCCGTTATCATCATGGCGAAATGACGTTCAGTATGGTTTATGCGTTTGATGAGAATTTTGTGCTGCCGATTTCCCATGATGAGGTCGTCCATGGCAAAGGCAGTATGCTGGAAAAAATGCCTGGTGATGAGTGGCAGGCCGCCGCCAGTTTGCGTAGTTACGCCAGCTTTATGTATGGCCACCCGGGTAAAAAACTTAATTTTATGGGTAACGAATTGGCCCAGTATAGCGAATGGAACCACGATAGCTCGCTGGATTGGCACCTGTTAGATTTTCCTAAGCACAAAGGAATGCAAACGCTGTATAAGACACTTAATCAGCTTTACCGTTTGCACCCGGCGTTGTTTGAATTGGATCATGATCCGGCAGGGTTTAGCTGGGTTGATCACCACAATGCTGACCAAAGTGTTATTTCGTTTGTCCGTAACAGTATCGACAAACGCCAGCAGGTTTATGTGATAAGCAATATGACGCCAACACCCCGGGATATGTTCAGAATAGGGGTAGAGCGGCCCGGCGATTACGAGCTTATTTTAAATTCTGATGATACGACGTTTTGGGGAAGTGGCTATCATACGATGGTAAGAGCCAGCGCTGAACAGGTAAGCTGGAACGGCCTGCCATACTCTATTGAAATTAACCTGCCGCCGCTGGCGACGGTTTTCTGGATGATTAAATAAGGTAATGCTGTGAACGTATCCGTGAATCAAAAACTGGTTCAGTCTGAAGGCCAGCCTGAACCACTGGGCGCTCATGTTACCTCGCAAGGGGTGAACTTTGCAGTATACAGCCCGGATGCTAATGCAGTCGTATTATGCTTGTACAGCACTGACACCGAAGAGCCTATCGCTGAGATACCCCTGGCAAGCAAAACCGGCGATATCTGGCATGGGCTGGTGCATGGTCTGGGCCATCGCCAATTGTATGCGTATCGGGTAGACCGTGGACACAGTGAACTGTTGACCTCGCCGGCGGATAAGTTACTTATCGACCCATACGCAAAGGTACTGAGCCGGCCGATTCACTGGAACGCCCGACAGTATTTGAATGACTCACATTTCATGATTCCTAAGTGTCTGGTCACCGATAGCCAGGTGGTTACCAAGTCGCGGCCGCCCGCACCGGGCTATCAGCCTCATGAGCGAATTATTTATGAAACCCATGTTAAGGGATTAACTAAACAGCATCCTGATGTGCCAAAAGCACAGCAGGGAAAGTACTTAGGTGCATGTCACCCGGTGATCCTGGCTCACTTAAAGAGCCTGGGGGTGACCACCGTGCAATTTATGCCGCTGGCGTCATTTATGCCAGAACCCTACATCACCGAAAAAGGGATGACGAACTACTGGGGTTATAATCCGGTTAACTTCTTTGCCCCCGAACCACGCTATGCCCAGGCTGATGCCTTAGGGGAGATTCGAACGATGGTAGACCGCTATCACGAAGCCGGATTGGAAGTGATAGTCGACGTAGTGATGAACCATACCGCCGAAGGGGGGAAAGGGGGGCCGGTACTGTCATTCAAAGGATTCAGCCCGTTCCAGTCTTACTTATACGAACAGGCGCCGAACGGCGAGTTGTTTTTTTCCAACCATTCAGGCTGTGGAAACACCGTCAATACTGCCCAGCCGATGATGATGAAACTGATTCTGGACGCTTTACGGTTCTGGATGGAAATAATAGGTGTTGATGGTTTCAGGTTTGACCTGGCAGTTAGCCTTGGTCGTGAGCCGCAAGTTTTTAACAAAGCTTCGGGGCTATTACGTGCGTTGCGTCAAGACCCTGTACTCAACAAAGCGGTGCTGATTGCTGAGCCCTGGGATATTGGGCCGGATGGCTATCAGTTAGGTAATTTTACCAGTGACTGGTTGGAAGTGAACGATAAATACCGGGATAACGTCCGCGCTTTCTGGCGCGGCGATGAGGGCACTACAGCAGAGTTTGCCACCCGCTTATTTGGCTCGGCAGATGTCTTTCCCAAAGGCATGCGTCATATTAATACCTCGGTAAATAATATTACCTACCATGACGGTTTTACCCTGCACGATTTAGTGAGTTACAACGAACGGCACAATGAAGCTAATGGCGAAGAAAACCGGGATGGCCATGGCCACAACCTATCCGCTAATTATGGTGTTGAAGGCCCGACACAGGACAACCAAATTATAGCGCTACGCGAACAGCAAAAGCGTAATTTGTTTGCCACCTTGCTGTTAAGCCAGGGCACACCACACATTCTGGGCGCCGACGAACTTAGTAAAACCCAACACGGTAATAACAATGCGTATTGCCAGGATAACGGAATTAACTGGTATGACTGGGAGATGAATAAGCGTAAACAGGACTTCATGAACTTTTGCAGTTATGTCGTCTCGTTACGTAAATCCAGCGATCTGTGGAGCCATCTTTTACTCCAGGATGACAGTTGGCAACAGCGCACCAATGTGCGCCGAATTCGTTGGTTCAAGCCGGATGGCAGCGTTAAGGAAACTGAGGACTGGTACGACAATAATCAGTCATTCGGGGTGGAAATTGAAGGGGTAGGAGATGCCCAGCATCCGCCAGAACACTGGTTTTTGTGTATTAATACCAGTGAGTCCGATATACGTTTCAACTTACCGGCTATTGCACCAAAAAGTGGCTGGCGGTTAAAACTTGATACGCGTTACGCCTCGCTCCAGGAACAGCCGCATATCTGTATCCAGCGGGTATTTTTACAGGCGGCAAAAAGTATGGCGGTATTCAGATATGCCCGCTTACACGATTAAAGACTAAAAAAGGATGTTCCCGCAGGGTTGCGATGCGGTTGACGCTTGTAATTTAGCTATCGCAACCCCATACCTGACGATAAGGCCAGCAGACACCTCTAGACTGGCCTTTTTTTCATTTAAAATCATCGCTTATTAATTTTACAAGCAATGTTCACAAGCGCAACGGATGGTGAAATGCGCAACCATCTGCAATATAAGGTGAGAACCATGCAAAAAGACGATGGAAAAGCACAAACCGAAAAAAATTGTGATGTCGGTTTTATCGGTTTAGGTGTTATGGGGGCTAACTTAACCCTGAATCTGGCAGACAATGGCTACCGGGTAGCCTGTTTCGATCTGGATCAAACCAAAGTTGATGCTATTTTAGCAAAAGAAGCGGCTGAGCGCGGCGATGACGCAGCGCCTCGTGTCGAGGGCTGTAGCTCTTACACTGAGTTATTAAGTAAATTAAAAGCTCCCCATTTAATTATTCTGTCGGTGCCGGCCGGCGACCCGGTAGATCATGTTTGTAATCATCTTATTGATGCGGGCATCAAGGCTGACGACATTGTTATTGATACAGGTAACAGCTTATGGACTGATTCAGTCCAGCGCGAAGAACAGTATAAAAGTAAATTTATCTTCTTTACTACCGCGGTTTCGGGCGGCGAAGTTGGGGCTCGGTTTGGCCCGTCGTTAATGCCTTCGGGTAACCCTTATGCCTGGACTCGTATTGAACCTGTGCTGACCTCGATTGCCGCCAAAGTAGATCCGGAGACCGGCAAGCCAATCGAAAGTCGGATCCCTGGCCAACCGGTCACCGAAGGTGAGCCGTGTGCTACCTATATCGGCACTATGGGCGCAGGTCACTATGTAAAAATGGTTCACAACGGTATTGAATATGCCGACATGCAGCTAATCTGTGAAACCTACCAGATAATGCGCACCTCGTTACATATGTCGGCAGCCGAAATTGCCGAAGTGTTCCGCCGCTGGAATGAAGGTAAGCTGAATAGTTACCTGATGGAAATCAGCGCTGAGGTGCTCGAGCAGATGGACCCGGAAACCGGCGCGCCATTGGTGGATGTAATTTTAGACAAAGCCGGCCAAAAAGGTACGGGGTTATGGACGGCGGTAAGTGCTTTGCAAGTCGGTAGCCCGGCGCAAACTATTACCTCTGCGGTATTTGCCAGAAGTATCTCAGGTCTTAAAGATGAACGCGTTAAAGCCAGTGAAGTATTAAAGGGCCCTGAAGCCCGGGTGCTTAACGATGAAGAAAAAATGCGTGCTGTCAATCAATTAGAGCAATCACTTTATTGTTCGAAAATTTGCGCCTATGCGCAGGGTTTCCAGCTAATGGCGACGGCCGCAAAAGAGCATGACTGGGATCTTGAGTTCGGTGAGATTGCTAAAATATGGCGTGCAGGGTGCATTATTCGCGCGGTATTTTTGCAGTCGATTGCCCAGGCTTATGAAAATGATGAAGACTTGGACAATCTGCTGTTAGATCCTTTCTTTGCCGACCAAATTACCCAAATGCAATCGGACTGGCGCGAATCGATTGCCCAGGCCACGTTAGCTGGTATACCGTGCCCGGCCATGATGTCTGCGCTGAGTTATTATGATTCTTATCGTACGGCAGTATTGCCCGCTAACCTGTTGCAGGGACAACGCGACTTCTTTGGCGCGCATACCTATCAGCGGGTGGATAAGCCGGCGGGTAAAAAATTCCATCTGGACTGGAGTCATCCGGCCCGTCCCCAGGTGGCAGTTAAAAAGTAATCGAGTATACGGGAGGCAGCATGCCAGATAAGTGGCAAGATAAACTGACTGAAGAAGAATATCGGGTTACCCGCCAAGCCGGGACTGAACGTCCATTTACCGGCGTGCTGTTAAACGAAACCCGAGACGGCATATACATATGCAAGTGTTGCGGCGCACAGTTGTTCTCTGCTGATACGAAGTTTGATGCAGGTTGCGGCTGGCCGTCGTTTTACGATCAACTGGCTGATAGCAATGTCGGCTTTCGTGAAGATAGCAGCCATGGCATGGTGCGCACAGAAATTTTCTGTAGCCAGTGCGATGCGCATTTGGGTCACGTTTTTCCAGACGGCCCCGCGCCAACCGGCCAACGCTATTGTGTCAATTCACGTTCAATGGACTTTACTGCCCAGCAAGGTGATACCGTAAAAGGGTAGTGTAGCCTTCACAGTTGAGCATAAAGTGAACAATTTATTTTGAATAGCTATAAAAGAGCACAATAGTTGTGCTCTTTTTTTTGGTAGTGAAAGATTATTTGTGTAAATAACTTACGAAAAGTAGCCAGGCTGATAGATGGCCCGGCAATACCTGCTACACCCGGTCCAGCGCCAGCGCATCCGCATCAAAATCCCCGTCCTCTAACCGGTCGATAATTTCCTCTGCTATCTGGTTAAGAATGGCTGCGGGTAAGTCGTGTTGATTTACCATGGACTGAAACTGGCTTAATGAGGTTTGCGCCTCAAAATGGCTAGCCACCACACCCCATACAT
Organism: Alteromonas indica; assembly: GCA_003056425.1. Taxonomy (GTDB): domain Bacteria; phylum Pseudomonadota; class Gammaproteobacteria; order Enterobacterales; family Alteromonadaceae; genus Alteromonas; species Alteromonas indica. The sequence goes on from PYVY01000007.1 coordinate 253,547, forward strand.
AGGCCAAACGATAATTTTGCTGGGTTAGTGCGAGGCTGACCAGCGTGGCAAACACCTCCTGATCAATCTGCGCCGGATCCTGATATAACGCCAGGGCCCGGTACAATGTGGTGCGGGTGGCGTTAGCATCCTCTTTTATTTGCATACTGGCAAATGCCACCAGCAGGGCAGGGTCGCTATCAAATTTACCTTGCGCCGCCATAGCAGCAAACCGTTTACCGGCTGCCTCATTGTGGTGCCTGGACCAGTGATAATAGCTCAGGTAAGGGTTGGTTGATTCGCGGGTCCGCCACCCCAGTGTTTTGATTTCCTGCTGCACCGCTTCAAAAGCTGCCATACGGCCAGCTTCCTTCTCACGATGTTTGATATAGCGAATTTGCGCGGCTTTGGCCACGCACGCCTGGTAATGTTCGAGTTTGACCAGGTAGTGGTATGTTGCTTCATTGTATTCGCGTGCCGGTGTATTGCGTTGCGCAAACCGGTGGCGAATGATGTCTGCTTTTTCCGCCCGGCACCAGCCATCCTGGTTTAAGGTATTGCACATTGATGGATGATCTTCACAGATTTGTTTAATGCTGGGGGTGGTTAATTTATCGCAGGCGGATAACAAAAGCATCGACGCAAAGATTAACGTGCCACCGCTAAATGTGGAAAGTTTACCAAAGGAACCGGGGGAATTTCCTAATTCCCTAAATATTCTGTAATTTATCAACAATTTGGAGTTCTCGAACTGGTTAATTAGAATACTAGCGTCCATGACAGACATCTAACTCACCTCAATTGTACCCTAATAATAAGTCGTCATGGACTCTTTCAATACTCTACGTCGATGAAGGCAAAGGCATGAATCAACAGTTCGAACAAGAATTACAAAATAGTTGGCAAGAACGTCAGGAATACGCGGAAATGATGCTTCCGCTGATTGGCCGGTTATACCGTAAACATGCAGTGGAAATTACGGTCTATGGCAGACCCCTGTTAAACGCCAGTGCTATTGATGTTATTAAAGCACATCGAATGGTGCGTCTGCATGAGGGCATTAAACTGAGGTTACGCGAAAGCTGGCCGATTCTTGAAGCGCTGAGCTTAATGCAATTAGCCCCGGCGCAAATCGATATTGGAAAGCTGGCATTTGATTTCAATTACGGTTCGGCGGTCGACAATACTGATTTGCCAGGTTACCTATCAAAACAGCTAGGTAGTGTGATAGATAAAAGTGATGAACAGACTCCACGGGATGTGGTGCTTTACGGGTTTGGCCGTATCGGACGTTTGTTGGCCCGTTTGCTCATTGAACGCCAGGGGGCAAATAACAAGCTGCGGTTGCGGGCCGTAGTGGTAAGAGGCGGCCGTGAGGGTGACCTGGAAAAACGCGCCAGCCTGCTGCGGCGCGACTCGGTTCATGGGCCGTTTAATGGCAGTATTACGGTGGATAATGAGCGTCAGGCTATCAAGGCGAATGGCTCGTTTATTCAGGTTATTTATGCCGACAGCCCTGACCAGGTAGACTACACCCAGTACGGTATCGATAATGCGTTGGTTATAGATAATACCGGTATCTGGCGTGACGAAGACGGCCTGGGTTTACATTTACAAGCCAAAGGCACTGAAAAGGTAATTTTAACCGCACCGGGTAAAGGCAACATTAAGAATATCGTGCACGGAGTGAATAACGATACCATTACCAATGAAGATAAAATTCTGTCGGCGGCCAGTTGTACCACTAATGCTATCACGCCGGTATTAAAGGCCCTTGATGAAGAATATGGGATTGTTAGTGGCCATGTTGAAACGGTGCACTCTTATACCAATGATCAGAATCTGATAGACAACTACCATAAGGCAGAGCGACGGGGGCGAAGCGCACCGCTTAATATGGTGATCACCGAAACCGGGGCAGCCAAAGCTGTAGCAAAAGCGTATCCGAAACTATCCGGTAAGCTCACCGGTAATGCGATTCGGGTTCCGACTCCGAATGTGTCTCTGGCCATTTTGAATATTAATCTGGACCAAACCACTGACAAATTGCAGGTGAATGAATTTTTACGCAACATTGCGTTGTTTTCGCCCCTGCAGCATCAAATTGATTATACCGCCAGCAAAGAGGTGGTCTCATCCGACTTGGTTGGCACCCGGGCAGCGGCTGTCGTCGATTCACAAGCCACTATCGTAGCCCAAAATCGGGTTACCCTGTACGTGTGGTATGATAATGAATTCGGCTATAGCTGTCAGGTTATGCGGGTGGTGCGCGATATGGCCAATCTTTCCTTTCCTACCTTACCCGCCTGAACCAGGCGGCCCTGAGTTACGTAACCCTGTGATACATAAAATAGTTCAGCACATTAATTTGTGCTGCACATACGGTTACGCATAACGCAGCGTAGGTCATTGCCAGCTGCAGCGTGTTGCTGGCAATTAACCGACTTTACGCTGGCTATGCCAGACAATATTAGATACCGTGATCGACTGTGAAGACCTTTTGTTGTATTAAATTACAAGGGAATTTTGAATGACCAATCCTGCCCGGCCGTGGTATCGGCGTTCGCTGGTTCGCTGGATTCGCGATATCGGCATTATCTGTCTGGTAATTTATGGTATCAGCCAATGGCAAATGCGGGGAATGTTATCTACTGATGGCGATTCTGTCGCTTCAGTTACCTTTGTTAAAACCCTCAATGGTGAACCTTTCACTATTTCCCCTAAAACCGGTAAGCGCACACTGATTTATTTTTTCGCGCCCTGGTGTGAAATCTGCAAATTAAGTATCAGTAATGTGGATTCGGTGGACACCGAACGGTTTCAGGTGTTCAGAGTAGCGCTTGATTACGACAACCCTAATGAGGTAAGAAAGTTTATTGAGAACACCGGGGTAACCGGCCGGGTTTACTTAGGCAACGAGCAACTTAAGTCTAACTTCCAGGTACAAGGGTATCCCTCGTATTATTTGCTGGACGAGCAATTTAATGTAATAGACCGCGCGCTGGGCTATTCAACCGCTGCCGGACTTCGCGTGCGCACCTGGTTATCCGCCCCCGGCCCCGACACCCCCCATTAGTCACTCAACTGGCGCGGGGTGAGCAAATTGGTTAACAGATAGCCAACTGTCAGCAAAGTTGAACAAAATTGTAAATAAATTGCCCCACAGGCCGCGTGTTTACCGTGCAAAATATAGTATTGACTAAACACTGTGTGCTAAATTACCGCGCAAATTCCTTTCACCAAAAGTGATTAAAAATGCATATCTCAAGTCAGTTTGACAGCGGTAATATTCGAATCATCAAAGCCGATTCCCCCGAAGACATTGTATTGGCGATTAACCCTGATAACCAATCTGAGTTTTATCAGTGGTTTCATTTTCGCTTATTCGGTGATGCATTTGAATCTCATCATATAAAAATTACCGATTTAGCCAAATCTGCGTATCCGGACGGCTGGCAGGATTACGATGTCCTGGCCTCTTATGACCGCCAGAGCTGGTTTCGGGTAAGTAGCGAATTTGACGGCGATACGTTGTCTTTTGAATTTACCCCAGAACAACCCAGCGTTTATTTTGCTTACTTTATTCCGTATAGCTACGAGCGCCATCTTGATCTGATAGCAGACGCGCAAATGTTTTTAGATTGCGAACATAAGCTGTTGGGGCAAACCCTGGACGGGCGGGATATGTCTATGCTGGTAATCGGCCAACCCGGTGAAGGGAAAAAGAATATATGGATTACCGCCCGGCAGCATCCAGGTGAAACAATGGCGCAATGGTGTGCGGAAGGATTATTGTATCGCTTATTAGATGAAGAAGATGGACTGTCGCGCAAACTGTTGAACGATGCTGTGTTCTACATTATTCCAAACATGAATCCAGATGGCGCGGCACGGGGCCATTTACGCACCAACGCGGTGGGAACTAACCTGAACCGCGAATGGGCCGCGCCCAGTGCTGAAAAGAGCCCGGAAGTCCTCTATGTGCTAAATGCCATGGACGAGATAGGCGTAGACATGTATCTTGATCTGCACGGGGATGAAGCGCTGCCATACAACTTTGTTGCAGGCAGTGAAGGCATTCCCGCTTATTCGCCACGGTTGAAGGACCTGGAAGACACATTCAAACAGACTCTGTTAGCAGTAACACCAGAGTTTCAGGATGAATATGGCTATCCAAAAGATAAACCTGGCGAAGCAAATCTTTCAGTGGCATCCAATGCGGTAGGGCAGCGCTTTGAGTGTCTGGCTTATACTTTTGAAATGCCATTTAAAGATAATGATGATTTGCCTGACCCGGTATTTGGCTGGTCAACCCAGCGTTGTCAGCAACTGGGAGAAGATCTGCTGGTAGCGATACGCGCCGTCCTGCCAAAACTACGATAATAATAAAAAGCGCATAACAACAAAAATATAACACGTATTGAAGGGGAACCAGTTTTGGAAGGGTTACATAATTTTCTTGTGTCGCTGGACGGCATATTGGGGGGCGCCTGGTGGTTTCCCTTTGTATTGCTGGGGGTAGGATTCTTTTTTACTCTGTACTTAGGGTTTCCGCAAGTTCGCTATTTTATGCATGCCTGGAAAGTCGTGTTTGGTAAGTTTGACAAAGACGACGAACCCGGCGATACCACGCACTTTAGAGCATTAACCACGGCGCTATCCGGCACGGTGGGAACGGGGAATATCAGTGGTGTTGCCTTCGCGCTTTACTTGGGCGGTCCGGCAGCGCTGTTCTGGATGTGGGCTACCGCATTTTTTGGCATGACAACCAAATTTGTGGAGGTGACGTTATCGCATAAGTATCGGGTCCAAACCGAAGACGGTACCATGGCCGGTGGGCCTATGTATTATATGGACCGCCGCCTGAATATGAAGTGGCTGGCAGTGGCTTTTGCTATCGCAACGGTTATCAGCTCGTTCGGCACCGGTAACTTGCCGCAAAGTAACGGTATTGCGCAAAGTATCGAGGCCACCTTTGGGTTTGAGCCGGTCATAGTGGGTAGCGTACTGGGTATTTTACTGGCCCTGGTAATTTTGGGCGGGATCCGTCGTATTGCAGCTTTTACCGCCCGGGTAGTGCCAGTAATGGCGGTTATATACCTGATTGGGGCATTGGCGGTGATCTTCGCTAACGTAGAGAATATCGGTCCTTCGTTTGCCGCTATAATTGGCGATGCCTTCAGTGGTACCGCCGCGATGGGCGGGTTTTTGGGCGCCTCGTTAGCTTATGCTTTCAATAAAGGTGTAAACCGCGGGTTGTTTTCCAACGAAGCCGGTCAGGGCTCAGCGCCAATAGCACATGCGGCAGCCAAAACCAAAGAACCCGCTTCCGAAGGTATGGTTTCGCTTCTTGAACCCTTCATTGATACCATTTTGATTTGTACCATCACCGGCTTGGTGATTTTGTCTTCTGGGGTGTGGAAAGAAAAGCATCAGAACCACTTTGACCGGTCGGACATGTATTACGTTGATGGGGTTTACGATGACAAAAATACAGAGGATGTTCAGAAGCTGTATAACTACCTAAATGATATTGATGGCCATACCATCAAGCCGTATACCGGTTCCATTACTGTAGTTAATGGTACAGCGGTCACCGGCGGATATACCCTGATCAACGCCCGTTCGGTGGCAGAGGATGTTACTTACACAGTGAACAACGAAGATGCCTTTAATGGTAATCTGAAGGTAGTAGACGGCAAACCAGTAAAAGAAAACCTTGATGTACATGGTAAATCGCTGGTGCATTCAGCCGCGCTGACCACGATCGCATTTACCCGTGGATATTTTGGCCATTGGGGCCAATATATTGTTTCGATAGGGTTGATGTTATTTGCGTTTTCTACGGCAATTGCGTGGTCTTACTATGGCGACCGGGCCATGACCTACCTGGCGGGGCCGCGTTCGGTTATGCCGTACCGGGTCATTTATGTGGCCGGATTTATTTGGGCGTCGTTTTCAGATACCACGCTGGTCTGGGCTTTGTCGGCTGTCGCCATTGTGATTATGACACTGCCGAACCTGTTTGGTATATTACTGCTTAGCAAAGAAATGAAGCAGACGGTAAAAGACTACTGGGCGAACTTTAACCAAAAATAAGCCCACCAACTGCGTATTGTACGAAAAACAAGGATGTTTTGCGTTTCGTACAGTGCGCATTTTTGTATGTCATCCGCGTGACCACCTCAGCTGCTTCCCACTAAAACGATTTTTCGGAGTTCCAATGGCACTGATAGATTGCCCATCGTGCAATAAAAAGATTTCAGACAAGGCAGACAGTTGTCCGCATTGTGGTTTTGCGCTGGCAGAAGCGTCATCTGAAGATATTCTGCGTAAACAGCAATTAACTAAATTCAAGAAACTTCACAGTATTCAGAACCAATCTATGCTGGCAATGTTAATGTTCGTTGCCGGTTTTGGCTTTATGTATTGGGGCGGCGCCAGTAAAGGAGATTTGCAATACAATCTGGCGATACTGGCCTCTATTTTAGGGTTTGTTTGGTACATTGTTAATCGGGTTCGTATTCTTATTATTAAGCGTTTTTCATCATGAATATAGAAACATTGCTGGCCGCAATGACGCCAGAAGTTTATACCCGTTTGCGCCAGGCCGTGGAAACGGGTAAATGGCTGGACGGCACCACATTAACTGAAGAGCAGCGTGAAAGCTGTATGCAGGCTGTGCTGCTGTACCAGTCGAAAATAGAAAAGTCGACCGAACACATGACGGTGAATGAGCAGGGTGAAATTGTGCATAAAAGTAAACGGGATTTCCAACAATCACTGGAACCAGAAAATTCAGCTGACAACGAAATAGCGCGGTTTAGACAGGATGATATTTAAACGTTTATTTACTCCTGCCCATACCAGTAGCGATCCGGCTGTACGTAAAGCTGCGATAGACAAGCTGTCGGCAGACAAACAACAAGACAAAGCGATACTTCATGAACTGGCATTTAACGATGAAAGTGCTGAGGTTACCCTGGCTGCTTTACACAAGCTGGACTCCTTTGTGCTGTGGCAAAAAAGCACCCAGATAACCCGGCATGAACAGGTTCAGCGTAGCGCCCGCCAGTATGTTGAAACGGCAGTTTTACAAGACACCCACCCCGCGTTGTCGGCCCGGGAGCGGTTTGATTACCTGCTGGAAACTGCTACGCCTGAACTGGTGAAGGCCGCGCTGCTAAAACCGCTAAGCGGGCTGGATAATTCACAACGGTTACAGTTGCTGGATAAAGTAGGCCGTGAAGATGTAACCCTCGAGGTGTATCAGCAGGTGGCAGATGTCGCGTTGCGTGAGCAGATTATTGCACGCACCGACAGCCAGGCTCTGCTGGAAAAACTGGCTAAGAAAGAAACTGCCGCGGAGCTTGAGCAGCAATTGCAAAAGAAACTCGATAGTTTCGCCGAGGCGGCCAAAATGCCTGCTCTGGTAAATAAAGAGGTAACACTACTGTTGGCTAAGCTGAAAGCGTTACTTGAGCGGGGGCGCTATGAAGATGTGTTACAGCGTTACGAACAGCTCGAGGCACAATATGCAGCCTTGTCACAACAACTGCACTGGCTAGATAGTGAGGCTCAGGCCATAGTTCGGGAAAAACATAATACGTTGCAGGCACAGGCCCAGCGTCACCTTGCCAGGCTTAAGCCGCAGTGGGAAGCATCCAAAGCGGCCGAGGCGCAGCTACGGCAATACAGTTCTGCACAGTCTGCGCGAGAGCAGGCCAATACGGCGGTGCACTCGCTGTATGCTGGCAATGTTGAGGCTATTACACTGGACCAGGTTAGTCAGGCTCAAACCAGCGTAAATACGTTTGGCGAATCGTTAGACGCACTGATAAAAAACGATTCGGCAGCGGCGCCAGACACTGGTAAAGGTAGCGCAACTATCGAACAAATGCAGCGAGAATTGGCAATACTGCGCAATAAGGTTGAGCAATTCGGTGAGCAACAACAATTGAGCGAACAGTTAGCTCAACTACTGGTTCAGGCCGGCGAAGAGCCGGAAACAGATATTGATATCGTTGAATATCGAAAAAACCTTACCCAGCAATGGCAATCACTGAGTAAACGTTTGTATGTGGTTCCAGCACCACTGAAACAGCAGTGGCGTGATATTTCTGGGCAGTGGAAAGCGCAGGAACAGGCTCGACGTCAGCAAAGTGAGCAAGCGTTAAAGGCGTGTCGCCGCCAACTCAATATTGTAGACAATATGATTGAGCAAGGTAAGTTTCGCGCCGCAATGGCCCGCTATAGTCAATTGGCAAAAGATTATGCCGCATTGGACGACAGCGACAAAGCACGGCTAGCCAGACGATTTGATACTACCCGTGAACAGATTGAACGGCTGGAAGGTTGGCAGCACTACCTGGCTGCGCCACGTAAGCCAGAATTACTCGAGCAAGCCAGACAGCTTGCTACCGAGCCTGCTGATGATATTGGCCAACGGGCAGGTACGATTAAAAGGTTACGTCAACAATGGCAAAGCCTGACCCATCCTGGCGAGAAGTCTGACAGCCACCAGGCGTTTAATGAGGCGCTGGAACAGGCGTTTGCTCCATGTCGCGAATTTTATGCTGAGCAAGATAAGTTACGCGCCCAGGCACGTAGCCATCGCTTGGCCCTGATTGAACAAGTTGGCTCGCTTGATGCCGCATCAATGCCGGTGCAGGCATTGCAACGAGAGATGGAAAGCTTGAAACAGGCGTGGCGAAACGCCGGCCAGGTAGACAAACAAGATTATGACACGCTAAAGCAGCAGTGGGATGATGCGTTGGCAACGCCTGCGGCCCGAATCAGCGAATGGCATCAGCAAAATCGGTTACAAAAGCAGGCGTTGATTGAACAGGCGCAAAGCTTGTTGGAGCATGATATTGATGAACAATCTGCCAGTACCGCGCAAGCATTGCAGCAGCAATGGAAAACTATCGGACACGCTGGACGACGTCAGGAAAGCCGGTTATGGACCACCTTTAAAAGCATCAACGATAGTGTGTTTGCTAAACTGAAAGAAACCAACGCTGCACAACGCAATGCCACGGATGAAGCCGGAGCAAAGATGGTAGCGCAGGCGGAGCAGTTCTTAACCGATTTGACCCCAGACACCTTAGCTGAAGTTCGCGTGGGTGCAGCGGTGTTGCAGACGCAGGCTAAGAAGTTGCAGAGCCAGAGTGCCCACAAAGTGTTTAAAGCACTGCGGCGCGTACAAAATGCAGTCAGCGAGCTGGAGCAAGCTCGTCAGCATGAGTTAGCGGCTGCACAATACCGCGCGTTGTTAAAGGCAGTAGATCAATATACCGATAGTGAGGAGTCGGTTAGCACGCAGATTGACAGCACTATATGGGATGCTCTGGGGCGTTCTCATCAGCAGGCACTGTTAGTTAATAGCACCGATAAAGATCGGGCCTGGTATACCACCAAATTGGAAATATTGGCGGAGTTACCAACGCCGGCAGAGCACGCCTCCTTGCGCCAGGATATACAATTGGCCATGATGATGGCTAAGCTGGAACAGGGCGAAGAGACCAGCATTGAAGAGGCTATATGTCAGTGGCTGTCGTGTGGCCCGGTAACTTCACAGCAAACGGCACTTAAAACGCGCTTTAGCGAGGTTATTACCCAGCTTTACATTGCCGGCGCGCCGTCAGATGAGGATATAGCCGATGAAAATTCAGATTGAGTATCAGTTTGAAAACGAACAACGGGCTTATCGGTTTCTTAACACGGCGACCCACTTTGAGGCACAGGCGTTACGCGTAAAGCTTGGCCGTAGTAATCACCACGTTAAGGTGTCGTACGAATACGTGGATGGAGAATTTGATACTACAGCTTCGCGAATGGACGATCTGGCCAGAGAGCTGGAAGGCGAAGAAGTAAAATAACTAAAAAACCCGGCATGAGCCGGGTTTTTTATGGCTAGATTAATAAGTCGTACCTAACACGTCACTTCTAACTCATAGCCGGCATACTTACGCATATTGATGACCCGATCGTCATCCAGTAACAAATATTGGCCTTTAATGCCCAGTAAAGTTCCGCTAAAGCTGGGTGTTTTATCCAGGTTAATAGACTTAATTTTTACCGGATATTGGTTCACCGGATACTGAATAGAAACACATTCACTGTCTATCTCAGTGATTGCCTGCAGACCTTTTTCCTGGCGCAGCGCGTCAAGCTGCGGGCCTATTGCCTGTAATAATTCTTCCTTCTTAGCATACAGGTCTTGTGGCTCAGGCTGAGCTTTTAACATTGTTCGCCAGTTGGTTTTATCTGCAATATAATCCTTACACAATGTTTCGACCAGGCCGCTGGTTAAACGGTTAGGCACCCTAAGCATCACTACAGCCTGACTTGCGCCCTGATCTATCCAACGGCTTGAGACCTTATCCTGCACATGGCGGGTTATACCCACTTTAACATTGCCGGTATTAGCCAAATATACAAAATGGTCATCCATACAGTTGCGCTCTCCCCATTCGGGTTCCCGGCAAGTGCCTTCGTGATAGTGGCACAACTCAGGTTTTATAATGCAGCTGTCACACTGAGCCAGTCTCGTTAAGCAGGGATAACAGTAACCCTGATTGAAGCTCTTCTTAGTCACCCGACCGCAGTGTACGCAATTAATGGTTCCAGTATGCGCCATGTCAATTTGCTGCCCGATTAGCGCATTCATATCGATAGTACGCTCGCCCACCGGTAGGGTATATTTAACGTGGTTTGTCTCACCGGCCGCGCTAACGTGCATTTTACGTATATTGCCGGTTAGCGTTGTTCTCTCAGTCACTCATTTCTCCACGAAGGTTCTGGGTTAGCAGGTGTTTAAGCTGCTCGAAAGGTAGTTGTTTACTTAATAAATAGTGAAGCTTGGCGAGGGCCGCTTCGGGCGTCATATCGCTGCCGGGCAATACCCCAGCTTCTGCCAGCCCGTGGCCGGTAGCGTAGCCGCTCATATTGACTCTACCGCGTAAACACTGGGTACAATTTAATACTGGGATTTGCTTCTCTGCAGCCCGCTTAAGTTGAGCGAGTAAGTCCGGATGCTGCGGCGCATTGCCCACGCCGTAACTAAGCAAAATTAACGCATTAACAGGTTGTTGAAGGGTGTTTTCAAGCACCTGAGACGAGATACCAGGATACAGGCTTACCAGTCCTATCGGTTGGGCGGTAACATTACTCACCTGCATCGGCTGGGTTTTCGCCATGATGGCATCAGGAGCCAGCTTACCGGCGTTAAGTCGGATATTGATACCGGCTTCAAGTAGTGGCGCGAAGTTTGGAGAGTCAAAAGCACTGAAGCCATCAGCATCAACCTTACGGCTACGGTTACCACGCAGTAATCGATTATTAAAAAATAAACCTACTTCAGCAATTGGATAATTAGCGGCCACATATAATGCATTTAGCAGATTGACCTGGCCGTCAGATCGTAATTCCGCTAAAGGTATCTGGGAGCCGGTCACAATGACCGGTTTCGACAGATTCTCTAACATAAAACTTAACGCAGAGGCAGTGTACGACATGGTATCGGTACCATGAAGGATAATGAATCCATCGTATTTATCGTAATGAGCAGCGATGTCATCTGCGATGAGTTGCCAGTCAGCCGGCTTCATATCAGACGAATCTATTAAATTGTCGTATTCATGAAGGGTATACAACGGCATTTCCGGGCGGTGAAACTCAGGCATTTTTGCCAAGGTATCGGCCAGGAAGCCAGAGGCCGGAACGTAGCCCTGGGATGATGGTTTCATTCCAATTGTGCCGCCGGTATAGGCGATGTATATGTGTTTACGCATGCGAACTTCATCAGCAAATAATGTGGTGATATTGTAACAAGGTTAAAGGCGATGTCATCTTTAACCCCGCTTTACCTGGCGGGGAACTTAATATTAAAGAGCTAAATAGCGGTTAATTAAGACTTGCGGATGATAATGAGCAAGGCATAATTATCGCCTTCTTATAAAAAAATAATAATATACGATGACTAATAGTTCACTGCACCTACAGCAGGGTAGCCTTGTATGTGTAGGGCCAGGGATGACGCTAGGCGCGCATATGTCGGCACGATGTAGAAGCCATATTGAACACGCTCAGGTAGTTTTTACCAATTGCCATCCGCTGATGGAAGCCTGGATTTCCACTATGAATGCAGATGTACGTTCGCTTCAGCATCTCTATGAAGAAGGAAAAGACAGGCGCGACACCTATCAGGAAATGATTGCGTTGATCATGGAGCAGTTACGCCGGAATAAAAGGGTGGTAGGGGCTTTTTACGGTCACCCAGGGGTTTTTGCCCAAGTGCCTCACCATGCTATAGCACAGGCTCGAAAGGAAGGCTTTTCGGCGTCGATGGAACCGGGTATATCTGCAGAGGATTGTTTGTACGCCGACTTGGGCATTGACCCGGGGGCATTTGGCTGCCAGCATTTTGAAACCAGCCAGTTTATGATTTATCAACGTCAGTTGGATACCGCTGGCTACCTTATTTTATGGCAGGTGGCTTTAGCAGGAGATCTGTCGATCTCAAAACGCGTTAGCTCCTCCGCCCAGCGCCGGGTTTTACTCGATTTATTACTTGAGCATTACCCCGCTGAACATGAGGTGATTTTATATGAGTGTCCGACCCTGATTACTGATACAGTACGCCAGGATAGGGTACGGCTCGATACGCTGGCAGATATAGCGTTGTCACCAGTTACCACACTGGTCTTGCCCCCGGCCCAACGCCTGGTTCGTAATCAACGTGTTATTGATAAATTAATGCAACTATAACCGCTTAATAAAATAAGGATTATTATGAGTGCGATAGAATTGTTGGCAAAGTTAGCCTCTGATGTGACATTGTCTTCCCAGGAGCTGACCCCCGAACAGCGCGAATCAATTGAAGCAGTAAAAGCTGAGGCGACGCAAATTAACGCGATTATGGCTATTGTGGAGCCTACTGATCCAAACGAACCTGGGCGTCAGCCCGATGACGACACGCCACAAAAAGATCCCAAATTCCACTAAGTATGATTCGCAAATGGCTTTTGTGCTGCCTGCTGTGGAGTGCCTCTTTATTTGTTTATGCAGATAACCAGGCGCTTTTGGCAAAAACAGAAGCATTAAGACTTAGCGATCCTAGCACTGCAATGGGGTTGCTTAGCGAGGTTGATCAAAACAGTTTAAATCAGGCTGAACGATTGCGTTACCGCTATCTTGAAGCTTATTTAAGTACGTTTAATGGCGATCTCGACCACACTTTAGCGATGTACAGCGCGCTACTTGAGGATGTGCCTGAATCCGCGTTACGGATTCGGGTATTAACCTCAATGTTAGGGGTGGCATCTTATAAAAAGAATTGGCGACAAAGTTTTGAACTGGCGGGCAGTTTAGATGATTTACTTGAACAGGTAAGGGCACCCGAGCTGCAACCAGAGGCTTACAAGGGCTTACTGGTATTCTATAATAATGTAGAACAGCAGGATATTGCACTGGTTTATGCGTCGCGTATTTTAAACCACACATTGGCTACCAAAGAGAGTAAATGTTTTGCATTGACGATGCGTAACGAAATTAATCTTAAACGTCAGGCGGTTAATGAAAATGCGTTTTATGATGCCATCTCGTTGTGTGAAAGTGCGAAGCAACCTTATTATGTTACGTTCAATAATGTTCATTTATTTGAGTTTTACTTAGAACAACAGGAGTTGGATAAAGCGCAAATAATTGCTCAAGATGCGCTACGCAAAGTTAATAGTGTTGATTTTATCTACCTACGCAGTAGTTTTATCGCCGCATATGCTCGATTAAAAGCCGCAATGGGTGATACTGAAGAAGCCCGTAAACTGGCCCTTGATGTCTTACAGTTAGATAAAGCTGAGCAGTTTCAGGAGTCGTTGATAGATGCTTATCAGCTGTTGTCGACACTTGAGGCTGATGCAGGAAATTTTGCTCAAGCCTATGCCTACCTAACGACGCTAAATCGCCTGGAAGCCTCTTTTCATAGCGAGCAGGTGGCAAAATCTCTGGCCTTGCAGCAAGCACGCTTTGACCTGAAAAATAAAGAAAGCCAGATTGAATTGTTGGATAAAAAGAATCAGCTACTGAGCACCGAATCAGAGCTGGTTCAAGAGCAGGTTCAAAGTATGATTATGGCGCTGGGCTTAGCTGTTTTCGCTGTGATAGCGTTATTGTTTTGGTCCTATCGTACTCGTCGCCTGCAAAACCGACTACGCCATTTAGCCACCACCGACGCCCTTACCGGGGTATATAACAGGGGCCATTTTGCCGAACGTTCGCAGCAACTTATCAGCAAAGCAAGTGACAATAGCCAGCCTATATCATTGATATTTTTTGACCTGGACCATTTCAAACGAATTAATGACACCCACGGCCATCAAATAGGGGACTGGGTATTATGTGAAGTGGTTAAAACGATTGAACAATGCTGTATTGCCAATAAACATTTAGTGGGGCGAATCGGCGGCGAAGAGTTCGGTATTTTGATGGACAACACCGACCAAAGCACGGCCTTAGCCTTTGCAGAACGCTGCCGCGAAGCAATCAATACCATAGACACCCACTTCTCAGGTTTTAATTTTAATATCTCAGCAAGTTTTGGGGTTAGCGATACTCGGCAAGTGGGGTATAACCTTGATAACCTGTTTTCAGCTTCCGATTTAGCGCTTTATCAGTCTAAAAAATATGGTAGGAACCAAGTCTGCGGTTACGACGGTAGCGCATCTGTTCTGTAACAAAGACGGTGGCTGTCTCGTTATTCAGCAGGTCAGATAAGGGTGGGTGTCCAAATAGTGTGTTGTAATTAGCTTTAAGGAAATGACGAGGCTTAATAAGACACCCACCGTGCCGTGCTTAACGAATGCATAAGTAAATAAGCATCGATGAAAAAGAGAGCAGGGTATTCGTGAAGCAAGCGCGACTTATGTTCTTTCATTTGTATGATACGAGTAATTTTCACCTCGCCGCGGTAATCAAACGAAGTTAAATTGCGTTAGGCCAACTAATTCTTATAGCCAGTCCACCGCCTCGGGGAGCCATGTTTCATGTGCTGTAGAGATACATAGAGTTTTAACGAATTAATGTATTCACACAGCATTCTTCATAGTTAAGATGCTCGCAGCCCCTCTAAAATGCTGTTCAAATTTGTGGGTAACCGATAGCCAATGCGCCTGGTCAACGTGAATACGTTCAAGAATGGGTGGCAGCGAAGCGGGTATTACTCCCTTCTTATTCGCCGCTATGCATCTACCCGTGTAGTCTACCAGGGTAATATAGTCGGTAGTGCTTAGTGGCAAATGAAAGCTGTTACTCATGCCGGTGGGCGGAATAAAAGGCATGAGCCTGGGCGGCTGTCGCCCGGTCTTAAATGCACGAATGCGGGCCGCGATACTGGTAAAGCGCGCGTTTTCAGGCGCGATAACCATGCCCGCCCGTAGTGGGTTCAAATCAACATAGACCATGCAGGATAACAACGCCGCTTCATCCAGTAAGGCTTGAGATTTAAACCTTCCCTCCCAGAAACGCCCGGTACAGTCATCCTCTTTATTGGCCTGGCGGGCAATGTACTCATTAAGTTCTCGCATAAACCAGCTTATTGATTGAAGACGCTGCCGATAAACTGATA
>PYVY01000008.1 GCA_003056425.1 Alteromonas indica
AGTTTTTGTCTGGCGGCCATAGCGATACGGCACCACCTGATCCCATTCCGAACTCAGAAGTGAAACGTATTAGCGGCGATGGTAGTGTGGGGTTTCCCCATGTGAGAGTAGCACACCGCCAGACTCCTATTCTACGAAGAAGCCCTTGTCGAAAGACAGGGGCTTTTTTCGTTTTTATGCCTCATCCTAAATAACCTGAACGACTTCGCTATTCAACGCGAGAAAGTCGGTCCCGTAACTCATGCGAACCATGTTGTCAGAGCACCCGACCGCTCTCTCAGGTATCAGGATAGTGTTTTGTGTAGCACAGCCGCCACGGCTCGCTGTGCAACAGTCCTATTCTACGAAGAAGCCCTTGTCGAAAGACAGGGGCTTTTTTGTGGCTGTGACAAAATAAAGCATAAGGGTCAGGATAGTGTTTTGTGTAGCACAGCCGCCACGACTCACTGTGAAGCAGTCCCATTCTACGAAGAAGCCCACTCGATTGAGTGGGCTTTTTTCGTTTTTACGGCCAGTCGATTAGCCAGAATAATTTCGCTATTCAGTGCGGCAAAGCCGTGCCTGAGCAGGCTTACCCCATGTTGTCAGAGCACCCGACAGCTCTCTCAGGTATCAGGATAGCGCTTTGTGTAGCACAGCCGCCACGGCTCGCTGTGAAGCAGGCCTATGCTACGAAGAAGCCCTTGTCGTAAGACAGGGGATTTTTTCGTTTCTATGCCACATCCTAAATAACCTGAGCGACTTCGCTATTCAACGCGAGAAAGTCGGTCCCGTAACTCATGCGAACCATGTTGTCAAAGCACCCGACCGCTCTCTCAGGTATCAGGATAGTGCTTTGTGTAGCACAGCCGCCACGACTCGCTGTGAATCAGTCCTATTCTACGAAGAAGCCCGCTCAAACTTCAGAAGAAATCGAGCAGATCAGATAATGCAATAAACTTATAATGACTAAACAGCTTTTGACGCGCAATACCATCGGGACGTGATGGTGTTGGTAAGGTTAGTACAACTAATGCTGCGATGTTGATGGTTTGGGTTTATCGTTAAATAGCCGGGTCTTCACAAAATACAAAAATTCGGCTGACAGCATACTGAGCAATGCCATTGTTAATATTTGCGCCTGACTAATATGCTCAAACACAAACAGTAATACCCCTGCCATAATAGAAAATAGTGCCAGACTAATATGAAATGAAACAATACCTTTTTGAACCTGGTTCATGATTATCCCTTATCAAATTAATATCAATCTACGCACCTAATAACCACAAATAATCCCGTTCTGCCCGGTCTATACGCTTATAAACTGCGAATAGTGTGAGCGGGTCGTCATATACGCTGGTTGATAAAGCAACATTCAACAATCTAGCGAAGCTAGGCGAGGAGAACAGCGTGAAATAATTAACCCTCTCCATAAGCATGCGACAGGAAACAATTTATTACCAGCAGAGCACGACCAGTTTTATATTACACAGGATATATATTTTAAAACAAGCCCATTTGTTGAGCGGTGAGTTCATCAAAAGAGAGACCTATAACAGGTAAAATGCTTTGGGCTATAGGGCGGATCTGTTTTTCTATATAATGTTCGTAATCCAACGGGGCTTTTTGCCGGTCAGACGTCTGGGGCCCGGCCAGGGTAACGACATACTTTACCGCGCTTTTATTTCGATATTGCAAGGGTAAACCGTTTGCCTGATTGAATAGCTCCGCTTGTTGTGCAGCCTTTACATGGGGCGGAACACTTTTTGTGTACTGAGCCAGAGGCTTAGTCAGGCGTTTCTTATAAATAAGTAGCTCGTCAAACTGCCCTGCATAAATTGCCGCTACTGTATCAAGAATATAGCGCTCTACAGCTTTGCCAGTAAATACCCGGGTGTATAGCTCCTGCTGAAATGTTTTAGCCAGAGAGGTCCAATCTGAGCGGACATTCTCCAGACCTTTGAATACTATTTCAGGTGGTTGCGCTTGGCTATCAATCAGCCCGGCATAGCGTTTCTTACTGCCAAGTTCGGAATTACGAATCGTCGGCATGAAAAACTTATCAAAACAGGTTTCAAATTCGATCTCTAAGAAACAATCAAGGTTGAAGTCCTTATTAAGCCGCTGTTGCCATCGCTGGTTAATTTGCTGCTCTAACTGTTTACCAATCTGACAAGCTTCTTCGCGGCTATGCACCTGAGATAAATGTACGAAGGTCGAGTCGGTATCGCCATAAATAACATCATACCCTGCTGCCTCTATCCATCGCGCCGTGGTTTGCATGATATCGTGGCCCCGTAATGTGATAGAGCTGGCGAGTCTGGGATCATAAAAAGGGCAGCCGCCACTACCCAATACACCGTAAAATGAATTCATTAATATTTTAATAGCCTGAGAGCGGGGCGCATCCTGCTGGCGCTTGGCTTCATCACGCTGTTTCCACAAGTTGGCAATTATCTCGGGCAAAAAATGCGCATCGCGGGAAAAGCGAGCCCCTTTATAGCCTTCAATAGCAGTTGTTGGGTTAGCCAGACCTTCTGCTAAGCCCATAGGGTCTATTTTGAAGGTGCGTATTATAGACGGATACAGGCTTTTGAAGTCGAGTACCAGAACGAAGTCGTACAGGCCAGGGCGGGACGCCATAACATAACCGCCGGGACTTGCCAGCCCCCCATCTTGAGGTCGTATACCGCTGATATAGCCCTGGCGGTGTAGGCGGGGCAAATAAACGTTGATAAAAGCAGCCACCGAACCACCGGGACGCGACATATCTAAACCGGTTAGGGTGCTTCGCAGAACCAGAAAGTCGATAAACCGCGTATGGGCAGCAATCTCGTTAACTAACTCACAGTCTTCAATATTGTAGCGAGCCAACTGCAGGGGGTCATGTTTATACAGTGCTTTAATAGCAGCTAATTGATCGTCTTCTTTAACCAGCTTACCACGATTAAGCAGTGTGCCAGCGACAGCATCCAGGCTAAAACTATCGAATTGATAGGTCATAGTTTTGAGTGCCTCGATACCATCCACCAGGGCACGTCCCGGTAAGTCAGCTATTGTGCCGCTTTCCCATTGGCGTACCGTTAATACACTACCGTTTCGCCCCATAGCTAACTGCATATGGTGGCGCCGGGCACATCGGTATAAAACAGCAAAATCAAACTGCTTTACATTCCAGCCAAGCAACACGTCGGCATCGTAGTTCACGACTATATCGACTAACCGTTGCAGTAGCGTTTTTTCATTTGGTACAACTTCTACTATGAAATCGCTATTGGCTGGTGTAACTACCGGGGTGGGGTAAACCAATAGAACATGTTTTAAGTCAGGTGCGCTGAAACCGATGCTATATAGGTTTTCACGCTCATCACACTCTATATCGATGCTTAAAGAACGTAATAAAGGACGATATGACGCACCGCGCAGGGTGACGTTATGCAGGATATTTCCCTGTTGAGGGTGGCCTTTGTAGCGAATGCTGCCGTATGCAAAGCGCTCCATCAAGAAACGGTCAGCTAACTTAATGTCACCTTCGTAAAGTACGATTCCTTGGGCGCTTAATAATTGCCGCACCGACTGCGTAAGCCCATCAGGGCTGTAACGTAATAAACTGACAGGCTGTTGATTAAGAGTACGGTAGGTATCCGGCAGTAAGTCAACCGATAGGCGCTGTTGCTGCAGCAGTTGACATGCCTTTTGCGCATCGGCGGTATGCACAAAACACACATTTTGCTGCGGGGTAGAGTATAGGCACACAGGCCCGGTGTCGGTCGCCAGCCATAACTCAACAAGCTCTTGATTGGCGCGGCGCACCACTCGGCGGGTTAAAATGAAACCCAGGCCATGGGCGGCGGGTAACGGCCGCCTCACGAGGTTCTAGCAACCGCCTGTTGGTAAACCCTGATACAGTCACGGCCCGCGGCTTTGGCGACATAGAGCGCCTCGTCTGCCAGGTTCATCAACTGCGCGGTGTCCTCGCTTTCATCGCCGCTAACCAAACCTATCGATACTGATAAGGTTATGTCTTCACGGCCGATACGTGCAGGCACATCCTTTACGATTTCACGAAACCGGTTCAGCAGCTTAACCGCATCGTCGATAGAGGTATGAGGGAAAGCAAACAGAAACTCTTCTCCGCCAATTCGGCCCAGAATGTCTGTACCGCGAAATGATTTGTTCGCCAACGCTGAAAACCCTCTTAATATGTCATCTCCTGCCTGGTGTCCCCAGGTATCGTTGATATGTTTAAAGTGATCAAGATCTAGAAGGGCCAAGGTCATGTACTCGTTGTGGCGGTGTGCCAGGTTAAGTTGCTGACCCACATCTTCCAGGGTTTTTCGGCGGGTTAGCAGGCCGGTCAGCCCATCTTTATTGGCCAGAGTTTCGTATTTTCTTTGGTGACGTTTGCTAATCTGATGTTGCCACATCAGCAGTAAGCAGATGACGGCCAGTAACGTCACCACGATAGCAGTGTAACCGCGTTGTTTTCGCTCGCTTTCTAATTCGGCCTTTTGCCGTAGGTTTTGCTCTTGCAGCAGCGCATTTTGCGATCGCTGTTGTTCAGTTTCGAACGCGGTTTTAAGTTTTATTAGCCGTTGGCTATTTTGTTCCTGCTGCAAGCGGCGTTCATCTGCCAACATGATCAAAATTAACTGATAGGCCTCTCGGTATTCTCCTAATGCAGCAAAAACTTCCGCTTTTAACTTACTGATTTGTACTTTGTGTGGCAGAAATGCATCGCCGTCAGCCAGCAGTTGGGCGGCTTCAATACGTTCTAGCGCTAACGGCGCAGCGCCTTCAATCAGCCCGATTCTGGCTTGCGCCAGGAGCACCCCTATTTGTTGATAGGGATTTTTCGCTTCTTCAAATAATCGAAGTGCATCCACTAGGTAGGAGCCTGCTTCGTCTAAATTACCACGCTCTATCAACACTTCAGAGATTTGTTGATAACTGTACGCAGCGCCCTGAATATCCTTAATATTTACCGCCAGTCGGGCCGATTTAACCAAGAGTTCCAGGCCCACCTGCTGTTTATTAAGTTTAAGATAGCTACGTCCCAGGCCGAACATCGTATTGGCCAGCTCAAGCCGGCGCTGGTGTTTTTCATAGTACGCCTGCGCTTCTTCAAAATACGGTATGGCCAGGGCAGGTTCGTCCCGGTACTCATAGACCAACGCAATCATTCCACTGAAATCGGCAGGAGACAATCGCAACGCGTTATCCTGGGCTAACCGATACCCTTCCTGAAACCGACCCAGAGCTTTATCAGTCTCGCTGAGGGTTAAATTCATATAACCGGCTACGCTAAGTGCATAGGCCAATAGTTCAGCGGAGTCATTGTGTCTGGCCCAGCGGATAGCCTGGGCAACCTGCAGCTCAGCTTCCCGAGCCCGGCCAAGGCCTTTAAGTGCCTCAGCCTGCGCAAGCTGTAAATAATGAAATAGCCAGGGCTGTTGGTCGTGCTCAAGCAGGGCTAACCCTTGCTCAGCCTGTTCCAGTGCCTTGTTATGCAGTATCAATGATGAATAAGCGCGACTGGCCACAAAATGCTGACCCGCCTCATCAATTGCTGTTTTCGTATTGTTTGGTGGCAAAATTTGATCAAGTACCTGACGGGGATTATCCCTTACACCTTTCAAACTTTTTAAAATGGGTTCAGGCCAGTCTGTTAATGCGCGGGCAAACACCGATTCACTATAAGCGCTCAGTAACAGTATTAAACTAAACATGGCAGCAAACCGGGCGTTAACCGGTATAGACAATGTTCGATTCTGATGATTATTCAACGTAATAAGACTCTTAGTGATCCGGGCCCTGGGCAGGCTTTATGATAGTGGCGCACGGTTAAGTAAACAATATGGCGCACGGCTTTTTAATACCGCATAACGGGGTTACCGTACAATAAGTCATAACTATTTGGACTCCGGTACAGTTGACTTGGTTTCATCGCCATTTTATTTTGGTGGTAAGGCAGTCAGCGGCGAACGAATAACCATGTCTAAACTTATCCTTTCTTTGGATGGCGGAGGAATTCGCGGAGCGGCGAGTATCCAGTTTCTATGTAATGTTGAAGCCCAGCTTCAGCAAAATCATCAAGTTTCAATCCGGGACTGCGTAGATTTATACGCAGGCACCAGTACCGGTGCCATTATCGCACTGGCGTTAGCCACTACCGAACTTACCGTAGATCAAATCAATACCCTTTATAACGCAAAAAATGCCCGCGAGATTTTTACTGAAAATCGTGGTTTGTTCGAGTTTGACGGGATAAATGCTCCCAAGTATGAAGCCAGTGGTAAAACCGCGTTGTTGAAACGCCACTTTGGCACCGCTACATTAGCCAATGCTGTGAAAAATAATTGCCACGCACTGGCAGTGACATTTGGTGTGGAGTATCACCGTCCGCTCATTTTTAAAACCACTAAACCTGAACACCATGATGTCTTGAGCTACCTTATTGCTGATGCGTCCTCTGCTGCCCCAACCTATTTCCCCAGTGTTGAGGTCACGGATCCTGAACAGGATGTCAGCCGCTGGCTGGTAGATGGTGGGGTAGTAGCAAACAACCCTACAATGTGTGCTATTGCCGAAAGTCGGCGGCTGTGGCCCGACACCGCCTTTGAAAATGTTCGGGTCGTTTCTATTGGGACCGGAAAACGTACCCGCAAGGTTAACGGCCCTGATACCACCGGCTGGGGCGCATTACAGTGGATGCGACAAGGACATATTATTGATGTGTTGTCTGACGAACAGCTGGTCGCCTATCAGGCCCTTACCATTTTGCCAACAGGGCGATACATCAGGGTGAACGCACAAATGAAACAGCAACCGGGGTTACCATTTCCGCCGGATGACGCAATGGATGACATCAGTGAAGCGAACATCAACAAACTTAAAGCGCTGGGCGATATGTGGTTTGCTCAATATGGCCAAGCTGTTGTTGCCATGCTGCTGAATGCTTATGACGGCCCCTCGCTTGATGCTATCGACCCTGGGACAGGTACCCCTTTGGCGCGGCCTGAACCTGGGCCATAAACCCGACTGTTTATCGGGTAATGGAAGGGCGCTTTTTGAAAAGTGACAGTTACCAGCGCTGAATAGCCCAACTGACGGCAATCAACGCAATGATAGATGACGCAGTAGGCATTATGAATTGGGCGTAAGCCTTGACCTTACGTAAGCCGAGCAATAAAGGCAGTAGAAGCGCTACAATAGCAAGCTGGCCTATTTCCACGCCCACGTTAAACGAAGCTATGGTAAGTAAAGGCTTGGAAGCCACTGATTGAAGCTCAGCAAAAACACTGGCAAAGCCCATTCCGTGCAATAGCCCGAAAGCAAACGTTACCCAGCCGAGCCGGTGTATTACCGGCCAGATATTATTTAGCGCCGTGAGGAGTACTGATATGGCTATACCCAATTCGACCCACCGACTGGAAGGTGAATACCAACCTAATGCGGTAGATGTTAACGTCAGTGAATGGGCCAGCGTAAATGCGGTGACCAGATAAAACGTATGGCGTAATACAGTTCGTTTACTACTTTCAGCTTGCCATTGGTTGTGTTGGCGATACAAATTGACTGTGAGAAGTGTCGCAATCAAAAATAGAATGTGATCGATGCCAATCCAGATGTGGATGATACCTTCATATACAAAGTTGCCTACGGTAGCCCACGTATCTATTGGCGTGCCGCTTAATTCGACCGTATCGGCCTGGGCCGTGAGTACCTGTGTTTGGGTAGCCTGTAGGTCATTTCCGGCCGCAGTGAATAATACTTTATGCGTGGGATCTTCAGAAAAAATAGCAGAGTACTGTAATGTAAGGTTGCTGCTTGCTGGGCAAGCAAAAGAAAAAGCCACTCCGATAAGTGTCTGACTTGAAATAGAATGCAAGGTAGGGGCGTGCAAGGTGGCGGGGCAAGGCTGGGCGTTTGTTGACAGTACCAGGTGCTCGTTGACATAGCGGTGCAGGGCATCGCTGCGAGATAAAACCTCGGCCCACGTAAGCTGCCCATCAGTGTTGGTATCCAGACCTACTGTCTGTTCCAGATCAAAGGGTTGTAACAATAAGGTCCCCGATACATCTTCGTCATTGTTAACCGTTAACGACAGATACCCGTTGCTTAGCTCATGCCCCCGCGCCGGGATACTGGTTAATAGGAAGATACAGCTCAGCAAAAACACTATAATACATAAGCGCATAATGTTTAGTTTTCTCCTGTGACGAGGTTAACAGTTCGGCTCAGGAGCTGTTTATCTTCAAGGCCTTTAGCATATTGCCAATTAACTTGAGCAAAATGATGCGCTTTATCAGCATCTTGCTTTACTTCCAGATAATAACGCGCGATATACGCCGCATGGGACCAATCTTTACGCCATTCGCGCATTGCAATACGCTGTTGTGCTTGCTTTTGCCAGCGTGTGTCATTGCCGGTATGTTGCTCGGCCTGGGCTAACATTATCAATATGCCATCATCCATTTCTGCAGCCTTATTGGCCGCTGGACCTAACGTATCAATGACGTGGTTATACCGGCCTAACGCCAACTGCGCCTGGGCCCACAACGAGGCAGAGGCAACACTGACTTGGTCTAGCTCCTCAGCGGGGAGATGAGTAAGCGCTGCTGTGGGGTTATTTAAGGCTAACGCCATAAATGCCAGGGTTTGATCGACCCACTCAAGGACCTGGGCTGACTCGTATTTTGCCACACGTCTAAGTTGCGTAAGTTGTTGATACCATTTTACTGAAGGTGATTGCTGGAAGCGGGCATCCAGCATACAGGTCAACGCCACCAGATGAGCGCTGTGCGAAACCAGCGATTTGCACGTTTGAAGACTATTCTCAAATTGACCGAGGTTATTGTAAACCGATGCCAAAAGTAGCTTCGATTGTGGGGTATTAAGCGTTACAAGCTGTTCTTTTGCGGCTTCAAAATCATGATTACGCTGTAGTAAGCTTGCTTTGATATACGTGAACTTATCGTCCAGGTTGCGCTGGCTTTCCCTACGGGAAATTACATGTGAAAGGGCTTTTATATCAGCAGAAGTGCTGCCTAACTGTTTGGCCTTATCCAGAATGTCTATTGCCTGTTGGTACGTCATTTTACTTGAAACCGAGGCGGGCCAGGTAGCAATAATATCGGTGGAAGAGGGAGATAATTGTTTGGCATTTGCTCCACAGACCGTACATAAGAATAAAACACCCAAACGTTTTTTTAGCATGTTGCAGCTCCCTATTAAGAAATAGGCCATCCCTGGCCTTAGCGGTTGTTACTGGTTTATCAAATCATCAAAGGCGGTTGGGTCTTCCACGTCCTGGGTAAACTCTCGCCCGTTTAGCGGCAATGGTGTATCAGTAGATTCTTGCTCAAATGCCGCACGTGTATAGGAAGAAACATTTACCTGTTGCGCCTCAACCATAATGGTAATCATCCCTTCCACAGGCTCATTCACCCCATCGGTGACCGTAAACGTGAAACTGTCTTCGCCAGCATATTCTGCTACCGGGGTATAGGTGAAATTTCCATCGGCCGCGATCTCTACAGAACCATTAACCGGCCCATCAGCCATGACAAATGTCAGTGCATCTCCCTCTTCATCCGTAGCTGTTAATGTTTCAGAAAACGCGGTTTCTGTTTGCGTAGAAAATGACTCCGACACCGCCTCAGGGGCCGTGTTTTCCGCGTCAGGTACGACATAGTCATCATCGTCATCGAAACAGCCGGTTAGCATGACAGTAGCGGCAGCTACCATTAATAAATTACGCATAGTGGCTCCTTATTCAGCTGAACCTGAGATAGGTGTCATCAGATACGGGAAGCTGCTACCTATCATAGATGCATCTATAGGAGCGCCATCGGTAAAGGGAACTTCACCGGTGTTCGCATCTTCTGGTGCACACAAACCGAGGTCCGTATCTTCGCCGTTCACCGGGATGGGGTAACACAAACGCCCCATTACCACGCGCAATGCAATATCCACTACATCATCGCCGGGACGACGACCATTTGGAAAGCCTGCTAAATCATCACCAGCGACGCCAAAAGCCGATTGGTCGGCTGCCGGGGTAGCGGGAATAGTAGTATTTAATCGCAGCATTTCCGAAGGGGTGACAGTGGCAAGTTGGTTAACGCCTTCAAAGCCGGTTAAAAACGCGGTGACCAGGTCATTACGTGGGAAGTTGGTTGGGGCCAGAGTGTCCATCTCAGTACCCAGTGTAGTGTTGACGGCATCTTTAAATAAAATATTCAACAGCTCAGGTAATACCGGGTTAGTAACATAATCGGCAAATTGGCCATCCTGGGCTGGCATGGAGGTAGAAAATGTATCTTTATCTCCAAGTCCAATGACTAACTCATTAACCAAAGGATTGCCTAAGCGTGAAACCTGGGTCATCGCGCCACCATTTACTTCTGGTTTAGCGTACGTCGCATTCGGGTTTAAAATACGCGCTTGGGGCAAACTGGCCGTAGTCCAACCACCTATACTTCCATTGCCTTCACCCGTAACACATTCAGCGGGTACTTCAACGGCAATTGAGGTAACGTTTTTATCTTTAAGATCGTCGTTGGCGCTATCTTGTGTTATGCCGCCAGGAAAGCCCCCCGCATCCCCGGCGCCGGGTGCACTATCGCCTTCCACCGGTACATAATTAACTAAATCAAACGTATCGCCGAGATTCACTACAAAGGGGTCTTTACGTTGGCCTACAAATACCCGGCCCGGGTTATCACAGCCTTCAATTGCAAAAGAGTAAACAAACTGGCCGGCATAGCGGGCGTACTCTTCGGTGCTGGTAAAGGTTTTGTCGCCTATATAATCTAATGGTTTGTAAAAGGCTTCGCCCTGTGATGGCATTACCGTAGTGCGGGTGCCAGAACGTAAATCCCCGCTAACAATCTGCATGTCGTACATTTCTGAAAAGTTTGCGTTGGTCGCATCGTCGGCCGAAACCGGGCCAACATTTTTCAGCGGAACCTTAATCATTTTTTCTTCGCCACTGGGGCCTACTGGTAAAGCAATGCCTTCACCTTCTGCCGCCAGCTTGTTTGTGAACTTAAATGTAAAGCTGATATCTTCTACAGCGTCGCCATCGTTATCAATATGAATGGCATATTCAGCTGCCGGATCCATCGCAAAATAGTTAGGGCCCCCATAGGCATCCTGAAGAGGAATGTAATTAGCAATCATAGTTACATAGCCTTCCCGGCCTGACTCGTAACTATTGAACATGTAGAAGTCGGTGGAATCGACGGTAGGCATCCGGGTAATATTGGGTGCTTCTCTATGGCTTGATGCTACTGCGGAGGTAACTACCAGGGCGCCAGTGAGTGCAACCGCGATCGGAGTGAGTTTAAGCATGGTTTTTCCTTGTGTGCTTAGAATCTACCCAATCCTTACGCGGCTAAAATGTAAACAGATGCAGCATTTTAGTATATATAATGTTAACTATAGTTAACTATTCTTCTGTAGCTTTGTGGTACTAAGTAGGCTATGACTTTACCGAAAATAGCGAGGCCACATACAAAACTTCGGTAGGCGCCCCTGAGGCGGAACCGCCTACTGCCTCCAGACTCACCGCCAGGGCTTTCACCCTTTCAGCTTTCACCAAATTTGGTGTTTTGACGGCCAGTTCGCCCTGTTGCGGTATAACACCCAACGAAACCGGTGCACTGCCATCCGCGGGCAACATCCACAATTCATAATCGTTATTATTTTTTGACGCTAGCTGACTGGTCGGTGTGATAAGCATTTGCTCTGGGCTAACCTTAATCAACCAAACTGGCTCGCTCTGTTGATTGTTCATTACCGCCAGCTGTTGGTAAACCTTTTCAGTATCAGGCGGTTGCATTAACCATAATGTCACACCTAACATCACTGCGGCGGCCATTGCCACAACCTTGGGCCAGCCGCGCGGTGATCGTGCCGGCGAAGCAATGGCTTGTACATTGGACGATGTATGCAATCGCTGGGCAATCTTTTCCCAGGTAGATGCGGGCGGCGCAACAGGTTCGAGATGGGTAGCCAGCGTATTAAGCTGTTGTTCCCAATACCACGTAGCCTGGGCAATCGATTCATGACGCATCATCAATTTGGTAAAGCGTTGGCGAGCAGGGCCGCGTAACGTGCCCAGCACATATTGCGCCGCTAAGGCATCGCGAAGGGCCGGGGTTAAGTAGTTCATAGCGATAAACACCGTTGCAGGGACTTTAAGCCGCGTCGTATCCAGCTTTTTACCGTGCCTAGAGGGCTGTCTACATGTTTTACTACTTCGGTATGCGACAGGCCGTTAAAGTAAGCTAGACAAATCGCCTGGCGCTGCTCGCTTTCCAATTCATCAAGGCAGCGATACAGCTTTTCGTGGGGGGGCTGGCGTGCGCCGAGTGTGCCGAGGTCTGGTGCGGCAATTTCGTCATTAAAGCTGTGTTCAGGACGAACCTTATGGTATCTCAGGCTATCCAAAGCCCGATAGCGAGCAATGCTAATCATCCAGGTGAGTACCGTACCGCGGCCACGGTGGTAGCTGTCGGCTTTATGCCATATCTGTACGTAAGCGTCTTGCAGCGCTTCTTCAGCAAGGTCTGCACGTTTTAATAGTTTTAGGGTAATGGCATAAAGTTGCCCGCTGGTGTGCTCATAGAGTGAGGCAAAAGCTGCTTTGTGCCCCAGAGCCGTGGCGACTAATAGTGGTAATAATTGTTCTTGGTCCATCCAGTGAACGCTCCCTCAGTCAGAGTCGTCAGCTGCCCCCCAAAGGTTCTGCACATTCATGGCGCTGCTCTGGATGCACTACAGGTACCAGAATTTCCACAACGGTACCGCGGCCGGGGTTGCTGTTGGCAATAATTTTGCCTTTATGTTTTTCTATGGCGGTATACGCCACTGACAATCCCAGTCCTTGTCCCATCCCTTCCGGTTTGGTCGTAAAAAAGGGGTCAAAAATCTTCTTTATATTCTCGGCGCTAATACCAACGCCGCTATCTATTACTTTAATGCTTACGCGCTGCGCGGTAGCTCGGATGTCAATTTTTACAAATCCTTTGCATTTTATTGACTGCGCAGCATTGATAAGTATGTTGGTCAGGGCCTGCTTTATGCTGGCGGGTTCACAAAAAATTTGCAGGTTGGGCGGGTTGCAGGACACTTTGTATACGGGCGCTTTATATTGTGCACCCACTAATTTAACTAATTGCTGGGTGGTTTCGTGAAGATTGAAAAGTTGCCAGCCGGTACTCTCTTCCAGGGCAAATTGCTTGAGGTTCTCCACAATATCGCGAACTCGGTTTAGCCCCTCACAGGACTCGTCTACTAGCGGCGAAATATCTTCTTTAAGTAATTCGTAGTGATAAGTATCCATCGTTTGGGCACTGAACTGCGCTAACGATGGTGAGGTAACCTGTAACTTGTCAGCCAGGGCGTCACATAGGTTAAGCAACTGCTCGCTATAGTCTTTTAGCGTCGCCAGGTTGGCGGTAACAAAGCCAATGGGGTTATTAATCTCATGCGCTATCCCCGCGGCGAGTTGCCCGGTAGATGCCATTTTTTCAGCCTGTATTAACTGGCTCTGCGCGCTATCAAGTTTTTTAATTAATTTACGTTGCGCAGTGTGTTCCTGCTTCAGCGCTGATGCTAGCTCTTGTTGCGCCATCAAGTAACTGGCCTGGGCGGTAACATCCTGCAGAATAATACACGCTAGCTTCTGCTCAGAGGAAGGGCCGCTAATGGGCACAATCTCCATGTTCTGATACATCTGGGTTTCTTCCCCGGTAATCGGGCGACTACTTTTGAAGGGGAATATATGCGCACGTTGCTCCCAATAACTAAAGCTAGGATGCTGTAACACAAATACCGACTTGATACGTCTTGTTAAAAATTTTGCCTGTTCGGGGAATATGCTTATCAGAGGTTGTTGTAAGTAATTGTGGCGCTGGTCAGGCCGCATTCTGTCGAGAAAAAAGGCATTGAGATACTGCAACCGGTATTGCTCGTCTACCACGCATATCCCGACCGGTAATTTGGCTACCAGTTGGTCGAACATTTACCCTAATAACTCATCAAGCGTTTGCGTAAGCCTGTCTAGCGACGCGTCGTCCAGACAAAAAACCACGCGCATGGAAAATGACGATATCTCGATATCAAACTGTACTTCCATGACCAAACTATTCGACCACTGAAACTCTTCAAAATTGGCTTTACGGGGGGAAAACAAGGTGGGCATATTTAAGTTAGTGCCTAGCGCCAGCTGAGCTGACAAACCAGCCAGGCATGCTCCGGCCAGAATATTAGAGAGTTCAAGAATAATTTCCTGAATATCTGTCTGGCTCAGTGGCGCATCGTATTCAAGCAGGGCACCAACTTCACATAAACCCTGTTGCGAAACCACCGACATGACTTCGCCTTGGATATCCCCTAAAAAAGA
This sequence comes from Alteromonas indica, assembly GCA_003056425.1. GTDB lineage: Bacteria > Pseudomonadota > Gammaproteobacteria > Enterobacterales > Alteromonadaceae > Alteromonas > Alteromonas indica. The sequence goes on from PYVY01000008.1 coordinate 14,399, forward strand.
CTGGCGGGTATAATAGGCGTCAGCTTGCTCACTGATCATACTGAACAACTGTTCGGGCGTCACAGAGGCAATTTTAGGTATTGATATACCTATTTTTGTTTCAATCAAATGAGCCAGTGAATTTGCCGCCTGACCCATCGATATATTCATCAATTCTTGCAGGGCGTCGCGCTGATCTGCTGTCAAAACGGACTCGGTACTCATAAATACCCCAGCTCGAACAAGGTCATTGCTAACTCTTCCTGGTCCAACGGTTTACGAATGAATTTGGCTGCGCCTAAGCTCATTACGATACGCTGTTTTTCTGGTTGGAAGTCGGCGCTAATAACGACTACGTGGGGTTTTTCAGTTTTGTCCGCCAGATATTCAAGTACCCCAACGCCATCAATTTCAGGCATGGTTAAATCCAGCAACATCAGCTCAAATGACGCTTTGTTTAATAACGCAATAGCTTCTTTACCGTTGGCTGCTTCATCTATTGCGTAATTCAGTTCTGGCGGTAGAGCTTTGATTACACTGCGTCGGGACAAGCGGGAGTCGTCTGCCACCAATACACGAACTGTCATATAACCTCCAAACTTTCTACATCTTTAATACTGAGTATTCGTCATTATTCATTTGTTGCAAGTTACCGCGCGAAAAACACAGCCATTTACGACCAAAGAATACCCGCTTCGAAGTATCACTTCGTTTATAAAGTATATGACATAAGTGACGGTAATCGTGTGTCATTTTTTACTCAGCCCTTGGCACAACCTGCGATAACTATTCTTAAGCTATTGTTTGAAATAAATAAAGCTTAACTCCCTCTGTCATGTTGTATTGCCGTGCGATGGGCGTATTGGACGATAGGCATTTACGACCGCAATGCACCGGGGTGAAGCGGGTTAGCTTGCGCGTAGACTGAGCATTCAAATTAGCGGGTTGGCCTAAACTCAGCACTATCCCCTCTAACGTTCTTAGCAATCGAATAACATGGAGCAGCGCTTTGCCAACGCGGCGCATCCATGCCCGCTAGATAACCACGTTATTAACGCGCCAATAGTGCGGCGTATTACCAGATGACTGATTGCCGGTGGCCAACCCGCGCTGCCGGGTAGCACCTATTCAACGTACCAGTGGCAGCTTAAGTCCTACCGAAACTCTGTAGTTGCTAAAGGCCTGCACCAATGGTCGTCGCGAATACTATAAACGGCTTCCGGCATGCACCGATTCCAGATATTTAATAATACTGGCGGGTAACAATTCTAAATCTAATATTTGGTTTGCTGCGCCCATACCAATGGCGACCTTAGGCATGCCGAATACCACACACGACGCCTCACTTTGGCAAATTGTATGGGCGCCGGCATTATGCAGGTTTAGCAACCCCTGCGCGCCGTCTTTACCCATCCCGGTTAATAATGCTGCCACCACATTGTTACCGGCCGACTTAACCAGTGAGTCAAACATCACATCTACAGACGGCCGATGCCCGCTTACCCGCTCGCTGTCCGAAATCTCGATACGGTAGTCTGCTCCGCTTCTGACTACTGTCATATGGCGGTCGCCAGGGGCTAAATATCCGTGCCCCGGCAGTAGCCGTTCACCGCCCTTGGCTTCAACAATTTTCATTTTACTGCAGTTGTCTAAACGCTTAGCAAACGTGCTGGTATAACCCGGGGGCATATGTTGCGTTATTACTGTGGCTGGAGCGTTCGCCGGCAGAGCCTCCATCACGCTCTTAATGGCTTCAGTGCCACCGGTAGAGGCGCCGATGGCAATGATTTTTTCAGTTCCAGAGTAAGACAAGCTATTGGCAGTGGTAATTTTGGTACGTTGTTTTCGTACGTTTGAACGCGCCGCAGTGCGAATTTTTGCCAGAATGAGTCCGCGGTATTCTTCAATACCCTGAACCACGCCCAATTTGGGTTTCGGAATAAAATCTACCGCGCCTAATTCCAGCGAGCGTAATGTGGCTTCCGCCCCGTGCTCGGTCAGTGTGGAAATCATGACAACGGGGGTAGGGCGGGCTTCCATAAGTACTTCTAAAAAACGCAAACCATCAACTTTGGGCATCTCAATGTCTAATGTAATCACATCTGGAGTAAACTGTTTGACCATTTGTTTTGCTACATAAGCATCGGGCGCTGTGCCCACCAAAGTCATATCATCCGCTGCATTTATAATCTCGCCCAATAAGTTACGAATCAGCGCCGAGTCATCAACTACAAGTACCTTAATTGTCATACACTACCTATTCGAATAAGTCGAAGTCATCCTCACGGATGTGTTCTTTTAGTTTCATTCTGTAAACAGTCTCCCGGTCCATGATGGTGGTATTGTTGAGACGTTTTAGTCGCTTTACCTTCACTTCACCGGTTTCTGGGAAAAAATAAATTTTGCGGGGGTAGTCGCCTAATAAATCGCTGGCAACTATCGGGATACTTTCGGTACGCAGATACTGGGCTACAAACTCAGCGTTTTTAAGGCCAATATTGTTTACCGTAATGCCCTTTAACACATTGCCACCACCGAACACTTTTGCTTGTAAATAACGCCGGTCAGCGCCCATTCGCATCATCTCGTTAATTACCAGTTCCATGGCATGCATACCATAGCGGGCAGGGGCGCCGTATTTGTAGCAATCATCGCCATAATCGCAGGGCAATAAAAAATGGTTCATACCGAAAATACCGTTTTTAGTATCCCGTAAACAGGCTGATACACACGAACCCAGGACCGTTACTATCAGACTGTTTTTGTTGGTAGCAAAGTATTCCCCGGGTAAAATTTTTACTGCCTGGCGTTCAAACCGATTATCGTAGTAAACATTTAAACCTGATAGCCTTTCCTGGGCCACTTCTGCCACATTAGTTATCCTTTACTGGTTTATAAATAGTTTGTCCCAAAGGCGTGACAATTTTAGACGCAGTGTTGAAGTTTTCTGAATGGCCAGCAAAATAGCGGCCATTTTCAGGAAGTAACGCTACCATCTTTGTCAGAATGTTAAGCTGTGTGCTTTTATCGAAATAAATCATAACGTTGCGGCAAAATATAACGTCTACTTGTTCAGGTAGAGGCCAGTACTCATGGGTCAGGTTTATCTGCTCGAACTTAACCATTCTCCTAAGCTCAGGCACTACCCGCACAAGATCCCGGTTATCACCCCGGCCTTTATGTAAAAACTGGCTGCATTGGTCCTTACTTAATTTGCGGGTAACATCTACCGGGTAGATACCGCGCCGCGCTTTATTAAGTACGTTACTGTCGATATCTGATGCGATTATTGATACCGGAGGTGTAAAGCTACGAAAAGCTTGTGCCACGGTCATTGCAATAGAGTAGGGTTCCTCACCGGTACTGCTGGCTGCACACCAGATGGTTTTGACGCCGGGGGTCTGACGTAAATACTTTTCCAATTCAATAAAGTGGTGAGGCTCTCTAAAAAACGATGTTAGATTGGTGGTTAACGCATTGATAAAGTGCTCTTCTTCCGAATCGGTTACGGCTAAATAGGCAAGATAATCATTGAACGTGCGTAGTCGCAATGCGCGTAACCGTCTGGCGAGCCGGCTATACACCAACGAGTCTTTGCTATCGGCCAGCCTGATACCCGCCATTCTATACAAAGTCTCTCTGACCTTATCAAAATCCTCGCCGCTATAATTGAATTCACGGGCACCTTTGGCTCTACTGCTTGATGTACCCGTCTGCACGTTAGAAACTCTCCCATTCATCATTTTCAGGCGCCGCCGCTTTCATATCCGTTAATCTGGCACCTGACATAGTTGCGTTGTCACTACTACCACCTGTGCGTATTCTGGCTTTTAAGGCTGGTTTTTTATCTTGCAGCGCTAAGGCCACAACATTGTCTTCCAGTTTGAACGATGAAACCCGCTCACTAAGCTGTTCTGCCTGTTGCTGCATGCTTTCAGCCGCGGCGGCGGCCTGTTCTACCAGGGCAGCGTTTTGTTGCGTCATTTCATCCATTTGACAGACAGCCTGGCTGATTTCATCAATACCCGATGCTTGTTCCGAAGAAGCGGCAGCAATTTCCGCCATAATGTCGTTAACCCGTTTAATAGAGGTCACCACATTGCCCATGGTCTCGCCTGACTGATTAACCAGTGCGTTGCCGCTGGCAATTTTTGTGACAGAGTCCGAAATCAGGGCTTTAATATCTTTCGCTGCATCCGCGGAGCGTTGGGCCAACGTTCTTACCTCTGAGGCAACAACCGCAAAGCCGCGGCCCTGTTCACCTGCTCTGGCTGCTTCGACCGCCGCATTTAAGGCCAGTATATTAGTTTGGAAAGCGATGCCATCAATAACGCCAATAATGTCACTGATTTTCTGTGCAGATTCATTAATACTCGACATGGTTTGCACCACTTGTTGAATCATGCTGCCGCCTTCTACTGCGACTGCGGAAGCCTGGGTGGCCAGGGAATTCGCTTGCCCGGCATTTTCTGCATTTAGCTTAACGGTGCCCGTGAGTTCTTCCATACTGGATGCTGTTTCTTCCAGGCTGGATGCCTGTTGCTCGGTGCGGCTGGATAAATCAATGTTACCGCTGGCTATTTCTGATGAGGCTGTATTGATTGTTTCTACTGCGGTGTTTATCTGGCAGATAGTTCCGCGTAAATCATGGATGAATGCGTTAATCGATTCGCCAAGAACTTTGAATTCACCTTCAAATTCATGCTCGATTTCACAGGTAAGATCGCCTGAACTTAGTTGGGCCATCACCTGCTTGATATCGTAAATCGCCGTAGTGCGGGCCGTGACGTCGCTGGCGTATTTAACCACTCGGAATGGCCGCCCATTTTGGTCTAAAATGGGGTTGTATGAGGCCTGAATCCAGATCTCTTTGCCCTGTTTGCCCAACCGACGGTATTCGCCACAGGCGTAAACACCTTGATTTAACTGTTCCCAAAACGCACGATATTCGTGGCTGTTACGGGTTTCGGTGTCGACAAACATACTATGGTGCTTGCCCTTTATTTCATCCAGGCTATAGCCTGTTACCCGTAAAAAGTTATCGTTAGCATTTAAAATCGTGCCGTCCATTTCAAACTCAATAACGGCCTGAGATTTACTGATAGCCGCTAACTGGCCTTCAAAATAAGCATTCGTACGTTTTTGTGGCGTAATATCAGTGGCGTATTTTACAACTTTAAAAACCTCGCCATTACTATCGAAAATAGGGTTATAGGATGCCTGAATCCATACATCTTCACCGGATTTACTTACCCGCTTAAATTCGCCAGCAACAAACTTCCCGCTTTTTAGATCTGGCCAGAAATTGGCATATTCATCTGAATGGCGGGTCGCTTTATCAACAAATATTTTATGATGCTTTCCTTTAATTTCTGCCAAGCTGTAACCGGTAACCTCCAGGAAATTATCGTTGGCCCAGTTAACTTTACCGTCTGTATCAAATTCGATAACCGCCTGCGCTTTACTAATTGCTTTTATCTGGCCTTCATAGTCTGCATTACGAAGCTTTTGCGCGGTAATATCGGTAGCGTATTTGACCACTTTGAACACATTGCCGTTCATATCCAGGATAGGGTTGTAAGACGCCTGAATCCAGACTTCTCGGCCGCCTTTCGCCAGGCGCTTATACTCTCCACTGCAAAACAAACCTGAGCGAAGGTCACTCCAGAATGTACTGTATTGCTGGCTCATTCTGTAGTTTGCATCAACAAACATACTATGGTGCTGGCCCTGGATATCTTTTAAGGTGTAGTCCATGGCCTGCAGAAAATTATCATTGGCCCACTGAATGTTCCCTTGGGTATCAAATTCGATGACTGCCTGAGATTTACTAATGGCGTCTATCTGACCTTGAAAATACGCATTATGTAATTTTTGTTCACTAATATCAGTGGCATATTTGACTACCTTGATAATATCGCCATTCATATCGAAAATAGGATTGTAGGAAGCCTGTACCCATACTTCTTTACCGTTTTTTGCGACGCGCTTAAATTCACCTGACTTAAATGAGCCAGCTTTCAATTGCGTCCAGAAATCGGTGTATTCGGTGCTATCAGAATACGCTTTATCAACAAACATACGGTGGTGCTGGTGCTGAATTTCGGACAGCGTATAACCCATCGTGGCTAAAAAATTATCGTTAGCCCACAAAATTGTTCCATCGGTATTAAACGCTATGACTGCCTGCGACTTACCGATAGCTTCTAGTTGTCCATTAAAGTCAGCAAACTTACGCTTTTCCTCGGTAATATCGATGGCGAACTCAACTATTTTTACTACATTACCCTGTGAATCGGTAACGGGGTTGTAGGATGCTTGTATCCATACAATACCGCCATCCTGGCGCACCCGCTGATATTCACCCGCTTGCATATCGCCTTTCACCAGCGTTTGCCATAGGGCGGTGGTAGCCGACCGCTGGGCCTCAGTAGGGACCACCAGCTTACTATGATGCAGCCCTAATAAGGCCTGTTTGCTGTAGCCGGTAAGTTCGCAAAAGTTATCATTAACATCTACCAACTGGCCTTCAGGGGTGTACTCGGCCAGTGCCTGGGCCCGATGTAGCGCGTGCAACATGCCACGCTTAACCAGCAACTCAGATTGATCCTCCCACTCAATCATCGTGCCGATGACCGCTTTTTCATCACCATAAAGCGGTGTAAAGGATAGTTTCAGGCTTATCTCGCCAACCTCAATATTATGCTGGGTGGGCAGCAGGTTGCCATGGCTCGAGTGTTCAGTCGTATTCACAAACTGGTAAATATTCTGTCCCAACAACTGGGTGGCGGAAAACTGGGGAATTACATTGGCCAGCGCCCTTTCATGCTTTAGCAGCAAGCGCGTTGCAGCTCTGTTGGCATAGGTAATCAAGGCATTTTCGTCGGCCATCATGATACAGCAGTTAGAGGCTTCCATTGCCTGTTCAGTTCTGAGCATCTGCAAACGGTGTGCTTTGATAGACTCATTATTGAATAGATTGAACATTCCCATGTTACATTTCTCCGCCATCATTTTGGGATTCAAATAGCCCCAATTCCTCGCTGGAAATCAAACTTTCAATATTGACTAAGATAACCATGTTGTCATCTACGGAGGCTAAGCCTTGTAAATAACGGCTATCAAACGCCACGCCAAATTCCGGTGGCGGCCTTACGTCATCGTCGGTTAAGCGTATTACGTCTGACACGCCATCCACTACAATGCCAACAATACGGTCAAATACACTTAGCATAATGACGATGGTAAACTCGTTATATACGGCTTCACCCACGTTAAATTTAATGCGTAGATCAATTATCGGAACGATGTCGCCCCGCAGATTGAGTACACCTTTGATAAAGCCGGGGGCGTTGGCAATTTTGGTTACAGGTTCATAGCCACGTATTTCCTTTACGCAAGTAATATCCAGGGCGTAATGTTCATCGCTCAATACAAAACTAAGATATTCACGTTGTTCGTTTGCCATTGTTTGTTCTGCGGTGTTCATGCCAACATTTCCTCTTCGACAATAGGTCGACACTGCTCAGCAATGGAGTCAGCATCCAGTATCATTGCTACCCTGCCATCTCCCATAATGGTAGCGCCGGATATACCTGGAACCTTTTTGTAGTGGTGTTCCAAACTCTTAATAACCACTTGCTGTTGCCCCAACAGGCTATCGACTAAAATGCCATAGCGCCGCTTGCTGCTTTCAAGTAGCACAACGATGCCTTCTGTGGGGCGATCAATAGCATTGTCTACTTCCATCATTTTATGCACAGCAACAAGCGGCCAGTACTGTTCACGAATCCACAGCAAGGTGTCATTACCTATACTTTTAAGTTGCTCGCGGCTGGGTTGAATAGATTCAATAATATTAACCAGTGGTACCACGAATATTTGGTCGCCTATTGCTACACTAATGCCGTCTACGATGGCCAGGGTTAACGGCAACTGGATAGAAAATGCTGAGCCGTTCCCTTTTTTAGAGTCAATATCAATGCGCCCACCAATCGCTTCGATGTTACGACGTACCACGTCCATCCCGACCCCCCGACCTGATACATCGGTCACCTCAGCAGCGGTAGAGAAACCGGCTTGAAAAATCAGCTTCCATACTTCTTTGTCGGGCATCTCATCATTCACCGGCAAGTTATTTTCGCGAGCTTTTGCCAGTATTCGATCGCGGCTTAGTCCTGCGCCATCATCAATAATACTAATGACTATGTTGCCACCTTTTTGCTCCGCCCGAAGAATGACGGTGCCGGTTTCGTTTTTGCCTGCAGCAAGGCGGTCTGCGGTTTTTTCAATGCCATGATCGATACTGTTGCGGACCAGATGGGTCAGCGGGTCGACCAGCTTCTCAATCATGCTTTTATCGATTTCCGTCGCCCCGCCTTCAATAACCAGATTGACTTTTTTACCCAGTTTGGTGGAAAGGTCCCGGACCACGCGCGGGAAACGGTTGAATGTCATATTAATAGGCAACATCCGCATGGACATGGCCGATTCCTGAATTTCGCGAGTATTGCGTTCAAGCTCGCCAATCGCGGTTTGTAACTTTTGACCCACGGTACCGGTGACTTCTTCGCTAATCATAGACAGCATTGATTGGGTTATAACCAGTTCACCCACCAGGTTTACCATAGCGTCTATTTTTTGGGTATCGACCCGTATTGATGAAGCTTCTTTCGACGCCCGGCTGGTGGTTTCGGGTTGCTTCTGGCCCGGCTTTTTCACCACCGGCGGCGGTGCGGAGCCATCTTTGGCACCTTTTACGTCAGCTTGGATTTGCTCTATGGGTTTGTAAAAACCATAAGGTTTGGCGGTATCACTGGCGACAGGTAATGCGAGGTCGTCATCATAAAACCCAAAACCATCTTCTTCTGCCGAGGGGGGAGATGAGGCATGCTGTTCTGCGGTCGGTTCGGTTTGCCCGGGGGAGTCGCTAACCGGCTGCGCGTCACTGAGTTCTGCGCCTGGTTCGTCATCGTCATCGTCGAAGAAACCAAAGCCTTCGTCTACTACGGGCGCCGGTTCACTTGCTATGGTCGTTGCTCCATCAGACGCTGCCAGCGCGGTTTCCAGAGCGGCGATACCGGTTTGGATATCTGCTTCGGGTAATTCTCCCTGGGCTTTATACGCATCCAGAATGACCTTAAGTAAATCCACGGTTTCGAGGAAAAGATCTACCGTTGAGACATCTAACTTTATGGTGCTTTTGCGTGCCTTATCAAGCAGGTTTTCCATTACATGGGTCAAGCCGGTTAATGCATCAAACCCAAAAATACCGCTACCACCCTTAATTGAGTGGGCGGCCCGAAAAATACTATTCAATTGCTCCAGGTCAGGGTCATCGACATTCAACTCCATCAGAAGTTGTTCCATGTCATCTAAATGTTCCTGGCTTTCGTCAAAAAAAACAGCGTGAAACTGCTCAATATCTATAGACATAATACGGCGTCCGTTTTAGCCCAGAACTTTACCTGCGATTGCAAGTAGCTTATCCGGATCAAATGGTTTAACCATCCAGCCGGTGGCGCCGGCGGCCTTGCCTTGTGCTTTCATGTCGTTACCGGCTTCGGTAGTCAACACCACAATAGGCGTACGCGAATAGGCGCTCATTTTTCGTAATTCTTTTATCAGGCTCAGGCCATCCATGCGCGGCATATTCTGATCGGTTAGCACAAAGTCAAACCGGTTAAATTTGCATTGGTCCAGCGCATCCTGACCGTCAACTGCTGTGGTTACATCGTAACCTTTAGACTTCAAAGTCATTTCCACCATTTGGCGGATAGAGGATGAGTCATCCACTGCCAGTATTTTTTTGCTCATATCTGTCTAACACCTAGTTTGTTAAATTCCATTACCGTGTAAATTCGTGTCAAATCCGTTTTTTACGGCCTGGCTTCAATGTGCAAAGCCTGCGCTACGTAGTTACTGCTTTACTAAAAAAATTCTACTTCGCCAGCTTCAATGCTGGTGGCCGAGACAGGGTTATGATCAAGGTTGCCTTTGCTTTTCATTTTTTCCTGATAGTTTTGTAACTGAGTAGCGAGATCGTCCATGGATGATTCGTTTAAGGTGCGTAACTGGTCAATTACAAACCCTAAAATCTCTTTGGTGTATTCGATGTTTTGCCCATTGATATCACCAAACTGTAAGCCCCTTATTGAGTTACCCAGGGCGGTATCCAGTTGCACCCCGATACCTTCGAGCTGGCTGGTGGTAGTGGCATCTGACTCCGCCTTTTCGATGATTTTGTCTAACTCACCCTGAATGACGCGCTTTGCCTCTACGATGTAACTGGTATCCTGAGAGGCCAGTTCGCGCACATTCTGTGTAAGTTCATCAATTTGCACACTCATGCTTTCCATTTGTTTTTTGATAACACCACTAAACTGAGTAGACCGATTGGATAACGCTCTGACTTCGTCGGCCACCACAGCAAACCCGCGGCCAGCTTCACCGGCGCGTGCTGCTTCAATTGCGGCATTAAGTGCCAGCAGGTTGGTTTGAGCAGAAATATCGTCAATATCTCCCAGCGCCTTCATTACCGTGGGCATGGTTTCATGTACCAGGTTAACTTTTTCAAGAATGACCGAGGTGCCGGAAGATATGCGCTTAGTGGAATCAAGAAACTGGTCTAACGACTGTTCAGTACTATCGGCAAAGTTGCGCATTCTGGTGGAGTACATTTCATTACTATCAGCATCGGTATGGATAAGGTGAGTTATGCAGCCGTTTTGCTCAGCCACCATACTCCGCAAGGTGGTAAATGATTCGCTCAGGGTTTCAACCGCGCTATCCTGGGTGCTCAGTACATCATTCAGGTTGGTTTCACAGGTACTGATGACCGTTGCTAGCTCGTTGGTTAGCATATCTATTTGGCCCAGACTGTTGGCATTGCGCTCACTCACTTCAGCTTCAGCGTGTTGCGCAGAAGCTTCCTGAACAGCCGTGCTACTGGCAAAAGCAGCCACACAGCCTAACGCCGCTATCACTACACCGATATATTCAAACCCCCAATAGGTTGCCGCTAACCCCAGGAGCAGACTGACCGTGGCGCCGCCCCACGAGAGGATGGGAAATGACAACTTAGGTTGTTGTTGGTTCGCTATACTGCCGCTTAACATAAATTCACCTGAATAAAATACTACACTTGCCATGACACTGTTTTAATGAGCCGACAAAGGCTGGCTAAAACGTGCTTAACGTAACAGGGGGAATAGCGGAGAAACGCCGCTTCCTGTTAATCGGTTTTAATAAAGTTATAGACAAGAATCTGAGTAATGAAAGGTAATTGAGAAAATTTTATTTTTTTTGATGACGCCGGGTATTCAGCTGGTATAAACGCAGAAAAGCGACTAATAATAGTCGCTTATAGAAGCGTAATCGGGTTGGTTTACGCTTAGGTTTCTGACGGCTTTAAGCAAGCCGCCACAGGCGTTTTTTAGGCTATGCCCTGATGGCTTTGTACATGGTATCCAGTGCTTTGGGCATTGCATTAACATACATTTGGACATCTTCAATTCGGCCGGTACTCACCCGCGACCATGGGGTATAACTACGGTACTGACCGCGAATCAAAACCTGTTCTGCTTCCATGGCTTGTCTGAACGTATTGGCGTCGCCGTCCTTTCCTAAATTAACAAACATAAAGTTAGTGCTGGAGGGGAGGGCTGTAAGGCCATTTTCTTTCACAGCCGTGGCAATCATTTCTTTTGCCTGGGCGACCTTATCGCGTGAAAAGGTTTTAAATCCTTCATCATGGTAACTGGCGATTGCTGCGGCCAGTCCGGCCTGATTAACGGAGTAACCGCCTAAGCCAAACTGTTCAATCCACTCAATGTTTTCTGGTGAACCAAGCATATAGCCCACTCGCATACCAGCCAGGCCATAAATTTTCGAAAAGGTCCGGGCCACGATTATGTTATGGCCTTCATTAATCAAGGGAATCATTGAGTGGCTAGGGCCGTCGCTTATCAATTCATTGTATGCCTCATCCACCAGGACCAGCGTTTTTTTCGATGCTTTAACACAAAACTCGCGTAGTTTGGTTGGTTCCAGTAGTTTGCCGGTGGGGTTGTTCGGATTACAAATATGAACCATCGCAACATCGTCGTCGATAGCCTGATAAATCGCGTCCAAATCGATATCCAGGTTTGCCGTATTAGGAATTCGCTTAATCTGGGGGCCGCCGGTTCGAACCGGGGCCATAGAGGTGGTATCCCAGAACAGGTCAGGGCCTAAAATAACGCCCTTACTGGTGGCCGCGTATGCAGCAAACGCTAAGATCAAGCTAGAACCGGCAGTGATCGCCACATTGGCAGCGCTCAACTGGTTTTTTTCAGCAATCATATCAGTAAGATACTGGCTGGCGGTGTAGGCATAATATGCCCCCCCGCTGGAGGCTGCCTGCGCAATAGCTTTAAGCGCTTCCGGACTGGGCCCATAAGGGTTCTCGTTAGCATTAAGCTTAGCAATACCAGGTTTAGGGCCGTACAAATTTGCCGGTTTAACCACCTGGCCACTGGCCGCCAGGCTGGCGGGCGAAATAATACCGGCGGCACCGGCGGCCGTAGCGGCCAGGCTACCACCTAAGAAAAAACGGCGTGATGCGTTATGTGTCATAGTAGTTCCTTCGTCACAAATTAAGAGTTATAGGGCTTTGTAGAACATGCCTGCCGATACAATGACAAGGTAAATCCCGAACAGCCTTTTTAAGGTTTTTTCGCTAAATTTATGCGCCATATTGGCGCCGATAGGCGCAGTCATCACCGCCCCGATACTGATAGCCACCAGCGCAGGAATATTGATATATCCCACCGTACCAAAGGGCAACGGTGCGTTCTCGGCGTGGCGCATAATCAAAAAGCCGATAGCCCCGGGTAGGCCAATTAAAAAGCCTACTCCAGCGGCTGTGGCTACCGCTTGCTGAATCGAGCGGCGACACATCACCATCGTAATAACGGTGGGCGTCCCCCCGCCAATGCCCAGCAAGGCGGAAAAGCCCCCTAGTACAAAAGCCAGGGTGGCCCGCCCAATGCCGGTGGGCATAGAACGGTTGACGCCGGGAGGTACCACCCGGTCGGGAAATAAAAAATACACCGAGTACAGCAGTACCCCTGCCGCGAATACTATTTTGAGTCCGTTTGGGCTGGTATTACTGGCGATCATGACGCCGCCAAGTACCCCTAGCACCAGCCACACCGACCAGGATTTTAAAACCTCAAAATCCACCGCCCCCCGAGCTTTGTGAGCTATCACACTTCGAGCACTAGAGACCACAATTGAGGCCAGCGAAGTGCCAATGGCAACTTTTACCAATGCCTCAGAGGCTTCGGTGAACAGGGGGAATACAATGAGTAAAGCTGGCACCACTACAAAACCACCACCATTGCCAAATAAACCTGCGGTAATGCCGGCAACCGCGCCTGCTAAGCATAGTGTCAGCACAAACCAAACTAACTCAATTTCCATCAATGGGTAGCTCCGAAAGCGAACTGATGGCAACGGCTTACCGTGCAGCCATTCGCCAAAAAAGAAGAATAAAAAGGGCTAATACGTGGCATTACTGATTGCCTCGTGAGCCCCCTCCGTAGGCGGGTTTTGCCCTAAAATCTGGCGACTAGTTTGGTGTAGTAATATCCCCCCTGCCAGTCGACAATAGAGTCTGAACGATAGATACGACCACAGCAGGTTTCGCCAATTTCTCCCGGGTCAGGGTAGTTGTCGAACAGATTACGCACACCGGCAATCAGCGATAAGGTGTCGCTAAAGTGATAGGTGCCTTCCAGATCAAACATCCATTCAGGGTCGAACTCCTGAATGCGGACCAGGGTTTCGCTGCCGTCTTCCTGGGTCTCAATGCCGTCGGCGTTTTTGTAGTCGCCGTAGTAGCTCAGGCGGCCTACCAGTTCCCAGGCATCATAGCTATGACGCAACGAAAACACGCCGCGCATTTCAGGCGTACCCTGTTCAAAGTCGAACTGGTCCTCCAGGTTGAAATAGCTACTGGGGTCGGAGTCGAACGAATTGGTGTTATAGTTAACCGAAGCGGTTAGGGTGGTGTTGCCATAGTCAGATGAGATGGCATAGTTAGCGACAAAATCGACACCCTCGGTAACGGTATCGAACGCGTTTTGAAAGTAAAATACGCCGCCGATAGATTCCGCCCCAATAACTCCCGCCCCAGCCAGAGCCAGGTAATTAGCGTAGGCGTCTTCTGCGGTGGGGTCGGTTGACACATCGCGGGTGGAAATTGAATTAACCCGGTCTTCAAGTAAAATATGGTAGTAATCCAGCGTAAGCGTGAGGTCACCATAATTAGCGGTCATGCCGAAGGTAATATTGGTTGATTCTTCCGGCCGCAGCGCTTCTGCGCCGAGCGCCTGAGAGACCGCGCTTAAGGCTGGGAATAAACCGGTTGCCACCGGAAAGCCATTGGGAAGACGGGTGGATACGTTGGTGGTACCTTGCTGCCCTGGGGTAGGGGCTCTAAAGCCTGTACCATAAGAGGCACGTAGGCCTATTTCATCGGTTAGCTGGTAAATACCGGCCACTTTATAAACTATCTGCGAGCCAAAATCAGAATAGTCTTCATAGCGTACTGCCGCTTGCCCAAACAGCTTGGCAGAAAGGTCGCCGGAGATATCAAGGTAAGCAGCGTGAGAGTCGCGGGTATATTCGCCGGAAAATTCTGGAGAATAGCCGGGAAAACCATTTGAGCCTACCCCTACTACGGTATAAACCGGATCGTTATCATCGGCACAGTTCAGTGTTGAGCCGTTGGCAATAACTGCTAAACCTGCGGCAGTGGCTACTTGCGCCTCACACAGCCCCCATGGGTCACTAAGGGCATAGGGGCCTGCTTCATAGGATGCCGCTTCCCCTTCTTCTAATTCGTAGGACTCGTCCATATAGCTTAGCCCGAAGGCCAGCACATACTCGTTAAAGTCATAAGTGAAGTCAGCCTGAAACTGGAGCTCATCGTTGGTTAGAGTGCCTGGATTAAACGACGTAGGGGAGGCATCCATCATTGAAGGGTTAATGGTATTGCTCAGGGTGTATTCAATTTCGTTGTAGCCATAACGCCCACTGATATCATAACCCAGCGCTCCCAGCATGCCCTTGACGCCACCCACCACAGAATAGTCCGCTACATCGCCAGAAAAGCGCGGAGTAAACCCGCCGGGAAATTGTTCCAAAGGACTATAGAGGCTGCCGTCTTCCAGCCTGACATTTTCTATCGTACCGTTCTCTGGGTAGCGATAAAAAAATGGGCCGGCACCTTCAGAGGAGGAATAGTTACCAAAACCGTATAGCTCAGCAGTATTAGAAAGCACATAGCCAGCATTAATGAATACCCGGGTGGCTTCGGTTTCCGGTTGGCCCCAGGGTTGCACAAAATCTGAGTCGTGAACATTTTGGCCCATGGCCTGGGCCGCAGCCAGAAAGTCGTCTGTAACATAAGCGGCGTAATCAGCGTCTGGATCAAAACCCGCTAAGTCAGGATCCACACAAAACCAACTTTCGCAATATTGCTCGCCGCGGTTGGTCGATTCAGTATCGGCATATTCGACAGAGACACTGACAAAACCGTCATCTCCCAAGGCGAAGCCTTTGTTTCCCGACAAGGTTAGTTGCTCACCATCGCCTTCATAGTGTTGCCCCCATTCGGCACTAAACATACCGCCTTCATTGTTGTTCTTCAGCTGAAAGTTAATAACCCCTGCGATAGCATCAGAACCATACTGGGCGGCCGCGCCGTCACGTAAAACTTCAACATTGGCGATGGCGGCAGTAGGTATGGTAGCTAAATCAGGCCCTTGCGTGCCGGAGCCACCAATAGAGACCAGAGCCGCGCGATGGCGCCGTTTGGAATTGACCAACACCAGGGTTTTGTCAGTGGGCAGCCCGCGCAGCGTGGCTGGGCGAACAAAGGTGCCGCCATCGGAAATGGGCTGGCGTGAGAGTGAATAAGACGGCACCAGCGTTTTCATAACATCATTCATGTCTGAGAACGCCACAGAGTTCATATCATCGGCACTAAGCACATCTATCGGTACCGGCGAGCTGGTAACCGATCGTGGCGCCCCGCGGGCGCCGACTACCGCGATACGCTCCAACGCATCGGCGCTTTGCGGCTGTTCTGTATCAACCGCTTCCTGGGCTTGAAGTTGAGAGGCCCATACCAGTGACAACCCTGTCAAACCGGCACCTATTGCAGCACTTATTTTTGTTCGTTTCATGGTGTATTCCTAGCGTTGCCTGGTTGCTTATTTTTTCTGTCGCTCGGCGTCTTGTTGCGCCCAATCCTGGCTCACCACAGCACCAGAACCATGCATTAGAATGTATTGTCAGGTTCTGACTCCCCGTGCTGTGTAACGAAAGACTAAAAAAATGGCGGGGGATCTCACAAGTCAGAAGAATATGGAGGGGGTATAACAAAACCCTATAGCCCTGGCCTAAGCACTTAATAATTAAACGCTTAGGCCAGGGCAGGACGATAAAAAAAGAAACTGCCGAATGTCCTGGTAACGTGGTTGTTACATTTACCAAAGGTGTATACCTTTCAATGGCACATAACTTGCCATAGCTAAGTAGACTAAGTAGATGAATTTCCTATGAAAGGATGAATAGCCACCAGAGCAAATATCGAGGCAGTTGAATCGTTAACATACTCTTTGGATACGTAAGTATTGATCCCGTCCAGCGGCGCAGCGACAGAGGCCTACAATGAATTCAAAACAATTACATTACTTTCTGGTTACGGTACAAAAGCAGAGTATTGCAGCCGCCGCCCGCGAGTTAGATGTTGCTCAGCCAGCTATCAGTCAGCAGCTGGCCAATCTTGAGCGGGAAATGGGGGCAACGCTGTTGGTGCGCAGCTATAAAGGGGTAAGTTTAACCCAGGCCGGCCAGGTATTTGCGCAACACGCTGAAACCTTAATGAATCAAATCCATACCACCCGGGTTGCGTTACAACAACTTAAAACCGGGCAGGCCGGAAAAGTCAGATTGGGCATGTTGCCATCGATTAATAATGTGCTGTCAATGGCTTTAATAGAGGAGGTAAACAGGTGCTATCCCGATGTACAGTTGGAGATAAGTACCGGGCCATCCTATAGTGTGCGGGAGTGGTTAGAACACAATGAGATTGATATCGCTATCACCTACGAACAAGACGTAACGCTAAACACGATGCGGTGTAGTGGCTTGATTAACGAGAACATGTATTTAGTGGTAGGAACGGGGGCAGAAAAACAAACATACGCGTCTTTAGCAGAGCGCCAGGCTATTCACTTTTGGGAGTTAAGTGACTATGAACTACTTATTCCCAGTGATAAAGACGCGCTTGGTAAGCTGGTGGCGCTATATGAAAAAAACACCTCAGTTTTACTTAAGCATAGTAAAGCTTACAGCGGCCAGCTAATGACCGGGCTTCGTCAGGTGATGCAAGGCGAAGGACTAATGATCCTGCCATCCTCTGCGATATTTCACCTTGAAGAAACCGGGTTGGTCAGGGCCCTCAAAATTATTTCGCCAGAGATGACCCGTACTGTGCTTATGGCTACCAGCCGCACAGCATCGCCAACCGATGCTATGTTAAAGCTCGCTGATATTGTTAAACAGGTTGTGGCAGCCGAACAGCAAAGTGGCCATTGGCGGGGTGAACTATGCTTTAGCCCGGCGCCGATGACGCCCGAACGCAGGCAAAGCCACTTTGCCTAGCTGTTAATGTTCAACCAGACAATATAGATGCCGCTAAACGCTATAAGCGGTAAATAAACGGGGAAACCATAACGCCGGCAGCCGCTAGGCATACGCTTTATCGGCGGCGATAGGCGAGGATAACGCAGCGCTGTCAGGCATTTTTATATCCAACTGAACCGGCAGGTGGTCCGACATTATTTTAGTCTGTGTATTTTTCAGTTTTCTAATACGCCGAACTTTCAAGTCCGGCGTGGTCCATACCCTATCTAAAGAAAACAACGGAAACCCACTGGGAAACGTTGCGCCTACCTTATGCTGAGTTAACGTATCGTCCAGCGCTTTAAATGCTGATGTAAAGAACTGCCACTCATTGAAATCACCTGCCAATACCAATGGGGTGGGAGTGTGCTGTAGTCGTTCAGCGATATATTCATGTAATTGAGCAAACTGGGACCTGCGCTCTTGTTTTTTCAATCCCTTATGAGTATTCACCACCGTTAGCGGGCCGGCGGGCGTTTGTACCATGACCGTCTGGATATTTCGCGGCTGAAACCCATCCTGGCTGACATCCAATGTCTGATTACTTAACACCGGAAACCGCGTGAGTACCGCATTCCCATACCAGCCATCATCTTCCGTTAACGCAGGAGACGCTACCAGGTGATATACACTACCTGCGCATATATCTTTGATATCTTTTACCACTTCACGCTGGGCTGGCCGGGTATCCATTTCCTGAAGCAACACAATGTCTGCATCACAGGAGGCCAGGAAGTTACCGATACGGCGGTAGTCGTGCTTTTTATCCCTGCCTACACCACTGTGTATATTGTAACTAATTATGCGACACATTCTTCAGACTTAGCCTTTTGACTTTGCTTGCGCTCCTGATACCAACGGGCAAATTTTTGTGAGCCCCAAATCATCAGCCCCCATAATACAATGCCGCCAACCAGATAAGAGATTGTTTTAGGAGATGGGTTGCGGAATATCTGAGTAATTGAATCACCTACCAGCCCTTTGGCAATCATTGGCGGGAACATGCCTAAAAAAGTGCCCGCCAGGAACTGGAATAAACCGATTGAAGAAATACCAGCCACCAAATTAACCAAACTAAACGGGGCAATAGGTAGCATGCGAATTGCCGCCACACCAACTACGCCACTTTGTTTTAGTTTTTGGTCTACTGCTTCTACTTTTGGGCCGCCAATTTTTTTCAGCCCGGCATTACCGAGCAGCTTACCTATACCAAACATAGATGCTGAGCTAAGCAGCGCCCCTAAAATGCCGTATACCGGCCCCCAGATGGGCCCGAATACCGCGGCGACCGCTATCGATAACACGGTGACAGGAAAGAATAGTAACCCACCTACTAAGTACACTAGCAATACAGTCGGTAAGGCAAAATAGGTGCCCCGGCTTTTTTCTAAAAAGGCATTTATGCTATCGGCACTTAACCAAGATATAGATTGGCTGGCCCAGAACATTAAGCCACCTAAAATAGCAATAATAAGTACGCCGATGCCTATCATAATGGTGCGGCGGCGGGGGTTTCTTACCGGCATAGATTGTCCATCCAATGTGGGCATTGCAATCAGGGGTTCTTCAGGGTCTGATAATGAACGAAACAGATTATCGGAAGGTTGGTCAGTAAAAATTTCATCATTTACCTGAGTAAGGATATAGCCGTGAGCTAACTGACCCTCAATGATCGCCCGGGCAGGATTATCCTGCTGCATAAGCTGCGCAGTATCTTCTACGGTGCGCCCGGTATGCTCGGCTAATAGGTCATCGCGCATACGCGCTATGTAGCGACGGTTATGCTCAGTATTGCCATACATTACCGTATCTATCTCAGTATCCAGGGTCATAGACCGGTTACTTAAATTAGATGAGCCTATGACCAGATAATTGTCATCAATGGTCATCACCTTGGAATGTATGCGTTTATACGCCGCGCGACCTTGCTCATCGGTTATAGACGAATAGGACATAATAATGCGGTCAGTATCCACATCGTTAAACAGGATCTTTTTAAACTCAATCCGGCTGGCCCAGAACGCTTCACACTCAAAACGCCCTTTGGGTTCGTAGGAGCTGACGACAATAACATTCAGTTCAGGACACTCCTTCAGGCGACGGTTAAGTGCTTCGGCTATTTCCTGACGACTTGTGAACTGATTTTCAATATAAATTACCCGTTGCGCCTGATTGATCAGGTCAAGCAGCATATTCCTCACTTCCTGCACGGGCTCTACTTCATCCATAAAAGGGATGGTACGGGCAAGCGCGCACTCAACTTGCTCAAACCAGGGCTCATAGGCATCAGGCCAGGCTTCAGGTATACCGTCTTCCAGGCTGTTTTTGGCATCCTGGCGAATGTCGATAGGTTGGGATTCAGCTACCCGCAACCAGCGCCATCTGACCAGCTCGGCAAAGTCTTTCACCAACGGGCCTGCGTATACCGCCTGCACATCATGGAGGGGGCCATATTCGCCATCCGGGCCATCACGCTCTGCAGACTCTACCGGGTGATCGCGGGTATCCCACCGGTTGGTTGATACATCCATGCCTCCAGAAAACACAACTTCATCATCAATGATAACGATTTTCTGATGCTGGCTACCGCCCATGGGGATGGTATCGTCTAAAACGGTTTCAACATTGTCTGGCGTTTTTTCATCCCAGACTTCTTTAGCCCACATCTCGCGCTGAGCAAAAAAGGCCAACGACGAATCCCACCGTAACAGATAGATATTAATGTCCGGGTTTTGCTCCGCTTTCCACGCCAGCAAATCACTGATAACTGACGGGGCTTCGCTATTGGCTTCGTCTTCACCGCGAATGAGTCGAATCCGGCTATCGATATCCCAGCCCACAATAAAAATGGAATGTTTGGCCTTAGCAATAGAAGAGTGCAGCGCTTTATAATAGTTAGCGCAATCAATAAGTGGGGTAGCAAAGGTAGCCTTACTGCTGACCCAACAGTTTTCTCCTTGCTGAAAAATCGAACCTGGATTCGACATGAGAGCCTCCTGACTTCTTTTAACATCTTTCTTTGTCGCAATAGAAGCAGGTTTGCACAAATCGTTCCACCCGATAAATAGGCCACGGCGTTGTGTAATCATATGATTAGTAAAGTAATTAATAACGGGGCTGGGGCCAGCCTCATGCTTTAGGGTGGGATATTTACGACTGGAGTGTATTTTTTACGTAGCGGCTTTCACCTGGGCCGTCACCTGATACCGCTAAACAATAAACAAACAAAAGGGGCTATCCGCCCCTTAATGTATTGCCACAAGGCAAACCGTGTTCAATTAAAAACGGTATTCAATACCCACACTGGCTTGCTTTAAATCTGTATTGAAATCGCTGTCAGCAAAATTATCGCTAAGTTCATCAGCATCTAAATCGGCATCATATATGGTGTATTCTGCGTTGACACTCAGGTTCCGGGTAAAGGCGTAATTCACCCCTGCACCTATAAACAGGCTTTCATCATCATAGCTTCCTGCTACTCCGCCTACGTCATAGTCAGATTCCCACCACAGTTGGCCGCCTTTGACGAAGACCGCAAAATTTTCACTTATCGGTAGCATGCCTTTGACCGCCGCGGTATAGCCATCGGTATCCGCATTAGATACATCGCTACCATAATCGCCAAAATCGACCATACTTCCCTCAACCGCTATATAGCGGTTAAAGCGATAGCCTACTAAGCCCTGCCACATATCGTTATCGTCATCAAAATCGTCCTGACCATCCACTTTGAGATAACCATAGTTACCACCTACATAAAACCCTTCCTTGTCCTGTAGTGTGTTGTCAGTTACCTGCGCGGAGGCCATGCCTGTACCCAGCAAACCTAATGACAAACCAGTAAGCAATTTAATAGATGTTTTCATAGATGTGTCCTCATATTGAATAATATAAGAAAGACAGAATGCGTAACTCGAAAAATTAAACATTCCGCTTTCACAATCGGCAAGTTTCAATCATTTTGTATCAACATCTATGCCGGGTTATATGCATATTTCATTGATTAATTTTTCTACAAAACAGCAATGTTAAAGTATTTTCTGATTGTTTTTTACGCTTATTGTAGATTCCCTTATTTAATTGCCATGTCCCGTTATGAATCTTTTTCAATACCTATGTAACGCATTCATAAATGCAGTTTGGCTTATTTTAACTTCTCTGTGTGCTCATAAAATAGGCTTACATAAGGTTAGTATTTACTTATAAGGTTAAATTTATAGCGATAATGCGTTTATGTTGTTAAATAAATTTTAACAGTTATAAAAAGCGAGCTTCTAGTCAGTATTCCTCCTTCTATATAGGAATATCCTTAATAACAATTTTCCTTACAAATTAAATAAAACTGGCTTAAATGTTTTGTATTTTCTACCCGAGTATTTAAAATGCGCGAGCCAATTGCTCAAAAAATAATAACAATGCAATTTACTTTGGTTGATTTTTAATCAGTCCAAATCAGCTTTTTAAAACTTTAGGAATTGAAGATGAAAAACCTTGCGAATGCTGTTCGGCTAGCGCTGGTATCCAGTGCGGCTTTTGCTTCGACGCACACAATGGCTCAGGACACACAGGCTGTTGATGCAAATGTAGAAAAAATCCAGGTAACAGGTTCACGTATTTCTCGCCAAGGCGCGATTGCTCCGTCGCCGGTTACCGTATTAAGTGGCGAATCGCTGCTAAACACCGGTGCGATGAACATCGGCGAAGTGCTAAATGAGCTGCCCGCTTTAGCCAGCACTTATTCGATGGGTAACTCAGGTCAGTACATAGGTACGGCAGGGCTTAATATCCTTGATTTGCGTGGTATGGGTGTAGACCGCACACTGGTATTGGTCGATGGCAAGCGCCATGTATCAAGCTCTGCGGGAAGCGCGGCGGTAGATACTAACACTATCCCTACCAGCTGGATTGAGCGGGTAGAAATTATTACCGGTGGTGCGTCGGCAGTTTACGGCGCAGATGCGGTGACCGGTGTGGTTAACTTTGTATTAAAGAAAAATATTGAAGGGTTTGACGCCAGCATCACCCGTGGTTATGCCAATGATAACAACTATCAAAACGAAAAATATCAGGCATCGTACGGTTTTAACTTCGATAACGACCGTGGAAACGTGGCTTTCGCGGCGGAATACAGTAGCCAGAATCGCTTAAACGCGTTAGACAACCCTTGGACGGCTACGTCGTATCGGGAAATTGCCTATGACAGCATTTTTGCGGAAGGGCGTACCGCTGATCAACTAGACTCAACCGCGTATCCAGACAATTTCTATACTGCGGATTCAGGTTTGTACGCTATCAATAATAGTGGTGTATTTGCCGGTAACAGTAAGTCGTTTAATGCCGATGGTACATTAAAAGATGTTTATACTGGCGATATCGTTGATGGCTCAGAATGTGTGAACTGCGATTATCTGAACCTGCGCCAGTTTACTGATTTACAGCCTGAATTTGACCGTACTAACCTAAATGTAAAAGGTAACTACGACTTAAATGACGATACGCTGGTCTATGCACAGGCAAAATATTCACGCACGCGTGCGCAAAGTATCGGTCAGCCTGCCTTTTTCTACGGCAACCCAATCAATACAGTAAGCATTGATAATCCACTGCTTGATGACACTGTAACTGATTATATGACGCAGCAGGGTTTGCAGGAAATTACGATCAACCGGATGATGACTGACTTAGGCCGTCGGGTTGAAGATGACGAGCGTGAAACTACTCGGTTCGTGGTCGGTGTTGAAGGCCTGGTGGCAGATGTATGGGAATACGAAGCGTACTTAAACTACGGTGAAACAGAACTAGAGCGCGCGAACAGCAATAACCTGGTTTATGCCAACTATGAAAATGCCTTGAATGCAAAAGCAGACCAGTTTGGTACGGCATTTTGTGCTGACCGTGAAGCGCGCCTGGCAGGTTGTGTTCCGGTTAACATTTTTGGCGAAGGTGCACCCAGCCAAGCGGCGATTGATTACATCAATACCACATCAGTGGGTACCAGCAAAATCCAGCAATACAACGCTGCGGCAAGTGTATCTAATGCCGGTATTTATGAGTTGCCAGCGGGTTACGTTGGGTTTGCAGCCGGTGTTGAATACCGTAAAGAAAAAAGTGAAATTAACGAGCCAGAAAACGCCGGTGGGACTTTCTTTAACGCGCTGGGTGAAGATCGCGGTGAATATTCAGTAGAAGAAATCTTCTCAGAAGTTACCGTTCCGGTATTAGCCGATTTGCCTGGTATTGAGTTGCTGACTGTTGACGGTGCTATCCGTATTGCAAACTACAGCTCAATTGGTAACGCAACCAGCTGGAAGCTTGGTCTGGACTGGGAAGTAATGGAAGACTTGCGTTTACGTGCAACACGCTCTTCTGCTCTTCGTGCGCCTAACATTGGTGAACTGTTTGGTGAAGCCAGCGAAACATATTTCCCTGTTGACGATCCGTGTAAAACAACCAATATCGCAGAGTTATCGCAAGATTCTCAAGGTCTGCGCCAGGCTAACTGCGCAGCATTAGGTGTACCTGCCGATTTCAACTCTGACTATGACGACAGTCTGGTTGACGGCCAATCAGGCGGCAACCGGAATCTACGTGCTGAACAATCTACCTCAGAGACTATCGGGTTGATTTATCAACCTTCATGGTTCAAAGGCTTTACAGCAACGGTAGACTACTGGGAAATCGAACTGACTGACGCTATCTCTCAGGTAGATGCACAAACGATAGTAGACCGTTGTGTCGATTCAACCTCTGGTGTGGACAATGAATATTGTGGCCTGATTAGCCGCAATGCCGCAGGCGAAATCAGCCTGATTCAAAGCTATTCCCTTAACCTGGCCGGCCAGGAAGCTTCTGGTGTAGACTTTGAGTTTGGCTATGACTTTGATGCGTTGGAAGGCAGCTTCCGTACTAACGTTATCGCTACGTACCTGGATGAACGTAAAGAGTATCCGTTCCAGGAAAATACTGAAGAGTTTTATCAGTATGCTGGTACCGAAGGTGAAGCCACCTGGCAGGGCACTTTCTCGCTTAATTATGACCGTGGTGACTGGCAAGCAAGCTGGAAAACCCGCTATATTGATCGGGTCAGCCTATACACCAATCAGTCATTGGCGCTTAACCCTAACCCAAGCACTCTGATGGACAACCCATCTTATGCTATTACTGATGTAACCGTAGGCTATAACTTTGCTAACGGTGTAAGCTTGTCAGTAGGGGTTGATAACCTGTTTAACCGCGCCTTGCCGCTGGGTACAACGGGTACCGGTGAGTTCGATGGTGCCTATGACAATATCGGCCGCTTCGGCTATGTTACTGTTGCTTACAGTATGTAAATAAAGCGTTGTAAACACCAAGGCCAGCTTCGAAGCTGGCCTTTTTTATTCATGTGACTGATAAAACACAAGTCCACACGCTGCCACTGCTTTACTTACACCTCGAGCAGCACCAAGTGCAGTATCTATAAACTTTTTCTCATCAAAATTAGCTGGCTCGCTAAACGGGTTATTTTGTTCCACAAAAGAGCGGTTAAATACTATCGCTTCCAAACCAGCTACTGACTGTTGTGTTTCATTCCCAGGGTGGGTAACAAACACGTCTGCCGGTTCACTGGTATTCACACCCAGCGCCGTTAGTGTCTCATCCATTAGTTTATGATGGGTGCGAAAAGCCACATAATCTCCCCGTAAATTCGCCATTGCCTTTTGATAACAGCTATACCTGCAAGGGGTATCGCAGTCAACATAGCTGGCCCGCGTGCCCAGGGTCTTTAAGGTAGAGGCTAAGCGCGACTGCGATTTATAGGTGGTTGAAGAGCTATCAACTACAATAATTCTAGCTAATGGAAACGAGGATGAGATAGCTGAAACGCGAGATAGCGCGCCCGCGTCATCTTCGTGAGTAGCAATAATAAAATCGATGTTTTGACCTTTATTTAACGTTTTCATATGTTTCCTGTCTTCATGCGTAATACGCTGGCATAGCAATTTATAGATAGACCGGCCGTATGATTACTCTTCCAACGCGACCTCTTGTAACCTCCGCGACACACGCGGTTACGGCTGAACTGCGCCCCGATCTGGTGGCTTGCTGCCGTGTAGTGGGGGCAGATGACCCGAACCGGGCTAACAGTGGAACCAGTATTTTGCGAACCCAGTCATAAAGCGGGATAGCGCTGAAACGGGATAAATCATTATCGGTTCTCATTCGATACCGCACTAAAGCCTATGCAAAGACCGTGCAGACTGTGTGTAACCGCTACCTGGATAGTGGCGAAGCCCGCCGACCAATAAGCTATTCGGCCAACTGACTGGTGACCACGGAAAAATACTAAGAATTTGTTTTTGAAGTAAGAATTTTATAGTAGCTAACAGGAGGTGGCTGCTTTAAGCCAGAAGATAAAGATACAAAAAAAGGCGAGGGGAGAAACGAGACTCAACCACAGAAAGGGTATGCCGTCACCCAGGAGGGCGCAGCTGCACTAAATCAGGGCGCGATATGAAAACTTAACAAAAGGGCCTGTAATACAGACCCTTTTACGCTCACGTTAGCCCGCCGCAGCTACGACCGCGGGAACGTCTTCACTGTATGGAAGCGCATCAAAAGCGCCAAAACGAGATACGGTAATCGCCCCGCAACGGGTAGCGAAGTCCAGCGTGCGGGTAACATTTTCGAAGTTACCCACCCAGTCTTTAAAGGCCGCCGCGTTGTCGATGCTTATACCTACCTGGTACAAGATACCACCAATAAAGGAATCGCCCGCCCCAGTGGTATCTACTACCTGAGTGCCAGGCACCGCAAACGTGCCATCAAATTGAGCAGTGTAATACGCGACAGGATCGCCGCCATTGGTAACTAATACTAACGAGACGCCGTCTTTCAGCCATTGTTCAATAACAGCCTGCGTATTGTTTTCACCGTAAAGTTCAATCAGTTCTTCGCGGCTGGCTTTTATAATATCCATATGGCTAGCGGCATCAGCAATTTGCTGGCTCACGCCTTCCAGGTTTTGCCAGAAACCCGGGCGATAGTTAATATCCATACACAGCAGTGCCGTGTTATTACGGGCATTATCAATCAATGCCTGGGCACTATCTGCAAGCTGCGGTGTAGAAAACGAGCCTGAGCACATATGCACAATACTTTTACTATCCAACGCAACGGCTTGAGTATCGGCTACCTGAATGTCCTTTTGTGCGGCATTTTCCACGTAAAAATCAAAGGTTCGCTCACCGTCTTCATCCAAATCGACAAAGGCTAGGGCAGTTTTGCCTTTAGACGTGCCAACATATTGGGTATCCACTTTGTAATGCTGCAATGTTTTTAGTAAGAAGGTACCAAAGCTGTCCTCGCCTACTTTCGACACCAGCGAACTGGTGCCGCCCAGTTTGGCAACGGCTACCGCAACATTGGCAGGCGCCCCGCCAGCAAAAGGCTGAAATACCTTATTTGCCTGCCCATCAGGCGTAGACTGCTGTTTGCCCAGCATATCAACCAATACTTCACCTAATGAAAACACATTCATAAACACCTCAAAAATTTAACTATTTTGCAAAAGCGATGGTAGACGTCACCGCAGTTTCAGCACGCTTTTTTGCATCAAAAATACTGTATGCAGTAATTAGCGCAAAACATATTGCGGGTACGACAAACGAAAAAGCAGTACTTACGGTATCAATCAGGGCAGCTTGGAACAGGGGCATAATTGCCCCGCCTAAAATAGCCATCACCAATCCGGCAGCACCAAATTTAGCATCGTCCCCCAGCCCGCCTAATGATAGGGCGTAGATAGTAGGGAACATTAACGACAAACAACCTGAAATCATGACCAATGCAATCACACCGGTAATATTGTGGGAAGCCATCATGACAATACATAGTAGTATAGCAACTGTGCTCATTATACTAAGCAGACGTGCAGGACGCACTTTACTCATCAGCCAGGTCATAACAAACCGGGAAAGCAGGAACAAAATCATAGAATACTGTAACACCTGGCCGCCGGTAACCTCATCAGCATTTAATGCTTCCATGACGTATTGAATAGTAAACGTCCACACACAGGTTTGCGCCCCCACATTGAAAAACTGAGCCAGCACACCATAACGGTAATGCTTATTGCGAAACAAGCGACCCACGCTGGCTTTGAAGTCTACGGGGTTACCGGACGAGGTTTTTGCATCGGCAGTGGGTGAGCGGGTAAAGGCAATAGCCAACCAAATTAATACTAAAACACAAGCCATACCTACATAAGGCGTCATTACTGCCGTAAGCTCTGCACTCACGATACTTTTTTGTTCTGCGGCGCTCATCGCCGTACGCGCGGTGGAATCGGCTTGATTCAGATTAGGCAAAATTAATGTTGCAGCCAGAAACACCCCTAAATTTGTGCCTACCGGGTTAAATGCCTGAGCCAGATTAAGCCGGCGTGTGGCAGTTTTCTCACACCCCAGCTTCATTACATACGGATTAGCTGAGGTTTCCAAAATAGATAACCCGCCCGCTAATATGAATAATGCAGCCAGAAAGTAACCATACGTCATTGCCTGGCTGGCAGGATAAAACAGAAAAGCGCCGATGGCGGCACACCCTAACCCTGTTAACATTCCAGTCTTAAAAGAAAAACGCTTGTTGATAAGCGCAGCTGGGATAGCCAGACAAAAATACGCCCCGTAATAAGCGAATTGCACCAGTGCAGACTGTAACGCTGACATGTTAAATGTCTTACTAAACACCTTTACTAAAGGGTCTGTCATGTTAGCTGCCGTACCCCAGGCAGCAAAACACAACACCAGTAGGGTAAATTGAAACAGTTTATCGCGAGGGATAAGCGATGCAGATTTTTTCATAGTTTTAACCTGTTTCGTTAATTATTGGTTAACGTAATGGGCACAGTATCAACGACTTTATTTAATAAATCAACTTCGTTTATTTATCTATTTTGCGAAGCTGAGCGGGGGCTCCCCGGCCGTCGCGGAAAAATAGTGGCGAGGCAATAACTTGCGTGCGAAGATAGCTGGCAGTTGTGTTAGAAAAAAGTGAAAGGCTGCGTAGCAATGTCAGCGAGCGAACCGCAATCTGTTGAAGTGAATAAAGGCCACTTGGGTATTCGTAATTTTAATGAACGACGCATTTTAACGCTTATTCGCCGGGAGCATGCCTTGCCGAAGGCGGCAATAGCGAAACAAACTGGCCTGTCGGCACAATCAGCCACGATAATCATGAATCGCCTGGAAGCTTCGCAACTGGTACGCCGACAGGCCCCACAGCGGGGCAGAGTAGGGCAACCTATAGTACCCTTTGAGCTAAATCCTCAAGGCGCCTATGGGATTGGGCTGAAGGTTGGACGTCGTAGCTTCGATTTAACCCTGGTAGACTTCTGCGGGGCGGTGCAGGCTACCTTGAATGAACGTTTTGCCTACCCCACCGTAGATGCCTTAATGACATTTTTGAAGCGGGGGTTACCTGCCTTAACCATTGGTTTAAGTGAATCTCAGCGCCAGTGTATAGCCGGGCTGGGTGTCGCCATGCCTTTTGAAATGTGGAATTGGGTGGAAGAGGCCGGGGCCCCGGCGGCGGAACTCGAACGCTGGCAATCTTTTGACTTTTCGCGTCATATCGAGCAGTTGGTGGGACTGCCGGTGTTCTTATGTAATGACGATACCGCAGCGTGCTCGGCCGAGCTTACGTTCGGTAATCCCGCGCATTTTTCGCATTTTTTATACTTTTTCGTGGGCACGTTTGTGGGCGGCGGTATCGTGCTTAACGACCAGCTTTTTACCGGCTATCAAGGCAATGCTGGGGCGGTAGGGTCTCTCCCGCTGTTTAGTAACCGCAATACAGCAACCGGCCAGCTTATTAATCATGCATCGCTCTACTTGCTGGAACAATCACTGCCCGAGAACAAACGAGGCACAATGTTTTTGGATACCACCTCCTGGGAGGATTTTGGCGAGCCGTTAGAGCAATGGCTGAATACCGCCAGCGAAGGGCTTGCTAAGGCGATTGTAACCTGTCAGGCGGTACTAGATGTGCAGGGCGTAGTGATTGACGGTACAGTGCCTGGTCCAGTTAAAACGCAACTTATCAACAAAGTGTCACGCGCATTGGATAGCCTGGATTGGCGAGGTTTAAATACGTTATCGGTGGTAGGGGGTAATATCGGGGCTAAAGCGCAATCAATCGGCAGTGCCAACCTACCGTTGATGGCAAATTATTATCTGGAAACATTAAACGGGTAGTCGGCTATGGATGTTAGTCGTTGCAGGAAGTTTCAATAAGCTCGTTGGTACGCCATAGCAATACCTGTTCATGAAGGCGTGAAGCGCTATTGAGGCGGCTCTCGCATGGTTATCCCAATACACAACCCCTATATAATACGTGTAAACACCCCGAATAATCGATATCGGGTAAATCGGAATTTTCTTACGCGCGTAAAAAGTACAGCTATTGTCACTTAAAACGGAGAGAATTTATGCTAGCGGTTATTGCTACTTTGCATTGCACCCCTGAAAATCAGGAGCACCTGGTGAGCGCATTAAAGACACTACAGTTTCATTCACGCCAGGAAACCGGATGCGAGCGTTATGAATTGGCGCAACGTGAGATGGAAGACAATATTGAAATAGTGGTTACGGAGTTGTGGGAATCTGAAGCTGATTTAGACGCGCACTTTGCGGCCGATCACTTTGTGAGGTTCGGATCACAAGCCGAAGGTATTGTATTACAAAGTGAAATTAAGAAATACCAGGTAGTACAAGACAGTTAAGCAAGATATAGATGGGAATATACCAGCTACAAAAAAGACCGACCATATGGCCGGTCTTTTTTGTATTATAAAACTTCTATAGAGGATGCTTACCTCGGGCAATAAATAGTACGGCAACCGTAGGATTGCCGATATTTATTACTTCGCTTTACGGCGAGCAGCACCAAGGCCCAACAGGCCAAGAGCTAATACTGTCAGGGTAGAAGGCTCTGGCACTTCGTAAAACTGCGCGCTGACATCACCAGTAGTAACCTGTGACCCAGATGGGTTAAAGGCATCGAAGTCGCCGTTCACGTTAAGTTCTGTTGCAAATGGACGTGGAGCTACGAAGAAATCTTCGCCATCAGAGGTAAGAGAAAAGTCTAAGAAGTCGAAGTTAAATGACGTTGTTTCAACACCATCGACTACGGTATAAGAGCCCAGATTTTTACCAAGCGTAGAAGATGAGCCTAGAAAAAAGTCATCAGCCGTGTTCAACAAATTCAATGTATTTACGCTATCAATCGTTGTATCCACATCTCTATCTAAGAAAAGTTTAAACTCTCCTTCACTACCGGTGAAATTAAAACCATCCGCTTTGGGTGTAACTGTAGCGCTTGCCGTGAAAGTGGCGTACAAAGAGTATGCTTGGTTCAGACCGCTGCCGCGAACCACTAATCCCTTATCGTAAAATAAACCAAAGGTTGCAACTGCATTAGCGGTAAAGTTTCCTGCGCCGTCAAATACCAAAGTTTCAACATAACCGCCGTTGATTTTATCTGACTCAAGAGTACCGCCGCTTGGGTATGCAGCAGATTCATCTACCGTATACTGCATGAAGTCGGCATGGCTTGAATAAGAGGCCATCAGGCCTACAGTGAGTGCTATTGATTTTATCATTGATGTGGTTTTCATAAAATATTCCATTTTCAAGGTAAACGACGCAGGTAAGCTACCTGATACTTTAAGCAGTTATGGTGCCATATAGTTAAGTGCATGATTAATATAAATAAGTGTCATATTAATGGTTACCACTAACTATATAGTGTAAAAAAACCTGACTATATTCTGACCGTTGGATCACAGTGTTGATAAATAATTTTTATCTCTGCCAAAACCAATATAGCGCTTTAGTTATAAGCACCTGGGAAGGGCAGGGAAGGGAAGGACAGGACAGGACAATAAGCAATGTAAAGGGCCCAGTAGGCAGCTCCGCTATCATCCCCGTATAAGCCACTGTTGGATAAAATAATGAATATCGCAAAAAGGGCCGCGAGCCGTATGGGGAAGCCGGACGGCGGGGCAGGATACGCTGCTTTTGTGCTACCCGGTGGCCAGTTTTCCGAGTCTTGGCAGATAATTCCGGTAGCCTGTGGCAACACCGTTAAAGCCGCCCCCGGTATGTTGGGTAACCGGCAATAAAAAAGCCGCTTGTTAGTAAGCGGCTTTTCTTATCTATACGTAAAGGCGCTATTTAAACACGAATAATTGCGGCGCAACGGCATGATAATCAACCGCCATAGCAATGCTTAAAATAGTGATATTCAAAATGGAGAAGCCAAATACCTGACGGGCCCATCCTGTTACATCAACATCACTACGATACCCACGCAGCGCCATAACCAACCACCATATACTGGTGGTGGCTGCCACAGCCATAAAACCGATACCGGTGTAGCCACTTAATGGCAACAGCATAGTGACCAGCGCATATACTGCTATATATAGCACTATATGCAGCTTGGCTTTTTCGATACCCTGGGCTACGGGCAACACCGGAATATTGGCTGCTTCGTAGTCTTTGTATCGAAAAATAGCAATAGCGTAAGAGTGGGGCATTTGCCATAGGCTGAACATGAGCAGCAAAATAGCTGCGCCTGCGTCAAACTGCGCGGTTACCGCGCAGTAACCTACTACGGGTGGAACAGCCCCTGACAGGCTTCCCACTAACGTACCGTAAACTGAATTCCGTTTCATATATAAGCTGTAAACGCCTACATAAACTACATAGCCCAGGACAGCAAAAAACACTGCCACTGCATTCGTGTAAACAGCCAGTAATGTAAAACCGGCTACGCCTAACACAATGCCATGAGCAAAGGCAGCTTTAACAGACATTTCACCGGTAACCGTCACCCGGGTTTTAGTGCGTTGCATACGGGCATCAATGTCACGATCAATACAGTTATTAATCGCACAGCCTGAGGCCACTACCAACGACAAACCTACCAGGGTCGCCACCATCAATAACCCATCAATATCGCCACGGGAGGCAAGCAAAAAGCCTCCGGCCACGGAAATCAGGTTACCCATGATGATACCGGGTTTGGTTACCTGCAAATAACGTCGGAACATCTAATCAGTTTCTCCAGCTAACGGCTTAAATAGCGTGCAATGTACCAGCCGTGAGGCTAGTACATCATCATCGCGTTGGACTCGTAGATAATCCACACAGATAAACCTACGACCATAACAATAACTAAGGCACTGAATAGAAACGAGAACGTGCTGGCACGCCCGTCTTCAGTAACAAAGTTTAAGTGCAGGAAGAACTTCAGGTGAACCCACAACTGGACTATCGCCGCAACAACGACGGTCCATAGGGTGGTAGATTTCGAAAAATCACCTTCCATCACTGCCCAAAATGGAATCGCTGTCAAAATAACCGACAACACAAAACCAATGACATACGACTTCGCATCACCGTGATCCGCTGCTTGCTCCTCAGCGCGCCCTGGTGTTGCAGAATGAGAATGACTCTTGCTCATTACATTGCTCCAATCAGATAGACAACGGTAAATACACAAATCCAGACGATGTCCAGGAAGTGCCA
This sequence comes from Alteromonas indica, assembly GCA_003056425.1. Taxonomy (GTDB): domain Bacteria; phylum Pseudomonadota; class Gammaproteobacteria; order Enterobacterales; family Alteromonadaceae; genus Alteromonas; species Alteromonas indica. The sequence goes on from PYVY01000008.1 coordinate 47,692, forward strand.
GAACAGGCTCAAACAGCTCAAACGCGTCACTGTGTGACTACCCAAACCGCGACGGGCAACTTCGATGATCATAATCGTCATCCAAATTAAGCCAGCGGTAACGTGGGCACCATGCAAGCCAACCAACGAGAAAAACGCTGTTAAAAAGGCGCTTTCCTGCGGGCCATTGCCGTTAACAATCAGGTGATGGAACTCATAGATTTCCATGCCAATAAATACCGCACCAAATGCAAACGTCACCCCTAACCAGGTTAGAGTTAACGCTTTCTTTTGGGCGTGCGCAGCAATCATCGCAAAACCAAACGTGATACTGCTCAACAGTAGTGCTGCTGTTTCCACAGCAACAAAGTCCAGCTCAAAGATGTCCTTGCCAGACACACCACCGGCAGTGTTCATGTATAACACCGCGTAAGTAGCAAAAAACGATGCAAACAATAAACAGTCAGTCATCAGGTATAGCCAAAAGCCAAATACCGTATTACCGCCAGTATCGTGATGTTCGTGGTCATGGCTGTCGCCATGACCTCCTGCATCGTTAGGATTTAAGCTTGATGGAACGGAACTCATGCTGTTACCTCTTTTGGCGCATTTTTCAGGTGCTCATGTTCAATTCGTTTGATTTCATCAGGTTGGACATAGTAGTCCACGTCGCTGGTATAACAGCGTTTAATGAAGAAACCGATGGCACCTATCAAACCTATTGGCGCTAACCACCAGATATGCCAGATCATGGCAAAACAGAATACCGTCAAACTGGCACTGATTTGGATACCAGCAGGCGTATTCTTCGGCATATGAATCGGCTCATAATCTTCATGACGCTGATACGCCTCGCCTTTTTCTTTCATATCCGTCCACGTATCGATATCGTTTACGTGAGGGATTTTAGCGAAGTTGTAGAACTGAGGTGGAGACGCAGTCGACCACTCCAGTGTATGACCATTCCACGGATCGCCCGTAGTATCGTCTAACGCTTCACGGTTAATAAAGCTAACGACCAGTTGAATAACCTGGAACAGGATACCAAAGGCAATAACCACAGCACCGAATGCTGCAATATATAGCCAGATATTCCAGTCTGGGTTATCTGTGTGGTTCAGGCGACGAGTCATGCCTAAGAAGCCCAATACGTATAACGGCATAAAGGCTAATAAGAAACCAATCTGCCAGCACCAGAACGACGCTTTACCCCAACGCTCGTCGAGTTTGAAACCAACAGCTTTAGGGAACCAGTAAGCAAAACCAGCCAGGTAGCCAAATACCGCACCACCGATAATCGTGTTATGGAAGTGAGCAATCAGGAACAAGCTATTATGCAATACATAGTCGGCACCAGGGATCGCTAACAATACGCCGGTCATACCGCCGATAGTAAAGGTTACGATAAAGCCAAGGGTCCACAATACCGGCACGGTAATGCGTAAACGACCACGGTAAATCGTGAATATCCAGTTAAACAACTTAACCCCGGTAGGGACGGCGATAATCATCGTCATAATGCCGAAGAAGGCATTTACATTGGCGCTGGAGCCCATGGTAAAGAAGTGATGCAGCCATACGATGAAGCCAAGAATCGCGATTGCCCCACTGGCGTAGACCATCGACTTATAGCCGAACAAACGTTTTGCCGTAAAGGTAGAGATAATTTCAGAGAAAATACCAAATGCAGGCAAAACCAGAATGTATACTTCAGGGTGACCCCATGCCCAGAACAGGTTGATATACATCATAGAATTACCACCAGCTTCGTTAGTGAAGAAGTGGAAATCCATATAACGGTCCAGGGTTAACATCGCCAGTACCGCAGTCAGAATCGGGAACGATGCTGCAATAAGAATGTTCGCCCAGGTACAAGTCCAGGTAAAGATTGGCATTTGCATTAGCTTCATACCCGGTGCACGCATCTTAAACACAGTAACCAGGAAGTTAACTGCGGTCAGTAGCGTACCAAGTCCGGATATCTGCAAGGCCCAGATGTAATAATCAACACCCACCCCCGGACTGTATTCAAGCCCTGATAACGGCGGATAAGCTACCCAACCGGTTTTCGCAAACTCACCTAAACCTAGCGAGATATTAATCAGCACGGCGCCGCCTGCGGTCAACCAGAAGCTCAGGTTGTTCAGGAATGGGAAGGCAACATCACGCGCACCGACCTGTAACGGCAAAATGATGTTCATCAGACCAATCATAAATGGCATTGCCATAAAGATGATCATAATGACACCGTGTGCCGTGAAGATTTGGTCGTAATGTTCTGGTGGCAGATAACCTTCGGCCCCATTCGTGGCCATAGCTAATTGCGTACGCATCATAATTGCATCGGCAAAACCGCGCAGTAACATTATCAGCGCAAGAATGATGTACATAATACCAAGGCGTTTATGGTCGATGGAGGTAATCCAGTCGTTCCACAACATGCCCCATTTATCGGCTTTGGTTAAATAGACAGCTAATGCTATGCCTAGTAATGCCACCACCGATAACGCAACCATGATAATAGGTTCATGGTACGGCACCGCTTCAATTGTTAATTTACCTAAGAAAGACATTATTACTCCTCGGCCCCACTGTCATGAGCGCCTGAGTGGTGCGACATTTTTTGCGCGCCTTCATGGTGCCCCTCGACTGCATTGTTCGGTTTGCTGTAGTAGCTCATTTCACCGTGATCTTTCATATATTTCATGATGATCGTGTTGAACAGGTTGTCTTCTACATCAGCAAAGTAAGTCACCGGGTGGTATTCGGTTGGTTCAATCAACGCCTTATACTGGGCTTGATCCAACTCGCCACCTTGCTGCTTAACCTTTTCAACCCACGCATCAAAGTCGTCTTTGGTTGGCGTGGCGATAGCGTCAAACTGCATACCGGTAAAGCCTGCACCGCTGTAGTTAGATGAAAAGCCATCGTAAGTACCAGGTTCATCTGCAATCAGGTGAAGTTTGGTTTCCATTCCCGCCATTGAATAGATCTGGCTACCTAATTGTGGAATAAAGAACGAGTTCATGGTGCTTTCAGATGTGATCTTGAATTTCACCGGTTTATCAGCCGGAAAAACAAGTTCATTTACTGTAGCAATACCCTGCTCAGGGTATATGAACAGCCATTTCCAGTTTAGTGAAACGACCTCTACAGTCATGTGCTCACCCCGGCCTTCAATAGGCTTGTAAGGGTCTAACGCATGCGTAGACTTCCACGTGATGATACCCAGCACGATAATGATCAGGACTGGAATAGACCAGACAGCTGACTCAATCTTCACTGAGTGGGCCCATTTAGGCGTATAGACTTCAAAATCCCGACTTGCGCGATATTTCCAGGCGAAATAGAGGGTCATCACGATAACCGGAATGACAACGATGAGCATCAGCAGTGTACAGATAATAATCAGCCACTTTTCTTCTACACCAACTTGTCCTTTCGGATCGAGAACCCCGCCACTACAACCTGCTAGTGTCAACGCGATGGCGGTAAGAGCAATTTTACTAAGGTTACGAATAAGCAAAGGAATTTTCCTACAACCCAGAGGTTTACTATCCTGCCGTTCCAGCGTGCGGAACGACGCTCAGATTTCAGGGAAAACACAAGGTAATCCCAACATTTTAAGCACGTCGATACTGCGCCCAACTTGATACCCGCTCCAGGAATGGGTAGCAAACAGGGCGCATTATCAGCCGTGGCTTAAAGGGGGTGCGCGCGAGCCATGAGTAAGTTGACCACGTTGGCTAGCGGCAAATATTTGGAGCGTTCTTACAGTTTTTCTGAAGATAACACCCGCCCGGCGGGCCGGTGTACTCGTAAACAAGCTGTTGAGTAACGCGCTGGTGAAAGAGTCGCGCATCAAACTGTAGGCCACCAGTAAGCCCAAAAAAGCTACGGTGACAGGTCCAATGAAGGGATTTTCGATAATGGCAGATACCACATCGGTAGAGTCAGCTAATGAACCACATAGCACTAAAAAAAGATTCAACGACGCAATAAACATCGTCATGCCAAAACCACGGCACAACCAATGCGCGCACGTACCAGCATTCTGCGCAGGCAGAATGCTCATAAAGGCGGATGACATTGTGGACAGTAGTGACATTAGTCTCACTCTATTTATAAATTGATGGCGAAAAATTCACCATCAGAGAAATTTGCCGCGAAAGGATAGCAAAATAGCTGACTAAGGGAAACGAGATTTAACGGCTTTGAAGTCAACATAATGTGTATTTTGGTAAATAAATTGTTAAATAGTTCTTATGTCATTGTTTTTAGGTACGTTTACCAATATTAAGTTTAGTTCACACAGCAATGCGTTAGTCCTAAAAAGGCTATTTTATGGGAAGATGTGTATGCAATTTGACGCATGATACGGGTAACAGGTCTCAAACCCACATTACGGGTAGTTTAAAAAACAAGCAAAACAATAATGCTGGGGTGCATTATTGGTAATGCGCTCTTCCTCATAATCTTAATAAGCGACTAATCACCTCGATAAGCAACCCGCCGCGCCAGCTATTAACGCCTTTACGCTTGACCTGGGAGGGCGTAAAGCATGCTGTCACCCGCGCTGGTGTGCTCCACCCATCATACGCTTCCCCCACCAATACACGCTGGTGTCGCCATAGCGCAAAAGCGTTTAAAACCAACCCCACCGGTATAGCTAATTAACACACGTAGCGTTAAAAAAGCCAACCGGCGCAGCGTGAAGGTAAACTAGCGGGGGGCGTATTCTATAGGGTTATTTGAATAAACAGACAAACTGAACCACCGCGTGGGATAGCGAGGCGCAGGTCGCGTTCTGTGGCCTGCTTATGGCTGGTGCTACGTTAACTCCAGGCTGAGCCAGTGTTTTCGCCAGCCGCCACCAAGCTAATGTAAGTAAGCTTACGCAGGCCTGGCTGATGAACCTGCAGGGTATTTCCAACAAACTCCCTAGGCGCTATTTTTCGATGATGCGTACTTCACGTTGTGGGAATGGGATATCAATATGATGCTCCCGCAACGTTTCGAATATAATCAGTAACAAGTCACCGCCAACCCGGTTTTTGCCGTCATCCACCCCGTCCATCCAAAACTCTACAAACATATTGACACCAGAGTCGCCAAAGCTGTCAATTTCACAGTCAGGGCGCTCTTCGATAGGCACTGTGTCACCGGATAATACCTGGGGGTGCTCGGCCACGACTTCTTTAATAATTTCTACCATTGAGCGGATATCGGTGTGGTAGGCCACCGAAAAATCTATTCGGTAACGTTGCTTGGGGTCTTTGTGAGTCCAGTTGATCAGCAAAGAGCTTATAAACTTCTCGTTAGGTACCAGGATATCTTTACCATCGTAGGTTTCCAGTACGGCATAGCGCATTTTGAACTCGCGTACAAAACCTTTACTGCCGTCTTCCAGTTCTACGTAATCGCCGACGGTTAGGGAGCGGTCGATAAGGATAATAATACCGGAGATAAAATTAGAGGCGATAGACTGTAAACCGAGACCCAGCCCCACACCCAGCGCCCCACCAAATACCGCCAGCGCAGTCAGGTTTATACCCATGATGTTAAGCAACAGCAGGAAAATTATACAAAACAGGGCAACTTCGAATAACTTGGCAAAGACTTCCTTGGTAGTAATGTCTAGGTCGTGCCGGTTACGAATGATATCTTTGCCCATGGTATTGGAGGCCCGGCCTAGCCAGAACAGCAAAGCGCCGAATACCAGGACCCGGGCCACCCCATATGCAGATACTTCGACATTGCCTACCGACAGGGATATAGACTCAAGCGCTTTGGTTACAACCGGCAGAATGCCGATTAAATGCATAAATACGATAGGCAGGCCGACCCAGCGTAAAAATAATGCTACCGCACGGCTGCGAACAAACGCGCGTATGCAGGAATTCAGAAACAGCAGCACAGCCAGGATAAGTGCGATTTCCAACAACCAAGGATCGAATTGAAATTCTGAGCTTACAGTAGAAGACAGCTTAAGAAGCGTTATGGTAAATAACGGGAACAAGGTGCCCCCCAGCCGATACCCAAACCAGTGCACCGAATGCGCGCCCTCACCAGGCGTGGTATGCATAAAAGGAATTTTGTTACGTACCTGTACCGCTACAATAAAACCCACCACATAAATTGCAGCAATAATACCCAGCTGTAAAAGAAACTCTGGGCTGGTCATGGCTGACCCGGCGTTAGCTAAGGTTTGCTGAGCGGCAAGGGTAAGATTATTCAACGACAGCATCCTTGGTTACCTTGTGTTCTATGTGTCTTGAAGAGGGGCTTTGTAGCGTGATCTGCCAGTAAGGTAAAGTAATTTATCTATACCTATGCTAAAACACCACCCTTTGTTTAGCCCTTTGGCTCAACTATACTCATTTATATAGTCAGCGTCCGCTGCCCGTAATCGCAGGGCAGGGTAGATGTGCCGCTCCGTAAGGTTTTATACATGCTCTAAAAAACCATACATAAACTGGCTAAATAGTATTTATTCAACAATAATTGTGGCAAAGAAAATAGCTAAACCATAGGTGTTAACCTTTTGCTATCACAGCTTGTCGCGCTATTCGGTATCGTGTTTTATCAGGTATGTTTATATTGAAGATAACAGTGACCCCTTTATTTTTGCGTGCTTTCATTCATTACTTGTTTATCGGCCTGTGCACCTTAACGCCGTGTTTTGCGATGGCGGCGCTTGCGCCTAGTGCAGAAATTTCAGGTTTCGCCCGTTTTATTGGCGGGTATCTGGATACTGATGGGGCAAAATATCAGGGCTATGACGATGCGTTAAGTGCTTCTCAAGCCTCATTGATAGGGATACAAACCGATATTGCACTCACCCCGGGCTTATCTGTATCCGGGCAGTTATTAATGCATTCGTCCGCTGACCGCGATAGCGGTGTGGAATGGCTCTATATGCGTTACAGCCCCAACGAAAATTGGCAATTTAAGGCGGGCCGTCTCCGTACGCCGGTACTGCGCTACTCTGATGTTATTGATGTTGGTTTTGCATATCCATGGATATCTGCGCCCCAGCAACTATATAGTGGCTATTTGTTCTCCCATTATGAAGGCGCGAGTGCGCGCTACCGGACCCGAGTGGGCCAGGTGGGAATCAATCTTGAAGGCTACTATGGCCAATATAAAGATGACATCAATGCTTCTGATGCCTCGTACTCTGCTAACGTGGAAGGGCTTTACGGCGGCATTGTCGATGTTATGTATGGCCGGTTGCAATTACGTTTTGCCTCATTGTTCGCCCCTGATAGCGATACCGACAATGCACAAATAGACCCCTTACGCGATGCTATGCTTCAGGCCGGCTTTAGCCGGAATGCCAAAGTACTCGATTTTAAAGGCGATGTTGACCTGTATTTAATGGGCGCTAATTATGAAACATTGGATTGGTTTGGCGCGGCGGAGTGGATGAAAATAAACTCGAAGCTGGAAGTATTATCCACTTCCACCAATTATTATGTCATGGTGGGACGCTATTTTGGGGATGTTCAGTTGCATCTGACTTATGCTAATTCACGAAATACGCGCAAGACGATTGAAAACGAAATTCCTATCGGGCTATCTGCTCAACTGGACCAACTGGCGTTGGTCTTTGACCAGGTTATCGGCGCTTTACCACAAGATGACCTCTCCACATATACTGTCGGTGTGCGGTGGGATGCACGGCCCAATGTGGCGGTTAAACTGGAATGGTCACATTTACGGGGCGACGCGAACAAGGCATCTTACTTCACCCATATTCAGCCAGGTTTTGACCGGCAGGCTAATTTATTGCAAATGGGGGTAGAATGGGTATTTTAATCAAACTGCTGCCCACAGGCTGGCGCAGAACACTGGGCGCTCTGCTAATCAGTGCTATTTATTCAACCGGCAGTCTTGCTGATTCCCAGATAATGGTAGTCGCGAATGTCGGCGCAGCGCCACCCGCATTGGAAAAAAGTGAGATACGTAATCTTTTTATGGGGGGAGTAAGCCAGCTTGCGTTGCACCCTGTTGCGCTAACGCCGGGCACGCGCGAGCGTTTAATTTTCAATACCCGGATTGTAGGGCTTACTGAATCAAGAGTGCAGTCATATTGGGCTCAGATGCGTTTTAGCGGCAGAGAAAAGCCCCCGGTAGAAGTCGATTCGGTAAATGCAATGATTCGTTACTTGCTTAACAATGAAGGCAGCGTGGGTTATGTTCCGGCCAATACGCCGTTACCGGCTGAGCTAACGGTATTGTACAAAGCCGGCTAATCGCATTGAAGACAGGTCATATAAATATTTATGGCGCCATTGCTCTTAGTGTCGCTACCCACGCCGTCGTTTCCCTGATACAGGTTATATGATGTACTACTGTCTGGGTTTATTGGCCTTACGACAAAGCCGGACTGTTATAGTTTAAGCTAGTGTTGATGCTGCCGCCTAAAGCGCGTAAGCAGGTTTCTGGCTACCTGCCGGCCACCTGCAACAATAGAGTATAAAAGACGCAAAGTTACAGGCCAGGGTGCTAGCTATAACTGCGGCACTAAGCTATGTTTGCGGCGCTGCAAAAGCGAGTCACATATCACTAGGGGGTAGCTGTAATCAGCCTTCGCTCACCGCCGCATAAGGTTAATCAGGTTTTCACCGAAGTTGCGCGAGGGTACAGGGCTTTAGCGAAATAAATGAAGGGGTTTAGCTAGAAACGATATTTAACCGTTGGCAATCCCCTTTTGCCGCATTCGCTACCACAGTCGATAGAGGCTCAGGCCGGCCATACAGATAACCTTGTAATAAGTCACATTTGTGGTGGATTAAAAACTGGGCCTGTTCATGGGTTTCCACGCCCTCCGCGCAGACTGTCAGCTTCAGGTGGCGAGCCATTTCAATAATGGTATTTGTAATAAGGCCGGAACGCTTCGACGCGCCAATCTGGCTGGTAAACTGCCGGTCAATTTTCAAAGTATCAATATTGAATTCGGTCAAATAGCTTAACGATGAATACCCAGTGCCAAAGTCATCCAGAGCAATTTTACAGCCAAATCCCCGCAAAGTTTCAAAAAACACATTACCGGCGTGAAAGCTTTCTAAATAAGCAGACTCTGTGATTTCAAATTCTACCGTAGATGGCGCAATCGGTAGCGATTGCATTTTCTCTACGATAAATTCAGTTACCTTCGGATTCTTTAAATCATGAGCAGAAAGATTGAGAGAAACCCGGATAGCATCGCCATACGCCGCTAGCAAGGCAGGCAAGTCACGGCAAACTTGCGTCATCACCCAGCGCGTGATCATAGAAATTTTGTCACTTTGTTCAGCAATAGGAATAAACTCGTTGGGCGGTACAAATCCCAGTTCTTTACTGGACCAGCGGATCAGGGCTTCAAAACCCTGTACCACGCCGTGACAGTCCACTTTTGGCTGATAATGCAGCGATAGCTCGTCCGACTCCACTGCGTAAGCAATATTGGTGGCAATTCTAACCATTCGACGGTTGTCATCCTGCATTTCCTGAGTAAACAGAGTAAATTGCCCGCGACCATTTCGCTTTGAACGGTACATGGCAATATCGGCATTGGTGACCATATCTGAGGCCTGATAATCGCACTCGGTGGCCAGCGAAATACCGATACTAACCCCCGTATATATTTTCCATTCATCCACATGGTGGGGCCTTGAAAGGTTGTCGATTAACCGCTGGGCAACCTCTTTCAGTTGGGTAATAAGCGGATTATTGCTAAGCATAATAATAAATTCATCGCCCCCCAAACGGCCCAGAATGTCGCCTTTACGTAAGCACTCACTAGCGATATCGGCAGCTCTGCATAAAAGCTTGTCGCCAACGTCGTGGCCAAAAGAATCATTTACTAATTTAAACCCATCCAGGTCCAGAAACATCAGGGCCAATTCCCGGTTGTCCCGTTTCGCCCGCGCTAACTCAATGGATAGGCTGGTCATCAGAAACTGGCGGTTAGGTAAACCGGTCAGGCTATCAAAATTGGCTAACTGCTCCATTTGTTCCTGTTGCCGCAACAGCAATGCATTTTTTTGGCGGTTCGCTTCCACCTGGCGGTTAATATCAGACATCATGCTGTTGAAGCCGCGGGTAAGTTCGGCAATCTCTTTTTTACCGGTTTCCTCCACGGCTACGTCGTAGTCTTTGGTATCTTCAATCCGGCGCATTTTATGTATAAGTTGGTGTAGCGGGGATAACGAGCGGCGTTGTAGTTCTAGTACTAAGATAACCGCCACCAGAACTAATAAGCCGGCGAAGGGTAATACTGAGCTGATTAGCTTGGCCTGACTGCTACTAAGGGCCTGAGATAAGTCGTATGAAATAATCAACCGGCCCTGCGAGTATTGTGGGTCGCCAATGCGCTTTACTACAATTATACAATCGGGCGCAATATCGAGCCCAAAAGGTAATCTTAGTAATAGCTCGTTGGTCAGCTCCCGATGGCGATATAGGGTACCCGATTGCATTATTTGGGGGCTATGATAAGCGCTGAGCAAGTCGCCTTGGTTATTGAATACTTTGGCATATTCAATATGCTCATACTGATCCATTCTGAGCATAGTGCGGGCGATTGAAAAGGTATCAGACTGCTCACCGATAAACGGCAGTAAGTCGTTCGCTAAATTTTCCGATAGCGACTCTAATTCTTCGGCAACAAATTCCTGATACAGCTCCTCATAAACGTTTACCGAAAACCATAGGATTAACGTGCTCACGAGCGTAATGGAAAATAAGGTGATCGCGGCGATCTCTGAACGTAAACTCTTCACTCAGCGGTCTCAAAAGTAGGCAATGAATGGTTGGGCCTGGAATGCTAACTTACGGATTAAGTTTAGCGCACATCCAAAAATTTTCCGTAAAACGTCACTATTAACTATGAGTTTTTGAAGGCATATAAGCGCAGCTCTCTTATGCAGTGAGCCTACAACACCCTTAATGACCCTCTTTAAGAAGAACCTTCCACTGGATAGCGCGAAAGATACCCACCTTTAATAGGGTAAATGGTATACGGCAGGTGCGTAACGCTTTGTTTGGTAGCGATAGCGCGAAGTCGATGAACGGTGCGCATGCCCGCCTGTTCACTGAGCCGATACTGACCCTAACTCTAAGAACGGAGTGAAAGCTAACCTTGCCGGGCGGTTTTGCCCAGTATTGCTACCATACACAGGTACTGATTATTAAACCCTATCCACGCAAAAAACCGATAAGTTTCCGTAACCGGTGATGATAAGTCCATTCTACAAGGCGGTTAAGCCGGCCTGTAACGTATGGCTCGGCTCACCTCGCAAAGGTGCAGCAGGTATGTGCAAAGCTAACCAGGCGGGTGCGCTGAAAAATGCCGGCAACCAAACAAAGTGTTTACCGATGCTGGGATATTCGCGGCGACGTTCTTTTACCTTGGTGATACATGCCCGTTTGGCAAAAAGGGGCTAGCTATAAACCCAGGGCCATAGGACAGGCAATGCCACCTGCAATCTTACCCTGGTGACTTCTTAAGGCGGTAACAGGCGGGCTGCCTGCCTTTATATTGAATCGGGTTATACGAGTAAAGTTGGGTGACCGAGGATAGATTATCGCCCCGCAGTGTGATTCAGTTGCTATGCATTTTTTCTGTAAAATGCTGATATAGGGGATCGGATTGGTCTAGAAATTTATAGGCTAAAAGGTGGCCTAGCTCGGGAAAGTTAAAATGGTGACAACGGGAGAGGACATTTTTCTCCATCCGCCGACAAACCGCCTTTGCCATTTGGTTAGACGGCCATATTTCATCCTGACCTCCTGAATATAGAAAAACGCTGCCGTGGATATTTTCCACTGGTATCGTCGCCTGGCCATTGTCCGTTCTGTTAGCTAATGACTGGGTATACAAATCTATTAAACCGTCGACTGGACCGGAAGGGGCAAACGCTATGTGGGGGAGTGGGTATTGTTTTCAGTCCAGCTTGAACCTGGCGTCTTCTGCCAGTCTTGTAAAATGCCAGCCCACACCACCGAGCTGGGGGCGATGGCTACCACATGGTTAAAAATAGGATCCTTGGCAGCCAGTAGTAACGATAATTCTGCTCCCTTCGACCATCCTACTAAAGTGATATGTTTAGCCAGCGGGTGTTTTTGTTGCAGCCAGGTTTTGGCCTGTTCAAAGTATTCCAAAGGAATATATTCTAGTTCGTCTGGCAGCTCACCCATATCGAAATAAGCAATGGCCAGCGCAGGCCGACCGGTCTGAATAATAACTTCAGCAAGCTTATGCGCGATGCCGCCTTCGGAGCCCCCCAATACAATTACCGGGTTAGCCGCGCTAGCCGTCTGGGCTAGATAATAACGACCAGCAACCCCATGTTGCGCTAGTGACAGCGTGTCGCCGTGGGCAGATAAACTACCAAAGAACAGGCCCAGCCCGGAGATTATCGGTAGCAATAAGGATTTCATATCCATGAACTTTTTCTTCCTTAGGTGGCATAGGTAACGGGTAATATTTGCGCAAGCAAAAAAGCGCTATGCAGGATTGATGCTATTATAGGTTGAACTTGATACGGGCTACTAAACATAGCAGATGAACGGAATGGTTAGCTACCTGAGCACAGACTTACCCCTACTGCTTCCTGCGTTACATTGCGAACTATCGTTATGTTTAAACTATCCTCATATTTAGCGATAGGCGCTTTAACATCCCGTTAGCTGGCCGTTCATTCCGACGTTGTGTGACTTCATTACGTTAACGGGCCGGTGGTGGTCAGCCACTGGTTATCCCTACTGCCGGAAAACTATCGGTGACGATGGGCCGCTGTATACATAGAGTAGATACAATAGGTAGGGAAGGGCGTTAGCCACCTGCTACGGCAATAACATGGGCGCAAACCAGCTAAATAGCTAAGACATCGTCAATTTACTTATCTAGTATAAATTCAGCTAACCGTTTATCGCGTTGCTGACCCCATTAAAGGTACCGTGTCCACACTAAGTAAGACATAGGTTATCACTGCTATAATTTAGTCCGTCATAATTTACTATCGCCACGATAGCGATATGCACGAAAGAGTCATGAAAAGACGAATTTGTGGTGTGAAACTGTCCTAAACGGGGGTTAAATTAGCCTAAAGTTTAATAGTGTCTTCTATCTGTATGTCATATATTTAATTATCGAAATTGGATGTAGGGCAAGCAATGAACTTTAACTACGCAGAACCTGCTTGTCAGAGTAACGCGTCCTTATGGGACGGACTATCCGCTTTTTGCATTATGCAGGCCTTGGTGGTTAAAGAAGTGTCCGACTACCATTCCAACGGGCCGATCCATGCCGTGCTCGACAATGGCGTAACGCTGTGGTGCCAATCTAGCTCAGTTAACGAAATACTTATATGCCTGTGTGAAGGTAGCCAGGAAAAGCTGTTTCAGCTGTTTTGGGCGACCAATGAGTGGCGTCTTCGACATTTCTAAAAGCCGGTAAGCCGTTAGCTGCGCGTTCCCATTTTGTCGGCTTATTGCTGTTTACCCACAAAACTATCAGCGGTTAGCGCTAGCATCACAGCGCTAACCGAAACGATTTAATCACTACCCAGTAAATTCTCGACCTTTTCGCGCCATTCGTCGGTATCAATAATCCGTAGTAGAGTGGTATTGAACTGTTCTCGTAACGGGCTACCTTCAGGTAAAGCGATGGCGTAATCCTGCCGATCGATCACATCAGGTAGTACCATAATGTCATCTTTATAGCCTTTGTTGATTTGATACTCCAGAATGGGTTTGTCGTAAACCAAAGCATCGGTCTGGCCTTTTTTCATTGCGGCGAGCGTTTGAGGAACCGAGTCTACAGTGGTGAAATCGATATCACGGTGGGTTAAAAAATCGGCGCTGGCAGAGTTCGCCAACGTTGCAACGTTCACATCGGGCAGGTCCTCTACCCCTTGTACCTGTGTTTCCAGCTGGCTAACCGTTAAACTGGTTGCAATCGCGGCGGTAAAACTGCTGATCAGAATGATTGCTGCAAACATCCAGATAAATCCTACCACTCTGCCTGCGGGAGTGGCCGGCGCTTTATCGCCATAGCCTACCGTGGTCATGGTGACCGCGGCCCACCAGAAGCCTGCACCTATACCTTTAGCCGCCCCTCCGCCAAATTGCTCTTGGTTGCCATGGCGTTCAGTTAACCAGACGATCACGCCCACTATGAACAACAGTAAGCACAAACCGCCAAGTGCCACAAAAAATTTCCAGGAAAAAAAACCGGAAACGGCAGACATCAGGCGGTTCTCGTCCTTAGGGACAGCAATCGCCAAGCCGGTAGTGTAAAACGGATGGGTGAAATCGACTCTGGTTTCGCGCTCAGCATTGACGGTAAGTGCGGCAATGGACGCATCGTATTGGCCCTGCTCAAGCCCACTGATTAACGCATCCAAATCGGTTTCCACATAGCGGTAACTGATATCCAATTCATCGGCTATCTGCTCGAACAGTTCAATGCTAATACCGGCAAACTCACCTTGCTCGTTTTTGATAACAAAGGGGGGCGCTTGTTTGGTGGCAATGACCATTTCATCAGATTGGGCCTGGCTGTTGAGCGAAAAACACCCAAGCGTCATCAGTAGGGCAACTATCACTTTGTACATAAGCATCCTTAGGGTTGCTAAAACATTAATAAATTCAATAGGCTTTTTACCCGCTGTGGGTAAAAGCTGTTCAGTTTTTGCCGGATAAACAGAGCCGGGTTATGGCCGCTCAGGTACCACGCTTGGGTGCAAAGACTGCGCCATCAACCAGGAAAGGAAATCTTCCTCTGATAACGCTTTGTCCCACGAATTGTGATTTGTCGCAGGATATACTTTGCGTTTAATGTAATGAATTTTACCCTGGGCAGCGTTAGCTACTGCGGCTGATAGCGCAGGAACCACGATATCGTCATCGGCTCCGTGATATATACGTAAACTCAGGCTCTCACGATAGGCATTAACAATAGCCGGATTGGCCCCCGGGCAAATGGCAATGGCGGCAGCAAAGGTATCAGGCTGGCGGGCAAGTAACTCCAAGGTTCCCATACCACCCATAGATAGTCCGGCCACGTACACCCGCGAATTATCAATAAATCTTTTTTCGATAAGCCTGTCAGTGAGGGCCATTACGCCTTGCAGCGCACCGGTTGACGCTACCTCATTCGTGCCGGTATAAGGATAGTCAAAACGATAGGGCAGTGAAGACCGGTCGGCTTTCACTACAGCCCAGTAATCATCGCGGGGGGCCTGCGGAAACACCACCACCGCAGGAAAGCGCGACTGCTGCTGTACAAACAACTGACCCCCATTGATGAGTTGGCGGGTATTGTCACTACCGCGCTCACCGGCCCCATGTAAAAAAACGACTAACGGGTATTGTTTGGTTTCGTCAAAATGCGCGGGAAGCAATAAGCGATAGGGCATGGTGTGTCCGCGCCAATAGAATGTACGTTTTAGGTATTGCTGTTGCCAACCAGTATCCGGCGCCGCATTTAGCGGTGTAACTAAGCAAAGAGCTAGCAGACCAACAGCAATTAATTCACGTATTCTTTTATCCATATTCTAGCCTGTGAACTGGGTATTATTGGGTTAACATAGCAGGCATAATCGGCAAAAGTAACCAGCAAAGTCAGCAGGGAAAAACAAAAGCCCGGTTGTTACCGGCTGTGTACCCGGTGGTTGAAAAAGGGCTGATACTTGCTATTGGCGATAACCTTTCCCTGGCGGTATGTGTTTTTTTAATTATTGCACATTTTTTTCTTGGCCTGGTTTATTGATGCAAACAGACTGGATAAAGCGCCGCCGCGTTCCTTCACCAAAAGGCTGTATTGCTTGCAGGGCAAGGGCGACAGCGAAATAAGTCGCTGTGGTTATGCTATTGCTGTAGCGATCTGGGCAGCCCGGTTACGGCGGCAATACCCCCGAAAATATGCATTCATTCTAAAAAGAACAAAGATTAGGCTGGCGCATCGGAAAAAACGGTGCTAGTATTTGTCTCGCCTTTAGAAGGTTCTATTTCTATTTGATAAATGCTTCTTTACGTTAGTTTCTTGTTAGTCCCCTCGTGCGATTCACATTTAGACGTCTACCGATTTAAGCCTGCTGCAAAACAGATAGCCCTTCAGTGCATAGCTGGATGTTTAAACGCATCCAACAAATTATTATTTATTCTCCAAGGAGTTATCCATGTCTACAACAGGCACAGTAAAATGGTTCGATGAAACTAAAGGTTTCGGTTTTATTACACAAGCTGACGGCGGCAAGGACGTTTTCGTTCATTTCCGTTCTATCAAATCTGAAGGTTTCCGTACTCTGACTGAAGGTCAAGAAGTACAGTTTACCGTAGAACAGGGCAATAAAGGTCCTCAGGCAGCCGACGTGGTTGTTCTGTAAGCTATTGCTTTCTAGTTGCAGGCACACCGTGTGCCTGCAATTTTCCTCTCTTCATATTTTACAATTACCCCCCCTTTTCTATTATCGCCATCCGAGGTATTAATGTCGTTTTCCCAGTTGGGTCTGTCAGCCCCGCTTCAACAAGCTATTGAAAAACAGGGCTACACCACGCCATCTCCCATTCAGGAGCAAGCCATTCCTGCTATTTTGTCAGGAAAGGACGTACTGGCCGCTGCACAGACTGGAACTGGCAAAACTGCAGGCTTCGCCTTGCCATTGTTGCAACGTTTGGAGCAGGGTAATAAACCTGCTGCCAATCACATCCGTGCTCTTATCCTTACCCCTACCCGCGAACTGGCGGCTCAGGTAGAGCAGAGCGTACGTGAGTACAGCGAGTTCTTACCGCTGAAAACCGCCGTGGTATTTGGCGGCGTAGGAATTAATCCGCAAATGAAGCAGTTGCGCGGTGGTATTGACGTACTGATTGCAACGCCAGGCCGTTTGCTCGATTTGTTTCAGCAAAATGCGGTGAAATTTAGCGCCCTTGAAACATTGGTGCTGGATGAAGCCGACCGTATGCTAGACATGGGTTTCATTCATGATATTAAGCGTATTTTAAAGCTGCTGCCGGCTAACCGTCAGACATTGCTGTTTTCTGCAACGTTTTCGCCTACGGTAACAGCTCTGGCTGAGTCAATTACCAAACAACCGATAAAGTTGTCTACGGCGCCAGCGAATACCACGGTGGAAAAAATCGACCAGCGCTTAGTGCCGGTAGATAAAAACCGTAAAATACCTGCATTGATTTCGCTGGTTAAGCAGAATAAATGGTCTCAGGCGTTAGTCTTCAGCCGTACTAAGCATGGGGCTAACCGAATTGCCACCAAATTGGAATCCGCGGGTATAGCCAGTGCCGCTATTCATGGTAATAAAAGCCAGGGAGCCAGAACTAAAGCGCTAGCCGCCTTTAAAGATGGCTCTATTAAAGTGCTGGTGGCAACCGATATCGCAGCGCGCGGTATTGATATCAGTCAGCTACCTATAGTAGTTAACCTGGATTTACCAAACACTGCTGCAGACTATGTGCATCGAATTGGCCGTACCGGTAGAGCTGGCGCATCTGGTCAGGCATGGTCACTGGTGAGCGCCGATGAGCTTGATCAATTAAAAGACATTGAAACGTTGATTCAGCAATTGTTACCAAGACAGACGCTGGCAGGATTTGAGCCTCAATTGTCGGTAGCGCAAACTACGTTATCGCCGCCTAAAAAAGCGAATAAACCGAAAAAGCCAAAAGCGGGCTTTAGCGGAGAGCGCGCAAACCCACGCGGGGGCAATGCGCGTTCCAACGGCGGCAATCGTGGTAATAATAGCGGCCAGGCCCGTCGTCGGCCGTCATTATCCACCCGGCGTAATACCGAAAAAAGTGTCTAATATTTCACGTTGAGATACCAAAAGCAGCCTTCCGGCTGCTTTTTTGTTGGTTGGCAGCACAGCTATGTAACCAGTCGGTAGTGAGCTGATAGCCGCCAACGGCGTTGAATTGCATAACGGTTATGCTCAGTAAAATAACCGAGGGTGGTGAACATGGCGCGTGGCTGGCGACATAGGTGTGGCATCATCGTCTTCCGGGTAGAGCGTGTTTATGGTAAGCCGGGGCTCTGAAACATACGCATTCGGCCCTAATGCCCCCACCGTCTGACTCACACTGAAAAACCGTTGCAGCTTGCCGTCAATTTCAAGCTCAATTCGAAAGCTAGCCATTGGTGCTAACTGGGCAGCCCGTTGGGCCCAGTTATCGGGTACCGCATTCGTGCGCATCAGACGTTCCAGTAAGGCCTCAATATCAGCATCAGGACGCAGCAGCACTTCTTGTTGCATACTCATGAGTATCAATGAAAGGGCGTCCTGCAAGGCTCCGGAAGCGGGCTGGTTATTGTGTAAGCTAAACAAAAAGTCAAAATGATTGGAGACCCCCGTCAGCGCATTATAGCCCACCATTGGCGTATAAAAATTAACCCAGCCTTTATTCACCATCATAATCTTCCCACTGCTATTTATCAGTACAGAAGGGTAGGGGTCAAGTGCTCGCAAGGTTAGTTTCATGGCTTTACGTAACCACTTAAGTTCAGCGCTGTGAAAATCAACTTTGGCAGGTTGAGTGATAAAGCCGGCGGCGATAAGTAAATGGTGCGTGTCCCTTTCCAGCAAACCTAACTTATGGGCGAGTTTGTTGACCATCTCCATACTCGGGTGTACATGGCCATTTTCCATTCGGCTAATATGCCGGGGCGAAGAGTCGATGGCATAAGCCAGCGTCTCCTGACTTAAACCATACACAGCTCGCCAAAATTTCAGCAAGTTACCGAAGGGGAGAGGGGGCGCTAAGGGCTTTCCAAATTGTGCATCCTGGCTCATCACGCGGTTAACGGTTCCTTATTCTATGTATAAATTTGCTAGGCAAATAGCTAGTTTGACCTCTCAGGTCATGTTATCCCGACGTTAACCCGGGAACAATAAAATATACTTGGCGCTAACTCGAAAAGCAGCGCGTTGCGATAATCATGAATGAGGAATGTATGGCGGTATCTTTGTTAAATGAACGAGATTTGGAATTTATGTTGTATGAGCTGTTTGACGCCGAACAGTTATGCCAGCGCGCGCGTTTTAGCGAGCACAACAAAGAAACGTTTGATGCCGCCATGGAAACCGCAAAAGCCGTGGCTGAAAAATATCTGTTACCCATACGTCAGCAAACTGATTTAGTGAAGCCTGAATTTGACGGTAAAAAAGCCCATCTACTGCCAGCCATAAAAACCGCAATGCGTGCAGTGATAGACTCTGGCCTGGCCAGTGCCTCTGCTGACTTTGAGCACGGCGGTATGCAACTTCCCTCGCTAGTGGCGTGTGCAGTAAGTGCGCACCTTACTGCCTCAGGTATGAGTACAATGGGATACACCACGCTCACCAATGCTAACGCTAACCTCATTCAGGCACATGGTAGTGCGCAACAAATTGAGACCTGGGTTAAGCCAATGCGCGAAGGCCGGTTCACCGGCACCATGGCCATGACCGAACCAGGCGCAGGCTCCGGGCTTGCGGACCTTATTACACGCGCGGTAAAACAGGATGACGGCACCTATCGTATTACCGGCAACAAAATATACATCTCTGGTGGCGATCACGATTTAAGTGAGAATATCGTGCATTTGGTTCTGGCCCGAGTAAAAGGGGCTCCGGCAGGGGTAAAAGGTATTTCTTTATTTATCGTACCTAAGATAATGGTTAACAACGACGGTACCTTAGGGCAGCCCAACGATATGGCACTGGCAGGACTGTTTCACAAAATGGGGGGCCATGCGATTACCTCCACCGCGTTAAGTTTTGGCGAAAATGAGGGGGCAGTAGGCTATTTGGTGGGCCAACAGAACAAAGGGCTCACATATATGTTCCACATGATGAACGAAGCGCGGTTGTTTGTAGGAATGGGGGCTACCGTAATGGCGTTGGCGGGGTATCAGTACTCTCTGAACTATGCCAAAGAGCGCCCCCAGGGGCGTCTAATGGCAGAAAAGAACCCAGCCTCTGCGCCGGTGAATATTATTGAACACAGCGATGTGAAACGGATGCTTCTGGCCCAAAAAGCGTATGCAGAAGGAGCGCTTGCGCTATGTTTATTTGGCGCTCGTTTACATGATGACGAAAAAACTCAGCCGGAAGAATCCGCCCGGTTGGCGGCGCATACCTTACTGGACTTTCTGACCCCTGTAATAAAATCATGGCCATCCGAGTTCGGGTTAAAGGCGAACCATTACGCCATTCAGGTATTGGGGGGCGCGGGCTACACCAATGAACACCCGGTAGAGATGTTTTACCGCGAAAATCGTCTTAATCCTATCCACGAGGGGACCACCGGAATTCAGTCGCTTGACTTGCTTGGCCGCAAAGTACCAATGAATAAATTCGCCGGATACCGGGCTTGCCTTGAAGCCATAGAGGCTACCTGCCAGGAGGCCACTGAACAGTCAAAACTAAAGCCTTACGCAGACCAGTTACAGCATGCGCTCCAAACATTGGATAGCGCAACTCAAGCGGTAATGGGGGCAACGCAAACTATGAATATGGACGCAGCGTTTGCAAATTCTGCTAAATACCTGGATATCTTCGGTCATGTAGTGATTGCCTGGATGTGGCTAAAGCAGGGCATTAAGGCCCAGCAGGCTTTAGCTTCCAGCCTGCACACTACCGATTACGATTTTTATCAGGGTAAGTTGCACACAATGCAGTTTTTCTTTCGCAGTGAACTGCCGGAGATTGAGCACTGGGCCAGCCTTGTCAGGCGTCTTGATACTACGAATTACGATATGCAAACGGCCTGGTTTTAACCCTGAGGCAGCGTAGCTTGCCTCATTATAAGGATCGGCGATGAAAACGGTTACTCAACAAGAAATGTTAAATAGCGTGGGAACGGTACTTGCGCCCACAGACTGGTTCACTATTACCCAGCAGCAAATTAATGCGTTTGCAGATTGCACACATGATCATCAATTTATTCATGTGGATGAGCAACAAGCCAGCCAAACCCCGTTCGGCAGCACAATTGCCCATGGATTTTTGACGTTGTCGATGTTGTCGCATTTTGCGGAATCATTCAGCTTGCAGGTGGAAGGGATAACCATGGGCATCAATTACGGTTTCGATAAAGTCCGGTTTATTGCGCCGGTCGCTGTAAACAGCCGAATCCGGTGCCATGCAAAAGTACTGGCTGTCAGTGAAGACAAACCTCACCAGTTTAAAGTAACCCATGAAGTCACTATAGAAATTGAAGGGAACGAGAAACCGGCGTTGATAGCGCATTGGATTGGTTTGCAGTTAGTCAGTGATACCTCACTACACCAAGCACAGGGGCAATAGAATATGACAGTTTCATTTGAACATCAGGTGGCAATTGTCACCGGCGCAGGCAATGGTTTAGGCAGGTCTCATGCTCTGGCCCTTGCGGCACGTGGTGCGCGCGTGGTGGTGAACGACTTTGGCGGGCAACGCGACGGTACTGGTGGGTCGTCCCAGGCTGCTCAGGATGTGGTCGCTGAGATTGAAGCCGCAGGTGGAACGGCCATCGCCCATGGCGCTAATGTGGCTGATTATGCCCAGGTAAGTGATATGGTTAGCCACGCTATGCAACAGTGGGGGCGGGTAGATATTCTCATCAACAATGCTGGCATACTGCGGGATAAATCTTTCTCTAAAATGGATATCGCTGATTTCGCCGCGGTCATGGATGTTCATGTAATGGGCACGGTTAACTGTACCAAAGCCGTGTGGGATATTATGCGTGAACAAAATTATGGGCGTATCCTGGTGACCACTTCATCCAGTGGTTTATACGGCAATTTCGGGCAATCAAATTACGGGGCGGCGAAAATGGCGGTCATCGGGTTAATGAATACATTAGTTCTGGAAGGTGCGAAGCATAACATCCGCGTAAATGCGTTAGCCCCCACCGCAGGTACGCGCATGACCGCAGACCTGCTTCCAGCTGACATCTTCGCTATGCTCACTACCGAATCTGTTACCGCTGGGGCGTTAACGTTGTGCTCCGCCGAGGCCCCCAATCGGATGATTTTGTGTGCGGGCGTAGGCGGCTACGCCACTGCGCGCATTGTTGAAACCGAAGGTATATTTTTACCCGAAACAGAACAAAACCCCGAGACGGTGGCGGCTCACTTTAACGATATTCAAGACCCGCACGGGCAGCATGAGCTTGCAAACGGCGGGAAGCAAGGCGAGAAGTTCTTGGCAAAGGCTATGGCCTATGTGCAGTCTCAGCAGCGCCAATAACCGGCCGATAGTGGGTTTAGTGGCCCGCACCGCCATCGGCAAAGCGCTACTTGATGGGTTTAATAATACCGCCGCTATCTTATAATATGCAGCGGTGGTTAATGCAGCGATACAGGGGGTGGGGAGCGCCCCGACGAACCTGGAAACGGTATCTTCGGGCAGCTACGTAGCACAGTGCTTTTGCGTACCCGACCGACCCGCTGCACTTTCGGGCCGTGGCTATCGCAGTACCTGCTAAATGAAACCTTAGCTGCTGTACATGCGGAACAGTTTCAGCCGCCTAGCCCAGGCGAATAGCTTTTCGCCGAATAAGCTAACCCGGTATGTCAGTTTAATCCGGCGCGTTAGTTACCAATACGATAGCCCCGCAGTCTGAGCTACCGTGCGCGAAGGCGGCAGACATAAGCTGGCTAATTTTCCTTAGTTTTTGCCTTTGCTTCTGCCTCATCAATATCTTTAATTTCCACCGAGCCAGAGTTTAATTCATGTCGCGCTTTTAATTGTTGAATCATCTCCAGTTGGGCGGCCGGAAAGCGCACATTAAGCCGTGTTTTGCTGACAATTGACTGCGCCAACGGACTTTCTATCGCGCTCATTCCTGAGCCTCCGCCTTGATTGAATAGCATTTGCTGGGAGCGCACGGCATCAAGTAGTGCAGCGCTGTTTATCATCCCCGAGCCACCATACTCTCTGGCGCCCCCCATCAAATTAGCCAGTTGCCAGTCAGCTGTTTCAAACTCTAATTCGTCAGCTTCTTGTATCTCGTTGTAGAAAGAGCCTTCAAGAAAATCTAACAGATGACGTCTTAATTTTTCTTTATTGTTATCGAAAAAAGTCATATTACGTTTGTAATAAACCGAAACAGAACCATCAAAATACGTGCCCCGGTTTGAGTTAATAAATTCACGAGCATTTTCTTCAAGTTGTCGCCAAACCCGGGCGCCGGTGAACGCCTCATCTAAAATGCTGGGGCCACCAATATTACCCTGAAATAAACCGTATATTATCAGCGGATCATTGTACTTTTCTTTCAAAATAGTAAATTGAATATCATTAAGACTTAAAGATTCGCCTGCTACGTTCAAAACTTTTTTATTTAATATGGAATCTTCGTCGCCATAATCCAGTAGGCCTTTAATATTGCCAGGGGCTTTCTGCTCAGCTAGTTGATCAAGTAAAGTGAAATTATAAAGGTTGAGCCAGTAAGCTAATTGCTCTTTTCTATTTAAGGTAGATAGCGGAACCTGTCCGGGCAATAACTCCAGACTTTGTTTAATCGCATGAAGGGTATTTCGAACATCATCGTTTTCTAACGCTTCAAAATAAAATCTGTTCCCCTCTAACGCTGTTAAACGATTTACCCGTGAACGCATTCGCGTTCCGGTGGTTTCTGCTCGTGCTGCTTTTTTTCTCGTGGAACGGCCTACCACCAATACCTCGGCCTTTAAAAAAGCGCTTAAATCATCATAACTTACCGTTAAAGTAGAGTCCTGCGACGCACCTTGAAATGGGGGAGGAAGGTTGTTTTCGCTGGCATGCGTAAGGGCTGGAAACATGAGCGATAGCATTATGAACTGGCTAATAATTTTCATATTATCTCCATTTAACAAGTTAATCCTTTTTTATGATAGAGGGGGCTACAGGTATGTTATAAGCGCTATAACGAACCACTGCAAGTACATGTTGTTCATTTTTTGTGCTTTGTGGATAAGTCCCTATAGGCCTGCGAACTAAATTATTAGCCAGAGCTGACAAACACAATATAGCTACCTGCAATACCAATAAGTTGCCACTTTATAGCTCAAAAACCGCTATACAGCCGCGCCCTTTATCTCCTTTCAAGTGCTTATATTATTTATACGATGGTCGGCGTTTATGAAGATAAAATAAGATTAATACCACAAAATAGCCCGGACCTTAGTTAGCCGGTTATAGCAAAGCCAGTAATCAGTGCTTTGCTAAATGGGGTTAGTATTCATATGTTGGTTGTCACAATATAACGAGAAAGGAACGTAACAATTTTTGCAGACGGTCTAACGACGTTTTTCCTTTTTTAAATAGGCGCTTTGTCTGTTTGCTTTACCCAGCATGGATGGCCGGCTTAATAAGTTTTTATGCGTTAGGTATTTCTACTGGCGTCCCCAGACCTGCCTATAGGCTGATGGCCGGTTCGGCAACCGCGTCCACAGGCTATTTTAGCAATTGGGTGTGCGGTCTCGGACAACAAACCCTGCATAGCCCTGGCAAGGGGGGCGCCCCGACTATGCAAAGCCAAATGCTCGCCTGGGCAACGAATTGAACCCTTCAGAGCACGGCTGCAAAGCCCCTCCGATCCTGACTGAATTTACCCGGATAAATCGGTTTAATGCTAAAGGCTGTGGTACCACCAACCGACGCTTCACTAATTATCGCCGCCAGCGCTTTGCATAGGCGCATTACCGTAGGAAGCCACGGGGGCCTCATCTCTGCTCGGTTAGCCTACCTTTGTTAGTTGTCACCCCCGTAACGCGTGTTGGGCGCACAAATGACTGTAATGCTTCGCCCCTTAGGCTCATTTCGGGTAGGCTCATTTCAGGTAGTTTAGGGCGGTATTAAAAAGCAGGTTTATACATACTTTCTATGTTGTTAACTGCTTACCCTGTCAGGCGCTTTAATCGTTTTATTTAATGCATACTTACTGCTGCTAGCTACCCAGCTCTCACTGCAACCAGTAGCCTGACTTCTGCCCGATCTATCCATTGATAGGCTCCTAGTAACCCTGCCCAGATAAAGCCAATTAACCAGCGGGAGCATCGATAACCCTTAGTAGACCAACGCCGTTAGTTGGCAGTGAAACATTTAGTTTTTATTTGCATAACAATAAATAAACAAACATTACTTATTGGCTTCACGGGTAAGGATGCCCTCGTCAATCCTGCGGCTTGTTGTAGTTCCTAATTGGTCCGCGCTCTTAAGCGTTACTGCCAGCCCCGTGCGGTTATAATGAAATTTTGTTAAAAATACGTACGGCCTGAATGGTTCTTTAAATAAATGCTAATAAAATTTAAATAACTATAGTTGATTTATAGTCCGGACTGCCTTACCGTGCGTATCCTTACAATCAAATTGATGCAGTGAATCGCATTTTGCTGTGGGTAGCAGTAGTAAAACGCCAGTTGGACTAATATGAATTTACATTATTTAACAAATGCGTCGGGTGCCAAAGCAGCGCGGTGGCTCCTGCTTTTATGCAAAAAAGCAGCGAGTAAGCCAGCAAAGTATCGTAAACCAAAGCCAGTGGGTTTAGTGACCCCATGCGTGGTCGGTTTATGTGGGATAGCACTGATAAGCTCAGTACATGCTGCAAGCGCTCAAAGTAACCCGAACTCTTCTGTGCAGTGGCTGGCGTCCTATACGGGGGAGTCTGCCACCAACATCAGTGGTGGTATGGAGCGTGGAAGCGCTTATGCAGGACAGCTGTTTATCGGCGCAGATATTAATCTTCAGCCCGCCTTAGACTGGGACAATACCGTCGTTCATGTCGCATTTACTAACCGGCACGGTAAAAGCCTTGCGCAGACTCATATTGGTAATAGTACCTCAGTGCAGGAAATCTATGGCGGTCAGAACTCCCGCCTAACCCGTTTCAGTATTGAAACCACATTGCTTGATGGGCAGTTAGAACTAGAAGCTGGCCGCACCGTGGCTAATATTAGCTTTTTGGGATCGCAGTTATGTCAGTACTTTCAGACCAACGCCGCGTGTGGTAATCCCACCTTTGTCTTTCGCACCAGCAACTTTAGCTGGTGGCCGGTATCCAGTTGGGGAGGCCGGGCGAAATACTGGTTGTCGTCCAAGGTTTATCTGCATGCGGGTGTATATGAAGAAAATTCCGCGTTTCAGGATGCTGGCGACCATGGTTTCAACTGGAGTACGAAAGACTCTACCGGCGTGGTGGCCCCGGTCACCCTTGGCTATCAAACAAGTTGGGAAACCGACCGGTATCCTAAAAAGTATGAAGTGGGTGGGTGGTATGATAGTACCGATTATGACGATCCGTTGATTGACGATGAGGATCAACCTGCGGTTATCAGTGGCAAGGCATATGCGCCTCAAAATGGCCGGTCGGGTATTTTTACACGTTTTGAGCAGGTCGTTAGCCGACCCGACAGTCAGACCCGGCGCAGCCTTACTGTATTTGGCAACGCATTAACCGGTCTATCAGGAGAATCTACTGAGGATTATTATCTAAATGCCGGATTAGTTAAACGCGGCACGTTTGCCGGGCGCGATGATGACACTATCGGTTTTGTTATAACTTACCAGCACTACAGTGACGAAGCGTTGGAAAACCAACGCCTGGCCAGAGCCGCAAACGGTGGGGTCGGCACCCCCGCTAGTAGCCAGACAATGATGGAACTTAGTTACGGTGTACAGGTTAACGACCACATAAGAATACAACCCAATGTGCATTATATTATTAATCCAGACCAGTTTAGCGAACCTGGCCGTACACAAGACCTGGCCGATGCCTGGGTGGTAGGCATGCGGTTTGACGTTGATTTAGCCGGGTTGCTGTTGCAGTAAATCAAGCAAGGTGCCGATAGCGCAAGGCTATGGGCACTATCTTCAAGGGGCCACGTAATCTTCGTCGCACTAATGCCGATTCCGATACTTCATTAAAAAGCCAGCTATTATCAAACCATTTAGCAGCGATAGCCTTATAAATTCTACATCGTAAAAAGGAGGATGTACTATGTTAGGTAAATCTTATCTTGTCGTGGCTAATCAAAGTGAAGCGAAAATTTTTATAGAAAGCGACAATGCCACTTCATTGGAGCCTGTGGTGGTTTTAATAAACGATGATGGCAGGGAGCATGACAGCGATTTAGTTACCGACCGTCCCGGCGCCACAGCGCCCCCTGGCAGCAATGGCCATGGTACCAACACATTCAGTCGCAAAGACGCAGCGCAAATTGAAGCAGACAGGTTCGCCAATACGGTAACCGACTGGTTAGATAAGCGGCGCAGCGCAGAAAAAATATATCATATCAATATTATTGCCGAAGCCGGTTTTTTAGGCAAACTGCGCAATCATATGTCGAAGCACGTAGCAGATCTGGTAAATAAAACGGTTAACAAAGATGTGGTCCGCGAAGATGAGCAAGTCTGGCTGGATTATATTCGACAGGCGTAAGTAATTTATTCGTCAGCCCATTCGATAAAGCAATACATTGCAAGAAGTAAAAATTTACACAGGCTCTGCCTGGCAGGGCTTGTGATTATGATTCAAACGTTAACCCGAAGGTAATGTTATGGTTAGGAAGAATTATTCAATTGAGTTAATACGACCTATGTGGTGCGTAACTTATTGAACTGATTCCGCAGTGATTACTCCGTGATTTATTCTGCGCTTCTTTAAAAGTATCTGGAACAGTATCCAGTATCCTATTAAACAAACGACCCGCTTAAACCGTATCATCTGCATGCTTACGCAGTTTCGATAGGGCGTTTAGTTAGACTAGGTT
Source organism: Alteromonas indica (assembly GCA_003056425.1). Classification (GTDB taxonomy): domain Bacteria; phylum Pseudomonadota; class Gammaproteobacteria; order Enterobacterales; family Alteromonadaceae; genus Alteromonas; species Alteromonas indica. The sequence goes on from PYVY01000008.1 coordinate 75,398, forward strand.
ATTAATATATATAAAAAGCCTAGCCAAGCAGGATTAAACGAAGTATCGAACATAAGCGGACTTCTTCGCCAATATACTGTCGAAGAGGTAATTTAAAACACATTCCTGTCTATAATGGGCATTCATATTGATTTAGGTGCCTATAAGTAGTCGAATCTCATTTCGTGCTTATTGCTATATCTGACTTGCCAGTTTTCGTTGCCTTTGTTTTTATCAATGTGACATTGCCGCGTTACAGTTAAACGCTACATAGTTTGGCTAGATGAAAGCATTATTACGCTAAAACGATACAACCTATGTCGCCGCGATTTACGCCTATCGTTCTGCTTTAACTAGCCCGAATATCACCGTGGGTGATCGTTAAAAGTGGGCGTCGGTGAGTATTATCGAAGTAATAGCATTTATATTTATAGCAAATTCTTTACCGTAGCCCCACTAGCCAGCGGACTGGGTTCGTTATGCCTACCCGTAAGGGCGAGGATACTGGCCTTTTAGCGCGAATCCTTATCAAACAGGTTCATTTCTGCAGGGTGATGCATTAAGGTGCACGTTGCGAAAATACAATGGACACTCTTTTATGGTTTCAACTGCGTTTTCAACGCTTTTTCAACGTTACATGAACGGCAATATAGTGCTGCAAATCGTGGTGGGGATAGCCTGTGGTGTAGCCTTGGCGACGCTGTTGCCCGACACTGCTCAGGCAGTGGGTTTACTGGGCGACATTTTTGTAAAAGCCCTTAAAGCAATCGCGCCTTTATTAGTCTTTATATTAGTGATGGCGTCGATCGCAAACCATAAAAAAAACCAGCAAACTTACATCAAACCAGTACTGGTCTTATATTTGGCCGGTACGCTTATTGCCGCTACCACGGCGGTTATTTTTAGCTTTGTGTTCCCAACCGAACTTAGCCTGGTGTCCTCCCAGGTCAGCCAAAGTGCACCTGAAGGGGTAGGTGAGGTATTGCGTACGCTTATATTTAATATGGTGGATAATCCCGTTAATGCGCTGGTAAATGCGAACTATATTGGTTTGCTTACCTGGGCTGTGGGTTTTGGATTGGGGTTGAGGCACGGTAGTGAAACTACCAAAGGGGTGCTGCAAAACCTAGCCGACAGCGTTACCTCCATTGTCGGCTTTATTATTCGGCTGGCGCCATTTGGTATATTTGGTCTGGTAGCGAATACAGTGGCCAGTACGGGGTTCGATGCACTGCTCGGGTACACCCATCTGCTTGCGGTGTTGTTAAGCGCCATGTTGTTTATTGCGTTGGTTACCAATCCGCTGTTGGTTTACCTGACTACCCGCCAAAATCCATATCCGCTGGTATTTACCTGTTTAAAAGAAAGTGGTATTACCGCATTTTTTACCCGTAGTTCAGCAGCGAATATCCCGGTTAATATGGCCTTGTGTAAACGCCTGAAACTCGATGAAGACACTTATTCTGTCTCTATCCCCCTTGGTGCTACCATCAATATGGGCGGCGCGGCGATCACTATTACTATCCTGACTCTGGCGGCGGTAAACACGCTAGGGATCCCGGTTGATTTTCCCACTGCTATTCTGCTTAGTATCATCGCCGCCGTTTCTGCGTGCGGTAGCTCGGGGGTAGCGGGGGGGTCCTTATTATTGATTCCTCTGGCATGTAGTTTGTTTAATATTCCCAACGAGGTCGCTATGCAGGTAGTGGCCGTGGGATTTATTCTCGGGGTGCTGCAGGATTCAGCGGAAACCGCGCTTAATAGTTCTACCGATGTGTTGTTTACCGCTGCTGCGTGTCGCAAGCAGGAACGTTAGTTTATTGATTTTATGGTGGAGCCTGTATACGCAGTTGCTGAGGAAGCCTACGGGCTTACTTTGCGATTGGGTAGGTGGCATAGTACTTTCGCCTTTACTGAGCACGTTTCGCCACACTGTGGATACCGCAATAAAAGCATAATTTCTAGCTGGGCTAAAAACAGGCGCATTGCGTATGCAGTGTTCCATTAAGCGGTATACACGGCGACGGACGGCCGTCGGGGCACTATTGATGATAGCGGGTTTGCCGGGGTCACAGGCAGGTGTTTGCGCGGTGACCACCGCCTGAGGGCTCGATAAACAGCCTGGGCCGGTAGCAACAAGCGGCGTTCTGGATAGCCCAACACGGGGGCCGCTACACTGCCAGCTCGATCCTTGGCCTGCGTGCCACACAGCGGGCCGTTGTGTACACGGTTATCTTGAATTTATAGGTGATGAATATGGCCAAAAGGCTGAATAACCCACTCGCGGCAGATAACCGTGTCATAGCGTGGTGTGCTAGTACAGCTGCGCTGGCGGCTTATAGTGGTAAGCAAGCGGATTGCCTAATGGGTAGCTGTCTGGCGGGTGGATTAACCGGGGGCTGGAGTGCTTAACGGATTGGTGCTTGCGGGGGGGCAATCCCGCCGAATGGGGCAAGACAAAGCGCTAATGCGCTATCAAGGTAAGCCGCTTTTCGAGCATGCCGCCGCTTTGTTAAACGAGGCCGGCTGTAAGCAGGTGCTCATCAGTCGCAATCAGCCAGGCTACCTTACCGATATTATTGCTGATGCAGGCCCGCTGGCTGGCGTGCACGCGGCACTTGACGTGCTTAGCGTAGGCGATGAGTTAGTCGTGTTGCCGGTAGATATGCCCCAAATGACCCCGGCATTACTCCGGTCACTTTGGCAATTTGGGCGTGACCAGCAAAAGGCATGTTTTGTGGCCACCCGTATCTTACCCTTTTACCTTCCTGTAACTCACCAGGTGAAAAGCGAATTGCATACATTCTTAACCGCTCAAAAGGAGCGTAAGGTTGTACGCTTTTTAAATGCGATCCATGCTGCGACGTTTTCCGGCTACGTTAATGAGCCCGGCAATTCAGGTGATGCAGCCTGGCTTAACGTAAATTCCCCGGAAGACTGGCCCGATGAAACCTAACTCCCACGACGCGCCTGAAGGCGTTAACACGTTTGCTGCATTGGTGTTAGATGAGCAACAACATACCGACTATTTTCCTCTGGCTGAAGAGGTAGCGCTAAGTATTAGCTACAATGGGATAAATTATGCGGTTATGCTGGTTACCCCCCAGAATATTGAAGATTTTGTGGTCGGCTTTAGTATTACTGCCGGCATCATTGAACAGCGTCGTCAGTTGTACGGTATAACCTTACAGCGTCACAGCGAGCACATTAGCGCAGAGGTAGAGCTGTCTAACCAGGCCTTCTGGAAACTGAAATCTACCCGCCGCCAGTTAGCGGGTGCCAGCGGCTGTGGCCTATGTGGTATCGAGGCTTTAGATATGGCCCTGCCAGAACTTGAACCTTTGGCCCCGGCAATGCTTCCCACCCGTGAACAGCTAAATGGGTTACGGGAGCGCATTGCCAAAGAACAACAGTTAGCTAAGTCCAGTGGGGCAGTACATGCGGCACTGTATCTGGATAAACAGGGTAATGCGCTGGCCTGTCGTGAAGATATAGGCCGACATAACGCCTTTGATAAACTCATTGGCGCTATTTTTTCTACTGGTTTGCATGAAGCGGATAACATGGTCGTGTTAACCAGCCGCTGTAGCCTTGAGTTGATTCAAAAAGCGGTTCGCGCCGGTTTACCGCTGCTTGTCACATTCTCGGCGCCTACCGCACTGGCAGTAAAATGGGCATCACGCTATGGCTTGACGCTTATTCACGTCCCCAAACATGATGCCCCCCGCGTGTACAGTGCTGGCTAGCTGGTATGCTAAACCGCGGCCACTTCTATTCGATTGTCCGGAGCCGATTTTGCAAGTGTAATGGCGATAAACTTGGATGTCGGGGTGAACGTACCTTCGCCATAACTTTCCAAAGGAACTAGCGGGTTGGTTTCCGGGTAATATGCAGCAGCCTGGCCCATCGGTGTGTCGTAAGCAACCAGCATAAACTGGGTAACCTGGCGTTTTTTACCATCTTTCCACAAAGACGTAATATCTACTTTATCGCCGTCTTTGAAGCCAAGCCGCTCAATGTCTTTAGCGTTCACAAACAATACGTGGCGCGTACCAAACACACTACGATAGCGATCGTTCATACCATATATAGTGGTGTTGTATTGGTCATGCGAACGTAACGTTTGCAAAATAAGATCCGGCTTTTCACCCCGCGCAACAATATCTGCATTAAGCAGCGAATCGGGCAGCTTTATCGATTCAAATTGCGCCTTGCTACTGGGGGTAAGCCAGTTTCTTTGGGCCGCGGCATTACCCAGATGAAACCCGCCAGGATGTTGTAGTTTACGATTAAAATCAGCAAAGCCGGGAATGGTATCGGCGATAAGATCGCGGATACGGTCATAATCAGCAATTAATTCATCCCAGTTTACCGGGTAGTCGCCCAGGGTAGCTTTTGCCATACCGGCAATAATGGCTGGCTCTGAGCGCAATAAAGGCGAGCTTGGCGGAAGTTGCCCGTGCGATATATGCACCATCGAAAACGTATCTTCAACAGTGATTCCCTGCTGCCCGCTAGCTTGCATATCTACTTCGGTTCGGCCCAGACACGGCAATATAAGAGCGGCCTTGCCGGTAATCAAATGCGAGCGATTAAGCTTGGTACTAATTTGCACAGTAAGGTCGCATTTGGCTAATGCCTCCTGTGTACGCGGGGTGTCAGGGGTGGCTTGCGCAAAATTTCCGCCCAGCCCGATAAATACCTTGGCCTTGTCCTGTTCCATTGCTTGGATAGCCTGAATGGTATTGTTGCCTTTTTTGCGCGGGGCGGTAAAAGAGAAGCGTTCTTCCATCGCATTTAAAAAGGCTTCTGAAGGGTCCTCGTTAATACCCACCGTCCTATCGCCCTGCACATTGCTGTGGCCGCGTACGGGTGACAGCCCCGCTCCGGGCTTGCCTACATTGCCGCGAAGAAGCTGTACGTGCACAATTTCTTTAACCGTAGCAACCGAATGGTGGTGTTGGGTAATACCCATCGCCCAACACATAATCACGCGTTCTGCCTTACAGTACATTGCCGCGGCGTGGCGTATCTCATCGCGAGACAGCCCCGATTGCTGCTCTATCTGTTCCCATTCAGTGGCATCTACCGCCGCCAGGTAATCATCTACGCCTTGTGTATGCCGCTGCAAAAACTCATGGTCAAATATGGCGGGCTGGTTATTTTGTTGTGCTTCGCGTTCCCAGGTCAGTAGCCATTTAGCGATACCCCGCATAACAGCCATATCGCCGCCTAAAGCAGGGCTAAAATAGGCTGTATTGGTAGGTTCTGATCCGTTCGACAGCATTTCAGTGGGATGCTGAGGATTCTGAAACCGTTCAAGCCCGCGTTCTTTTAAAGGGTTAAAGCATACTACCTGAGCGCCACGTCTGACCGCTTCACGCAAAGGCTCTAACATGCGCGGGTGATTTGTTCCCGGGTTTTGACCAATCACAAATATAGCGTCTGCTTTAGCGAAGTCATCAAAAACCACCGTTCCTTTACCGACGCCAATGGTGGGTGTCATACCCAGGCCACTCGCCTCATGGCACATATTTGAACAATCGGGAAAGTTGTTGGTACCGTAGGCCCGCACGAATAACTGGTACAAATAAGCGGCTTCATTGCTGGCGCGCCCGGAAGTATAAAAATTGGCCTGATGGGGCGATTCAAGTTGTGTTAAATGAGTGGCCACTAATTTGAAAGCATCTTCCCAACTGACTGACTCATAATGATCGGTGGCCGGGTTATATTGCATAGGATGGGTCAGTCGGCCCTGCGATTCCAGCCAATAGTCAGTATGGCGTTTTAAGGCGCTCACCGAATGCTTGGCAAAAAAGTCGGGCCCTACATAATGGCCTGTAGATTCCCAATTCACCGCTTTGGCACCATTTTCGCAAAACTTTACCATGCCGCTTTCAGGCGACTCCCCCCACGCGCAGCCTGGGCAATCAAAACCTTTATGATGGTTCATTTTTAACATGGCGCGAAGGTTTTTGATGGGTTTTTCACTGCCTATCCAGAATTTAGTCACGCTTCTTAGTGCGCCCCATCCGCCGGCGGGTTTGTCGTAGGATTTGATGTTGCTTTTATCGGTCATATTTAGAATCCCCGTCTGCGTGAGCAGACCTACCTTGTATAAATGCGATAGCACACCATAAGCATGCTGAGCCGCCGAAGCCAACTGATAGCGGTGACTGCACAATAAAAGCGGTCAATCGAACCCAGAGGCATGTAGCGGTGGCGTTGTTCCAATAATGAGGCTAAATCGGGTAATGTTTAACACCACGCATGCCCCGCTGATGGTGTTAACACAAACATTGCGACCGCAGGAATTTACGGTTTGAGGAATGCTGCATTACTGGTGTAGGTACTTTACGCTCGCCGGCAAAGTTCATATTTTAGAGCAGGTGTATAGCAAAGTTTCAGCACTGTTTAGCCCTACGAATTTTTTACTAAATTACCGCTATGCCAGCTTATTTTGCTGATGTATTAACAGATGTGCAGCGCGGATATTGCGCCGTGCTACCAGTATGGCCCATTAACCTGCCCCAGGGCGGTGGGCGGCCATAACATCGCGAACTATAGCTATTCACGGCGCACTATAATTACTGAACTTCGCATAGATGGCGTTATCACGGTACCGGCTGCGGCGACAGTGGGAAGCTGCCTGCGCATAGCACCACCAACTGTTGCCTTACGTCGCGGTGCAGCACCACGAAATAATAAACCAGCAAAGCTTGTCTACTACGCCAGTAAGCGAAGCCGCGTTTGCCACATACAACCGTTACCTTCTTCAGTCGTTGCAATAAGGCTAAATCAAGGCTAAAAACCGCTAAAAAGGCCTGAAAAAACGGTATGCGAACACATGACGGGAAAGTGCCAGAAAGTTAGAAAAAGTTAGAAAAAATACATTGGTCAGGGGGCGGGGTAGAACACGTCAGGCAAACCGTTTTTTGGAAATGATTCTTTTGATCTGGACCCGGCGGGTTAGCGAATTTATTTCACCCTTATCATTGCCATTATCTTGCTTATTTCTTTCATCTTCGCCCGTCAGCACAACGCGCAAGAATATATACTCAACGCAGCCGAGGGGGTAGTGTGGTCGATATCGGCCCGGCACCTGGTCCTGGTACGGGGCGTTCTATAGCGCCACGCTTATGCCTTACCGCCAAGCTTATACCTTATCGCCACGCTTATGCCTTACCGCCACGCTTATGCCTTACCGCCACGCTTATACCTTACCGCCATGCTTATACCTTACCGCCATGCTTATACCTTACCGCCATGCTTATACCTTATCGCCATGCTTATTACCTTACGGCGCGACATTAAGCGCCGCACTCTTCTTCCATGCCAGGTTTTATAAGAGGTTGGGCGCAGCTCTGGGCACGTGGCATAGCGCCATCGCTGTTGAAAATACCCCCGAAAAGAAAACAATTGTGAACTCAGTGGTGCCGAACACGTAACTTGAACAAACGTTCAAGATGTTTTAATAGCAGGCTAAAGCCACTTATTGGAACAACGCGCATGATGAATGTTCAACATCTATATGATTTTTGAGTTAACCCGTGGAGCGCAATATGAGTAATGACATGGCAACAATGGAAACCACAGATACCCGTTACACAATGATTGAAGGCCACCGCATTGCCTACAAAGAAATGGGTCAGGGAGAGCCACTGATACTGGTTCATGGTATTCCCACCAACAAGCTATTGTGGCGTAATATCATGCCAGAGCTCGCCAAACATTATCGGGTGATCGCGCCAGACATGCTTAATTATGGCGAGTCCGACATGCCGGAGAAGGCGGATGTATCCATCAATGCACAAACCCGTATTCTATTAAAACTGATGGATGCGCTTGGCATAGCACAAGCGAATATTGTGTCTCACGATATCGGCGGGGGCGTAGGGCAGCTTATGGCAGTGAACCATCCTGAGCGAGTGCGCCGACAAGTACTGATAGACAGCGTCTGTTTTGACTCCTGGCCCATCCCCGAGTTTGAGAAAATGCTTGAACCCGGTGTTGAAGCCTCAATGAGTGTGGAAGACTTTATCAGTACCATGCGTGACTTTATGCCTAGTGGCGTTCACGATTCTGCGGTGGCTACCGAGTCGATGATTGAACGTTACGTGGGCCAGTGGAACAGCGCGCTGGGCAAGGCGGCTTTCTTTCGTAATATGCGTCGCTTGAATAAAGAATATACCCAGGCGATAGCCGCAGAACTGGCAAATATTGAAATCGATACGTTAGTGTTGTGGGGCGATAAAGACAACTTTCAAAAACCCAAATACGCGCCGCAGTTGGCCGACGCTATCCCAGGCGCCCGCCTGAAATGGATTGAAGACGCTGGCCATTGGGTAACCGATGAAAAACCTGACAAAACATTAAGTCATATACTTGAGTTTCTTGCTGATTAAGCCATAAGCGGCTTGGCACCAGAAGATTCCGCCCCGGGGGCTTTGCCCGGGGCCGGGGTTTCGGCCATGTTCCTGGCGAGCCCGGGCCGAACCTTGCAGCGACGTTAATTTTCAGTCATCTCACTAAACACTAGCATCGTTAATGCTAGCCGCGCATTCATGCAGATAAGCTAAAGGCTGTTATTATGCCGGGCCATGCGCAGAGCGAAATAATAACGTCGTGAAGCTATTGGTAGCAAGATGCTATCTCTAGCGCAACGCGGCGCCCTGAAAAGCCAATGAATAGCCTCAATAGTGGTACCTGGAGCAAGCCATAGCCTGCCAGATACAGGCTTGTGTGGCTGATATATTATGGTCGAGCCAAGTCATTGTAAGCGGGAATAACAGGTCTTCGTAAATACAATGGAACAATTAAAATCAAACCGCCAGGCTTAACCGGGGCAGTGTTTTTATCGGGCTAAATAGGCGCTGCTGCCAGGCATGGGTGAGGGTTAACCCATCTGGCTATAGCGTCACAGGTCGCTGTTTAGCAAACGGCTAGCAGTATATTCATTGGTAATTAAGCCGGTCAAAATACCGGAACGCAAGGCCCCATGGATAGCCCCCACTTTATCTTCCCCCGCGGCTATCCCGATAACGGGCTTGTCGGTGAAATCTGCAATGGCCACACTGGTTACCCGCTGATTAATCTCGCAATCGATAATATTGCCCTGGCGGTCATATATCCAGCTGATTATCTCTCCGGCTGCACCTTGTGCCTGTAAGGTAGAAAGCTCATTGTCACCAATAAAACCATCGTCATGAAGTGGCGATACAAGCCCCAGATTGCCAATGCCAACGAAAGCGACATCCGCCTGATGAGCTAATTGTTGCACCTTTTCAACATGCGGCAGGGCATGGAGCTGGGTTTTGTTTTCTCTGGAGTTGGCAATAACGGGTAAGGGCATGGGGAAGTGCGCTGCGCCTATTCGCTCTGCCACATGCACCGCGACGTCGTATCGGCTGGCTGAACCGTCCCCGGCAATATTACCTACCATAGAAACCACTTTGTGCTCAGGGCAATGCATGGTGGTTAACTCATCAGCACAGGCACGCAGTATCCTACCTGTGCCAAACGCGATTGTTTGCGACGCCGAGCGCTTTAGCTGTCGCTCAATCTCAGCTGCGCCAGCCTGAGCCAGCCCGGCGGTAGAATCAGGACTATTGTCATCGCTGGGGACTACTTCACAATGGTAGATAGCATATTTGCTACGCAACGCTTTGGCCAGCTCCATACATTGCCGGATTGGATGTTCAATACGTACCTTAATCAGCCCTTCTGAAATTGCCAATGCCACTAAACGCTGGGCTGATTGTCGGGAGGTGTTCAGTTGCCTGGCAATTTCATCCTGCGTTCTACCTGCTACATAATACAACCAGCCAGCCCGGGCGGCGTCTTCTAATTTGCGTTGCTCACTGGTGGGCAAAGTTGGCATAAAAAGTATTCCGTTTAGTAAAGTAAATGAGGAAATTGTACAACAAACTCTTTCCAGTTTGTCAGCGTCTGTTGGGCGTCACAGCGCGCCTGCATATGACTGCCCCCGCTATAATGGCGCCATTGCATACCTGCTGCTTTAGCGGCCAACAGGCCCGGTTCGGAATCTTCAATAACCAGACAGTGTTGTGGGGCTACCGAATAATGCCGGGCGACCAATAAGAACAAATCGGGGGCTGGTTTGCCATTTTTTACCTGTGCCGCGGTGAAAATTTGCTGCGGCGTAAACAATGTATCCAGTCCGGTACAGGCCAGGGCGTGTTGGGTACGTTGCGGACTACTACTGGTGGCCAATGCGCTCGGTATCCGCAGCTTGGGCAGCACCTCATATAAACCGGGCGTTACCCTTAAGTGCTGAGTAAATACGTGGCGCAAACGTTGGGCAAACGTATCAGCCAATGCGGGGGTAACCGAAAGCTCAAACGCTTGGTAAACATGGGCTTTAACATGACTAAAACTACGCCCAAGAAAGTGGCTTTTGAAATAGGCTTCATCAATATTGATGCCTTTTTCGGCAAGCAGGCTGATCCACAGATTCATGCTTAGCACTTCACTGTCTATTAGTACGCCATCACAATCGAAAATTACCAGCTGTATATCAGTCAACTAAAACTCCGGTTCACAGATAGTCCTAAGCGAGTTCGCATACTTGCCCCGGTGCCATCAGGAAGAAATAAAACAGAAAAGCGAGGTAATCTCAATAGTAAACCACCCGTAAACGAAAAGAATTCTTACCTCAGCACCCGTTAAAGCTTCATTAACATTAGGTCCTGCCGGATTATGCCTGGTTTTGCTCAAATTGCTATTAACTCGCAGTTTGCCGCTCCTTCCTATGGGGACATAACACACCGACCGGGCCGCAGCAGAGATGAATTTCAAACTAAAATGCCCGGCTAACCTCATTGCTTGCCGGTAGCTGCGCCAACCGCTTTTGCATAATTCGTTACAAATGCTACAACTTTTGGCTAATGCTCTTTTTGCTTTACATTTTATTGCCTATTTTAAACCTATTACTGCGCAATAACCTAGCTTCTCTTTAATCCATTATCGTCGAAACCAAAGTGATGCGATTTTTATTATGTTTTCAACATTATGATATTATTCACATAATTAATTGTGTGAATGTCTTATGATAACGATTTGTTAAAAAATAGTTGACGATAAATCCAGAAATTGGTCATATGCCCTATCGGTGAGCGGATGATCATTTATGTAAATGGGTTCCTGCTTTCTTCCATGTATTGAAACGAAAGGGCCAACGCGTTGTTAAGCCGTTCTGCCTTGTCGGTTAACCAAAAAAAACAGCAAAAGAGAGTGCACAATGCTAGAACATGATCAGGGTCGTCAGTCAGGATCTAAAGCTACCTTCGGCAAAGTAAGTTTGTTAGCGTCGGCAGTTATTGCCGCCACCATGGCGCCGCTGGCCATGGCGCAGGAATTGAGCCAGGAAAAGCCGATGTATGTGCCTCCTAGCGAACCCAATGAGTTTTTGGATGGCAGAGTCCAGGTTAATTTTCTGGCCATGCAAAACTATCAGGCGATTCAGGCAAAAGAAGGTGCATTTCGCCCGGTTGATGAAACCCAGTCAGACGGTTTTGGCCGCCTAAGGGTAAACCTGATGTTTAAGTTTAAAATTACCGACAACATCACTGCCGATATTGATATTGCAGAGGAACCGAACGATTTTGGTAACAATGGTGACCGGGACTTTTCTTTCCACCAGGATTTTGCCGGTATCGAATTTGATATGTTTGGTTTGACCGGCTATGAAAGAGAAAACGCAAGCCTGATACTGCGGGCTGGGAATATTGGCGCTTCACCTTTTCAGTTTAAAGGTTTTCAGGATGGTGCAGATAATCAAGGCAACGCGCTTATCGGTAATGGCATCAACGATTATGCCACGGCGGAAAACGGCATCCAGCTAAGCTACACAGAAACCTTCGACAACGGGCTACTTCGCTCTTATAACGTGGCCGGTCACATGACCACCTCCAGCTTTGGCGAAGCATTTCAAGAAGATCGTGGTTATAACTATCGCCTTCAGGGTACTTTAAACTTTGCTGGTGGGTTCAAAGCCGGGCTTAATCTGTTTAAAGCCAATCAGGGCGACCAGTTAGTATTTGAAGACGGTTTGGCCAGCCTGGATGGGGTGACCACCGCTAACTACCGGTTTGGTGATGGCGAGAACTATAATTTTTCAGCCTCACCCTCTAGCGAGCGCGACACTCACGTGGGTGTATTACCAGGGCTGAACCAGGCAATTATGCAACTTAACCTGGCCTATCAACCTTCCGACCAGACCAGCGTGATTGTGATGCTGGGTAAAGCGACCGATGATTACACCTTCGCCGACACCAATGGCAACGCCCTGGCAGGTATCACTTACTTTGGCACCCAGGGTGTGGTTGATGCCGCGGGCACCAGTTTCGATTCAAATCAGGTGATTGAAGCAGATGCTTCAGTGAAGTACTGGGCGGTGGAAGCACAGCAGTATGTGATCCCAGAAACACTTTACGTGGCGGCCCGTTATGCCGAATCTGAAAACACCTCAGACTTAATCGAACAAACTGACAATGACGTAACCCGCCTGCAAGTTTCAGCCGGCTATTGGATTAACGACAGAACGCTATGGAAAATTGAATACGTGAATCAGGAAGAAGGCGTCAATTCAGGCGGCCAGATTGGTGCAGGCTTTGATGGCATCACTTCTGAAATCTCGGTGAAATTCTAACCACGCTGCACAAGGTATCGGGTCGCTGAGGATTGTTCATCATCGGCGGCCGCTAAACCAACCAGACATTTAGTCATACATGACCCCTTTCTTATCTGCGCTATAAATTTTGCTTAATGGCGCGCAGAGGGGGAAGTCATACCTAAAAAACATAAAGGGGAGTAGCCCGATGTTAAAAAAACTATCGTTAATGCTTGCTGGAGCAATGAGCTTAAGTGCCATCGCTCAGACGCAGACTATCACTATCGCCACGGTAAATAATGGCGACATGATAACTATGAAAGAATTAAGTAGCGACTTTAAGAAAAAGTACCCGGATATCGACCTTAAATGGGTCACGTTGGAAGAAAACATTTTGCGCCAGCGGGTTACCACCGACGTCGCCACCGGGGGCGGGCAGTATGATGTAATGACCATTGGTACCTATGAAGTACCTATCTGGAGCAAGCAGGAATGGTTGCAACCGCTGGATGCGCTTGGCGAACAGTACGATGTTGATGACCTGCTGCCAGCGATCAAAAGTGGCTTGTCGGTAGACGATACATTGTACGCAGCTCCTTTTTACGGGGAAAGCTCGATGGTGATGTATCGCACTGATCTGATGGAAAAAGCTGGCTTAAAAATGCCGAAAGCACCGAGTTGGGAGTTTGTTCGAAAAGCGGCCGCAGCGATGACCGATAAAGCGGCGGGGGTTTATGGCTTGTGTCTGCGTGGTAAAGCCGGATGGGGCGAAAACATTGCGCTGCTAACCGCTATGTCTAATTCGTTCGGGGCGCGCTGGTTCGATGAAAACTGGCAACCGCAGTTTGATTCAAAGGCCTGGAAAGACACGCTGGAATATTACGTAGATGTGATGAATAAGTACGGCCCTCCCGGCGCTTCGGCAAACGGGTTTAACGAAAACCTGGCGCTATTCCAGACTGGTAAGTGTGGGATGTGGATAGACGCCACTGTGGCCGGCGGCTTCGTTACGAATAAAAAAGATTCCGAAGTGGCGGATAAAGTCGGGTTTGCGCTGGCCCCGGATCACGGCCTGGGTAAACGCGGGAATTGGCTGTGGGAATGGACATTGGCGATACCTTCAAGCAGTAAAAAAAGCGATGCCGCAATGCAGTTTATCAGCTGGGCCACCTCCAAAGAGTACGCTGAGCTAGTGGCTGAAAAGAAAGGCTGGGCCAATGTGCCGCCGGGTACCCGGGCATCGCTTTATGAAAATCCTGAATACCTGAATGCTGCGCCATTTGCTCAGATAACCCTGGACTCTATCAACTCAGCTGACCCGAAAAATCCTACGGTAGACCCCGTGCCCTATGTGGGAATTCAGTTTGTAGCAATCCCCGAGTTCCAAGGTATCGGCACTGCTGTGGGACAGCAGTTCAGCGCAGCGCTTACTGGCCGGATGACGGTTGATCAAGCGTTGCAAAGCTCTCAGCGCCTGGTGGAAAGGGCGATGCGCAAAGCCCGTTACCCAAAATAATAAGCTCTAAACTGGCGGGATGGTGCGTTAACGCGCCTTCCCAGTTTCACTCGAAAGGGGTCTAGTCATGGCAACCACCCAGTCACGTACGTTAGCCAAAATAATGCTCTTTCCTTCGGTCTCACTGCTATTAGCATGGATGATCGTGCCACTTTGCATGACGCTGTATTTTTCCTTTCTGGATTATAACCTGCTCATGCCCGGCGATAATGAATTCATTGGTTTTTTAAACTATGAGTTCTTCCTTACAGACCCGGCGTTTGTTGAATCCTTCTTTAATACCTTATTGCTGGTGGGGGGGGTATTGCTTATTACCCTATGCGGCGGTGTGGGGTTAGCCATACTGCTTGATGAGGCTATCTGGGGGCGTAACTATGTACGCATGATGGTGCTTGCGCCATTCTTTGTGATGCCTACAGTATCCGCGCTGGTCTGGAAGAACATGTTCATGAACCCGGTCAATGGATTGTTCGCGCATTTTGCCCAGTGGCTTGGTGTCACCCCGGTGGACTTTTTTGCCGAGCTTCCCTTGCTATCCATTATCGTTATTGTTTCCTGGCAGTGGTTACCCTTTGCCGCGCTAATATTGCTAACAGCTATTCAGTCTTTAGACCGGGAGCAACTAGAAGCTGCAGATTTAGACGGGGCAGGCCCGTTCAGCAAATTCTTTTATATCGTATTGCCGCACTTATCGCGGGCAGTCACGGCGGTCATTCTGATAGAAACTATTTTCCTGCTATCTGTATTCGCAGAGATACTGGTGACAACCAGTGGCGGCCCCGGCTATGCCTCAACCAATATTACGTATTTAATTTATACCCAATCGCTACTTCAGTTTGATGTGGGTGGCGGGTCTGCGGGTGGGATAGTGGCAGTGATTATTGCCAATATTGTAGCCATCTTCCTGATGCGTTTAATTGGTAAGAATCTGGAGAACTAAAACATGGCCACGAATAGCAGTAATAAAACCAAGGTTATTTATACGCTGGTAGCATGGACCATCAGCGGCATGATTTTCTTCCCCATACTGTGGACGATTATTACCAGTTTCAAAACCGAAGCGGAGGCAATATCAGCTTCGCCCAGTTTGTTTATGTTTGAGTGGACCCTGGAAAATTACACCCAGGTGCTGGCACGCTCGCCGTACTTCGATCATTTTTTAAACTCGGTAATCATTTCATTAGGAGCCAGCATCGCCGGACTATTAGTCGCCATCCCCGCGGCCTGGTCGATGGCCTTTGTCCAAACTAAGCGCACCAAAGGCTTACTGATGTGGATGCTATCGACCAAAATGTTGCCGCCGGTGGGCGTACTGATACCCATCTACCTGTTGTTTAGAGATGTAGGTTTACTCGACACCCGGCTGGGCTTGGTGATCGTGATGACGCTTATCAATCTGCCTATTATGGTGTGGATGCTCTATACCTACTTCAGAGAAATTCCCCACGAGATTCTGGAAGCGGCGCGTATGGATGGGGCCGGGATCAAAGAAGAAATTCTGACTGTACTGCTGCCGATAGCACTACCGGGTATCGCTTCCACCTTATTGCTCAATGTCATTCTGGCATGGAATGAAGCGTTCTGGACATTAATACTGACCGCTGCACATGCGGCCCCGTTAACGGCATTCATTGCCAGTTACTCAAGCCCGGAAGGCTTATTTTATGCAAAATTATCAGCTGCCTCTGTGATGGCCGTAGTGCCTATTCTTATCCTGGGTTGGTTTAGTCAAAAACAATTAGTGCGCGGACTCAGTTTCGGCGCGGTCAAGTAGGAGAACTTCAGATGGGAAGTATTACGTTAAAACAAGTGACAAAAAGCTTTGATGACGTGAATGTTATCAAACCCCTTGATCTTGATATCCGTGATGGCGAATTTATCGTATTTGTTGGGCCTTCGGGCTGTGGTAAATCTACCTTACTTCGCATGATTGCAGGCTTGGAAGACACCACCAGCGGCACCATCGAAATTGATGGCAAGGAGGCCACCAGTGTGCCGCCTGCGAAGCGGGGCCTGGCTATGGTGTTCCAGTCATATGCGCTTTACCCGCATATGTCAGTGCGCAACAATATTGCTTTTCCGCTGAAACAAGCAAAGGTTGCGCCTGCCGTTATTAAAGAAAAAATTGAAAAAGCGGCAACAATGCTTAATCTGACAGATTACCTGGACCGTAAGCCTGGCCAGTTATCTGGTGGCCAGCGTCAGCGTGTCGCAATTGGCCGCGCCATAGTACGTCAGCCCAGCGCATTCTTGTTTGACGAACCGCTATTGAACCTCGATGCCTCATTGCGGGTCAATATGCGTCTTGAAATATCCCAGCTACATAAAAGTTTAGATACCACGATGATTTACGTCACCCATGATCAGGTGGAAGCAATGACCATGGCGGATAGAATTGCTGTATTTAATGGTGGTATCATCGAGCAGGTAGGTACGCCGCTTGAACTTTACCGAAAGCCAGTTAATCGTTTTGTGGCTGGGTTTATCGGTTCTCCCAAGATGAACTTCATTGATGTAGCGCCAAAACCCGGTGATGCGACCCACTCGTTAGGCGTTCGGCCGGAGCATTTTAAAATCACCACTGAGCAGGGCCTTTGGCAAGGGCAGGTTGGGGTAGTTGAACATCTTGGCTCGGAAACCTTTTTACATGTTCATGTAGACCACATAGGAACGCTCACGGTTAAAGCTGATGGTGATTGTCAGGCGGTTTACGGCGACCAAATTAACTTAACCGCGGAACAGGCTAAGATTATGCACTTCGATAAACAGGGAATGACTATTCCGGCATTATCCTGGGGCGGGGAAAGTGCCGCCTAAATACCTCGGATAGTAGCGAGCGTTATTGGCGGGTTCGGTAACGCTTGTTTTCAAAGCTCGAAAAGATAGGGAATATGATAATGCCGGGTAATTTCACTATACAGCCGACGTTACAAAACAGCGATATCCGTTTGGTAATCTTTGATTGTGATGGCGTTTTAGTGGACAGTGAAATACTGTGCAAGCGCGTATTGGTTGGTATGCTGGCAAGCCTTGAAGTCACAGTGTCTGATCATTACTTTGATACTTACTTTCTTGGCCAAAGCTATGAGTCAGCCCACAGGCAGATTCATCATGATTTTAACGTACTGTTACCGAAGGACTTCCGGGATGACTATCTCAACACGTTACTTCGTGTGTTTGCCGAGGAACTTGAACCTACCGAATACCTCAATAGCGTACTTGACCAGCTGAATGTGAAAAGTTGTATAGCTACCAGCAGCAGCCCGCAAAGGGTCAATTTTGCTTTGCAAACCACAGGGTTACTGGCGTTTTTTGACGGCAGAATAACCACCAGTTCAGAAGTACCAAAAGGCAAACCCGCCCCGGATATATTTTTACATGCGGCGGCTAAGATGAATGTGCAGCCAGAACACTGTCTGGTTATTGAAGACTCCCAGGCTGGCATTGAAGGCGCGTTAGCTGCCGGTATGGAAGTGATAAAATACACTGGGGCTAGCCATTTATCCGGTAAAGCGAACGCTTCTTCATCGAATGTCTCGGTTATCAGCCATTGGCATGAGCTTTCCTCGGTAGTCCCCGGTTTGTTCAAATAGAATCTATTTGCAGCTCCTAATAATTAGAGCTGATTATTCTGCCGTTAAAGCGCAGCGTGTTGGCTGCAAAGCATAGCGCTCGCTCTATTATAGTGACGTACTGCCCCGGCAGAATAACGAAGGCTTTCCCTGTAGCAACGTCTATTCCTGGGTAGCCGTGTTACCACTGTTGATGTGCTTGGTGGGGGTTGTTTAAAGGCAAACATCCTTAGTAAGCGTATTTGTCAGGCCGGCCTGATAGGCTGGTTGGTTTATTCTTAATTTACCGTTTATGTCTTCCCAAAGCGGTTAGCTGGCACCTTTCATCGCGCTGCCGCAACGCGCGGCTTCCCCCCTGGTTTAGCCTAATCTTGAAGGTTAGCTTGCTCACCCTACTCAGGCCATAGTCTAACGCCCTCTGGCAATGTAGTCCGAGCTTGTCTTACATTTTAATATGTTAATTAACCGATTGACATTGTTCTAACTTCATCAAGTAACCGGGCGATAATGCGGGGTGCTTTGCGGGTGCTGGGGGCGGCCGGCAATACTAACCATACGAAGGATAAAATGGGGCAGGGCTATGCGCTGGATGTAGCGTATTGCACTACAGTGCACCACGTGTTTACATGCGTGCCCGGACGGGGGATAGGTTTAGGGCGCTTGTTCTATTTGCGCTGCACTTACTCGGTTTAAGCACGAAAGTAGCAACGGCTGCGGCGATGGGTTTAAAACGCCTTTAAGATGGTTTCTATCACTTTAAAGGCAAACCGGGTTTTGACTGACGTCTTTTCCAAAGCATAATACAGGCGAATACCTCGCTTATTAATCGCTGCTTAAGCAGTGGTACGTTGACCATCAGCCATAAGGACACACAATGATTCGCGCTGTAACCCACCGGGCTTTATGCATTAGCTCGCTTTTTTTACTCCCTTTTTACGGTAATAGCGCTACCGAACCAGAGGTCGAGAAAATAACCGTAGAAGGCGCAGCCACTGCAAATGAGTCGCCTGTTGGTACCTTCAATTCGCCGGTTTCTAACTTAGAGTACGATCCCAGAGTCGATCTTCAGTCCAGAAACATGGCAGAGGCGCAAGCTGATGTGACCATTCGCGGCGGTATATTTGAAAATACCGGCTTTAGGATTGGCAGTGCGACGATTATAGACCCGCAGACGGGACACTACTTTGCCGAGATCCCCATCGCCCCGGAAATGCTAAAAAAACCGGCTATTTTAACCGGTGTGGATAATGCGTTATACGGCATGAACAGTTCGGTAGGCACAGTGGCTTATGCATGGCGGCCGATAAAAACGGCAGGCAGTGTATCGGTAGGTGTAGGAAATAATAACGCCAACCTTCAGCGGGCCCACGCTGCAGTAAGCTGGCCGCTAAGCGGGGCCGCCGCATGGAAACTGGGCGCCGAAGGCGAATATTCGCGGTCTGAAAGTGATGGTTCTATCGCAAATGGAGATCACCACTTTGAGCGTGCAGCGGGGCGTATTCAGCTATCGGGCCAGCAATCACAAACTGATTTGTTTGTTGGCTATCAGGAAAAGTTTTTTGGTTGGCCTAACTTATATACGCCGTTTAATGTGAATGAAACAGAAGACTTAGAAAGCCGTTTGTTGATGTTTAATCACCAGCAGCAATATGGGCGCAACAGTAATATTGAAGTGTCAGCTTACTATCGAAAACACCTTGATGATTATGTTTTTTCACGAGAAGATCCCCAAAGTTTTCGGGCTTTTCACGAAACCAAAGTTGCGGCATTGGCATTGTCGGGACAGCATAGCGTGGATACGCACTGGGCACTGAACTACGCGTCACAGTTTAGCGCTGATGATATTGCCTCTACCACCCTGGAAAATAACTTTGTATCACGTAATTACAGCAAACTAAGTGTAGTGCCTCAATACACCTTTGGGGTCAGCGAGAACGAACAGGTAATCTTGCGATTAGGGGCGGCGTATGACGACACTAACCGCGACGACGCGCAGCTTTCGCTCATCAGTGATGCGGTATGGCGTAGCCTGCACACTGACAACACTTCGCAGACAGTTAGCCTATCTTATGCGCAAGCCTCTCAGGTAGCGGGTTATACCGCAATAGGGGGCAGCACAACAAGTGGCCTGTTTCGAAGCAATGACACATTACAGCGTGAAACAAGTAAAAACCTGGAGCTCGGGGTTTCCTTAGATAGCACCGAATGGCGTTTGGACTCGGCAGTATTTTATCGGTGGGACAATGAGCTAACTGATTGGACTTATCGTTTTGATGCTACCTCTGCGCGGGTAGCTAACCCGGTAGATATTGAAACTATCGGTGTTGAGTTCTTCGCTGTGAAAAGGTTGGAAAATGCTGACCTTGTGGCTGGTTACACCTATCTTCACAAATCCGAAGACTACCGCGACGCAGCGATTGATGCGAGTTTTTATGCGCTAAACTACCCGCCTCACCGGCTGACATTTGGTGCCGTCTGGTATCCTGTAACCTGGCTGGAAATAAGAGCCGACAACGAGTGGCGTAAACAGCAGGAAAACGCCTTAAGAAATGGCGCAGATAGCGCTTTTTTCACGCATCTGACACTAACTTATACTCCGCCACAGATTAACGGTTTTAATATAGTGCTGGCTGTGGACAATGCGTGGAATGAGTCTTTTGAAGAAATCCCAGGTACGCCGGGCCGGGGCCAGCAGCTATCGGCCACAGCAACCTATTCATGGTAAGGCTAAGCGGACCGCCAGACTGTAGCGGCCCACAGGGCCAGCCAGGCAGTCCGCCATTATTTCGGTAGAACAGTAATATGCATAAAAACACTCCAGCTGAATCTGTTTCAGCAAACAATCAACCGCTTGGGTTATCCGACTTTGCAGGGGCATGGCAGCTATATAAACACATCCAGCAAAAGGATGGGGCAGTGTTTGTATTTGAAGGGCAGGCAGAGTTTACCTATGCAGACAGCTATTTACACTACTATGAATCAGGGATGGTGAGTGCGCCAGATGGAAGGACATTACAGGCGGCACGCAGCTACAAATGGCGCCAGTTAGATAACGGCCATATAGAAGTATTGTTTGATGACAACCGCTTTTTTCACACCTTTAGTCTGGCCGCTCCGGTGGCAGAACATCTTTGTGGAGCCGACCATTATGTAGTGGACTATGGGTTCTCCGGCTGGCCTGAATGGACCTCTACATGGCAGGTAACGGGCCCCCGTAAAGATTATACAATGTTTAGCCGTTTTACCCGGCAGTAATGTGTTTGTAGGCGGCTTACTGGTAGTAGCACAAGGTCTTTAGCTACCGGGGGCCTTGCGATCTTGTTGGCTGCGATGCTGGGATAACCACAGCGCCAGACCAATAATTGCCCCTCCAATCATAAGGCGGCTAAAGTCGGTGTCTTTTTGCCACAGTACAAGGTTAACAATAAGGCCGGCAGGTATAAGGGCGTTATTCATGATAGCCAATGTGCCGGCAGATACTTTAAGGGCGCCCTGGTTCCAGAAATAATAACCTAAACCGGAAGCAACTACACCAAGCCATAAAAGCACGCCCCACTGTGTGGCATTTTGCGGTAATTGACTGGTATTCCCCAATACAAGAAAGGCCGGTAGGGCAACCGCTAGCGCACCGATGTAAAACCAGGCAAAAATATTATGACTCGCCACCGTGGGAACAAAAGTGGCAGCCAGCTTCCGGTAACCTACTTGGCCAAGGGCGAAACAGAGGTTTGCGCCTTGTACAATAAAAAAGCCCGTCCAGAAGTGCTCGCTGACGCCTTCAAAACGTATCGCCGCCGCCCCCACTGTCGCCAGTATGGCGCATAACAGATGAAAGGGGGTAAATCGCTTGAACAGGGCGTCGTTGAGCATTGCAACGTAAAGCGGGGTGAAAATAGTAAACAGCAAAACTTCCGGCACCGACAAAAACATAAAGGAGTGATAGAAGAAGATATACATTACCCCCAGCTGTAGCGCCCCCAGCAAGGCAAGGATTCCTTTTTGCGTAGCGGTTAAAAGCGAAACTTTCAGGAAGGGCAAAAACACTAAGGAAGCTAACGTTACCCGGGTTAAAACCGCAAAGTAGCTATCCACAGCGCCCGCCAGGTATTCACCTATCAGGGAAAAGGAAAATGCCCATAAGAGGGTGACAGCGACTAAATAAAACACGCGAAACTCTTTTACAAAGTGAAGTGAGCGCTAAACTATTGCATCGCGACGGTTTAATCAATAGCGCTGCATCTGAGCATGAAAGCAGGGTCGTAGCCGTGGGCCGAGACAACCCTGCTAATTTACGTAAGGTAGCGTTCCTCCTTAGCTGCCCAATTAACACACCACGTAAGCTACGTATCACGGCGATACGCTACATCGCGTAGACACCCACCTTACGCAGGATAATCGATAGGCAATAGCAGGGTTTTTAGAAGGGTCTATGGCCAACTACTTAGCCTGAACACCCACCTTTCTTTTTCCAGAGGGGCATGTGAACCCATAGTTATAGAAGGTGGGTGTCTAAACTAAAACGGATGTTGATTATAAGGTGAGGAGATTGCTAGACACCCACCTTTCTTTTCCAGAGGGGCATGTGAACCCATGGTTATAGAAGGTGTGTGTCTAAACTAAAACGGATGTTGATTGTAAGGTGAGGAGATTGCTAGACACCCACCTTTCTTTTTCCGGAGGGGCATGTGAACCCATGGTTATAGAAGGAGGGTGTCCAAAGTAAAACGGGTGGTGATTATACGGTGGGGATATTGCTAGACACCCACCGAATCTCGTTTAGTCAGCTTACCTCGATAGACATCCATCTTTCAGGCTATGCCAGACAAACTCTGCGGGCTCAGGCCCCACGAAAGCGTAGTATGCTAACTATGAATCCGTAGGACGCTCAGCCGCGAATTAGAGCTGGCCCAGATTAAGTACCATCAGTGATTTGGCAGGTATCGAAATAACCGTGCTCCCGTTTACCTCGGTAGCGGTATAGTCTGTTGGATGAATATTATCGGGATGGTCAAACGTATTGTGTCCATCCATGTCCCTACTATTTAATAATTTTCCTTTAACTTGGCTAACCTGGGGTAAAGCTACCTCGACAGCGTTGTCAACTTGTGTGTTTATTAATGAAATATAGATATCGCCATTTAACGCTTTTGCCGCCGACACACTAAGCGCGGGAATAGCGTCATCACCATGTTGATACAGCGGCGTATCACTTAAGTTGACCGGCAGATAGGTCGCATCTTGAAATGGGATATGCATTTTAAACGCGTAATAGGTAGGGGTTAACAACATCTTTTCTTTGTCGGTCAGAATCATCGCCTGCAATACATTGACCATCTGTGCAATATTCGTCATTTGTACACGCTTGGCGTAGCGATTGAAAATATGGATGTTTAACCCTGCGACAATTGCGTCGCGTATCGTATTTTGCTGGTATAGGAAGCCAGGATTGGTACCTTTATCCACGTCATACCATGTTCCCCATTCATCTACATAAAACCCAATTTCCTGTTCAGGATCAAGTTCATCCAAGATGGCAACATTATCGGTAATGAATGTTTCCATTCGCAGAGTCTGCTGCAAGGTTGAAAACCATTGCTCTTCAGGGAAGCCCGTGGCGCTGCCTTTGGTTTCCCAGTCGCCTGTGGGCAGGGTGTAATAATGATGACTAATAGCATCCATACGTACATTGCCTGACCGCTTTATTTTTTCTGCTAACGTCTGCGTCCAGTTGGTCTGAACGTCGGTACCACCGCTGGCAATAAATTTCGGCTGGTTATTTTCTGGTGCCTTTAAGAAGGTAGTATATTGTTTGTAGAGATCGGCATAATAGTCTGGTGTCATATTGCCACCGCAGCCCCAGCTTTCGTTGCCCACGGCAAAATAATCCACTTTGAAAGGGCGCTCACGGCCATTTTTCTTGCGTTCCCGCACGACCGTGGTATCGGCATCCGATGTCATATAATGCAGCCATTCGACCATCTCTTTTGGGCTACCCGTACCCAAATTGCCATTAATGTAGGTTTGTGCCCCCACCAGTTCTGCAAATTCGAAAAATTCGTGTGTACCAAATGCATTGTCTTCTATCACACCGCCCCAGTTGCTGTTGACGGTTCGCGGCCGCTCATTCCGAGGGCCAATACCATCTCGCCAGTGGTATTCATCAGCAAAACAACCGCCAGGCCAACGTAACAGGGGAACTTTCAGGTCGATTAGCGCCTGTAATACATCTAAGCGATATCCATTCTTATTCGGGATTGGCGAATCTTTTCCTACCCATACACCTTCATAAATACCACGGCCAAGATGCTCCATAAATTGACCATAAATATTTTTATTTAATACCGCACCTGGGCGCTGTGTATCAATGGAGATATCGATTCTGGCAGTATCAGCCATAGCCGCAAGGCTGACCATTGAAAAGCATAAGAATAGCAAAGGCTTAACGCTAACCATGATATTTGGAATCCGTTATTTAATAGCAACCCACATAATAACGCCTTATTGCATAAACGGTGATAACGAGATTTGCCTATATTCTTATGGAATTTGCTATTGTATGGGCAGCATAAGAAAAACCGGGTAATCGGGTCCATGATGAGCGTATTGATGGTGTCGATAAATATGTATTCTGTGAATATTATTGTGACAAAAAATAATGTGGTAGGCACGTCATAGGCAATTGCGTGAATACAGTTTCTGCAGGGTAGAAAAAGAATAATTCGGGTAGGGCAGCCGGGTATTAATAACTACCCGGCGTTCTTCAACATAGCGGCTTAAGCGGGTATTCCGTACGTAAAAATGTGTAATATAAAGGCTACATATATTGAGTTATTTATTTCGATTTAATAAGCTTTATCCAATGGGGTAGTACGCCCAAATTTTTCAGAATAATTTTAAAACTCATTAATAATGGTACGGCAAGCAATACGCCTACTACGCCCCATAACCATCCTGTAACAGACAGCCACAATATAATTATCAGGGGGTTAAGCTGCATACTTTTGCCCAATACCGCCGGCGTAACTAACTGCGATTCAATAATGTTAATACCTAGAAACAGGATGGCGGGCAGAAGCGCAGCGCTGACCAGGCCAAATTGCACCACGCCTGCTACCAGCAATATACTGCAGCTAGCTAATCCGCCCAGGTAAGGCACAAAGTTCATTAACGCTACCAGCGCGCCCCACAATAACGCGTCGTCAACTCCCATATAGGTAAACACAGCCGCGGTAGCAAGGCCTAAAAACGCATTAATAATACTTATGGTAACGATATACCCGGATAGCTCTCTTTGAATCTGATTCACCAGAACCAGAGCGCGTCTTTTGTTGGTAACGATAGGGAAATCTTTAATAAATACGCTAAATAACCCAGGGCCGAAAACGAGTAAAAAGAAAATAAGAATAATACACGCGAATATCTGTGCCAGCAGTAGGGGGGCACTACTGAACATTGTAAGGCCCATCTCAATGCCGCTTTGCTTTAATTTATCAGTGACCGTGGTGCTGTTTTCCTGCTGGGCTACGGGGGCTTCTGCATCCTCATCGTCATCGCTGAACCAGTCAAAAAATGAGGCATCCTCTTCCTTCGCTGCAGCGTCCGGCGGGGTTTTTTCCACCTCAAGATTGTTGCTTATCTCGTCAATTTCCTGAGTTATTTCGGCTGCTATTTTGGGTAGTGAGTGCATCCAGCGTTCTGCAGGTTCGGCAAGCTCCAGGCCTAAGAATGTGAAAGGCGTCACCAGTAAAGCCATTAGCGCAGTAGCCGATATGGTCCGAGGTATATAAAATTTTCTGGCCACGCTAACCAGCGGGCTTAATAGCAAGGCAATAAATGCCGAGAAAAAAAGTGGAATCAGCAGTGATTTTGCCAAGTATAGGGTATAAACCACGGCTAAAGTAACAAGTACTTTGAGCAATCTGGTTTGATAAGTTTCTTTAGGATAGGTGGCCGGATACGCCCTTTTCTGGGTATCTTTTACCGATTCTGATGTGTCCATGTGCCAGCCTTATAGGAAGTAGGTGTTGCGTGGTCAAGTTGAGGGTATTTCAATAGCTTATGGGTTTGCGCTGAAGCACCGCCGGTTCACAGTTTACGCGCTAGTTGCCATTCAGGCATCAACTTTTAAATAATAAAATAGCAAACCCGTTATAGCACCCTAAGCGTGGCTTTGTGCAAAATAGCCAATACAGGGTCACCATAAAACCGTATCCCTTAGTTACCCGCATTACCCAGATACAGGCATAGATATTTGTATATCACTATTGCCCTGCCATTTATCGGCATACATATTATATTAAAATCAGCGTTCGTTATTTTTTATTCTTTAATTCAGATATTTTGCTTCGCTCATTTAATAGTTCCTTTGTATCACGATTTCGGACAGCTTATTTTTCTTAAAGTGTTTAGGTTCAGACTGATCTGAATCCTCCCATCATGACATATCTGTAACGTGCGAGTCAGTTTCACACTTGGTGAACGCAGTGATTCTATTGAATAAACAAATTTGTCTTATGGAGCCGACGCATGAACAAGCCAGCTGATTTTCCGGATAAAAGTAAACTGGTGTTAATCGTTATCGACATGATAAATGACCTTGAGTTTGAAGATGGCGAGAAAATGCTCCCTCCAGCGCTTGAGGCAGCCCGCAATATCGAAAAGTTTAAAAACGAACTTCGCAAAAAATCAATTCCTACGATTTACGTAAATGACAATTTCGGTAAATGGCGCTCAGATTTCCGACAATTGGTGAAACACGTTATGGAAGATGATGTCCGAGGTGAAGAAGTCACCCGGATACTGCATCCGGATGACGACGACTACTTTGTCATAAAAGCCCGCCATTCCGGTTTTTTTGGTACCACCCTGGAAACATTATTACAGCATCTTGGGGCCGAAACCTTAATTCTGGCTGGTCTTACCGGTGATATTTGCGTTCAGTTTACCGCGCAGGATGCCTATATGCGCGAGTTCGATTTGATAGTCCCCCCTGACTTGTTTGTCTGCGCAGACGACGAGACAAAACGCACAGCCCTGACGCAGATGACCCAAACCTGCAAAGCTGCTACGCCTTTCTCCTACGACATTAATCTGGAAGAATATCTGTGAACAAAAACCAATCGTTTAATAACATCTATACGCACGGGTTCGCTCGGGTAGCAGTCTGTATACCCGAAGTGAAAGTTGCCGACCCCGCTTATAATAGCTCGCAAATCATTGCCCTGGCAGAACGTGCTGCATCGCAAAGCGCGGCGGTATGTTTGTTTCCTGAATTAAGCATCAGTGCTTACTCATGTGGTGATCTGTTTCATCAGGACACATTGTTGGATGCCTGCGAAGAAGCTATCGAAAAAATCAAAACCGCGTCTAGATCGCTGCGGCCGCTACTGCTGGTGGGTTCCCCATTGCAAGTGGAAGGAGCACTTTATAATTGTGCCTTGGCTATACACGACGGCAAAGTGCTGGGGGTAGTGCCTAAAACCTTTCTACCCAATTATCGCGAGTTTTATGAAAAGCGGCAGTTTGCCTCGGGGCGTGACTGTCTGCTTAACGAAATAGACCTGTTAGGCGAACGTGTCCCGTTTGGCTCAGACCTTATTTATAATGCCGTAGATGTGAAACATTTGCGTATTCATAGCGAAATTTGCGAAGACTTATGGACGCCCATTCCGCCAAGTTCCTATGCCGCACTAGCAGGTGCCACATTATTAACAAATCTGTCAGCCAGTAATATTACAATAGACAAAGCCCGCTACCGCAGAGACCTATGCGCCCGGCAATCAGGGGCCTGTGTTTCTGCCTATTTGTATGCTGCCGCAGGGCCTGGCGAATCCACTACCGACCTGGCCTGGGATGGGCATGGGTTAATCTTTGAAAACGACATTTTGCTAAAGGAAGCCGGCCGGTTTACCCCTGAAGCAGACCTGATTGTGGCTGATATTGATTTAGAGCGATTAAGCCAGGATCGGATGCGCTTAACCAGTTTTCATGATTCTGTAAGTGTGCACCGGGAACAGGTAGCAAAAGTACGCCGTATTGATTTCACCCTGAACCCTGCTGAGGCCGGTTTGCCGCTTTTACGAGAAGCGGACAGGTTCCCGTTTGTGCCTGCCAATAATGATGATTTAGATACGCGGTGCTATGAAACTTACAATATCCAAATTCATGGACTACAAAAACGGCTTACTGCATCTGGTTTTACCAAGCTCGTGGTAGGTGTATCGGGCGGGCTTGATTCCACCCATGCCCTTATCGTGGCCGCTAAAACAATGGACCGGATGAACTTACCGCGTGCCAATATCCTTGGGTATACTATGCCCGCTTATGCTACCAGCAGTAAAACCAAGAGTAATGCGCATATACTGATGGAAAGCTTAGGAATTACTGCCAAAGAAATCGACATTCAACCTTCCTGTGATCAAATGCTTGAAGATATTGAGCATCCTTATGCTAAGGGCGAGGAAGTTTACGATGTCAATTTTGAAAATGTTCAGGCCGGCGAGCGTACATCACATTTGTTCAGGCTGGCTGGGCAAAACCACGCGTTAGTATTGGGAACGGGCGACTTATCAGAAATTGGTTTGGGCTGGATGACCTATGGCGTGGGCGATCACATGTCTCACTACAACGTAAATTGCAGTGTGCCCAAAACATTAATTCAGCACCTAATACGCTGGATAGCTGACCAAGATGAATTTGACGCTGATACCTGCAACGTTTTAACCGATATTGTGGATACCGAAATATCGCCTGAATTGGTGCCAGGCGAGGACAGTTCTGACGAACCTGCGCAGAAAACCGAGGATAAAATAGGCCCGTACGAACTACAGGATTTTAATTTATATTGGATTACCCGGTTTGGTGTGCGACCTTCAAAAGTCGCGTTTCTTGCTTACCATGCATGGTGTGATGCAAGCCAGGGAAAATGGCCCAGTACGCTGCCAACCGAAAGTCGCAATGAATACACGCTGGAGGATATCAAACACTGGCTGGAGGTGTTCTGTTATCGCTTCTTCAAAATTAGCCAGTTCAAACGTTCAGCCTTGCCTGATGGGCCCAAAGTTGGTTCGGGTGGTTCTCTGTCACCGCGGGGAGACTGGCGCGCGCCCAGCGATGCCGAGGCAGAGGTCTGGTTGGAAGAGATTAAAAATATTCCTACCGAATTGTAATCTGCTGCTCAGGTAGGTAGCCGTGTAAAGTGTGTCACGTCTTATGCAAGCAGGCTCGTTTTGAGCCTGCGTTTGCTATCTGTGCAGGGCAGGCTTGGCGACCTTGTTTCAGTGCCCATCTAAAGCCCCTCAAAAAGTAACGCTCGCCGCCTATCTATACACATACGCTGGGCCTGAAATAACCCTAAGTGCTTTGAACAAAACCCTCATAGGGTCAAACCCGCAACCTGGCTTTCAACCGGCTATATTGTGGCAGCGTAGCGCCAGGTTATGAGGGTAATGCTGGTGTTGGCCATAGGTGTATGTAGGCCTTTGGTCGCCTTGGTTAGGTCAGATATGCCCAGCTATCTGGCAAGCCGTTAACCAGGAAAATCAGCTAAGGGTGATAGATAATTGCCAAAACGCAGCAGGGAATACCATCCCCGCTATGTTAAAAGTAAAGTGGAGGGGTAAGTCAAAATAAGAATGAAGGGGAAAGCGTTATTTTTAAATGGCTTATTTCACATGGCTTAGTCTAATTTGCCTTGTATGGTGAGAGTTGTAGAAAGTGAAATAGGTGGCATCAGCTCGCTATCCTCTACGTGTTTTTGTTTAATACGGACGCTGGAAAACTCAGCATTCAGCCCTTACCAGCAACCTTTATCCAATCTATTCCACCTATGAAGCCTACCCAGCCAGCTATATGCGTTAGGCTAGCCACGAACTGCACTAATTTTAGTAACTGGTTTTAGCAATTGGTTTTAGCAACTGGGCGGCCGCCCGTGGCTATCTGCTCACCGCTTTTGCTCTCAGGTTCATAACGAAGGTAAAAACGCCAGCACCAGAAACATCATTATTCAAAGCAATCTTTGTTTGGTTAAGTGAGGGGGTTAAACAGTAGCCGCCTACGGCTGATGTTTAATACTGTATCTGGGGGGGATGCTATCGCGAGGGCAGAACTGAATGCGTCGTTGTAAACTTGATGGTGGAACAGCCAGTGGGGGTGAGCGGCTAAGGCTGGATCGGCCACCCTAAGCCGGGGGTTGGCTGCTTCAGTATTACAAAAATAGAACCCATTTCCGGGTATTGCCATACCTTTTCCTTCGCCTTTAATAAAAGCCTCTTTTAATGTCCACAATTTATAAAATTGTAGAATATCTGCAGGAACATTATGGGAGCCACGCAGTGTGCCGTATTCAGCCGGGTGAAAGTAAAACCGAGCAAGGTCGTAAATATTTCTGGTGTTATCAATGTGTTCAATATCTACGCCGCATTCACGCCCAAGCGTGACTGCAATCAATATAATGCTGCCGGAATGAGACAGGTTGAACTGTATATTTTCACTATTATTGGCAAGTGCCGGTTTTCCATAGGGGTTGGTGGAGAACCTGAGATCTCGGGCACCAGGGTGGTTTAACAGTGCATTAAGAATGCAACGTAACGCAACGCGAGCTATCAAAAACTGATGTTGCCTGGCAGCCTTTCGAAACTGTTTCATTCTGTTTTTTTCGCCATCAGACAACAAGCTTAGCCCATCATCCAGGACCTTTGAGGGGAGAACATCATTGGTATCGATAAGCCATAAATGAACCTCTTCATCGGCAATGTCTGCCACGGGATAGGAAGGGGTGAAATCACAAAACATACAAGGTTGCAGAAATAGTTTTTAATGTAACATTAGTTTAGACTAGCGCCCTTTGCGATAGAAGCGTTCATAGTAAGGATTATATAAACTATGGCTACACAAACAGCATCCGAATTGAAAATGGCTCAGCTTTTGGTTGACGCCCTCAACCTTGAAGACATGGAAGCAGAAGAAATTGACCCTGAAGAACAATTGTTCGGTGATGGGTTAGGTCTTGATTCTATTGATGCACTGGAGATTTCTCTAGCAATATCAAAAGAATACGGTGTGCAAATTAAAGCCGAAGACGAAGGTACTCGTGAAGCATTTGAAACGTTGAGAAGCTTAACGGCATTTGTTGAAAAGAATAAATAATACCGGGCCAGCGTCTTATCAATTGAGCGGTAAAAACGAATTTAGCGGGGCCATTCTACCGACATGAAAATAGATATCATTGACTATGAATCCTGTTCAGCAGCTGGGGTAAATATCAGTGCATTACGGGCCTCCCTGAGGCAGCATAAAAGCGGCCTGATTAAAAACAACCTGCCAGGGTCTGCTATTGATACCTGGGTGGGTGTGGTAGGGGAAATTGCTGAGGTTAATGACCTGGGTCAGTGGCAGAGCCGGAATAACGCGTTGGCGGCACTAGGTTATGCGCAGGGCACTATCCGCCATACCGTAACCAACTTGATTAACCAGTATGGCGCGGCGCGAATTGGTTTGATAATGGGGTCGAGTACATCCAGTATCGATCGCACCGAAGAAGCGTACACCAAGCTTAACCAAGACCATACCCTCAGCGAAGAATTCATCCAGCCAAATGTCCATAACCCTCATGCGCCTGCTCTTTTTGCCGCGCATCTTACCGGTATAAAAGGCCCGTCTTTGACTATCAATACGGCCTGTTCATCGTCTGCTAAGGTGTTTGCTACCGGTGCGCGCTGGTTGGCCACCGGGATTGTTGATGCGGTACTGGTTGGCGGCGTGGATACCTTATGCTTGAGCGTATTGCACGGCTTCAATTCGCTGCAATTGCTATCTGCGAATCCGTGTAAACCCTTTGATCAGCACCGTGATGGTATTAACCTTGGCGAGGCCTCTGGTTTCGCGGTTTTACAACGGGCTGGCGAGAACGATAATGGCCGGGGAATAAGGCTGGCCGGTTATGGCGAAAGCTCAGATGCCTATCATATGTCTCACCCCCACCCCGAGGGCCTCGGTGCACGCTTGTCGATGACCCAAGCGCTGAGTCGTGCCGGGCTGACCCCTCGCGATATTGATTATATCAATTTGCATGGAACCTCCAGCCGGGCCAATGACTTGATTGAAGGCAAACTGATATCTGAATTGTTTCCCGACTCCGTACGCTGTTCATCAACCAAGGCATGGATGGGACACACTTTAGGCGCGGCGGGTATCACTGAAGCCATTGTGGCAATGGATACGCTATCCACCAACGTGATCCCGGGCTCTAAGAACTTAGAAACGCTGGACGAAGCATTGAATTTTTCTATCAAAGCCGCCGATGAAACAAAAGTGTGTCAACATGTAATGACCAATTCATTCGGCTTTGGCGGCAATAATTGTACACTTTTGTTTAGCAGGGCTGAGTAATATGCAGGCAAAAGAACTGAAATGTAAAATTGTAGGCGTGGGCGCCTGGGGCAGTTATTTTGAAAACTGGCAGGGTTTGCAAGCATTATTAAATGGTGCAGCGCTTCCTGAAACTAAGTTGAAAGGTCCGAAGCCCGGCATTATCCCCGCCAATGAACGACGCCGGGCACCGCTGCCGGTAAGATTAGCCGTTGAAAGTTCGTGGCAGGCCACAAAAGAGGCGGGTGTCGAGCCTAATACGCTGACCTGCGTCTTTGTTTCCGGGCTTGGTGATACTGATTTGACAGACTATATGTGTAAAACACTGGCCTCAGAACATAAAGAATTATCGCCCACCAAATTCCACAATTCTGTGCATAACGCGCCGGCCGGATACTGGACGATTAGCACGGGTACCATGTGTGCAGCCAATTCTGTGGCAGGGTATGAAGCATCAGTTTCCCTGACGCTACTTGAAGCGATGATTCAGTGTGAAACGGAACACTCCCCCATGCTGCTGACTTTTTATGATGCACCCGTGGCAGACATATTAACGCCGGTCTTAGCGAACCAGGAAACTTTCGCGTTTTCGCTGGTGGTGTTTCCACACGACGCTAATGTTCAGGGGCAATTGGTGACTGCTCGTGTTAAACAGGATGAACAGGCAACCTGGCCCGCATTACGCAGCAACAGTGATTATATTGGGCAGTTGTATGCAAAAAATCCGGCGGCAAAAGTATTATGTCTGGCTGAGCTTCTAAAACATCCAGAAGGTCAGATAGTAATGCCTTTAAGCAGTGGCACCGCGTTAACTATTTCCTGCGAAGAATAAGCGATGAGTCAGTTGAATACGGACATTATTATCGCCGGCGGTGGCCTGGCTGGCATGAGCCTGGCATTGCAACTGCTTAACCGCGATGCATCCTACGCTATCACTATTATTGAAAAAAACACCTTCCCAGTAGACGACACCACTGCAAAGGTGGGTGAATCGACCGTGGAAATCGGGGCGCATTATTTTTCCCGTGTGTTGGGTTTGCAGGCGCATTTTAAAGAAAAGCATCTACGCAAATATGGCTTAAGGCTGTTCTTTGGTCATGGCCAAGACGACTACAGTGAGTATGACGAGCTGGGTGTAAGTGAACTGTTTGGCATTCCTGCTTATCAGATTGAACGAGGCACGCTGGAGAATCATCTTTACACCCTGTTGAAAGACAAAGGGGTGGTATTTCTTGATGGTACTGTGCCTGAAGATATTCAACTTGGCGATAAAAACCATACGCTAACGTGTCACCGTAACGGCGATACTATCACCGTTCACGGCCGGTGGTTGGTAGATGCAGCAGGGCGACAAGCGCTACTTAGAAACAAACTGAACCTGCAAACAGAAACCGGCCATCACGGCAACGCGGTTTTCTTTCGCATCAATAAGCGTGTGATTATTGATGAATGGTCTGCGAACCCGCACTGGCAGAATCGGGTATGTGAGCCGGGTAAGCGCTGGTTAAGTACCAATCATTTAATGGGCCCCGGGTACTGGGTGTGGATCATTCCGCTGGCGTCCGGCGCCACCAGCTTTGGCATTGTAATGGACGATAAGGCGTTGGCAGATAGCGGCATCGCAACCTTTAATGACACTATAAGCTGGCTGCAACAGGAACACCCGTTGTGCGCTGCCGCCATCGAAGGCGCCAACCTGCTGGACTTTAAAGTGATGAAAGGCTACTCCTATGGCTGCAAACAAATGTTTTCAGCCGACGGCTGGGCGATGACCGGCGAAGCCGGGGCTTTCACCGATCCCTTCTATTCGCCGGGCAGCGACTTTATAGCCCTGAACAACACCTTTGTGACGAATCTGATTGAGCGTGACCGACAGGGTCAGGATATTCGCTTTGAAGCGGCGCTGTTCCATAAGTTTTACGATTCGTTCTTCGAAAATACCTTGTCGATTTATAAAGATCAGTACGGCGGCTTCGGCGACCGTAAAATGATGTCCATCAAGCTGGTATGGGATTACACCTACTACTGGGGCGTGTTTGCCTTACTGTTTTTCACCGATACCACCGACGACCTTAAAACCATGCGTAAGATGTTGCCGGGGTTGCTGGAAGCTCAGAAACTAAATAAAGAGATGCAGACATTGCTAAGGGAACGTGCAAAACAGCGTTTGGTATTGCCAGCCCAAGGTAACTTTATGGATCAATTTCAGGTTCCGTGTCTGAAGGCATTAAATGAACTACTGAAAAATCCCAAGGTCGATGTTAATCAGGCCCTGGAGACGAACATTATCCTGATGCGAAAACTCAAAGGGTATTTTGAGAACATGTTAAGCGATG
Organism: Alteromonas indica; assembly: GCA_003056425.1. Lineage (GTDB taxonomy): Bacteria > Pseudomonadota > Gammaproteobacteria > Enterobacterales > Alteromonadaceae > Alteromonas > Alteromonas indica. The sequence goes on from PYVY01000008.1 coordinate 109,799, forward strand.
ATGCCACCACCGAGATTGATGACGAAGAGCGGCAGATCCTTGGCAATTACCGATTAAGTGTGTTGGCATGACGATCCCACCAAAAACGCGGGGCGTAAAAGACCTGGTGCCGCTTTTGGCTATTCTGGCATCCGTGGCCTACCCATTTGTGGTCTGGCTGAACATTGATACGATAAACCCTCGGTGGTTCGGTGTGGCCCTGCTATGTATTGCCATTATTCGCGTGGTCTTTATGGGCAGTATGCGCCGCGTCAGTGATTGGTTGCTAACCGCGATAGTAGTGTTATTTTGCGCTGCAATTATCCTGCTGGATAGTACCATCCTGCTCAAATGTTACCCGGTGATGATGAGTGCCAGCATGGGGCTGCTATTCCTTGCTTCACTAAACGATAAACAAAGTTTAATCGAACGTTTCGCCAGCGTCGGCGGCAAGCAACTGCCATCTGAAGCCTCTGGCTACCTTCGTCGGCTTAGCCTGACCTGGGGCACTCTGTTACTACTTAATGCCCTGGTGGCCGCATGGACAGCATGGTACGGTAGCCTGGCAATGTGGACGCTTTACAATGGTTTACTGTTTTATGTGTTTATTGCAGTATTTATCATCGCTGAACTGGTCTACCGCCAATATTACAAGAAGAAGCATAACATTGTTGAAGACTGATATAGATGCATTAAAAGCACTGTTCAACGCGCAGGAAGGACCGACAATTACGAAGGTCAGTAGCGATGCCAATTCTGCGCAGGTAACCCTGATAGTAGATGAGCGCCTGACGTGGTTTGACGGCCATTTCCCGGACCATAAAGTGTTACCTGGCGTGGTACAAATTGATTGGGCGGGGAAACTGGCCAAAGCGTTATTCGTGCAGGCGGGGCGTTTTCATCAATTAACCAACATCAAATTTAAATCCATGGTGATGCCCGGTACGGCGATGCAACTTGCGTTGCACTACAACGCCGTGAAGCAAAGTGTCACATTCAATTTTTCCAACCAAACTGAGTCTTTTTCTACAGGCAGTTTTAAGTTTAGCGCATTATGAAATACTGCATTATTATTCCCCATTATAAACATCACGTGTTATTTGAAAAGTTTCTGCCTGCACTGGCCTCACTGAACTTACCCTGTATTGTGGTAGACGACGGTAGTGGCGAAGAAAGCGTGGCAAAAGTCGCCGAATTGCTCGCTCCCTATGCCGATTTTCACCTGGTAAAGCATCAGACCAACCGTGGTAAAGGGGCGTCGGTGATCACCGGTTGTTATCACGCCAGCGCTATGGGGTTTAGCCACGTGCTGCAACTGGACGCTGACGGTCAACACGATATTAACGACGCCCAGAAACTGCTGGAATACAGCCGCTCGCATCCTGAAACGTTTATTTCTGGCAAACCCTACTTTGATGAAACGGCCCCGCTTGCCAGAAAATACGGGCGCAGAATTTCCGATTTCTGGATGGCGATAGAAACACTTTCGCTGAAAATCAAAGACGGCCTGTGTGGGTTTCGGGTTTATCCTATCAAGCAAATTGAGCATGTGTTTGATAACTATTATCTTGGTCCACGCATGGATTTTGATCCCGAACTGTTAGTGAAGGCGGTGTGGGCCGGGATTGATGTGCACTTTATTCCTACCAAGGTGGTTTATCACGAAGATACGGTGTCGCATTTTCATTACCTGAAAGACAACCTGATGCTCATCCGGCTGAATATTCGGCTGTTGTGTGGCATGCTGGTGCGCTTACCGAAGTTGCTTTTCACCCGCCTTAAAGCATTGCTGCGCTAACATGCCGGTAGCACATTCACCAACGGAACAGCATTGGTCGCAAATCCGCGAAGGTGGCACACTGGCGGCAATGCGTCTGGTGTTTCTGATTTATCGGATAGGCGGGCGGCGGGTGTTTTCCCTCATCATGTACCCGGTAGCTTTGTACTTCGTGTTGTGCCGCTCAGCGCAGCGTAAAGCCTCGTTGCAGTTCCTGCTGGCGCACTACCGGTGCCGCCCCGAATGGTGGCAGAGCAAACCGGGCTACCGCCATGTGTTATTGCATTTCAAAAGCTTTGCGGAAGTCATTCTGGATAAAATGCTGGGTTGGCTGGATGAGCTTTCCACTGACGATTTCGTGCTGACCTCGCCAGAACAAATTGACGCTTTACACGAGGATCCCCGCGGACAGCTTATTATCGGCTCCCATTTTGGGAACCTCGAATTTTGTCGTGGGTTTATGCACCGCTACCGTAGCCAGGTAATCAATATTCTGGTGTATGATAAGCATGCCGGTAACTTTGTAAAAATGATGCAGAAAGAAAATGATGCTTCACGGCTGAATGTATTTCAGGTGGATGAATTTGATGTTACCACCATCATGCAGTTGAAAGACAAAGTTGATGCTGGAGAATGGGTTTTCATTGCTGGCGATCGGGTACCGTTAAGCGGCTTGGAACGTACCGTTGAAGTGCAGTTTTTGGGCGAGCAGGCGCCGTTACCTATTGGCCCTTATATGCTGGCGAAGGCGCTGGAATGCCCGGTTAAGCTGATGTTCGCCTATCGCAGCGAAGCGGTTGATAATAAGGTGCTATTTGATGTTTCGCCGTTATGTGACAAGCTGCAAATTAACCGCAAAACTCGCCAACAGGATTTGCAAAGTTATGCGCAGCAATTTTCTACGAAGCTAGAAGAACACTGCTTGAATGCACCGTACCAGTGGTTTAATTTTTATGACTTCTGGCAGCCCGGTACGAGTGTCGCTACGCCCGCGGGCAATCAACAGGAAGCAAAGTAATGTCCCACGATAACCGCTTTGACCCCCGGCTGTTTGATTTAATCCCGCACCGCCCGCCGATGTTACTTATCAATAACCTGTTAGAGGTCAACGAAACATCCTCTTCTGCCAGGGTTATTGTTGATGAACACGCGCCTTTTTTTGAAGCCGGCAAAGGTGTTCCGGCATGGATAGGGCTTGAATATATGGGGCAAACGGCTGCACTGATCGCCGGACACCAGCGTCAGTTAGGCAAAGTCGGGCCCCATCTGGGTTTTTTACTTGGCACCCGGGGATTTAAAACCAGCCACGACTATTTTGCTCCCGGCTCTTATAATGTTTATTGCGCCGAAACTGCGTTGGTCGGCGATGAGTTGGCCACCTTCAATTGCTCAATTAGGACAACCCCCCAAGACGGCGGTGAGATAGACTGCCTGGCCACGGCAAGCCTCTCGGTTTTGCGCCGACCGGTAGCACCTAAAACGGCTATTTAGACTGCCACTCCCGCCGGCTTTATGGCGGCTACCGCCGGCAGAGTATGTGCCCCAATGATCACTGAAACCTGCCAGGCTTGGCATTCCAGCTATTTGTACCGGCAATATGGGGGAGGCATAAGGGGGGATAGAAATACGGCGCGCTATTAAAGGTTGTTACCCAGCGGCTGACTTTACCCGGTCTTTTGGTAACTCATACGAAGGTACCGCCAAAAAGCGCGAGCGAAACCACGCCAAAGGTTTTCGCCCATACGAAAAAAGCCGCCGCGCATGGTTCAAAGAAAGTGCTTCAAAGAAGACAGGCACCCTGGACACATGCACTTAGCGAGGTTTCTTTTTCAGCGATGCATGCAGCGCGTCGATGTTTTTTCTCAATAACTTGCCATTGGGTTCCCGGGGCAGGGCCTTTACTACATAAACAGGCCGGGGTACAAAAGCACTGTCTAGTTTTGCCTGTAAAAAACGCATCAGCGCGGTTTTTTCAACCCCCGGCTTTAACGCTACAATGGCTACCAGACGGGTGACCCGGTCGCCAGAGGCGGGATGAATAACAATGCCATCTTCAAGCCCTTTGAAGGTGAGCAGAGTTTGATTGATATCAAACAACGAGCCCCGTTTACCGGCTATTTTCACCAGGTCGGTTGCTCTGCCGCAAAGGACAAACCGATTATGTTCATGGAACTTAATAAAATCTTGTAAAGCGATAGTTTCGGGCAGGTGTTCAGCACTGGCAAGGGTGCTATCGCCTTGTTGTGCAAAGTGTATCCCGGCAAACTTCAACCAGGCTTTTTCCTGCGCTGTTCTTCTTACCGCCATAGACCCTACCTCGCTGCACCCATATACCTCGCGCAAGGGCGCATTGAATTTTTGCTCTACTTCCTGGGCCAGTTCGACAGTGAGGGGCGAGGTGGCGCAAAGCACAGAATGGGCGGCCAATGTGCCTGACATATCAGCGCATAACGCACGTAAATGAACCGGGGTCGATACTAACTGTTTGGGCGCGGGCAGGGCGCTAAAAATATCGATTATATCCTGCGGGAAAAGAGGTTTTGCATCACTCATACACACTTTACTGAACAGTGGCAGTAACGCTGAGGTTTCCAGCCCCCACATATGTTGCGCCGGCATGGTGGCCAGTTGATAAAGGGTCGTATTACAGTCTGGAATCATAAAGGTATAGTTTATCAAACTGCTACGATGCAGGGTGCGCCAATACTTGTGATTGGGTTTGGATTTCCCGGTCGACCCGGAGGTAAAACTAATGCACGCCAGAAAACCATCTTCAATTGCGGGTACAGGCTCATCGCCGGCTTCGGCGCTATCAGGTTTGACTGACATGAGATTAAACGCGGGAAGCTGGGTACTGATATCTTTGCCATCATGAAGGATAAAGCAACCGTCATACTCTTGGTTAAGCTGCTCTTGCGTGGCTATATTGGGGGTGGGCGGTAACAAGGTGGTCATGCGTTGTACGATAGCGGCACAAAACCCTACCAGAAACAGATAACGGTTCTCACATAGGTTAATGGCATGCTTAGCGGGGGGCAAGGCCGTAGCCACCCGCTTTACGTGCTTGATAAACTGTCTAGCTGACACGGGGCCAGCGGGCAGCCCAAGCTGCTCAACCGGTTGGGTCAGGAAGGCAAGGGGATCTTCAGGTTCGCGTGTAATTAGAGGGTATGTATTAGGCATCAACGTTGTCGTTTATTGGTATTGGTGAATGTTAACCGGCTTGGATAACCGGCAGGGCCATTCGCTTTATTTTCAATTTTCGCTAGTTTAAACTACCGCCAGTTCAAAAACTAATTTTGCGCCTCAGAATGGCTCCCTGAAAAAACAGTGTGCTGCATTACCCGGCAGCTAAGTGCTGATAGTGGTCAGTGCTATTATTTATTCCACCTGTTTTCAGCCTCATTCTTTTCTAAACTTGCATCACATCCAGTTGGCTTATGTTAAAACAGCATTTTTGTTCCACTTCTGCCACAGAGCTATTGTCCAGAGAAAATACATTGGCAGTTATGCCATTAAACGTGCAATGCGAAGCGTTTGGTAACGGCTTAATTGCCACAGGGCTTGAAGAAGCCAGTGCTAACTCTATCAACGAGGTCTGGACGGTAAACGGGAAAGTTAGCCGGGGGCAGTCAAATCATTGCTATTGGTCTAAAACCCCGGATATCATTTGTGTGGCGCGCTGGCTAAGCAAAGATGAATGCGAAAATATTGAACAGCATACCCAGATTGCCTATGAAGCAATGTTAACGGTGCTTGATGAGCACGGTTTTGCGCATCCTTTTCGCTTCTGGAATTACCTGCCATCGATTAATACGGGTGACGGTGATGACGAAGTTTATAAAAAGTTTTGCACCGGCCGTTTGCATGCGTTTGAAAAAAAACGCATTGCGCCAGAGGCGTTTCCAGCTGCCTCGGCCCTGGGCCATCATACCGATGGGGCCGTGTTCTATGTTTTCGCCAGTTTGGTTAAGCCCCGGCACTTTAATAATCACCACCAGATAAACGCTTACGAATACCCCCGCCAGTATGGTATTACCAGTCCTTCGTTTGCCCGCGCTACCGCGTTGCAGCTGGGTACAGCGTCATTTCTTTTTATATCCGGTACAGCTAGTATCAAAGGTCATCAAACTATTGCAGAAGGGAATATAGAAAAGCAGCTTAATGTGACCATGGATAATATTAATCACCTACTGGCAACCGCTAACCCTGACCAGTGCGAACTGGTCGCAATTAAAGTGTATATTCGTTTTGCCAATGATATTGCTTATATTCGCAACTGGCTTGATACGCACTACCCTCAGGTTGAAGCGGTTTATACACTGGCTGATATCTGTCGCAAAGATTTGTTGGTAGAGATTGAAGGTTTCTGTGCCTGACGCCGTGAACCCGAAACAGCACCACGGAGGCAAGCGGCCACGCCGTTTGCTGTATAAAACCTGGCAAATTTTTTGTGCGGGGGTAAGTTATGCGTTTTTCGGGATAGTTGCCCTGCTCATTGGCGCTGTTTTTCGATTAATGAGTCCGATATCTGCCATTTCACCGGCTAAAAAACAACGTTTAATTCGCTGGTGTATTCATAAAGGCTGCCTGACTTTTATCCGTACTTTGCGTTTTTTCGGGTTAATTCGGTATCATTTTGATATTGCGTCGCTACGGGCTGTCCACCCTGGACATATTGTAACGGCGAATCACCCATCACTGATTGATGTGGTATTGCTGCTGGCGGTGAACGAGCAGATTTGCTGTATTGTGAAAAACGCCATCTGGAACAACTTTTTCATTGGGCCGGTGGTTCGTCAGGCCGGCTTTATCCCTAATAATGCTGAGCATTTTTTACCGTTAGCAGAAGCCAGACTTAAGGCCGGCGAAAATATTCTTATTTTCCCAGAAGGGACCCGCACAAAAGCAGATAACATTGTAAGATTCAAACGGGGAGCCGCGAATATCGCCGTCGCTATTGGTGCGCCGATAATGCCCGTGATAATCCAGTGCGTTCCCCGGGGGTTAAAAAAAGGCGACAAATGGTATGATATCCCTGCAGGTGGCCTCAATTTCACCTTACGTTCAAGCGAAAGGCTGGTGGTGGAGGACTGTATTGATATTACGTTACCCCGGCCCCAGCAATATCGCCATCTTACCGTGTTTCTGGAAAACTATTACAAAAAGCAGCTGGAAGATTACACGTTGAGCTTATCAGCAGCTTTTGAGCAACCGCAAAGGACGACATGATGAACAGCCAACACAAGCGCTTTTTTCACCACGCTATAGAGGCTGCGGTGAGGCTGTTTCGTATTAAGCCAGCCTACAATGCGCCTGAAACTCAATGCTATGAAGCTTTGGCTATGCAACCGATGGAAGCGTTAGCGCTGTCGGCAGGTCTCCTGATGCCCTGTACGCGGGAAAACACCAGCGTGCCGTTGATGCAAATACCAACTTCGCATAAGGCGACAAACCTGTTTGCTGAACTTTCCAGGGAAGCATCATGCCAATAAAAAAACATGCATTAAACCTCGAGATTCCTTTTTTTGATGTTGATGCATACCGCGTGGTATGGCACGGAAATTATCCTAAATACCTGGAAATGGCGCGTTGCGCGCTGCTAGCGGACATCGGTTGCCCGTATAGTGTGATGGAAAAAGAGGGGTACTTTTTTCCAATTGTAGATATCCAGGTGAAATACATTAAGCCGCTGTTGTTTGAACAGCAAGTGGTGGTGGAATCGTGGTTAGCGGAATGGCAAAACCGCCTGAAAATTAATTATATTATTAAAGACCGGCTAACCGGAGAAATATTTACTAAAGCAAAAACCACCCAGTTTGCGGTGGCAATGCCTGCGCAAATTACGCAATACGAATCTCCGGCTTTTCTAATGAAAGCGGTGAATGCATGGATAGAGAGATAATGAAAAAAACGTATTTTACCTGGCTGGGCCTGTTTTGTTTGCTGGCCGTTGCAGACGCTTCACCGGTACTGGCTAAAGACAGTAAGAACACGGAAGAAACTCTGCTTTCCGCGATATTTCCATCGCGCTGTAACTTTTCAGGGCACTTTAGCCAACGCAAAGCGGTTGAAGGGGTCTCGGTCCCCTTAAACTCCACCGGTGACTTCTTTTATTCCTGTGATCTGGGGCTTGTGTGGCATACCAGCAAACCATTTAGCGAAGCCGTGTTGTATGTGAACAGCACGAATAATTTTAAAGCCGAGGATGATGGTACGCTTACGCCGCTCACTGGGATAACCCGCTATATCATGTCCAACATTTTTGTACGCCTGTTAAATGGAGATACCGCGTACTTTGCTGAAGAGTTTTCTGTTACCGAAGCAACTGATAAAACTGTGCGGTTACACCCTGAAAGTGGGATGTTGCAAAAAGGTCTGGACGTCATTCATATCAGTAAAACCGAGGATGACTCGCAAACTGCTGTCAGCATTAAGGTAACCGATGTTAAGGGGCAGGATACCCTGGTGTTGATTGACCACATTCAGCAGTATAGTTTTACGGGCAAGCGAAGTGCCTATGAGCAGTGTAATAACCTGTACGCAGACAAAACAAACTGGTGCCAGGTGCTACGCTCTCCTTCCCGTTTTGACGTTTTCTAACCTGTGAGCCTGACTTTGTTTGCCCGGCTGGGCCTGATTTTGCTACTAATCGGCGGGACACTCTACGCTACGCTTTACCCGCAGGCGATTCAGATTGATACGAATATTAACGAACTCAACCCGGAAAAAAACAATGATGCGGGCCTGCTACATGCCCTAAATAGGCTGACTGCGGATGTCAGTCAACGCTTTATGATAGTGGTGCAAGGCGCAGATAAGCGCAATACCGAGCGGGCTGCCACCGCCCTGCAAACTGCGCTTAACTCATTACCGCATCTTACTGTTATTGATAGCGATCGCATTTTAGATGACTATTTGACCGTCATTACCCCCTACCGTTTTAATGTTCTTTCTGAAAGTCAGCGTAGGGCACTGGAAACAAAAAGCGCGGCGCAACTGGCGAACGCCGCCCAGCGAAAGTTATATCAGTTGGGCGAGGGCGTCAGACTGATTCCTTTCGAAGCGGATCCACTGGGTTGGTTTTCAGACTATCTGCTTACTATGTCTGATGGAATGGATACACCCGCGACAAACAATCAAGCTGACAAAACCGTCACTTCGTCTGCGGTCTCAATTTCGGTAAAGTTCAAAGAATATCCCGCTGGCATGGCCGAACAGTTCCGGCTGTATGAACAAATTAATACCATAGAGCAGCGCGTTAGTCAGGAGTTTGATGTAGCGGTGCTGCACTCGGGGATGTTCTTTTTCGCTGTTGACTCCGCCCAGTCTGCAAAGGCGGATATTCAACTGATTGCGATTGGTTCTATTACCGGGGTGCTGGTGTTGATGCTGTTAGTATTCCGCTCCCTGTTACCGTTGTTGTTATCCCTTGGTTCTATTGCCGCGGGGGTGGGTTTTGGAATTTTGGCCAGTGTATGGCTGTATGGCTCCGTCCACATACTCACCATCGTATTTGGTGCCAGTTTGATTGGCATTGTTGTTGATTATTCGTTGCATTACTTTTACCACTTCCTCGCCGATAAAAAGGTGGCAGAAGCCGCTCAAAAGGGCCGCGACAACATCCTGTTTCGGGCTATGCTGCTAAGTATGATTACCTCGCTGGTGGGATATGGCGCATTGAGTTTGTCGGACCTTGCTATCCTGCAGAAAATTGCTTTGTTTTCCTGTTCAGGGTTATTCATGGCCTGGCTTAGCGTAATGCTATTCGGGCCGTGGGTGGTGCGTCGACCTATAGAAGCCAGACAAACCGTGCTCAAAAGCATGATTCATGGCTGTCAGCGTATGTTTGGCCGCAGCCCCCGTGGGGTAGGTGCAGCAGGGGGGGCGATAGCTGCGGTGTGCCTGGTTTATCTATTGGCTGGCAAGGTCGAAGTGAATGACGACCCAAGAGGGTTTTTTCATGTATCGCCAGCGTTGTTGCAGCAAGAAAAGGCGGTGGCAGCGCTTACCCAGGTATATGAGCCCGGGCGGTATTTACTTATTCGTGGTCAGCAACCGCAGCAGATATTTGATGCCTTAGACCAACTGTATGCTTTGCCCGGCGTGGACAGGGAAATGATTACCAGTACAGCACAGTGGGTGCCCTCACCTCAGGTACAGGCACGTAACTATGCGTTACAGGCAAAATTATATGCCGATGGCGGGGCACTGGACTTATTTTCCAGCGCGTTGGGTTTGCCCAAGACAACGGTAGCCACCGCAAAAGCCGCCTATGCCGACGCCGCGCAAAAGCCGCTTTATTTTGCCACAATGGCAGAACACGTGGCTGCTATCCCGCCCTTATGGAGTGCACAGGACGAGGATATATACAGTTTCGGATTAATTCGCAAGAACAGCGATTTAACCGCGCTTGCCGCCGCTGCCGCCGCCATCCCAGGCGTAGAGTATGTAAATACACTGGGTAATGCGACACAGGCGCTTAAATCACAGCGGGAAACCGGTATTATCCTGTTACTGGTAGCCTATGCCTTGGTTGGGGTGCTGTTAAGCCTGTGGTATCGCCGCGCCGCGGCCGCCTTGCTGTTACTTATTCCCGCCTCTGCCAGTTTAATTGCTGTTGCATTAGTAGCGGTATTCGGCCAGGCGTTGACTATTTTTCATATCATGGCACTGTTTCTGGTGCTCGGGCTTGGTATGGATTACATCATATTTGCCCGGGAAATGGCGGCAAAACCAGACACTACCCATCAAGCAATACTGCTCTCAGCTATCACCAGCCTGCTTTCTTTCGGTTTACTTGCATTCAGTTCGATGCCGGTAGTTCAGGCTTTTGGAAGTATCATTCTGATTGGGAACACTATTAATTTTATCGCGGCGGTAACCCTGATTGGTGGTGGGCCGAAACACAAGGAATAAGATTTTATGTCTGATCAAAAGCGTGTCCTCGTGACAGGAGCAAGTGGTGGCATCGGTAAAGCTACCGCCTACAAAATGGCAGCACAGGGCTTTGCTGTCGCAGTACATTATCGCAGTGGCAACGAGGCTGCGCATAAAATAGTAGCGGATATTCAGGGGCAGGGCGGCAGCGCGATAGCACTGCAATTCGATGTGGCAGACAGGGAGGGGACCCGCGCGGCCATTGAGGCCGATATTGAACAAAACGGCGCTTATTACGGGGTAATTTGTAACGCCGGCGTAACGCGCGACAATGCGTTTCCGGCCATGACTGGCGAACAGTGGGATGGCGTTGTCCATACTAATCTCGACGGTTTTTACAATGTATTACATCCGGTCATTATGCCCATGATTCGATTGCGCCAGGGGGGCCGTATCGTCACGTTGTCGTCTGTTTCAGGACTAATGGGCAACCGTGGGCAAACTAATTACAGTGCTTCTAAAGCAGGAATCATTGGCGCGACCAAGTCTCTGGCTATTGAGCTAGGTAAACGAAAAATAACCGTTAACTGTGTAGCGCCGGGGGTTATCGAAACCGGCATGATTGAAGGTGCGGTAGCAGATGAAGCGAAAAAAATGATCCCCCTTGGCACCTTTGGTGCGGTGGAAGATGTGGCCAATACCATAGGCTTTCTAGTGTCCCCAGAGGCGCGTTATATTACCCGCCAGGTGATTAGCGTTAACGGTGGCATGTACTAACAATTATTAAGTGTGGCCGGAATGTACGTCCTGCCTGAAATCCTCTATAGCAAAGCGGCGAGTGCTGATGTAGTCAGCCGTTTAAAAAAGCAAATGCTGGCCGTCTTACCGGTCTTAAACAAGCCGCAAAGGAAATGACCTCGAAAGCGCTGCGTAGTCGGGTGTTGCGCGATATCTCCGCCGCAATGCTATTAACCCACTTTGCCACAGCGCAGAAAAATCAGGTTGATACATTTGCTTAGCTAACTAATGCCATAGATGGTTACACAATCGCGCGTTAGCAAAATGTGTTGACGGAAATTGAACAAAAGCGCGAGATTACAAAACTACGCCGCTACGCAGAAACGAATTTAGCCAGATTATCTGACCATGCCACCCAGCAGTATCGAAAAGGGGTATTTGATGAGCTCGTACCTGACTATGCCTTTTAAACTATGCCTTTTAGACTATGCCTTTTAAACTATGCCTTTTAAACTATGTAGTGGGCGGTCGGTAAACTACTCGTTTTAAGCTAGGGTAAATGCGTTTTTTTAGCCCGGGCGCCCGACTACTGGCCCTTCATATCGTTTGCAGGCTCTGCACTTAACCCATTAACCCTTCTCCCCGAAATATCGCCCTCTGATCTGGATTTCTTATTCTTACTAGAAGGGGGCGGGTGTCTACGCACCGGCATTATGGGTTATCTCTGCCGCCCGAGTGCACAACGGCGGGAGTATTTATGCCATCACCTGATAAGTGCACGGTATGATCTATAACATGATCTATAACATGACCTATAACATGACCTATAGCATGAGCTATAGATGACCGCCCATGCTACTTCTAATAACTTGCTGGCTGTTTATAAGCACGCTTTTGGGCTTATACGTAACCGGGTTTAATCCCCTGTAGAGTTGACAGGTGTAAAACGATCGTTTTACACTGCGCTTATGGATATTAAAAACAAAATACTCTGTGTCGCTGAACGCGTCTTTGATCAAGAAGGCTTTAATGCCACTGGCATGGGCAGGCTGATTCGCGAGACAGGCCTTTCCAGCCGCACCGTCTATAAACACGTGGGAAGTAAAAATGCTTTAATGGCGCTAGTGTTGAAGGAGCGTCAGCAGCGTTTTTTCAAAAGTATGGATTTTTCGACCCTCGAGACGTTATTCGACGCCCTACACGCATGGTCTGCTAAGGATGGTATGCGCGGGTGTTTGTATTTTCGCGTGGGGGCGGAAACCAGCGGCAATATCCCTGAAATACATACCGCCGTAGAGGCTTATCACATACAGCTGGTTAAAGCCCTGACAGACTTGATTCATCGTGAAGCCGGCCAGCCTGATGAGTTAATGACCGAGCAACTATTGGTGCTGCTTGAAGGTGCGGTAACCGCATCGACTTATCGCGGCGCTACCGCTATCGAGGCTGCTCGCCTGAGCGCCAGACGACTACTTCAACCAGAGGCTGAATTGTGAACCCAGCATTCAGGATTGGCTCGTTAGGCTTTGCGCTTATAGCGGTTTGTTACGGTTTTGCGCGGTTTGCTTTTGGCTTGTTCTTACCCCAAATAGGTGAAGACATTGAACTATCCTCAACCCTCGCGGGGGTTATGTCGGGTGGCGCCTTTGCGTTGTACTGCATCGCTATTCTGTGCTCAGCGCATTTATCCGAGCGGGTTGGTCCGCGCCCCATCGCGGTAGCAGCAGCGTTGATTGCAGCAGGGGGAATGTTCGGTATAGCGCTAAGCACTTCGCCTTGGTTACTTGCAGTGAGTGTCATGTTTGCTGGCATCAGTACGGGTCTGGCATCACCACCGATGGCGGACGCGGTAGCGCAAAGCGTGGCTCCTCAACAACAAAATTTAACCAATACCGCGATTAATGCAGGTACCAGTGCAGGTGTAGTCCTCTCTGGCGTAATGGCACTGTTTATTGGTAGCGATTGGCGCATGGTATTCATCATTTTCACTGTCGCCGCGCTTGGGATAGCGGTAGGGGCGGTTGCTCAGTTACCCGCCCGGCAGAAGGATTTTCGCGGGAGCGCGACGGCTAACCAGTCAAAAACCACCACGTTCGGCTTACCACCCTTTCATACCAACCTGAAACACTTGGTGACGGCGGCGTTTTTAATGGGTGCATCGAGTACGGCGTTGTGGTCATTTGGCGGTGCTATAGCTCAACAACGCTTAGGCTGGTTGTCAGAAGACGTGGGTATGCTGTGGACACTCATCGGCGCAGCTGGCGTGTTAGGTGCTATAGCAGGTTGGCTAACTGCCCGTTTAGGCGTTAATCGGGTACATTGGCTCTCTCTTATCGCGCTATCGGGCAGTATTTTGATGGTGGGGTTATCGTACACCTCCGTGATGTTAACCTTAACGGGGGGCATATCGTTTGGCGCTGCCTACGTTATGTTGACCGGTGTTTATCTTGTTTGGGGGACGATGGCACTACCCGATCGTCCCGGAGTAGGCGTAACAATCGGCTTTCTGGCAATCTCCTTGGGTCAAACCTTTGGCGCGCCGCTTTTCGGATTATTGATGGAGTATGGCTCTTTGCAGGCTGCGGTCATCACGTATGCGATACTGGGGTGTGCGGCAGGCGGCTTTAGTTACCCAACAAGCTGCCTAAGGCCGCGATTGGCCAAGGTTTGAAACATACGCTGCCCACAGCAAATTACGATAAGCATAAATAGCAAATAAATAAGGCGGTCACACCATGCCTTGCTAAGGTTGGCTCACCGCCAAACTATCCAGCCGGACAACAAGTAATTTTCCCATTTGTAATGGTCCGACCGCATATTAGTATCAGGTTGTGATCTCCTATCATCCTTTTAAATATAACTAATATATATCTATGTCAGTGATCTCATATTAATTGTCGCGTATTTATTAAACAATCTGGATTTTGCCAATACGGTATTGAGCCGAGATACACAGTACCGACAAGCCATCCTTACACAACAGGTTGAGGGAAAGAAGAATGGAAAACTGGACTATCACCTCGTTTGAGCCGTGGGCGGGTTTAACCGGCGGCATTCTTATCGGAGCCGCAGTGGTATTGCTGCTTCTTACGCTCGGTCGGATTGCCGGAATATCGGGTATTTCTGCAGGCGCAATGACCAAAGCCGGCTTTGAAAAACATTGGCGGCTAGCGTTTTTAGCGGGAATCATTATCTCTGCACTTATTTATATTGTGTTGATGGACGGCTTCCCCGTACAGACCCAGTTAGGTTCAGGCTGGATGGCCATAGCAGGGTTACTGGTCGGTTTTGGTACGCGGCTGGGGAGCGGCTGCACATCTGGTCACGGGGTGGCAGGAATCGCCCGGTTATCGCCGCGCTCAATCGTGGCCACACTGATATTCTTTGGCGCGGCAGTAATCACCACTAATGTCATTCGACACCTTTAAAAGCCATTGAGGAGCCAATTTATGAAAGTGCTTGCCAGCTCTCTGTTTTGTGGGCTCATCTTCGGCCTGGGCCTGATTATAGCGGGAATGAGTAATCCGGCCCGGGTGCTAAATTTTCTAGACTGGAGTGCTAACTGGGATGCTACGTTAGCGTTTGTTATGGGCGGGGCAATTGCTATTGCGGGGCCTGGAATTTATTGGGTGCGCAAGCGCCATCGCCCCTTATTTACAGATAAATTTGATATTCCCTCGAGTACTAAAATTGATAAAAAGTTAATCGGCGGCGCCGCTATCTTTGGCATAGGCTGGGGGATTGGGGGTTTTTGCCCCGGTCCCGGCGTGGTAGCGCTAGCCACGCTACAGCCAGATGTTGTGTTATTTGTGGTTGCAATGCTTGTAGGTATGCTGGCGCAGCATTGGTTGAAGTCAAAAACGTCTGCTACAGACGGCTAAAACTCTTTCCAACAAAGATATAGGAGGAAACAATGGAACTCAAACGCATTGTTACACCCGGAATCGCGCATTATGCATGGTTATTAGCGGATGGCGGCGAAGCTATGTTGGTCGATCCGGCTCGTCATGTACAAGCGTATCTAGACGCGGCACGTTCGCTGGGTACCCGCATAACACATATTGTCGAAACCCATCGTCAGGAAGATTTTGTTATGGGATCGGCGTGGCTGGCTAAACGCACCGGCGCAAAAATCTACAATGGTAATTTTGATACCTTTGGACACGGTGATGTGCGCCTTGAAGATGGTGATACATTTCGTGTAGGTAAACTCCTCATTCGTGCTTTACATACACCGGGTCATACACCTGAAAGTATGAGTTATGCCGTATACGAAGATGCAGATGCCAAAACAGCATGGGCTGTATTTACCGGTGATACGCTATTTTTTGGCGATACCGGCCGATCGGACCTTCCTGCCGAAGATCAATCGGTTGAAAACGCCGGTCGGATTTATGATTCGGTGCATTCAAAGCTGGCATCGCTGGGTGACGCCGCACTGATTCTGCCGGCCCATGGCCCGGGTTCGGTCTGCGGTAGCGGAATGGCAGAACGGCCTTGGTCAACCTTAGGTGATGAAAAAACCTACAATAATGTATTTACGCTTTCCCGTGAGGCGTTTTCCCAGAAGAAAGGGAACGAGCGCATTCCGCGCCCGCCTTATTTTCGTACAATGGAAAAAGTTAACTTAGCAGGCGGATTGCCACCTAAGCTCAGACCCGGCGATGTGGCCTTACATACAGTAGACGATTTTGCTAACGCGAGTAGCGGCCAACGAATTTATGATACCCGCTTACCTGAAGGCTTTGCAGGCGGGCACATTGCGGATAGCTATAGTGTTTGGGAAGGAGGTCTGCCAGTATTTGGCGGATGGCTGGCTGAAGCCGACAGTCCTATTTATCTGGTTACCGATGGCGATGCGGATGTGGACCCGGCAGCACGGCATTTGAGTAATATCGGTCTCGACAATGTGCGCGGCGCATTGGCCGGCGGGTTTGAAGCGTGGCGCAATGCTGGGCGTGAATGGGAATCAAGTGGTTCCATTTCCCCGCAGGCGTTAAACAACATGGATAATCCGCAAGTACTGGATGTAAGGGAAAGTGATGAATTTGATAGCGGTCACATCCCGAATGCGCAGCACTGTTACGTAGGGTATCTGGAAGATAAAGTAAACGAGCTCTCTTTAGATAAAAACCAGCCGGTAATAGTGACCTGCGGCGTTGGTCACCGGGCCGGAGTAGGGGTGAGTATCTTACTAAGAGCTGGCTTTAAGGATGTACGCAATCTGTTGGGAGGAATGAAAGCGTGGAAGACCCTCGATTTTCCGACAGAGTAATATCAGTACGCTTGGCGTATTGGTAAGGTCTGAGTTCGCTTATTACGGAACGTTTAGCTAATCCGTAACGGCTCAATATTTTACTTCACTGTGAACACGTAAACCGCGATAGCACACCAAAAGCCGTCCTCATCAACAGTCTTTATTTATAGTGGTTGTTGGTGGTGATGGCTTCTGTTTTACAGGGGAGTAATTTCACCCATCACAGCATGCTGAATCCCAATAGCCGGTTCAATGATGTTTAGGCTACCAGCTCTTTAAGCTCGCCGTTGAAGCCCAAGAACCACTTGGTGCCATAGGAGTGGAGGGCTTTTCTTCGGTGCCTCTGGGCCAAAAAGGCAGTATACCTATGCTCTGCTTTAAGGCGGGCCGACGTTACAAAACCATAATGACTGAGTTTGTATTTAGCTCTGGTACAGCAAAAGGCAAACACCTCGTGCTAAGCCGTTCTCATTGTGATGCCTACAGGCGACAAAGTAGTATTGCGGATAATTGTTGGGGTGATGCCAAGAGGCTGGTGTTACTGTCATTTGATATCATCAAGCACTATCCGGTGAAGGCTAAAAGCGTGGCGCTCACATTAGCCGGGATGAAAGCCGGTAGGCAAAAAAAGCCCAGGCGTGGCTTTTTTGTGAAATAACCCGCTTTACCAATGGCAAGGCAGGTTATTCACTATTTATACCTTTGGCCCGTCTCGCACCTCAATTTGCGCTTAGAGGCAAGGACGCTGACGTCAGGTGGGGACTACTGGCGGTAAGCGTTATTTTTCCAGGCTTGTTGCGCTCACTTTGCACGATAACCAGTACCTTACCACTAAACGCCTTTCTTGCGTGGGATGGAAATGGCGTGAAGTTCGTCGAATCTCCGTTGTCTGTGGCGATTATCCGGCCTGGTCCGGTGACGGAAAACTTAACGCGGTTGGTGGCGGTTGGCACCGCATTGCCGTGTTGGTCTACGATATCCACGGTAACAAATGATAGATCTTTTCCGTCTGCACTGATGGAGTGACGGTCTGCGGTTAAACGCAAGCCTGCCGGAGCTGCAGAGGTAGTGACGCTGTCGGTTGCCCATGGCTTACCATTTTTATAAGCAATCACTTTCACTGTTCCCGGGGTGTAGCGAACATCGTCAAAACGAAGGCGGTATTCAAAAGGGCCTTTTTTCTGGCGTCCCTGAGATTTTCCATTCACAAATAACTCAGCTTCATCGCCGGACGTAAACACGTGAACCGGCGTAATTTCGCCCTCTCTGCCGGACCAATTCCAATGTGGAAGAATATGCGCCATAGGAAAATCTGGGCGCCATTCACTTTGATAAAGATAAAAACGGTCTTTTTTGAATCCTGCCAGGTCAATCATACCTGAGTAAGAACTGCGCGCCGCATAGTAAGGCGTTGGCTCACCCAAATAATCAAAACCGTTCCATACAAACTGTCCGGCTACAAAAGGGTAGGTGTCTAAATAGCGAAAAACTTTATCAGCCGAGGCCCCAAAATCTACCGCGTGAAGCTCGTAACTGCTGACCTGATGAATGGCTGAATTTCCCCCAAGCCCATCGCGAACCGGCGCACTGGTTTGGTCAGTCACAGGAAAGAAGTAAAGCCCCCTGGAACTATAAGCAGAAGCCGTTTCGCTAGACAAAATAACCTTATCCGGGTGAGCTTTGCGAAAAGCTGGATATGAAGGGGGAGTGCGAATACGGTCAGTATTTTCAAATTCAGGCGCTTGTCGAATTCCTTCACCCTGATAGTTGAGACTGATTAAGTCCATGGCAGCGCTAAAGGGGAAGTCAGCCTTAGCCCAATTCATAGATGCGGTAACAGGGCGGGTGGGATCTTCACTTTTAACAATGACTTTTAATTGTAAGGCGATGTCTGCCCCCGACTCTCCGGTATACTGTTCTCCTACTTCATTACCGATGTACCACATAATAACGGACGGATGGTTTTTGTCGCGCCGCACCAATGCACGAAGATCCTGCTCATGCCAGTCGGAAAAAATAAGATGGAAATCGAGCGGTGTTTTTTTCTTATACCAACTGTCAAAGGATTCGTTTAATACCAGAATGCCCATTTTATCGGTGAGTGCCAGAAGTTCAGGTGCCGGCGGATTATGCGCCATACGAATGGCATTCACCCCCATTTCCTGAAGAATTTCCAGTTGTCGCTGGGCTGCCCGTACATTAAATGCGGCGCCTAGTGCGCCCAGGTCGTGATGCTGGTTCACCCCCTGCAGCGGTATGTGTTCACCGTTTATCACTACGCCGACATCAGGATTGAATTCAAGCTGGCGAATACCAAAATTAGTGGTGTACTGGTCAAGTTCCTTACCATCGTGCATAACCGACGTAACAAGGGCATAACGATGGGGAGTTTGATGAGGAGTTGGCCCCCACAATTTCGGATTCTTCAGCACCGCAGTGACCGTATTTTTTTGTACCTTTGCTGTTGTTGCCAGCGTTAACGATTGGGGAGGCAGCACTAATACCGGTTCTTTGCTGAGCACATCCTGGTCTGATAGTTCGTAAAGATGGTGTTGCAGGCTAACCACCTGCTGCTTAGAAGAATGATTGCTCAGTGATGTGGTAACCGATATGGTTGCTTTCTCCTGGCTCACTTCAGGCGTAATAACCTGCGTTCCCCACTGGCTCACCCGAACTTGGCCGGTTTTTTCTAACCATACATTGCGATAAATACCACCGCCAGGATACCAGCGAGATGATTTAGGCGGATTGTCCAGCCGAATGGCTAATTGATTTTTATCCTCTGTAGACACATAGGGGGTGAGATCAAGCTGATAAGAGGTATAACCATAAGGCCAGCCCCCCACAAGATGGCCATTTAGCCATACCATAGAATAAGACATGGCGCCGTCTATATGTAGATAAATACGCTTATTCTTATCGTTTTTATCTAGCGTAAACTGCTTTCTATACCATGCTACGCCATGCGAAGGTAGACGACCCATACCGCCACCTACTTTGGGGTTGTCGCCGCTATAAAAAGGGCCGGCGATTGCCCAGTCATGGGGTAAATCCACAGCTTGCCAGTGGCTGTCATCGAACTGCTTCTGAATAAAAGCAAAGTCTTTGCCCGGTTGGCCTGAGGGACGGGAATGGCGGCTCTCAGGATCACGGATAAACGCGTTGCCGGTAGGTAAAATCCAGGGTTTTAATACACCCTCGTGGCTATTCGCCTCTACGGCATCGGTAGGACGAGTATCTGCCGCCTGACTATCGTTGAACCGACCAACCTGGGGTCGTGTGTCATAGATTAACGTATCCGGGGTCTGATCATCTGCATAGCGGTAAAAGCGCCAATCATCGGTAAAATCGATTTTCTCCCTGGGGCTGGCTGAAGCCTGGGGCGCTAGCAATACTATGGTAAGCGCCAACAGCCACGTGCAATTCCGAATAAATGACATGCTTCGAACCCCTGTTAATAAAATGTAATTTAACCGTTGTTTCAGGCAAATATACAGCGAAGCAGTGCATTTAAAAGATAATAAAGAAATAAATAAATCGGATACGAAATTTCTCAAAAAGGCTTTCAGACCTAGTAGAAAACCCAAAATACGAAACTAAAAAACATAATGAATACTTGTATACTAGATGTTGGTCTAATGTTATTAATGCGTTTACATTTTATAAGCAAATACGTTATTTGAGCGAATAATTTTATGAGAGCGAGCATCAAGTCGGCGCCAGTATTGTGCGCATTATTTTCGACGGCATTATTTTCGTCAGTAACATGGGCGTGCGAGCAACCAGCATCCGTTTGTTTTCAAAATAATGAGGGACTGCCACTAATAAAAGATGGCCAGCCATTGCCTATTATTGTATCACCAAGCGCCGATCCCGCCGTAAAACGTGTGGCGGATGCTTTCTCCCTCGATATTCAGCGCGTTGGAGGCACGCGCGCCGATATTTCGCAAGCGCAATCTCTCTCTCAACCCGCAGTAATCATAGGTGTATTAGGTGAAGATACCGTTATTGACGAGCTGGTGCAGAAAGGCAAACTAGATGTTTCGCATATCAAAGGCCAATGGGAGGCCTATCAGATAGCCGTCGTTAAGGATCCCGCCCCTGGGGTTGCTCAAGCTTTAGTCGTTGTTGGCGCAGACCGCCGGGGAGCTATCTTTGGAACCTTTGCCATATCAGAACAAATCGGCGTATCGCCCTGGTATTGGTTTGCCGATGTTCCCACAGAGCAAAAGAATAATGTGTATATCACCGCGGGCAGCATGCAGGATCAGCCTAAGGTGCGCTACAGAGGGATCTTCATTAATGATGAAGATCCTGCTTTAAAAGGGTGGGCCCAGAAGAAGTTTGGCGGTGTAAACGCAGATATGTATGAACGTATGTTTGATTTAATACTGCGATTAAAAGGCAATTATATCTGGCCGGCGATGTGGGGAAAAGCGTTTCATCTGGACGATCCCAAAAATACCGCACTGGCGGATAATATGGGAATGGTAATGGGAACATCACACCATGAGCCCATGACACGCGCGCACGCAGAATGGCATCGTAAGTCGGAAAACCCGGCCGGAGGCGGCCCATGGAACTATGAAACTAATCGGGAAAATATCCAAAAATTCTGGCGCGGTGGAATTGAGCGAATGATGTCAAAGGGCAACGGCAAACCCTATGAATCGCTGGTCACCGTCGGTATGCGAGGAGATGGCGATGAGCCCATGTCTGAAGATACCGCCACCGAGTTATTAGAAAAAGTGGTAGAGGATCAGCGCGCAATTATAGCCGACGTAACGGGTAAACCTGCGGCTGAGACTCCTCAGGTTTGGGCGTTATATAAAGAAGTACAGGATTATTACGACAAGGGAATGACCGTCCCTGATGACGTAACATTACTTTTTGCAGACGATAACTGGGGGCTTGTCCGTCGTCTGCCTACTAAAAATGTCGATAGGGAAGGCGGCTTTGGTGTTTACTACCATTTCGATTACGTAGGGGTGCCCCGCAACTACAAATGGACCAATACTGTGCAAATCGGCAAGGTGTGGCAACAAATGGATTTGTCGTATGCACGCGGAGCAAAAGATTTATGGGTTGTTAATGTGGGCGACCTTAAACCCATTGAGTTCCCTATCGATTTCTTTTTAACGATGGCGTGGGATCCTGAAAAAATGGACACCCAGGCGTTACAAGAATATGCAAATAACTTTGCCAAACAATCATTTGGTACGGGTTTGGCTAATGAAATCGGCGATTTACTACAACGTTACGGCACGTTTGCAGCTATGCGAAAACCTGAATTGCTGAATCAACATACATTTTCTGTTGGAGAGATATCTGCGCCGAAATTAAAAGCCGGCGAGTTTTATCAACACTATATGAAGTGGCAAAAGCTTGAAGCAGATATGCAAAAAGTGAAAGCTAAAACAGAGCCTGAACACTACCCGGCCTTTTTTCAACTGGTCGAATGGCCGATAGCTTCAATGAGCAACCTGTACGAGATGTACTTTGCTGCGGCCTGGAACCAAAAGCTAGTGGATGCAGGTGATGCCCGCGCAAACTATTTTAAAAAGATAGTTGAAAAGAATTTTGCTAAAGACAAAGCGTTGACAGATAAATATCATTCTATCAACGATGGCAAGTGGGACGGTATGATAAACCAGGTACATATGAATTATGTGACCTGGAATGATCCAGACCAGCAGACCATGCCCACCGTGTCGGCTATACATAGCGCAAAGAACGACATTGACGTTGCGTTTGAAGAAAGCCCGCTCCCCCCGAGCACGCAAATCATTCAGGCGGCCGATTATATAAAAGCGTCTGATAATGATGAAATGGAATGGACGAAAGTAGAGCATCTTGGGCAGGCGAAAGCCGGCGTTGTTATATTGCCCCAGGGTAGCGGCCCAACCAGTATTGATGATAACGTCTCGCTAACCTATGAACTAACTCAGCCTTATTATGGCGATGCTACGTTTACGATAGAACTTAGCCCCACGCTGGATACCTATGCCCGTGGCGGCATTCGGATTGCTGTGGCTATCGACGACAGACCAGCAGAAACCCTCAGTTTTGATTTGCATGCCACCGGCGGCGCACAACATACCCCAGAGCAAAAAGCCTGGGCACAGGCAGTAATAAACAACAAACACTCTTTGCAATGGAACGTGCAGGATCTGAAAAAGGGCAGCCATAAGCTTACGGTGTATCGTAT
This sequence comes from Alteromonas indica, assembly GCA_003056425.1. Lineage (GTDB taxonomy): Bacteria > Pseudomonadota > Gammaproteobacteria > Enterobacterales > Alteromonadaceae > Alteromonas > Alteromonas indica. The sequence goes on from PYVY01000008.1 coordinate 132,638, forward strand.
TGATGATAACGTTGTACTAGAAAAGCTAAAAATTGAGTTTGAGCAAAAAGCAGAGCCCGAGGCAGAATCAGAATTTGCAGTGAGTCGCTTTTTCAGTAAGTTGTTCGGTAGTAACTAAACCAATGTTAAATGCGTGGATTTGCCATAGAAACGTCCGCTCAGCAACAAGGCATTTCCACGCTTTATAGCAAGTGATTGCGGGTAAACTTTTGTAATAGGGTAAGGTGGGTGAACCGTGCTCTCCAACCGCTACAACAAGTGTGCTGGCTACCTGGCTAAAAAAAGAGAAGCGAGATTAGATTGGCGACCGGGTTTGGTAAGCCGCATGGCGGTAAAAAGAATGCTTGATTAAGCCGGCTCGCCTAGGCGTTGGGGAGGTTCGCTATCACGCAGTAAGTATCGTTCCTTTGTTAAATCAACAAGCTGTATTCCCGGTTAAATTTATTTGTAAGACGCTGCAAATATTGGTTATCCGCTTCCATTTTTTGAATATTAACCCGTAGTCTTATCATAAGTCGCGGCGAAGATGGAACCAGTGACAGCTGGCATCGTAATCGCGGACGGGCTTTTCCCCTGTTTGATAGGCGAAGATTTTGCTCCGATAGGGTCGAACACCAAAGGCTATGCTAAACCCAACCATGTGATAGTACCGAACAAGCACCGATGAATGGTCAGTGCTCTGTAATCGGTTGATTGCCAAGATGGTGTTTTAGCCATCACATTTCATTTATAGGTAGCGTATAACGTTTCAAATGGCCCCTTAATAGCGCAGCCTGAATTTTTGTTCAATAGGTTGGTATCGTGTAGATAGATTGTTAACCGGTTTGTCTCCTTACCTAATTATGTCTCACCCTAAGTTCCTTTCTTTCTAAGAACCCTGCAACTTCGGCTCCCTATCCTAATCAACTTTATTGATTAGGGAACCCTAATATATCTCCTTATTAGTTGTTTTTTTAAGCAAAAGTAACCTTGTTGTTAATAAAAGTAACTTATTTGTTAAATTAATAATGGATAATGCAGTAGTCCAATTGGTTGTATACAAGTATGTTTGTTGGGCCGCCAAGGGTTATAGGAATAGCACATTGTCAGGTTGGGGCCTGATATCAAACAATTTGGAGGGCTGCTGCAATGCCTAGCTATAAAACAATAAGCTCACACCCCCTTAATTCACGCGAAAGTACAATAAGTAGAATTCGTCCTGGTTTTAAACTATCACTATTATCATTAGCAATTATGTCGTGCACAACATCTGTAATGGCACAAAGTAATAGTGATGAAAATGCAGATAGGGTCGATGACACTGCTGCATCACAACAGACCGAACCGTCTTCTGAAACGCAGCCTGATGAAATCGAACTTATATCCGTTACGGGTCAACGACAGTCTTTGCAGGATGCTATCGATTTAAAGCGGGCTGCAGATACCATAGGCGATTCTATCGTTCTGGATGAAGCAGGTAAGGTACCCAGTACATCGTTACTGGAAATTCTCGAGCGTTCGCCCGGGGTTACTATGAATAGGATTCGGGCAGGAGCAGAAGGCTCACCCGATGGCTACGCGTTCGAAGGGTCCGGCGTACAGATTCGCGGATTGAGCAAAACTAAAACACTGATAAATGGCCGGGAAGTATTTTCGGCTAATGGCGGGTCGGGTTTAAGTTGGGCGGATATAGGTCCGGAACTACTGAAAACCGTTACCGTATACAAAGCCAGTCGGGCGGACCTTATAGAAGGGGGTGTTTCTGGTACAGTAGATTTGCAAACACGGATGCCGTTTGACTTTGAAGGGTTTAAGGCCAATGCATCAGTAACCGCTGATTATGGCGATTTTGCTGAAAAGGTCACGCCGGCGCTTTCCGGGATGGTATCTAATAGAATCGATACTGATTTAGGGGAGTTCGGTGCTCTTGTCAATCTGGCCTATTCGAAAATAGCATCACACGACAGTAATGTTATTCTTCCTCCTTATCAGGCAACAAGTTATAACGGGGAGCGGGTTTATGTACCAGCTGGTATCCGCTATACCCAGGATCAGTTTGAGCGGGTGCGAAATGGCTATTACGTAGCACTGCAGTGGAAGCCATCAGATGCTTTGGAGCTATATCATACCAGTTTCATTTCTGAGCGGGACAGCGATCGCCACAGTCAGATTTTGGCAATTGAGCCGGGTACTTCTGTTGGTGTATATGATGGGGCAGAATTTAATAGTGACGGGATATTCCAAAGTGGTGTAATTTCCAGCACTAACCTGACTTCGGGGTTAAATGTTTCACCCAATTCAAGTTTTAGCCCATCTTCCAGCAAAACCGCAGACCACACCTTAGGGTTTAACTATATTGCAGACTTCTGGGATGTGAGCGGCAGTTATCAATACGTCAATGCAAAATCCAGCTCTGGAAAATATAGCCTAGGCACTACGGTCCTGCCGGTGGTTGCGCAAACCTACCTGGATACAACGGGCCGCATACCCATGGCAACCTTTGGTGAAGCGTTATCAACCAACGCGGCGGATGCGGGTCTTTCCCGAATAAACTGGCTGGACAGTTCAAACGAAGGTGATTCCCACGCGTTCCAGCTGGATGCCAATATATTTCTTGATCACGACTTCTTCAGAAAACTCGCCGTGGGCGCGCGGGGTGCGGACAGAAATGAAAGTGATAACTTTGTGGGTACCTGGTGGTCGGCTACGGGGCGTGGGTGGAATGGTGTTCCAAGACCTTTTGTTGATACCACCCCTGAAGGCGACTTCTATTTAGAAGAGTTCTCAGACTTTTTTAAAGGTGACACAAACGCTCCGGGTGCTGTTTGGGTGGGAACCCCACAACTGAATAGTTCGAGTGAATTTGAACGCGTCTACAATACCTATACTGCGTGTGCCCCGGATCTTTACTACCAATGTGCAGATCCAACTCAATCAACCTATATTTATGGAGATACTCCTAATCGAAATTTTGACCAGATGCCGTCGTTTTATGAAACAAAGCACAAGACTCAGTCCTTGTATACAATGGTGGGCTTTGAAAACTTAGGCAATAGCTGGTGGTCTAATTTTACGGGTAACGTTGGGATCCGGTGGGTCAATTATGACATTGAAAGCAAAGGAAACTTTGTTTTTGGAGGCGGTTCTCGTTACTACGCGAGTTTGGAAGATGCGCAGGCATCTATTGAAGCCATGGGGGGGCTAGACAATGTTGCCACATGGCAACAAGAAAATGCGGGCTCACAGCCGCCGTTAACCCGGGAAAGTGTAGGATACGAGATTGACCGTGTCGGCGAGTTTTCCAAAAGTTATTGGTTGCCGTCCTTCAACCTCAAACTTGAGTTGACTGAAGAGCTTATCGCCCGATATGCCTGGACGAAAACCTTGACCCCACCGCGTTACCCTGACATTCGTGCTCAGGGTACAGCAAATATTCAAACAACTGATAACCCAATAAACGAAGACCTGAACGCGCGATATCCGGATCAGGATGTGTCGGTTCCGGATATTTTCTCAGGGTACAGTAACACAACGGGCAACCCTTTCTTAAAACCAGAGATTTCATACAATCATGATATTTCTTTGGAATGGTATCCGCGCAAAGGTGCATCAATGCATTTGTCGCTATTCCATAAAACAATCGAGAATTATATAACGTTCAATAATTTCTCTGCAGCTGCCACTGGATTCTTTTCCGAAGAAAACTACCCGCAATCTGCATTGGTGGGGACGGATGAAAGTCTATTTTTGGATGGACCGGTATCGAGCCGCACCAATTTCAATGCTGAAGATGATACCAAAATCAGTGGCTTTGAATTAGGGGGTCGTACTTACTTTGATAGCCTGCCAGGCTGGTTAAGTGGCTTTGGCATAGATAGTAACGTAACGTTTATTGATAACGATGCGCCTAACGCATTTGCACTGGATATCAATGGAGATTCATTAAATGTACCGGTTATCGGTTTGTCAGAATGGTCTTATTCAGCAACTTTACTCTATGATAGAAATGATATCAGTGCCCGATTGGCCTATAACTGGCGCGATCGATACCTGACCACTACCAACGACTCAGGTACGACAAGAGTGTACACCGATCCAACTACCGGTGATGACATTCAAATAGGCTTGCCGGTTTACGCCTCAGCCGTAGGACGGCTTGATGCAAGTATTTCCTACCGATTCAGCGACACATTTAATGTCAAACTCAACGTCCAAAACCTTACCGATGAAGAACAGCGTACCGAAATGGAAATCATGGACGGTAAATTCGTCGACCGGGCGGTTTTTATTGCTGATCGCCGGATCAGTCTGCATTTGGGGTTTGATTTTTAATGACATCATTGTGGTGATAACGCAACAATAACAACAATTAGAGAGGATGGTATGAGTAAGCGTGTATTGATCGTCGGTGGCGGTACTGCTGGATGGATTACCGCGGCCTACATGGCGCGTATGTTAGCAGCAGATACCCCCGGCGGCGTATCAATCACGCTCGTGGAGTCAGATGAGATTGGTATCCTCGGTGTGGGCGAGGGTACCTTTCCTATCATACGTAAAACGATGAAACGTATTGGTATTGATGAAAGTGAGCTCATTAAGCATGCTGATACCACCTTTAAACAAGGGATACGGTTTAACAACTGGAAATATAATCCCGCGGATAAACCGCATGACAGTTATCTGCATCCATTTCAGGTCGCTTCTCAGCATACCGATATGGATCTGCTTCCCTACTGGTTGTCAGGTTTGGCTGGTGACGTGCCGTGGGCAGAAGCTTGCACAGTTCAAAGCTCCGTCATCAACAACAAATTGGCACCAAAGTTAATTACCCACCCCAATTACGATGCCCCGTTAAATTACGCCTACCATTTTGATGCCACCAAACTGGCAGAACTTGTACGCAATAAAGCTATTGAAGGTGGAGTAAAACGGCTCGTAGACACTATCGAAAAAGTCAATTTGGATAGCGATGGGGCTATCGCTTCTGTAATTGGCCGCAATAGCGGTGAGTTAACCGCCGATTTATATATCGATTGTACGGGCTTCAAAGCACGTTTAATTGGTGAGGCAATGGGTATCCCCTTTACCTCTTATAAAAAAGAATTATTTTGCGACCGCGCGGTGGCTTTAAAGGTACCTTATGACTCGCTATTTTCAGATATTCCTTCCTGCACCTATACCACGGCAAAAGAAGCGGGATGGATATGGGATATTGGATTGCAGCATAGGCGGGGGGTGGGCTATGTATATTCATCGGAACATTGCGATGAAACCACAGCAGTGAAAACACTTAAACAATATATAGGGCCAGGCGCAGACAAACTCCAACATCGGCTATTAAAATTTGAACCCGGTTACCGCAAAACCCAGTGGCATAAAAACTGTATTGGCATCGGGTTATCTGTGGGGTTTATTGAGCCTTTGGAAGCTACCGGTATTAGTTTTGCCGAGGTCGCGGCACTCATGCTATGTAACCTGTTTCCCTGGTCTGGTGACGATGAACGGTCAGCCGCGCAGTACAACAAGGCAATGTGTAAACGCTTCGACCATGTAAAAGATTTTATCAAACTTCATTATTATCTCAGTGAACGCGACGATACCCGTTTCTGGCGTGAAAATCGCAGCGAACACACAGCGTCTGATTATTTAAAAGGAAAACTGGCGCAATGGCGACACCGGCCGCCGTCGTTTCTGGATATTGACGCCAGTCACGATATCTTTGATGAGAACAGCTGGCAGTACATTCTTTACGGTATGGGCTTTAAAACAGATATCAGTGCCAGAGCCGGCGCTTTGCGCTTTTATGATGATGCACGGCGCGAGTTTGAGAGTATCCGTCAGCAAAGCTGCAATGCAATGACGGCAGTGCCGGGTCATCGCAGTTTGATCAGTAATGTAATTAAAACGGGCTTTCGTCCCAGACCAGGAAGGCGCCCATGAAAAGGGTCGTTATTGTGGGCGGCGGTACGTCTGGATGGATGTGCGCAGCGGCGCTGGCGCGGGTATCACCACCACAAACCCATATCACACTTATTGAGTCGGACGACATTGGCATCATTGGTGTTGGTGAGGCAACAATTCCCTTACTGGCTGAGTTCAACCAGTTTCTTGGTATTGATGAGCATGAAATGCTTCGCGCGTGTTCGGGTACGTTTAAGCTGGGTATCGAATTTATCGACTGGTACAAAAAAGCAGAACGCTACTTTCATCCTTTCGGTTTTTTTGGCAAAGACACGCCCGATATTCCATTTCATCAACTTTGGTTAAAACTCAACAAGCTGGCCCGCGATGGTGTTATTTCGAAAGATATCGCCAGTGATATTTGTGACTACAACCTGTGTACGCGTGCTGCAAAACTGGGGCGATTTGCCCAGCCCCAAGGCGGTGCCAATACAATTATGTCAACCATGCGCCATGCCTATCATTTTGATTCATCGGCATATGGAAAACTGCTTCGGCGCTATGCTGAGCAAAAACAGGTGATGCGGATCGAAGGCAAGGTAGTCGATGTTTGTCAGGATAGGATAAGCGGGAATATTCACTCTGTAGTGCTTGAAAGCGGACAGGAGATTGAAGGCGATTTGTTCATTGATTGCAGTGGTTTTCGGGCCTTGTTAATAGCTGAGCATCTAAAGAGTGAGTTTATCGACTGGTCGAAATATCTGCCTTGTGATCGTGCTATTGCGATACAAACGACAAGTTATTCAAACCCGCCTGCGTATACCAGAGCGTATGCGCAAAAGGCCGGCTGGCGGTGGGAGATTCCCTTGCAAAATAGAACCGGCAATGGTTATGTTTATAGCAGTGCGCACCTATCTCAGGATGCAGCGCTTAATTCATTAATGGGAAGTATTCAGACCACCCCGCTACATGAGCCCCGACATCTTAAGTTTCGAACCGGCCATCGGCAGACATTCTGGCAAAATAACTGCGTGGCTATTGGACTGGCGGGTGGTTTTATTGAACCGCTTGAATCAACCAGTATTCATCTGGTTCAGGTTGGTATTCAGCATCTGACTAAGTGGTGGCCAGCAAACGGTGACTCTGGGGCCGAAAAGACACGTTATAACCAGGCGATGGCCGCCGAATACCAGGATATCCGCGACTTTATTGTGCTTCACTATAGTGCTACCTCGCGTAACGATTCTGCATTCTGGCGCCATGTTCGGGATATGCCCATACCCCAGACGCTCAAAGAAAAAATTGAGTTCTTTCAATCCAGTGGACAGATCTTTACCAAGCCGGATGCGTTGTTTACACCTCACAGCTGGATTGCAGTTATGCTCGGGCAGGGGATTCAACCGGCGCACTATGATGAGTTGGTGGACCGTATTCCGCAAAAAGCACTGGTGTCCAATCTACACGGGCTGCGGGAAAGTATTCGCAGAACAGCTGAGTCAATGACAACCCACCAGCACTACCTTATTACTCATTGTACACCGTGTAAATCAGCCTCTTGAAATACAAAAAAATGTATTCAATAGCAATTATCTGCTTGAGCGTTTGTGTTGTCGCCAGCAGGTCACTAAAGGCGATAATATCAGTTTCTATTGATTCGTTTACTTATAAGCTGGTAGCTATAACGAAGATGTAAAGTTCGATGTCGATAATCTTTCGAGAATATATATAGATGGGTACCTATAGAAGGGAAAATGGCTTTTATCGTAAGGGCATAGGGCAAGGCAACACCCGCTTTAACGTTACAAATAATTTATTATCGACCTGTTTCCTTAGTCATTTTTATATCAAGAAAAATTGCTAATTTAAAATTAAATGAGAAATATATTTATGACACTATTTAAAACCCTGTTAATTACATTTATGCTACTGGTAGTTCAGGCAGTACAAGGTCAGACGATAGAAGGTGTTGTGTTGGATACACACACTTTTCTGCCGGTGAGCGGAGCCCAGGTGAAATTAAAAAGGGAAGGTATTGCCGCGATAACTAACAATGCTGGTGAGTTTTCACTTTTAAGTGATAAGTCTTCTTCAGTGCTGTCTGATAATTTAATTGTCATGCATAAACTGTACTGGAAAAAAGAGCTTTCTGTTAATGCTTTGTCCAAATCTGATATTCAAATCAACCTGCAAGCGAAAAAGCCAAGATTGATAATTACTACTGATTTAGGTGGCGAAGATCCCGACGACTTACAATCTTTAATACATGCATTGCTATTATCCAATGAATTTGATTTGCAGGGGATTATATACGGTCATGCTTGGGTAGATTCGAATCTTGAGCGAGGCAGACAACGAATTGAATCAGCTATTGATGCCTATGCGAAGGTATATACGAATTTAAAGGTACATTCTGATGAATACCCTTCGCCGGAGTATCTAAGGTCTATAGTGAAATCAGGCCAAGCCACACCCACTATGGCGGGTACGGGGGAAGGAAAAGACAGCCAAGGTTCTGATTTAATCATTGATATGGTAGACGAAAATGACGACCCGCGGCCGATTTGGCTGAACGCCTGGGGCGGCGCCAATACTATTGCTCAAGCCTTTTGGAAAATTAGCCACACGCGTTCGGCCCCAGCCATAAAAGCATTTGTAAATAAACTGCGGGTTTATGACATTCTGGGACAAGATGATAGTGGCTCATGGATCGCAAAAACCTTTCCCGAAGTGTTTTATATTCGCAACGTAAATGCGGTTTATGGATGGGCGCCTGATAAGCAATGGGTAACAGAAAATATTAAGCAGCATGGGCCGTTAGGTGCGTTATATCCTTATGCTAAATGGGCATTTGAAGGTGATTCACCTGCTTTTCTGCATTTAGCTGCCAGAGGTTTAAACGACCCTGATGAAATAACTCAAGGGGGCTGGGGTGGCCGTTTTGGGCCTGAGAAAAAAACCGGCGTTAAACTGTTTAGCTGGGCAGAGAAAACCAAGACGGTGTATGCCCATGAACAAAAATTGATGCCTTATGCGTTGTACACCGACACACAGGAAGGCATTAATTCAATCAAAAAATGGCAAACCGATATTCATAACAGTTTGGCAGCCAGACTTGACTGGACCACGAAATCCAAACGTCATGAAGCCAACCATTTCCCGGTCGCCATATTAAATGGCGATACTACCAGGCAAATCTTAGAAATATCAATTGAGCCCGGCCAACAATTTACCCTGGATGCATCTGGGTCAAGCGATTCAGATGGCAACACATTGCACTATTCCTGGCAATTCTATAGGCCGGCTAGTTCATACAAAGGGGAAGTTGAAATACATGATTCGAATTTATTAACTACAACAGTTAAGGTGCCGGCTGACGCTTCAGGTAAAAACATTCATATTTTACTGGTAATACATGACGATGGTTTGCCTAGTCTTGCGGCATACCGCAGGGTGATTTTGAACGTTAACTGAGGCGTTAACTGTTGACCTGAATTAGCCTCTACTCAATCTGGCGCAGCGTTCTTGAAAAGATGAGGGCTCCCTGTTTTTTGCTAAAGGAGCCAATCTTTATAAAAGCTAATTTAATAAAATGTGCCATAGTTGCTCAGGCTCGAAGCGCCGCCTGTTTGCCTAGGACGATGTGGAGCGCATACCAAAGTAATGCAAGCACGGGCGAGAACTAAGCAGGCGCGTAAGCAACGGCTCGAAATAATATCAGTAACGCGCACTGTTGGAGACGAAAAGCCCAATATCAAATCGATTCTATATCGAGCCTGTCCAGCTCCCAACATGCCTGAATCGTCTAGCATGTTAATCTAGTAAGTACACCGCTTACCTTTGCTCATAAACACTCATCAACACTCATAAATACCGCTTTGTGAAGTTATATTGTCACTGTTAAAAGTGTCTAGCAAAGCTCGAAAAGTCCAACCTGAAGGATTTTCCAGCCGTAGATAAAATAGTAAATTTCCTCTGGGGATGGATTGCTAAAACGGGCTGGTTTTTCATCAAATAATGATGGGAGCCACCGGCAAGTGGGGCATCTAATACAAGGCTGTTGCAGGTTACTGCGACAATATATCCGTAACGTTACCGACTTGTGGACAGTACCGGAGTAAGCAGATTGCTGATATTCAGGGTGCGGTAAAGGCAAGCCCCCGGGAACGACTTGGGTTTAGACCGCCAGTAGCTTTATTCGAGCAGTCGTGAGGTGCGGCTTCATTTAGCAAGTGGCGCACTTCGGGGGGGAATCCGCGTGTAAGTGCCAGTCTTATCAGAACACTATGAATTATTTCCCCTAACCAAAACTAGCCGGTAGGCCGGTTATCTACCATTCTCCCGAGTGTATAGTTGATACCGAACACGCAAGTGTTTACTTAGGGCATAAACAGAAGAGGATTTTTCATGAAAACGCTCAATACAGTAGAGATAGAAATTGTTAGTGGTGCGGGAGTATGGTCAGGATTATCGAGACTAGTGACAGGTTTAGATCTGGTAAATTATGGTTATAAGTCGGTTACCTATATGCAAGGGTTTGACCTTAATCATAACTCCCATTATCTGAGCGCTGCAACCAACCGATTATAAAATGACCGCCAGGGCGGTAATAATATGAGCAAGCTAACGTTAACGAAGTATTACCTCCTTTTTATGGAGACAGCCCAAACCAGCGTGGCGAAATCAGCCTTGTACATGTCTTTGCTTACCCTGATACTCTGTTCAGGCGCATTAGCTATAATCAATACTTTTCATGACTTTCAGCATGGGCAAGTATGGATGGAAGCGCCCCCTGCAATTGTGCTTTTCGTTCTTCTTGTCATTCTTGCACCTACCCTTGAAACAGCGCTGCTCGCGACATTTGTGATAATTTTTCAGAAGATACGTGTAGAGAACACAATCATTGCGAGCCTATTCGCTTTAGTTATGGCCTACTTTCATTCCGAAGACCCGGTGCGGGGGATCATTGTGACCATACCTTTTTTCCTATGGACTTATTTTTACGCAAGTACCCGTAAAAAACTTACCGACAGGGCGTGGAAAATAATTTTCTTTGCTCATGTCTTTCATAATGCAGCGATAGTGATGATTGTCACCGCCGAGCCCGCTTTTACATAATAATCATCTTAAAAGCCAACAATGAACTTGCGAGCTTCCCCTGGAAAGTTATCTTTTTCATAAGCGAAGCCTACTCTAACTGGATGAATGCCAAACTGCTCTTCCTCTGAATTCCTAGTCGCCCAGCTTGCCGTTTTATATCGGATTTAAAACTTGTCAGGGGGTTGATGGCCTAAATGGCGGAGCAGTCGAAATCGATTGTAAAATACTTCTATATTATCAAACGAGTTTGCTCTCGCTTCATCCCAAGTCCTGTAAATCTTTTCATTTCACTCGTTCTGTTTTAAGTGACTGCCCAAGACCAAAGTCCAGTCGCGCATTTAACAGCAAAGCCATCCAATATATATAAGAAAGTCACCCGTTATATCTGCAATAAATTTCATTGCTCCATAATGAAATTCTTGATCTTATTTAATGTATTACATTGGTTATTTTACCAGTAAACGGTATAACGGCTGTTCATTAGAGCAGGGGAAGTGACTATCCTTGTTATATTATTAAGAAGCGAGAAGGAGCTTCGCTATTCAATAGCAATATAGTCTGCAATTTACGCATCAACCTGGTTAGTGTGCTTCATTTTGTTATTTCTTTCTTTTTCCCGCTAATATCCACCAGCAGCCGCCCAACCGAACCTAGTAGCATAAAAAAAGCCCCGAATATAAAAAACCATACGCCCAGAGTTTTGTACATTTCAAAATGAGGCAAAAATAAAATGCTGCCGACAAAAAAAGCAATATTTCCCAGCAGGCCTAAGGATAAATGAATCCAACCATAGTCGTTCACGATTACCTTGATTAATTTGAGCACCGGGGACTCCTTATTTGATGGATTGGGGAGAAATAGTTGTTGCTGAAGATTAGCTACATTTATTTGTCAGGACCCGTAGAGTGTACTCACTTATACTTGAGTTGGACCAAATTTGACGATTCTCGCTTCGTTGTAGACGGGAAGACAGTTCCGCTTTGAACGAATTGCAGATCTCTAAAGTAATCATCCCCCCTTTCGCTTAAACGGCGTCAGACGAAAGGGCCCGCTCCTCGATTAACTTAGTATTAATATTTATCACTGACCTGTCTTAATCGCTTCTGAATCCCATAATCTAAGATAATCTGTGGCATCTCGAAACCTACAGAGTAAGTTTTTACATAGGATTCTAAGCGCCGAACTTTAGGCGCTCCGGGCCTCATTGTTTAGTCAATGAGTTTGGTAAAAGACAATACACCCAGCGACCAGTTTTGCTGCTTATTTATGTAGACTTCAGTTACCATAAAGTTGTTAGAGACTTCTCTTCCGCCCACCACGGCAAGCAAGGTGACGCGGTTTAACACAATGGCGGTGCCATCGATAACCTGAACAGATACTTCGTGAATATCGGCTTTTTTATAGTGAATACCACCTGATTCTATTACGTCCAGTTCACGTTGCTTGCCCCAGGTTCCTCCCATATGGACGAACCTCGACTTTTCATCAAATAGCTTATTCAGCTTTTCCACATCTTTATTGGCCATCCATTGCCACTTTTGCTTCGATATTGTCAGGAGTTCTGACTCCTTTGCTTCCTGAGTTAGTGATGCTTCAACAGCAACATTATTTTGATTTTTGGAGGTCGTGATGGTTTTCCCCATTGCCGTTGCTGATTGCAAAACGAGCAATGACAAGATCAGGGTATTTCGAATAATTTTCATAAGTTTTCCTTAGTAGCGAAATAATTGGGCTCTTCACGACTAATCATCGCTGACCAGTTCCATCCAGGTAACCGTTTCGCCATTATCCGGCGTGGAAATCGCAATATGTGACATGGGGGAGTCAGGCGCCGCACCGTGCCAGTGTCTGACATTGGGTGGAATTGTGATGACGTTTCCTGGCAACATGCTTTGTACTTCGTTACCGTCACTTTGCACCACGCCTTCACCTGAAATTATGATGAGCGTTTGTCCTTTTGGATGAGTATGCCAGGCAGTTTTGGCACCAGGTTCAAACTCTACCATTGCCCCGCGATAATGAGACGAGACTGGAGAGGAAAAGCGCGAGGTGACTTTTGCTGTGCCGCTAAATTTATCCGCAGCGCCTACGGTCACTGAGTCGTCTTTACTCACCTCTACTGCGCCCACCTCGGCGTTTTCTAAAACGATATCTGCAGTTTCCTTTAGCATGGATTGAGCGCGGATAGCACTGTCCTGACCTACCGTTTCGTTAAGTACACGGATAAACTGGCGAAGTTGCGCCGCAGAATAACCGACACCTAATGACAGCTTCATATGCGAAGCGAGCTGAGCCTCGGCGCCAGGCATCGCAGAGAGCATACTGATGGTGACGAGTTCGCGGTCTTTCACACTCAGTACGTCGCGATAAAAAATATCAGCAAATAAGTGCTCTACCAGGAATTTATCAATAGCCGGAACAAATGCGGCGTAACCTGTCTTACGGTTCGATATATCGCTACCCACCAGCTCGTTGCGGACCTTATGTCCATACGCATTCGCATTGTAATCATCAGGTAAGGGAGTGGCCTCATCACCAGCATTATCCTTGATCCCACGTGCTTTGCGGCTTTCTGTGACTTTTATAAAGGTATTAATACCATTTAAGGCACGAGGAAACCCTGCATAGGCGTAGGAGTGAATGAAGATTTCTTTTACCTCGTTAACCGTTAATCCCTTTTCCAGTCCATCGTTCAGCGCACCCTCCAACTCTTGTGTATTTCCTGATGCAGTGAGCGCAGCGATGGGGATAATGGCTTGTTGCCTGTCTGTAAGCTGGTCCTCCGACGCCTGGGTTTTAACCGACATGATTGCCATAAAGCAAAGGCAGGCTACCTTTGCCGCTGATGAAATGGTAGTGCTTATCGTAGGTGTATCATTCATTGTGTAAGCCTCTTTATTGTCTTTGAGTTGAGGGACCTATCAGTCTAAGCCCTTCTCTTTCAGCCAATCGGACATGAGTTCAGCTATTTCAAGATTATTCAAATCGGAGAATGGGAAGTGGGTGTTGCCATAAATGCCGATGTCAGGCAAATGGACTACCGTTGCATCACCACCATAGCGATTGATGGTATCCGCCCATTCCTGCGCCATTGCCAGTCGCACACGCCAACCGTCCGCCCCTGGATAATCACTGGGCTGTTCAGGAATGTTATCGCCGTAATAAATAATAATGGGGATCTGGGTAAGCTTCTGAAATTCGGACAGAGGCACTTCCAGCGCGCTTAACTCACCAGCAGAGCTCTGTTTAGGAGCGGGCGCTTCACCTTCAGGGAAAACAAAGTTACTACCCGGTTCGTAAGACACAATGGCTTTTATATTCGGGTTTTGCATGCCCGCTTCCCATCCCATTCCACCGCTGTGAGAATGGGTCACCAAAACACCCTCACCGATTCTATCAAAAAGTGCATCTACGGCATCCACGTTGACGTTGATATCTATTGGGCCAATATCGGGGGTCATTTGGCGAAAATACTGGTCCAATGATGCTGTATCAGTCGGAAACTGCACATTGGGAAAATAGTCCGGCCACATTCCCACGCGAAAAACATTAAACCATTTCTGTTCGTCAGGTACGGGAGCATACGTACCTGGCTGTGTACCTTTCCCTGCATTGCCGCGTCGGGGCTGATCAATCAGATAAACACCATAGCCTTTACGCAAAAAGATATTTTGATAGCCTTCACGGCCATCAGGTGTAGATTCCCAGGTTTTGGAGAATTGACCGAATCCGTGCCACATCACCAACGGATATTGTCTTTGGTTTACGGGAATTTGATAGAACACAGAGGCATGGTCGCCATGTAGCGTTTGCCCCGCAGCAGTCAGTGCTACCGGATCAAACTCACCCTCATTTCTAATCACTGCGCCACCAACAGCGAAGCTGCCTTGTTCAGCTATCATTAGTGGCGAGGCGTTTTGGCCTGTGGAGGTAGATGTGCAGGCACTAACAAAAAGCGTCATGAGCACAAGCAGCAAGGTTACGCTCTTGGTTTTGATTCGATTAGTCATCTTGCTATGTCCTTATTTTAGCGTGTCAGTAAAGAAGTCGGTAAACTGAACCATTGCCTGTTCAACATAGTCCGGTTTCCAGTAAGTTTCGATGTGAGTTGCCCCTTCGATCAGGTACATACGTTTTGAATTGGTAGCCGTTGCCAGTTCATAGGCGTTTTTTGTCATATACAGCGAATCTGCTTTGCTGCCTGCCACCATAAGTAGAGGCTGATTGATCAAGTCCATATTGGTGGCAGCGTCAAAATTCATCAGTGAAAGTAAACTGCTTTCGGTATAGCGAAAGGTAGAGTTAGGGTGAGCGTGTGTCTTGCCATAATATTCAAAACCCTGCCGATATAATTCAAAAGGCAAAGCCGCAATTTGTGCATCGGTTAATTCGGCATCGCCTACATAAGTGACTTCACCTGTTAGGGCTTCTTTTTGGCGCGCCTTAGAAGCCGAAAGAAGTCTTTGCTGAATGGTATCAAGCGCTGAGTCCATATAGCCATTACGTCTGACTCGCCCACTGTTGAACATGCTTAAAGTCGCAACAGACTTAAAACGCTTATCTGTTTGCGCGGCCTTAAGGGCATATCCGCCACCACCACATATGCCCAGCAAGCCGATACTATTCGCATCAACTCCATCAAAGGTGGAAATGAAATCAGTCATGCCATGGATGTCTTGGATTCGATTAGCCGGCTTGTCAACATTACGAGGTTTACCGCCGCTGGCCCCCTGGTAAGCAGCATCAGCAACAATGGTGATATAGCCGCGTTCAGCTAAACGCTGAGCGTAGAGGCCCGCGACCTGCTCTTTCACCCCGCCGTTGGGATGCGCCACAACAATGGCGGGATACGTCTTTGATGGATTGTAATCGGGCGGTGAGTACACATTGGCAGCGATATTGACGTCTGCTATGACGTATCTAACGGGCTGAATATTTACCTGACCGGCTAGATTTTCGGTCACCGCCCCCTCGTAAGTCAACGTGAACGGGTTCTGCTTGTAATCAGCGGCAAACAGTTCCCCTGGCAGGAAACTGGCTGTAATTAGAAATGCTGCTGTTTTCATAAGTGTAGCCATTAATCCACTTTCCTGTATGTCGGTGTGCACCATATGAATAAGCGCAGCACAAATGAATGTTGTAGGCTGTTAGCATAGAGGGGAGATGAAAAAGGTAGTATCTAATTTCTGTCCGTTATTTGCCTATATCTCTGAGTGGCGGGTGATTCGATTTATCACGAGGATCGTCGGGGCTATACTCAAGCTCGAAACAGTAAACATAAAAAGGTAATTTGCGATGGGAGCAAAACCAGAACTGGCGAACAAAATGACTCGGTTGGCATCGAACATTCTAAGGTGGACTGAGCAAGAAGCATATTATCCGACCACGGTGCCAGGACTTACGGTATTTAAGAAAACCGATACATCAAAGCCTGCCGCCGGATTTTATGAACCCAGCGTGTGCCTTATTGCCCAAGGGGCAAAACGTGTTCAATTAGGTGATGAAAGCTACATCTACGATACGGAGCACTATCTTTTTTCAGGTGTGCTTTTACCTGTTGTCACTCAGGTCACCGATGCCAGTATTGAAAAGCCGTATTTGGGACTAAAACTGACATTCGATTATCAGGAAATCACTCAGCTAATGACTGACAGTCAGGTACCGCCACCTAAAGAACGGAGTTCAGGTCGGGGGATGGCTACAGGCACTCTGACCGCCCCCCTAATAGATGCATTCCAAAGGCTTGTTGATCTCATTGATGAAGAGCAGCACATACCGACTTTAGCTCCAATAATAAGAAGAGAAATTTTTTACCGTTTACTTATTGCAGAGCAAGGCGAAACACTGCGCCAGCTAGCTGCGATGGGAACGCAGACTCACCAGGTTGCCAAGGCTATTTCCTGGCTTAAATCTAATTTTTCAAAAAAGGTTCGTGTCGAAAAGCTAGCTGAGATAGCCAGTATGGGCGTGTCAACTTTTCACCATCACTTTCGAAATATGACGGCTATGAGTCCGCTGCAATATGTAAAGCAATTAAGACTCCAGGAAGCGAGAAAACTGATGTTAACGGAACATCTGGATGCTGCCTCCGCCGCATTTCAAGTAGGTTATGAAAGCCCGTCTCAGTTTAGTCGCGAATACGGTCGGTTTTATGGCTGCTCGCCAGCAAAGGATGTGAACGAAATTAGATTGAAATTGGCAGGTTCTAAGGCTTAAGAACGTTTAAATAATAAAATCCAAAGTAGCAATAAAGGGTTTTCTAAAGCACCTTTTAAATATAGAGCGGAAGCGTTGGCGGTTAATAAACCGGTACCGGTCAATATCGTGGTCCGGTTGAGGGGAACGCTCGGCGCGCGATCGCCAGTTGCTGTTGATACTTCGGTCAAAATACTGACTGTATACCTCACTCCTACAGGTAATACGACAGTTGTTGCTGACAAATAAATAGAGAGAAATAAATAGGACAATCACTTAGTGATAACAAATACAGCTGTGATTCAAAGTAAAGAAAGTGACTGCCCAAGACCAAAGCCCATTGTCCGATATACATAAGAAAGTCACTCGTTATATCTGCAATGAGTTTCTATGCTCCATGACGAAGTTATTGACTTGTTTGAGGTACTGCACTGGTTATTTTCAGCGGGGGATGTGCCTGTCCTATTCGTTGCTCTGTTTGTTGCTGAGGAAGTGGCTGTCCTATTCGCTGCTACACCGACAAAGCCTAGCAGTCTGAAATAATCAAGGGGGCGCGGGAATACCACATGAGCACATAACTCCCCCATCCGGAAAAAATAGTGTCATCTCATAGCTACTTGCTGAGGCGCGGTTTTCTCGTCACCTAACCATAAGTGATGCACTAATTATCTGAATTCAGGCCTGAGCCCAAATTTTTCTGTTACTAAGGGCAGGTGAAATATATCTTCAAGGCATATTAATGTAACCCTGATGGCTACAGTAAAGTGTTTCATCCTCGAGCAAAGTTTTATATTTTTTGTTTTTCAAATTATTAAAGGATATTTATATGTTTAAGGAAAAAAGCGAACAGCGTGGTTTAACCAACAATAGAAAAAATAGCAATTCATTCAAGATCCTGGATGATGATGAGGTTGCAGCAGTTAGCGGTGGCATTAGTCAATCAACTCAAATTGCCTCGCAAATGGCATTCGTCGGTAGTGGAATAGGGCTGTATGCGGCTGGCGTCGCGCTAGCCCCTTTTGGTGCGGCGCTTTTTATAGGCACTAGTCTTGCCCTCACAGGCTCATACTTGTATCACAACTGGCCATAATTATTCATCAGCGCTCATGCTAGTTACCCGCTTCTGACGAAGCGGGTACATAAAAAAGGAGTCAACAGTGATTTTTAAGAATGGTCTTCCGTGCGTTGATTTTTCGAATCGAGATATAAAGCGCGCTTTTGTATCTGGGTTAATGATTGGCGTATCTGGTGTTTTTATTCTGCTAGGTATAAAAGAGATGATAGTTTTGATACTTAGCTAAAAACCTGTGTCAGGTTTACGAAAATTGCTAGTTTTGCTAAAAAATTGTCAACAGCAGAGTACCTGCAAAACATCAATCAGGCGGTGGATTTTAGAGGAGAAAGTTCCCTTTTAGTGCCAAGCCGTGTGAATGATTTTGGTGAAGTGGATAGCAAGAAACCGTGTAGGTTTACGCTAGTAATAATTGATATTTTTCTTGCAGCTGCGCCGTTCACTTTGCAAGGTTGACGGTGGTATTAAATTCCGTTTCGATTTCAGACACAAAAAAACCGACTCACGTCGGTTTATTGTGTCTCTTTTCAAGTCGACAGAAAAGAGTGATACCAGTAGGCGGTCTTTAGTTTGGTCGCCACGCGGCGGGCCCCCACTGGGACGTTACGCCTGGGTGTGGCAAGCTCTGAACTCCAGACACAAAAAAACCGACTTACGTCGGTTTATTGTTATCTCTTTCATTGGTAAGAAAAGAGATGGTACCAGTGGGCGGACTTTGGCTGGGCCGACACTCGGACGCCACGCCCGTAAAGGCAACGGATTTTGAAAGTATTGCGCATTAAAATATCAATTAAAATCAGCTTCTTAAATTTATCTTTCCATGCTTTGCAAAATCTTTGCATGCATATCTTGTCATATTTCAGAGTGTGGGCCGATTGAAAGTATATAACAGTATTAATATATAAAATTTCCATACGATCAAAATTTAAAAATGCTCAAAGGAAAATCCTGTCTATAACGATTTTTTCTCCAAGAGGTAGCCAATTCATTCCCCTGACTTTTGCGCCGCCCCTTAAATTTTATTTTTCCTATATCTTAGACAGAGCAGTACAATCATTGACATCACGCATTTAATTTAATACTTTTAGTCCTGTCGTTTTCAAGGGTCCCTGATGAAAGTAAATCAAAGCAACACAAACAACAGCAAGGTGGTGATTACCGCCCTGATGCTGTTTGCACAGTTGTTTTTGTTTGCCTCAGATGCTTTTGCTTTTGATAGCTTTCTCGAAAACGCTTCAGAATCCCATCATGAACTGTGTGTTCAAGACACCAATGTTTGTCAGCCAGATAATGATTCTGTAGATAACGCTGGTCCGGACAACTGTGACCACTGCTGCTCCTGTCACGGGCATTTTACCCATATCGTATTATTCCAAAATAGCGATAGCCAGTTAGGAAAACTTGGTGAGACGGCACTTGCTGCTTACCGCACATCCCCTCCGTCTCACCTGCAACCCGGTATCGATCGTCCTCCCAGAGCCTAAATCCTAGTCATTTTTTACCCCTTTAGTTACTGACCAGGATTTACAATATGAACTCATCTTTTTCGCGTACCTGTGAGCGTATGTGCATAGTGGTCGTGGGTAGCGTGTTGCTATTCATATCACCCGCTACCCTGAGCAAAACGATTACGCTCGAACAAGCTTCACGTTTAACGTTGCAGCAACACCCAGATTTACGGCGATATCAGTCGCTGCTCACTGCTACAGAGGCAGATAAAAGGCTGGCTAATCTCACGCCGGCTTATAATGTGGGCGTTGAAGCAGAAAACCTGCTCGGCTCAGGAGATGCATCAGGCATTAATGATGCTGAGCTGACGGTCTCACTCTCTTCTGTCTTCGAGATGGGAGGCAAGCGCAATGCAAGGGTATCTTTGGCTGATGCCAATTTATCTTTATTGCAGTCAGAACGCTATGTCGCGTCGCTCGAGCTGTTAAGCGAGCTGACCCGACAATATGTAAAAACACTCGCGGCAAAAGAACGGCTCACATTGGCGAAAACGTCTGTTTCTCTCGCTGATGAAGCCTTATCTATCGTCGAACAGCGCGTAAAGAAAGGCGCAACCAATAAAGCTGAGTTTCTGCGCGCCAGAGCCGCACTCAATCAGGCTAAAGTCGACAAAGCATCCGCCGCAACGGCTTTGGCTATTGCCAAGCAGTCACTTGCACTGTTTTGGCAGGGAGATGCTGAGGCGATTGACACAGTATCAGGCTCGCTGAGTAAGCTTCCTCCAAAACGGCAGTATTCAGCTGTGTATCAACAGTTTCTTGAATCAGCAAATGTGGAGCGACTAACTCAAACTATCAATATAAAAGAAGCTGAACAAAAGCTGGTAGAGAGTAACGCCAGTGCTGATATTTCATGGCGTATTGGCGTGCGGCGCACTCAGGCGGTTCAGGATACGTCTGTTGTCGCTGCCATATCCGCGCCGCTTTTTGCTGAACGAAGAAACCAGGGGGCTTTGCAAGCTGCATTGGCGCAGAAAGAAGCAGCGGTCTTTGCCAGAGACAGTCAGATGCTGGAGATAAAAGCATTGCTCTTTAGAGCGCAGCAATATCTGAATTTCTCCGTTGATGCTGTAAAGCATATCAACGACACCGTTTTGCCCGACCTTGAAACAGCCACCACACTCGTGCTCGAAGGTTACCAGCGAGGGGCATACAGCTACCAAGACTGGATTGCATCCAGAGATGCGTTAATACGCGCTCGTGCAAAGGTCATCGAATTAAGCGAAAGCGCGTTAGTGAACCAGTCACTCGTTGAACAGTGGACCGGATTATCCGGTCAGGCTTCTCCTACTCAAGAATTCCGGAATACCCATGAATAGACTATTCGTTATCATCTCACTACTACTTTGTCTGACTGATGCCAATGCCGCAGCAAGTGGCAAACAATCCCATGCGGCTGAATCGAAAACATTTACCAATAGCAGCGTATCCCTGACATTACGCATTCAGGATACGAAAGAGGGGGCATATTTACTGGCAGAAAGCGCTGATCGCTCGCAGCCGCTGCCACCTGACGCTCTTAACGTCACCCTCAATCGTATGGGAGGGCGTCAGGAAAATATCCGTTTTGAAACCCATGAAAATGGGCTCAGATCTACAAGTTTCATCGCTGAGCCGCACTCATTTCTCGCGAATATTACACTCTTACAGGGAGGAAATAGCTTTTCGTGGGAGTGGAAAAAGCACGAAGCCCGAACTGAGATTGATGACGCATATTCCAGTCAGGCTGGCGTTACCACAAAAGTCGCTACGGGCGGTGAAATAAAACAGCACACCGAGGTTTATGGTCAACTGACTATACCGCCACAACAGCGTGCCGAGGTTCACGCCCGGTTTACGGGAATTGTAGAGCAGCTCTTTGCTGATATTGGCCAGACCGTGAAAGCCGGTGAGACAATGGCGCAGGTGCAGTCGAATGACAGCCTCCAGTCTTACGATGTGAAAGCACCAATCAATGGCATAGTCGTATCGCGCAACCTGAATATCGGAGAACTAACCGGTACGTCACCACTTTTTACGATTGTTGATACCTCCGTTCTCTGGGCGGAATTAAAGGTGTTTCCATCCCAGCGCAGACAGGTTGCTGAAGGTAAATCTGTTCACATTATCGCAAATGGTCGTCAACTCGACAGTACCATTACCAGCATTATTCCTTTCCACGAAGAGCAACCCTATCAGCTTGCGTTAGTAAAAGTAATGAACAGGGAGGGTCTACTCTCTCCCGGCGATTTAGTCACAGGCATTGTCGATTCGCAACAAAAAACGGTGCCGGTAAAAATCGAAAATCGCGCCATTCAAACTCTTAACAATAGGCCTGTCGTGTTCCTGAATGAAGGCAATGCTTATCAGGCTACACCTGTGACCTTAGGTCTGCAGGACGACAACTTTTCCGAAGTCGTCGCAGGGTTATCAGCCGGACAAACGTATGTTGTCGACAACAGCTACTTAATCAAAGCGGATATACAAAAATCCGGCGCATCGCACGCGCACTGATGGGGGAGAGATAAATGATTGATAATATTGTTCGCCTCTCAGTCGAGCGACGCTACCTGCTGTTAACCCTGGTGCTCGTCATCATCGGCATAGGTATCTGGAGTTATCAGCGGCTACCGATAGATGCCGTGCCGGATATTACTAATGTTCAGGTTCAGATAAACACGGAAGCGCCTGGTTATTCACCCCTTGAAGCCGAGCAACGGATTACCTTTCCGGTTGAAACGGCGTTGTATGGTTTGCCGAATTTGTCCTATACGCGCTCTATTTCACGCTACGGACTTTCTCAGATTACCGTGGTATTTGAAGAAGGAACTGACATTTACTTTGCGCGGAACCTTATTGATGAGCGATTGGCAACGCTGAAAAGTGTTCTGCCGCCTGGGCTTGAGCCTGAGATGGGACCGATAGCGACTGGCTTGGGCGAAATCTTCGTTTACACGCTTGAGGCGAAAGAAGGGGCTAAAATGCCAGATGGCTCGTCCGTTACGCCTATGGCGCTTCGTGAAGTTCAGGACTGGATAATCAAACCGCAACTGGCTCAGGTTAAAGGCGTGGTAGAAGTGAATACCATAGGGGGGTACGACAAGCAGTATCACGTGATGCCACATCCAGCGAAGATGCTGGAAATGGGCGTGACTATGTCAGATATCCGCAAAGCGTTGGTAAGCAACAATGACAATGCTGGAGCCGGGTATATAGAGAACAATGGAGAACAGCTGTTAGTTCGCTCACCGGGACAGTTAAAAACCATTGAGGATATCAAAAACGTTGTTGTAGGAAGTAAAGGTTCTGTGCCTGTTTTAGTCAAAGATGTGGCCGAAGTAGGCTTGGGCAAAGAGTTGCGCACAGGTGCGGCAACCCGTAATGGCAAAGAAACCGTGATGGGCACTGTGATGATGCTGGTCGGGGAAAACTCGCGTGAAGTTGCAGCGATCACCAATGAAAAATTTCAGCAAATACAAACTTCCTTGCCTGAATGGGTTAAGGCAGAGGTGGTATATAACCGCACTACGCTGGTCGACAAAGCCATCAAAACTGTACAAAAAAACCTGCTGGAAGGCGCACTGCTGGTTATTGTTATCCTATTTTTACTGTTAGGAAACATCCGCGCCGCGCTTATTACGGCGGCTGTTATTCCTATCGCGATGATGATGACTATCACAGGTATGGTTCAGCGGGGGGTCTCTGCTAACCTGATGAGTCTCGGGGCGTTGGACTTTGGTCTGATTGTAGACGGCGCTGTCATCATCGTAGAAAACTGTATTCGCAGGCTCTCCGAGGCACAAAAGCAACAAGACGGCATCTTGGCGCTTAAAGCACGCCTACAGGAAGTCAAAGAAGCCACTATTGAAGTTATCCGGCCCAGCTTGTTTGGCGTAGGGATCATCACCGCGGTGTACTTCCCGATATTTACCCTTTCTGGTGTAGAAGGAAAAATGTTTCACCCTATGGCAATAACCGTGGTAATCGCATTGCTTTGTGCGATGGTATTGTCACTCACAGTTGTGCCAGCCGCGATAGCGGTATTTATGCGCGGAAAAATAAGCGAAAAGGAAAGTATTTTTATCCGCGGCGCGAAAGCCATTTATCGACCTGCGCTTGAGTTGGTGCTTAAGTTCAAATCGCTTATTCTGGCAGGCGCTCTGGGCCTCGTGGTGGTTTGTGCGTGGCTTGCCTCTACATTAGGCTCTGAGTTCATTCCACAGCTTGACGAGGGTGATATAGCACTTCATGCACTGCGTGTTACAGGCACGGGGTTGGAACAGTCTGTTGAAATGCAGGAACTCCTTGAAAAAACCATCATTAACTTTGAAGAAGTTGACAAAGTATATGCCAAAGTGGGGACGCCAGAGGTAGCCACCGACCCTATGCCACCCAATGTCGCTGATACATTTGTAATGCTCAAGCCCCGCGCTGAGTGGCCCTCTCCGGACAAGCCCAAATCTCAGCTTATTAAAGAACTTGAGGAGGCGGTCACTGCGCTACCGGGCAATAACTACGAGTTTACTCAGCCTATCCAGATGCGCTTTAACGAGTTAATTTCCGGCGTCAGAGCCGACGTAGCAGTCAAAGTTTTTGGTGATGACCTGGATACGTTGCTGGCATCAGCAAATTCGGTTGCATCACTAACTCAAGGTTTACCTGGTGCTGCAGATACCCGGGTTGAACAGGTAGCTGGTCTGCCTATGTTATCGGTTATCCCCAAACGTGAAGTAATGGCGCGCTATGGCCTGAGCATCGACGACATCCAATCTCTGGTTTCGACCAGCATTGGTGGTCAGCAGGCAGGGTTGATCTATGAAGGCGATCGGCGGTTTAAACTGGTAATTCGCCTTCCGGAGCAACTACGACGTGACATTCAAAAGTTGAAGGTACTCCCGGTCCCGACCTCCAATGGGTATGTGCCCCTTCAGGAAGTAGCCTCATTAGAAGTTAAACCCGCGCCAGCACAAATCAGTCGGGAGAATGGCAAGCGCCGCGTGGTTGTTACTACCAACGTTCGCGGGCGTGATCTGGGGAGTTTTGTCACAGATTTGCAGGCTAGGTTGCGTGCTGAACTGGAACTACAGGATGGCTACTGGCTGGAGTACGGTGGAACGTTCGAACAGCTTGAATCGGCCAGTAAGAGGCTGTCCTGGGTGGTCCCGGTGACGCTGGCCCTCATCGTTGGCATTCTTATACTTGCGTTTGGTTCTGTGAAAGATGCCCTGATCATTTTTACCGGTGTGCCGCTGGCACTGACTGGGGGCGTACTTGCGCTGTGGATACGAGGTATGCCGCTGTCCATTTCTGCCGGTGTAGGGTTTATCGCATTGTCAGGCGTTGCAGTATTAAATGGCTTGGTCATGCTCGCCTTTATCAGGCAATTGTGGATTGAAAAAGGCGATCTCTACACCGCTGTAATTGAGGGTGCAATAGTCAGACTTCGTCCCGTTTTGATGACTGCCTTGGTAGCAAGTCTTGGTTTTGTGCCCATGGCGCTGAACACAGGCACCGGAGCTGAGGTTCAAAGGCCGCTCGCGACGGTGGTTATAGGCGGCATTATCTCATCGACTTTACTTACACTGTTCGTTCTCCCGACTTTATACCAACTGGTACATAGGAAAGCGGATAAACAGTAATACAACGTAGCCCTGGGTCAAAACCAGGGCGCTACAGGAGGGTTTATGGCGCACTCACATTCCCATAGCTCAGAAAAAATTGGCTGGGCTTTTTTCCTCAATTTTGGCTTCACTATCATTGAGTTTATTGGAGGATGGCTAACTAACAGTACCGCTATTATGGCGGATGCCGTGCATGACTTAGGTGACACATTGTCAATTGGCAGTGCGTGGTTTCTGAATAAACTCGGCACTAAAAGCGCAACGAAAGAGTTTACCTATGGCTATCGGCGGCTGAGCTTACTCGGGGCGCTGATAAACGGCATTGTTTTAATCGTTGGTTCTGCCTGGGTCCTTTATGAGGCAGTGCCACGGCTGAGTAATCCAGAGATGCCAGAAACAGAAGGCATGATTGCACTGGCTATTCTTGGCGTACTGGTCAACGGCTTCGCCGCGTATAAATTACAGGGTGGTAAATCGTTGAATGAAAAAGTACTGAACTGGCATTTACTGGAAGACGTTTTAGGTTGGGTAGCGGTACTGATTGTCGCTATTGTTATGCAATTCAAAGAATGGCCTGTTCTGGATCCGATTCTGTCTATTGGATTTACGCTATTCATTCTGTTCAACGTTATCCGAAACCTCATCAGTACCGTGAAGCTGTTTTTTCAGGCGTCACCAGACAACAGGCTGTTGCAAAACGTAACTGATAAGTTGCTTGAACTTGATGCCGTGAGCGAACTGCATCACCTGCATATTTGGTCACTAGATGGTGATCATCATGTCGCGACCGTTCACGTCGTTAGTCAGTTTGAGTCCAAGGCTGAGTACCTTAAACTAAAAGAAAGTGTATCTAACGCGCTGCAAGAGTTTGAGTTATCGCATACCACTATTGAAATCGAGCTGACCAGCGAAGAATGTCGGGATGCTAGTTAATTCGATGATGCAGTATTAATTAATGGGGGCTGGTACAACTTTTAGCCCCTAAATCGTTAGCTCTGACAACGCAGTAGCCGAATGTTTATTTCAGTTACTAAAGCGTGAGCGAACTAAGAAAAAGGTCTACTCAACCAGAGAAGATGCAAGAAGCGACATCTTCGATTACATCGAGATGTTCTATAACAGTAAACGAAAACATGGTTCCAACAATCTACTGTCACCAGTAGAGTATGAAAATCGTTACGAAGAACGACTGGGAGTGTCTAGGTTAGTAGTGGCGATTCAGAATGTAATGATCCCGCACCCAATAGTTAAGGTACAAATACGCAACAATCCATAAAGCCATTAATTGAATCAGGGATGGATTAACATCGCCAAAAACGAGGGAACAATGAGTGATTTTTTAACGCAATGGCAAGAGACTGCTCACACTACCTTGGCACTGTTTTAGATGGCTATTTGGGCTTTCGCGCTTGGTTACCTAATAAGCTCAATGAGCCAAGTCTTTGTCAACAAAAAGCGAACGCAAAAACCTATGGAAAAATTGGAGCCAAGAGTGCCCGCCTACCTCTAGTCTAAGGGTACTGCACTCTAAGGCCTATGATGGTTCAATTAGGGAGTACATAAATCATGATGAATTGTATGGGAGAGACGATGGGGGTTGAAATGATGATAGGTATGGGTTTGATCTGGCTACTGGTAGTGATGGTCCTAATCGGGGCAGTGGCTGCGTTGTGGAAATACTTACGTTCAGATAAAGCGCGTGATGAATAGAATTAAACATTTGTCTGCAAGCCCGCAAGCAAATGTCATTTCTTTTCCTTTTTAGTAAATGTTGTCTGGAAAATGTGGTAGGCCCCTTTTATAAAACCTGGTCACAATGGACCCCATGTACGCAGTGCTTATCTGTACTCAGGCAAGTTTTGGAAATGGCGTAATTAGCTTACTTGACTTCTAAAGAAACAAGTATAGAACGAGTGCGAAAAAATATGAAGATTTTATTGGATGGAATATATAAAAGTTAAAATATGGAACCAACAAGAAAAAGTGATTTAAAAAAGGCCAGAACGCTTCAAATATTAAATGTCATCTATGATGCAATTGAAGTCATAGTAGCTTTAATCGCAGGAATAATTGCTAATAGTTCAGCGCTCATAGGGTGGGCATTGGACAGTACAATAGAGGTGTTAAGCGCTACCACGCTAGGCTGG
Organism: Alteromonas indica; assembly: GCA_003056425.1. Lineage (GTDB taxonomy): Bacteria > Pseudomonadota > Gammaproteobacteria > Enterobacterales > Alteromonadaceae > Alteromonas > Alteromonas indica. The sequence continues at coordinate 160,137 of PYVY01000008.1, forward strand.
CGTCTACACGGCGAACTTAAGGGAATTGATAAAAAACAAGTAAATAGACGGAAGAAAATCACTCTCTACGTGATTGCCGTATCATTTACTTTGGTCTGCATATTTATATCTTATGATTCCGTTACAAAACTTCTTAGTCAGCAAACGTCAAGCTGGAGCACTATGGGGTTAATCATTTTAGTTACTTCCTTGCTTATCAACCCGATTTTTATTCATTTCAAAAGAAAATATGGCCGCAAGCTGGATAGCCCGGCGTTACTCGCCGATGCTAAAGATACCTTTATCTGCTTATACCAAACGATCGTTGTCCTTGCCGGTTTGCTATTGGTAAATTGGTTTGGTTGGTGGTGGGCTGATCCTGTGGCGGCATTGCTCATTGTACCTTATGCAGCAAAAGAAGGTTGGGAAGCTTACACTAAAGCAAGAGACATCAGTATTGATGAGAAGTAATACCCGCATCACCTTAAATAATTCATTCTCTTAGCACTGACTTGTTTCGTCACGTATCAACCAAGTGCTTCAGGCTCAGGCATCATGATACAGCACAGAATGTAATGTTCCATGCACCGATGGTTGAGATACAAATACGCAGCAATCCATAAAGCCATTAATTGAATCGGCGATTGATTAACATTGTCTTAAAGGAGAGAACAATGAGTGAGTTTTTAACGCAATGGCAAGAGGCGGCTCACACTACCTTGGGTCTGTTTTGGATGGCTTTTTGGGCTTTCGCGCTTGGTTACCTAATAAGCTCAATGATCCAAGTTTTTGTGACCAAAGAGCGCATGCAAAAGTCCATGGGAAAAGCCGGCCCTAAAAGTGTGGCATTGGGCACTTTCTTTGGTTTTATTTCCAGTTCATGTTCCTTCGCTGCGTTATCGACGACGCGTGCCCTATTTGTAAAAGGTGCAGGCTTAGTTCCTTCGCTTGCTTTCATGTTGGCGTCCACCAACCTGGTGGTGGAATTAGGCATAATCATTTCTATTTTTCTTGGGTGGCAGTTCGTTGTAGGAGAATATGTCGGTGGTATTCTGCTTATCCTGGCCGTGTGGCTTTTGGTCAAACTGACGTGTAAAAAAGAGCTTGAGGAAAAAGCGCAATCACACGCGAAAAAAGCAGAGGGAGGCGACAGCCAGGCAAATAGTAAGGAAAAAGGCTGGAAAGATAAAATAATGAGTAAAGCAGGATGGCACCAAGTTGCCAGCCGTTACACAATGGAATGGAAGATGGTATGGAAAGATGTAACCATTGGATTTACGGTTGCCGGTATCATCGCGGTATTCGTTCCCACTGAATTTTTTCAATCTCTCTTCATAGGGGCCGGACAGGAGTCGAATTCCTTTTTACAAATTCTCGCACAGACAATCGTAGGCCCAGTCGCGGCTTTTTTTACGTTTATTGGTTCAATGGGCAACATTCCGCTAGCGGCGGTGTTATTCGGGCAGGGGGTCAGTTTCGCCGGAGTAATGGCGTTTATTTTTAGTGATTTGGTGGTATTTCCAGTGTTGCGGATTCAGGCGCAGTACTATGGCTGGAAAATGGCTATCTATATACTGATTGTATTTCTATGTGCCCTTGTAGGAGTCTCGCTCGTCATGCACTACGGACTCGATCTCTTGGGGCACTTACCAGATGCCTCCGGGTTTCAGTCGATGACCGATCGGGAGTTCTTCAACATTGATTACGCTTTTTTCTTGAATGTGGCCTTTCTTACATTAACCGGCGCATTCATCTTTTGGCATTACTCCAAAAAAGAGAAATCGACCTCAGGCAGTAAAAGCCTTGGCGATTGGGTATTGCTGACGCTTTCGATAATCGCGTATGTATGGCTTGCAATTGGTATTGCTGTGCTTCCATTTTTATAGTTTACAAGCGCAACTTTATGAATTAGTTAACTTTCATTTTGAGTTTTAATATTAGAAGTTGTTCTAAGTTTCAAATCAGTCCCATAAACGAGCAAAGTTTCTTTCATTTAAAACAAGGAGCCAGTGAAAGACGCTTGGAACGCCTTTCACTGGTATTGTGACAGTATAATATCCTCAGCTTCAATATAGCGACTGCTCTTCATTTTAATTGTTAGCCCATTTCTCAATTAGATCTTTGTTCATATTAAAAGGCTAAGAACTTCGGCTGTGTGGGGGATTTATAAAATCAGCTGCCATTATCAAATATAGCTAGGGAAAGTGACTGTCCTATTTACTTTCACAGTGAAACTATGGCTTAGTCGGTCGCAGCGAACGCTGAAGATTCGAAGGTTATGCGTTAATAAAGCGTTCAACGAATTTCAGACACAAAAACCGACTTGCGTCGGCTTATTGTTATCTCTTTCATTGGTAAGAAAAGAGATGGTACCAGTGGGCGGGCTTTAGACTGGGCCGACACTCGGACGCCACGCCCTAAGGCAACGGATTTTGAAATAATCGCGTTAATTTTAATATATACCTATCCACACTTTACGTTTGAAAGTGAAAGCTTTGCAATTTCTTTGCAAAAAGACTTATCGTTTTGACCTCCGATTTATAGCACTAGCGGTGTTCCGAGTCCGAATACAATGTAAAGATTAAAAAGTGTTCAAAGTGCCTAGTGTCTGAAAATTAAATTTATATTTATTTCAATCGCTTAAAAAATACTTTCTCAAAAACGACCTTCTAAATCGACTGAAAGAAATATATAGGAAGGTTTATCAACTTATCAGCGATATGAAGTCATCATTTAACACCAAATGTAGCAGCACCTTAACGACCCTGAAGCGAACAAAAGAAAGTCCGCACGATTTGCTGGATAGTTGGGAGTGGCGAATTGAGCCACCGAAACCGGAATACTCCACAGTCTGTGATGCGATAGACCGCGTTGCCGATGGTCTGTATCCGAGAGATCTGTATGTAGTCGCAGGCGACTATGCGCCGTACTTTGATGCGGTCGCAAGAGGGATGATTTTCTCTGCTATGAATGCGAATTGTCACATCATAATAATAGGTGAGAAAAGTAGTATTCGTAATTTTTGGTGTGAGGCATTCGCAAGGGAACTCAATGAGCCGGTCAGTCGTGTCGCTATGAGAAACCTATCAGAAGAAAAGTGGGAACAAGCTAATGGTTTTGTTAATACGTTGATTCAAAAAACAATATCGTGATATCGGTTGTGTGTGGTTATCGGTTGAGTTACCTAGAAACCAAAGTGAAAGACGCTATGGCCGCTTCTCCTGAAACAGCCGTGTTGGTGATAGAAGACTGTGCGGACATCGATTTTTACCAAGCGGGGAGAGCTAGTTCCATTGGTCGGTGCTTAAAGGCGCTGGCACAGAGCTACGATGTATGCATCATCCTCTCTCCTGGCTTGAATAAGTCTATGAAGAGAAAGCGCTTAGCACAGGTTTTTGATTCTGAATCAGAGATCCCGGCCTGCTCAAATAACATTGTTCTGTGTGACCGAGCGGAACCGACGGAAAGTGACGGGGTAAAGGAGCACCGAATGGTAAATTTGTATATTGAAGGCCGCTCTTTAATAACAAGATGTGAGGTGCCCATCGAACTTGAAAGAGTGGCCAGACTCGATAAAGCATTCGAAAAATGCATGGAATCCAAGGAAAGAAAATGACAGCTATTGAAGGAAAGTTAATGAAGTTCATCCGGCGTAACGGTCAGCCCGATGCGCCGGAGATCTTCGAACAATAAAAACATTAGTTTTATGCTGAGGCTACATGTTTCACTGATACTAACCCACGACATTGCAGTTTTGCTTCTTAGAAAAAGATAGAGATGCCTTCCAATGAGTATTAACCATCTGTTTTAATAAATGACTGAACCTGAAGGCATCGCTGTAGCATCTTCTGTATGTATTTTGCGCAGTATGAATATATCACCAAAAATTTGAAAAAGTAGGTAAGGACACAGTACATGAAATATCAAAAACAGTTAGAACGTTTAAAGTCTGGAACAATGAATCGAAGTGATTTAGCTGTTATGAAACGGAATGCTGAAGCTTTGGTTAAAAAAGGCGACACAGACGCTTCTGAGATATTAGACGCAATTGATTATTCAAAACCTGCAGATGACTATATTTTATTTATGGGCTTTTGTCCTGGAGCAGACTTCACTCAGCGGTTAGATCTTGGATGGAAGAAAGAAGGATTATGTCGCTTCGACTACATCGAAAGTGAAGCACAACTAAATCGGTGGAATACTATTTGTGCAGGCGACTTGGTAATTCTGAAGAAGCGTGAAAAATTTGGTGAGACTATGAAGTTGTATGGCTTCGGGCGGGTCAAGCGTATCGCCTATGACCAGAACAATACGCGTTACTTTGATATGGATTGGTCCTCTCAAGAAAGTGAAATTGAAGTACCTCTGATGGGGTGCAATAGCACTGTTGATGTAAAGTCAATGAATGAGGTGGAGAAACAGATGCCACCAAGCTTTTGGGCTTGGCTTAATGCAGATAGCGCCTAAGGCGGTTCATCATACAAAATATAACAAATAAAAAGGGATTTGGTGATGCTCTACAAGATAGAAGAAAAAGAAGACCTTTTCGAAAAGCTAGAACCGGTTGAGTTTAGAGATTTTTCTAGTTTCGGCAAGCTTGAGAAAGATCTAGAAAATCTCATTGCGAATAGCATCTTAGATGTTTTGTTTGAAGATGCCAAGTTAATGCCAATTTTTCAAGAGCGCCAATGGCAACCAGAAGCGGATATATACGCTCTTAACGAGTATGGTGAACTAGTTATATTTGAATTGAAGCGAGCATCCGCTGATAAAGATGCCGTTCAACAGGCGCTAAGATATGCGCAAAATGCAGGGCAATGGAGTTATCAAAAGTTAGAACAAAAACTCAAGGCATATAGCAACAACAAAAACTCTTTGGTAGAAGCGCACAGAGAGGCCTTTGGGCTCGAACATGCGCTAGAACCAAAAGAGGTAAATAATAAGCAACATTTGTTGGTAATCGGCAGTGCAGCTGATGAGTCATTGATATCTTCGGTTGATTACTGGAAGAGAAGCGGCATTTCAATCGATTTTTTACCCTATAGAGTTTACGAGCTAGCGGGAGAAAAATTTTTCGAGTTTTTTGCGCTTCCTTACGATAAGCATAAAAACCCGGCTGAGGTTAAAGGTGTTCTATTTGATACAAACCGAAGTTGGGATGAAAGTTCTATCTGGTCGATGATGGAAAATAGTCGACTTGAAGCGTACGGAGACGCAAAGCGATTTGTTAATCAGGTTCATGTAGGAGACATTGTTTTCTTCTCACACAAATCAATGGGAGTGGTTGCCGCCGCAAAAGTCAAAGGAGAGGTACAAGCACCAGATAATGAAACTCATTATAGAGATGTAGAGTTCTTGACTCCAATTCCGAAAAAAAACGATAAGAAGTTAATAGCAATGCCTTTTTCAGAAGTCAGCAGTAAGACTGGTAAAAACTTCTTTTGGGCAAGAACAATAAAAGTACCTTATCTGACGAAAAGCGAAGCGCTGTCGTTAGTCGAAGAGCTGAATTTATTCCTTAGCACTAACAAGTAATCGAATTAAGATCGCAGGTATGAAGAAGCTCACCGAAAAGGCAGCTAAAGGCGCTGTTTATCTACTAGTTGATGCTCTCGAGACAACTCATGCGATAAAAGAGAATTTATTAGATTAAATTATGCGAACAAACAATATATTAACCAAACAGGAAAGGCGGCAAAGAGCATGCTATCGAGTTGCTTGGAACATCAAACATATGTGGGATGAAAGTCGTACATCAGACACGCGTTTAATGGAAAGGCCTATAATATCGGATGAACTGGTCGTTGTCGGCGAGTCTATCGCGGGAAGAGAACATAGAGAGCATGTGGTGCCAAGAAAAGTGTTATGCGATGAAGCCCACAGATTATATGGGGCAGGTGAAACCGTCGATACTGTAGCAATGCTGTTGGAGAAATATTTAAAGATTGTCCTTATAACAAGACAAGAGCGAAAATATCTCGATAGTCGTGAAGGGGTAGGTTTACGCCAACGCATGCCTCAAGGTTGGAGTTTTCATGATGGTAATGTCTTTGCTCGACTGCATTCTGCGAACATCAACTTCGTTCTATACTGATTGAGACTGTAACTAACTTTATGTAACTGTCTATCACTGGTAAGGCCTGACTTACCTAAACACTTTCTGTTTTCTCAAAATACTGCATACTGGATCGCCATCCGCTGGCCCGACACTCTGACGCCGCACCCGGGCGTGGGGGACTCTGAAATTCAGACACAAAAAAACCGACTTACGTCGGCTTATTGTTATCTCTTTCATTGGTAAGAAAAGAGATGGTACCAGTGGGCGGACTTGAACCGCCACGCCCGAAGGCAACGGATTTTGAAAACATTTCGCATATTTTAGTTATTTATTATCAATAACTTATTATAGATAATAAAATCTTTGCATAAATTGCTGCAGTATCATTTTCTATAATTACTCTTGGACCACTCAACTCTAGCTTACGCAAGCTTTGATCTAATATCCTAGCTCCTCGATCGACTGTTTGTATCTCATGGTAACTACTCATGTTTTTTGGCGTTTACAGAGTAACACCAACAGGCAGTTGATCTCTACTAACCGTTTAACCATGAGTGGTGCGCTTATTATCTGATTCGGGCCCATTAATATTCTGAAAAATTAGCTGTCAGGTTCTTTTACAGGTCATGCGTTTTTGCAAAAAAGTGTATAGCTAACAGTATGATAACTGAATATTTTTTAAACTCGGTATGGTTATTGCTTGTTGCATCGGTGTTATTCAAATTACCTTCTTTAAATAAACGGAATTTATACATGAAGAGAAGTATACAGCTAGCCCTTTCTGCTTTTTTGCTCACAACCTCAAGTGCTCAAGCGGGCCTTATCTCAGACTATTCGTTGAATGAAGCTACCAACATCGTAACCGACAGCACCACCGGTTTGGAATGGTTGCGGTGGACGGAAACACATTCAATGAGTATAGATGATGCTTTGGACATATACGGCGCTCAGGGCTGGGAGGTTGCGACTAATGAACAAGCCGCAAACTTATTTAACGACTTCGATTTAGCCTATGGCGAGTTCTTATGGGATGCTGATGAGGAAACGGCCCAAGTAGCTGATGTTTACTCAGGTGTGGCCGTAGAGTTACCCGTAGATAGAGAGTTGCGGTTTATTGAGCTGTTTGGCCATTATGAGCATTCAGACGGTACGTGGGCAAGTGCTTTGTTCGGAACAGATAAGAATAATAATGGGCTTGTTAATTTGATGTCAGTAAATAATGGCTATGCTATTTCTGATACTGAGTTTTTTGGTTTTAATTTTATGGATCCTGACCTTTTCTCCGGTTCTGAACCAATGGGCGGAGCGGGTGTAGCGCTGGTCCGTTCTTTAGAAGCAGATGGTGATAATAATAACAATGATGGCGATTTTATCTCAGTTAGTGAGCCCGTAACTGGTGCGCTTTTGGGCTTGGCGTTAGCCGGGATGGGCGCGCGACGACTACGTCGAAAATAATCTTACTAAGCTCCCCCAAACTGTACGGGTGTCATTTAAGAAAGCTGTCTGATTAGGCGGCTTTTTTTAATTTTGCAAAATACAGAATGTGGCCTAAAAATGAATTTGACGGGGGCACCGAAATTAAAAGATACCACTTAAAAGTTGCTATATAGTTTTATTATGCCGCTTCCAATATTCGTCCAATTGGTGAACCCGAATTCAGGTAATAAATGCACCACTCATAGTTAAACGGTGAGAAGAGATCTACGCCGTATCCCTCAAATATCATGTCCGTACGTCCTACGGTTTCGAAATAATCATCAAGAACACGAGCTACGCGTTTCGTGGCAATTACCAACCGAGCCAGCATACCGTCATTTTGTTCAAACGCATAGCTGCTGAAATTTTTGTTGGTTGCAACAACAGTAAAGCCTTCAGTATTCGGCGTCAGAGAGAGGAAGACCGCGTTGTTAGTCAATTTGAGTCCAAGGCTGAGTACCTAATGTGGAAAGAAAGCATAGCGAAGGAACTGGATGAATTTGAATTGTCACATACAACCATAGAGGTTGAGAATGGTCTAGAAGATTGTCGTGACACCGGATAGCTAAATAAACAATAGGTCACGTTAATGTGTATTAACGTGACCTATTATTCTGCATGCGTCTTAAGAAGTTTCTCGCGGTGGGTTGATGTTTAAAGGAAGATGTAAACGGTCAAAGCTGTATCCAGCAATTGAATTTCTAACAAATGCCAGGCTTCCAGTACACCGGTTTTGACATGCAGCTTTGTACCAATTTCCGAGGTTGACCTAAGTGTCATCGAACAACCGCTTTATACAAAGAACGAACGTTGAACACCCGCATAAAGGGGGACAACACATGGGCTAACATTAGGGACGAAGTGACGCAGCCCATGTGTTAGCGCCCCAGCGAGCTTGCGAGCGATTTAATGCGTTTGTATGGCATACATTACCTACGGACGTTAATAGTTTTTTCCCAACTTTTTTCTTTATCTTCCCCTTCATAAGCAACTATTGAAACGATTCCGCTTCTGGCAAACTCCAATTCCATGTCTGCTTCACCGCTTCCAGCAACGAATTCTTGCCTACCACCATTATCAGATTCGTAAGTATCAACACTCCAATTTACTTTCTTTGAAAGACTAAAATTCCAAGAACCCTCTGTATCAGATATATGAGTAAAAGCAGGACCTTTTATCTCAACAAGAATTCTAGAATTATTTGGTATGACTACACTCATTGCTACGCTTTCATTTAAATTAATTGAGCGTACAGAGCTTGAGAGAATATTTTTTCCGAACCTACCTGCAATAGGATAATTAAACTTCTTACTTGTATCGGAAGACTTTTTTGTAACGCCGTTCTTTTCTTTTAGAATTTCTATGCGTTCTTTATAAAATAGCATCGCGGCCGCCCATCCTAAACTGAAAAATAGTAGAGCCGATGATAAAGCACCCCAAGGGTTGTTGGAGAGCCATTCCCAATTGTTTTTAATAAATTCCATCTAAAAATTTCATATTCTTTTTGATTGTATGCCTAACGCCCGCCACAAACGCGAGCAACGTGTTGCCAGTCGAGCCGCGAAGCGACGTTTTGATGGCGCTTGTTAAATACATTAAAAATCAACTTTTACCCCTTGAATGGGTTTTCTAACACTGGAGGAAAAATCAATATTATCCAGAGCATAGTCATTTTTTATAAACTGAGAAACCATATCAATCTCAGGGAATAATTTAGCTTTTGAAATTCCCAATCTAGACAATTGCTTTAAAATCTTAACCTTATCTATGTGCTTAATAATGTATTTTTTTCCTTCAGGCATGTAAATCCAGTCATCAGGGATTTTAGCCGGTATAGATTTTCTATTTCCAATTCCAAAAAGTAAAAAGGCACCATCTTGACGAACAAGCCTTTGATTGTTCATTTTCGACTTTACACAAACCACACTTTTAAGGTGCTCTGGGTTTATTCGTTCTAGAAAGTGAGGCTTTTCCTGTTTAATATCATGCATAAGCTTTAATGCATGATGATTATTGATATTGTGAAATTGCTTAGAGTTTCGATCAAACTGTTGTGAAATTTCAAAATCTGGTTTAGCCCATGCAATATTTGAGACGATACTAACAGTATCACTGTCGAAATATTTAACCTTTACTTTAGGGATCTTAAAGAAAATTATTTCGCCATCTTCATGTTTTTCGTTATCACCTAAACAAGCAAAGTACAGTGCAACAAGCGGGTTTTCTGTCAGATCCAGCAATCGGGTTGGCAAATCGTAATGTTGCATTTTGACTAGTTTTTCAAAACTACTTGTCATTGAACTAAATTCGGCAGGGCAACGCATTATTATCTCCCGAATCATCTTATCTTCATTCATAGACCAAAGATTATTTCTATAAATCGAGGGTAGTAGGGAGTAGTTTTTGTTTGTATGCCCGCGGAAGAAAAATAAACTATCAGTTTCCTCCAGGTCAGGAAGGATGCCAAGCAAAGTTCTTAAGCTGCCTATTTGCGTCTCTTTTATGTTCAAGATGTCATCCTACCTCATTCACTATTTAACGCCAAGCTCACCTGAAATTATTGGGCAGAGCAATTGCAAAAATGGAGCTACGCAACATACTCACTGGAGCAAAGCAAAAACTGTTAGGAGCTGATTTTTGTTAGCCTTTCGCATTTTTTCCTCTCGTTCCGCACGAAGAACCGGAATATAATTGGTTTATCTCTTCGGCTATCTTTTGCAGTGTACCAATTGAAGAGGGTGAGAGGCCTCCATCTCCATGAGCGAGAAAATTCCTGACATGACGCCCAGCATGCAGAACTCTCTCTGCAATACCCATCTCACGCATTTCGGTAATAATTTCATTCTCTTCTGCTTCTGGAACAGGTATAGATTGTTGGTGGTCAAGCGCACCAGACTTGATCATCTCAACCATTTTCTTTTGTTGTACTCTCGAAGAAGCTAATAAGCGGGACGAATTGTAGCCTTCGCTCTTAATCCAGCCTTGCTCCAAAGCGATATTCATATAGTCCACGAGTTTCTTTGGTTGTTTTTCTAAAATTAAATTATCTTGCTCTAGTTCGAACTTCAGTTTCAATGCTTTTTCTAATGCGGTATAGCCTATAATCTCCGCTGGCTGGTGTAGCCTATATGCGAAATATGTATATAGCGCAATATTCTTGGCGTTTTCAAAAATCTGTTTAACTTCTATAGGTGTTGTTTCAACAAGCACAATTTCCGCAATTCTAGAATGCCATTCGGCTAGTTGAATGTCTTCATTTCTCGGATCAGAAACTAACACTTGATCAATAGACTTCAATGCATCTGCGGGATGTATTTTTTCTGACATGTTTATGGGGACTCTCATAGAGCTAACTTCCCGCATAACGGGCAAATATAGGTAGGCTAAAATACCAAGCGGAGCGCAGGGAGCCTACGTATATTTGTCCCACGCGAGCGAAGCGAGTGTTTATGCGCTTGTTATGTTTGTGGTAGCACAACAACTGGCGTTTCCCAAGATGCGTTGCCGCCACCTCCGAAACCACGCAGAGATGTATTGGGCGAAATGCCCATTAATATGTTGTTTGTATTTATGTTTGGAAACTTCATTCCAAGTACAACGCTATCTTCTTCAAAGTTATCCGAGTAGGTAACCTCCACACCAGTTACTGTTAGGCCTAAACTGTCGGTCTGGGTAAAATTGAAGTTTCCAATATAAGTCGCTTTACCTGGTTCTATTTTGAACTCAATTGAGATTGGGGTGACAGGTGAGATAGTTGCATAGCCACTAAAAACGTTCCATTCATCAATTTGATATTCACCTGATGGTAGTTCGATGGCAAACAATTCACCTTTCTTCCCATAACTGGAGTAATCACCTTTAGGAGGTATAGGTATTAGCGCCATGCCTTCTCCAAATTGAATAGTCCAGTTCTCAGTTTTAGAGGAATCTGACAGCGAAACGGCGTAACCAGAATACCCGCCAACGTAACTGATTGATGCAAGCATTATTCCCTTCGATGAATTTGAGTCCAGATTGTAATCAGATTTTATATTTGGCGTAGAAGTACAGCCAAATAAAAGAGTTACAAAAACTAAACCTATAAAAAACTTATACATTCACATTTCCTTTGAAAACATAACGCTAAGCTTTGGGGCGCAGACGCGTGGGCGAGAATGGCGAAGCCGCCCGCGTGTTAGCGTCCCAGCGACCGAAGGGAGAGCCAACAGCGTTTTGTTAGGCGTACACCAACATGCACGCAGCTTTGCTGCCACCACTAGCCGATACGGCCACTTATTTAAATTATTGAATTTAAGATAAAACAACCCTGTGCGAAATGCCAGATGTAAACGGCAATGCTGGATAAAAGAGCGAGTATATAAAACGGGTGACGTAGAGTGTTGGTGTTGCGCTGTTGATTAAAAGCGCGTTACTAGAGCCGTTGAAACTACCGAAAAAGTAAGCCGTAAAGACAACCTAGCGAAACAACCTCGAGGCGGGAATGTCACGGCTGAACTTACCTTTTAAAGCTGTAAGTAAATGACGCCTAACGCCGCCAGCACGCGCGGCTTTGTAGTGGAGGCGAAGCCGCAACGAAAAGGCCGTCGCCGTGCCTGGCCTTGTTATATTTGTGAAAATTTGTCGAAGTAACCTTTTAGCATTTCTTTAGGCATATCGCTATCGTTACAGATAAGGTACTTCGAGTTTCCAACAGCCAAACGCTCTTGTGCAATATTAACGTGAAATCCAATTGCGTCGTAATTCAAGATGATACCGGAAACATGACCTTGGCAAAGAGCACTCAACTCAGGTGAACATTTGAGAATAGTATCTGCAACTAGCTCTTCTATTTCTTCTTTAAAGCAATCATTAAGCTGACTCTCTTCCATTGGAGGTGCCATGGAATATGGGAAGCCAGTTTCGTTCACTGCCATTATTGACTTTGAAGAATCGAACACCCCTGTAATATCCACAAAAACAAATAGACTCCCCTCGTGAGGAATATCCTCTTTTGATTGATTTATAGCACGTTTAACCCTAGCAATTATTTTTTTGACTGAATGAACTCTTTTGCACTCTATAATCGCTTTCAATGAGTCTATTGTGATATCAGCTCGGCTAGAAAGCTCTATATCCAATCCTATTTTTCTTAGGTCTGATGCAACTGACAACTCGAATAAGTAATTTCTTGCAGCATCTTTCTCAGCACTCTCTATTTTGTCTCTAAAGGCGCCGCCATACACAGACTTCTTTATGGTTTCTAAAAAGTCTTTTGTTCTGTCATCAGAAAGATATTCATTTAAGCTAACTATCTGAGACATCTCAAAAAATGATTGAAGGCAATAATACATTTCATCAGAAAAACCACCTCGGTATCTAGGGTAGCCTTCTATATTCTTAATGTATTCAGGAATTCTTCCTTTCAAAGGTATTTCTAACTCAGAGTCCAACCAGTTACAGCACATCTCAATTTTTTTTCTAAACTCATTTCCAAGGTAAGGTGCTATATCTATGTAGCTTACTTCGACTTGATTCAGTATCAATTTTCACTCCATAATTCTTTATAGCAAGGCGTTGGTTCTGGATGAAATATAACAATTTAATATAGCGCGATTTGCGCGTTTTTCTGCCAACGCATCGCTCAATTTTATACTTTTACTATTAATACCAAACTAACTATCATATTGCTATATAAACGAAAAGTTCCAATCTGGATAAAGTGCTAAAGGACATAAGAGAGCGATTGGCTCGTTTTCCTGAATATGGGAGCGACGCAGCTTATTTGGATGAATAAACAGCTTTGCTTGCTAGTGTGCTAAAATCTGTGGCTCGCTCAATAAAGAATTTGGTTTATCTTAGCGCTAACTTCCCAACGGCAGCTACTCGCGCAAAGATACCCTTCACATGATCTCGATAACGTTTGTCCAATAAAATTTAAAACAGGTATCACTTAAACTTGTTGATAGCTGGCTTTAACAGTTATTAACGTTACCTATTGTTATAGCTGGGAAAATAGATAGATATTTTCATTTAGCCGTTTATACTCGTCGTAAGCGCAGTATTTATTCTTTGCAAGCGGACGACTATGGCAACACAAATCGCACGACATAATGTAGATGACTCTCTCTACGTATTTCTCCAAGACAACAGCAAAAAGTGGTATGCACGCTTTCAGCTATTTGGGACTTGGTATTGCAAGTCAACCAAACAGGTAGATAAAGACGAAGCTATCGCGGCAGCGCGGCTGCTGCGTATGGAATGGAAGATAAAGGCCGAAACCGGAACGCTAACAAAGAGTAAGCGGTTTCGAGATGTCGCGAACCTTGCGATTACCAATATGGAACATGCGTTGTTGCACGGCGGCGGTAAGGTTAGCTTTAAAGATTACATCGGCGCTTTGAAGCGCTATCACATCCCATTCTTCGACAGAACCTATGTCACATCAATAGACCAGCAAAAGATAAAAGAATTTGAAATCTGGCGGATCAAAAAAGCTGGTCGGCTACTTAACAAGTCAACGCTGCTTAACCACAATGCCGCATTGCAGATGGTCTTTAAGGAAGCCGTTGAGAAGCAATGGATGTTAGCAGTACAGGTTCCGGTGCTCAGTGCCACAGGAGAGCAGGGTGCAAGAAGAGCGGCTTTCACTCGTGAAGAATACGAGCAGGTATTAGAAACCATAGAGTCGATGCGTGATAACAGCCGAAAAGACAAGACTCGCCAGATCCGTGAACTGTTACTGGATTATGCAGAAATTGTTGTTAACACCGGTATTCGGCCTGGAACTGAGATGGAAGAACTGACCTGGCGTGACATTGAGATGACACGTCAAGGCCATCAAGTCATCTTCAAAATCAAAATCCGAAAGGGCAAAACGACAAAGCATACCGGTACAAGAACGGTCGTGTGTAAAGACGATATCGTCTATCCGCTCATGGAGCTTCGTGGTCGCTTTCCAAATCGAAAGCCCAATGACAAATTATTTCGGCTTGCCGATGGTAGTACCACACGAGAGTTGGGACGAACGTTCAGCGCTGCACTTGATGAATGTGAGTTAAGAAGTAGCTCTGACGGCCCCAGATCGCTTTATTCGTTACGACATACCTATATCACTTGGCAGTTACTGAGCCGTCACCTACGCATTGACGTGCTTGCGAGGCAATGCGGAACCAGTACAGCCATGATCGAGCAGCACTATAGCCACGTTGTGCCAAGCATGTTTGAAGAAGAACTATCTGGCGTGACCTTCGATAAACAGGCCGCTCAAAAGAAAAGTAAACGAGCGCTAGCTCGTGAGAGAAAAACTAAAGATGTCTTAGCAAAACGCTTTATTGAATGGGAAGCAGAATACCGCAGGCGTGGCTGTATTTGAATTGAGATTATGGTCGAAAAACTTATTTTATGTTTTAAATGCTGAATAGTATGGTTTGACGACAACTTGAGCTAACACTCAACTTTTAAATTACCTATATTGCTTAGGGTATAGGTATTGAGTATTTTGTATGTTAAAAATAGTTTGACTAGCTACGGTATTAAAAAGCACCTTGCGATTACCTGGTTGTACAGATAAATTTATAGAGAACTGCGAATAAAAGCTGAAATAAAGCTATCTGCGTGTCCAAATAACCGAAAGGGTTTATCTCGGGATCCAGGTAGTCGGCGGGAAGACATTTAACTCTCCCAACCTCTGATTTTCAGTAAATTAATCACAAGCGAAATGATTTAGCGCAGGACAATTATATGTAAAACTATCAAAGTTTTTCTACGGATTTCTAAGCAAGGTAAATAAATGCTTTCTGGTGTCAGGATGCCCATGAGACATAGCGCGAGGGTGTGCGATCCTAAAACATTTGGCTCCTGCAGCTGAAAATTGCCATAGCTTACGCGGAAGAATATTGTCAGTTTCCCAACCATCGAACTCATTAATAAAAAGGTCTTTTATAATCTTATCTACACTATAGCCAGTAGCAAAAATTATAATATTAGGTTGATAGTCGCGAATTTGAGCCGCAAGTAGTTTGATAGATGCCCCTATAATTTCTACCTTCTCGTTCAATGGCCGATTTAAAGGCGAACCCTGTTTGTAGTCCCAAGCAAGCAGATTATTATACATGATCGCATGGGGGGGCACCTGGAAATGCGCTGCCACCTGGTGAAGAAAGCGAAGAAAATGGCTACGTAGTGGCTTACCAAAACCTGTAGTTAAGTCATTTAAATGTTTATCATATCGCAACCAGGATTCATCAATAATATTGTGTAAATCCTTATTCTTGTAAGACGTTTCAAGTCTATTTATCGTATTGAGCTTATTTTTTGTATTCCAACCGGCTGTTTCTCTACCAACCAACATTATCTTACTGTCGGAGTTAAAATATAGCTCTGTTGGTTTAGATAAAAATACGCCAGAATAATAGTCTTCATCGGCCGAAAAGTTCTTAAAATCTATTTGTGACAAAATAGTTGCGTACTTCTCTTTTAGATTTTTTAATAATAGATCATACTTCATAATTACTAATACTCTTTGTTAGAATTTTTAAAACTTTTTGCTTTAGGTACGAAGGCGATTCCACCTTTACATCTGCCCCAAACTTTAAGATCCAAGCAATTAAATCATAAGTGGGAACAACATAAAAACTGGCTTCTAACCAACCATTGGCCATTAGCGTTAAAACCTGTTTAGAACCTAATGGATGGCGCTCAATGTCGGCAGATGCGAAGTTTCGCACTAACAGTCTGATTTCTTGCGTAGTTTCACTCAACAGCCATCCGGAAGGGTTGGTGGCTAAGTATGATTGTAAGTCAAAATTTTGAGGAGGTGTTATGTCTAGATATATAGCTTCGGCTGAATCAACTCTGTGGAATAAGAAAAGTTGTGGCTTCTCAAGTGAGTTTTCTTTTGTCGCGACAAGGTAATAGCTATTGTCTCGAATAATAATACCCAATGGGTTCAAAGTGAAACTCAGAGACTTTGAACGCCCGCTAGCCGTATATTGAATAGCAATTTTTTGCTCGTTCAGAACGCTGTCGTAAAGCGTGCTACGGATTTTATCGGGGGTTGTATCGAGATAATCCTGTACACGATAGCCTCCTCTGATAATCGATATTTTTGATTGCCAGTCTACAAGTTTATGTTTCGATGCTAATTTAGCCTTCGCCATAGCCAGGTGATCGGCGTATTGACCGGAGAACTGTGTCGGCAGCAGATTTTGATTTTGCTGCTCGTTTACCAGAAGCATAAATGCTTCGACTGGAGACATTTCAGTATACTTATTCTTAATTAAATCTCGAAACCAAAAGTTCTCGGTCTCTTTTTTCTCATAATCGAGGCCCGCCCATTCTGAAAGAGAGTCTAAATCTCGTTGCACAGAGCGCTTGGTTATTTTATAACCATACTTGTGTGCGAGCTGTTCATGAAGATCGTTCACAGTAATCCGACTTGGGTACAATGGAATCAGCTCCAGCATCTGTAGATTCCGAAGGATAGCGCTGCGTCTTCGCTTATCTTCGATCGGTTTCAGCGCCCCTTTACCGTCCTTTGGTGTCATTTAATTACCTTCCATACAAATCGAATTACACATGTTCCCAGGTGATGCGACATCTAACGTCTTAAACAAAAAAGGTAGCTGAGAGACATTAGATGTCGTGAAAAGCGATACATTAAATCACACTAAATTTGATAGTCATAATGATCGTGAGAAAAGAAGTGATGATACACCACACACCGATACAATTGAAAAGCTATGAAGACTTCCTGTCAAAGTTTAAAGCCTCAACACCGATATGCTTACTTTGTCAGTTAAGGTATGTGAATTGTCAGAGCAGCTATTGGAAAGCAACTGAATGTACATTTACTGAAAATGAAAATGAAAATGAAGTTCCCGTAAATAATACTGAGGTACAGGTAACTGTTAAGGCTGAAGCACTCAACAGCCTTGAAAACTTTCCCGTAGAATTTGTGTACTTTTTTCCAAATCAGGAAGGTAAAGCATTTTACAAATCCTTAGAAAATATACTTAATACTGAATGCGCAATTATTGTCAGCGCCCCCATTTATTATTTGATAGAGGGGGACCTAGTACTACTTTCGCTTTCACTCACTCCAACCACCTGTCCTACTGCTGATTTAGGATATTCGACTTTTGAAGAAGGTAGCCATTAATGTCATATATTCGTAACGTCAGTGCGACAAAGGAAGTTTCTAATGTCTATCCTTGGGCTATTCCAGGGTACCAGTTTTCTCATCAAGCTAACTTTTCCAGTAATGTAATCTTGTTTACAGGCGACAACGGTATTGGCAAATCTACTCTTCTAGAGACGATTGGATTAAAGCTTCAAGAGCAGCATTTATTGAATACTATGCCAGAGTTAGACGAGTTCGAACCAGCTCGTATATTAGTCGATTCATTTACACTAGAGTTCAACAGTAGGCCTGCCAACGTTGAGTACATTAGAGCCGAGGAACTGGGTAGAGATATCGAAAAATATAATCAATATTTGTCCACATGGATAGAAAGAATGGATCTAAAAGATATCAAAAATGAACCGCATGTTCGGCAATTACTGAAAAATGAATTTAAATACTTACCGCACTCGACACACGGTGGAATCAAACATAAATATGAAGCATGTTCGCAAGGCGAAGCCTATCTTGATAGATTGTGCCAGTCTCTTGATGGCAATGGCCTATATCTGTTGGACGAGCCTGAAGCCGCTCTATCACCTTTAAAGCAAATCATGCTCATTTGTATGATCCGTGAACATATAACAAGGCATAAATCTCAAATTATAGTGGCAACCCACTCTCCGATTTTGCTAGCAACTCCTGGCGCGATAGTAAATGAAATTGAAGAGTTGTTTATAAAAGAAAAAGAGTATAAAGAGACGGAACACTATCAGTTAACGCTAGGTTTTTTGCAAAATCCCGAACGATATTTGAGATATTTAGAGTAAGATATTGGACTTTTCGTGAAAAATAGTTATGTGGTGGTATTAGATAAAACGTAGCATGAGGTTAAGGCTCCTTGGAGTGTTTTATTTTCATGCAGCTCTGATAGTAATTGCAAACTGCCGTTATTTGTACTAGCTCAGACTTGATCTGACAGTTACCCGTTTTTTCAGGTGCCGCTGTCAGATTAGATTTGAGCTAAATTTTTCTCAGCCCAAGCCTGTTTCCCATCGATTGATGTTTCCAGTGGCGTTCTACCACAGCACATTTTGCCCTGATGAGTCCTTTCATTGTTGTAGTAATCCATCCACACGTCCAGATCTTTTTGCACCTCCTCTAACGATGCATAGAGTTTCTTGCGGAAGGTAACTTGATAAAACTCATTCAATATCGTTTTGTGGAACCGTTCGCAGATACCATTGGTTTTGGGGTGACATTGCTTTAGTTTTTGTGTGATCGATATCGTTGATAGCAAGATAAAGCTGGTAATCATGATGTTCGACCTCTCCACAGTATTCTGTACCGCGATCGGTAAGTATTCTATGGATGGGTAAATCATGCTGCTCGAAGTACGGTAGCCCCTTATCGTTGAGTGCGTCAGCAGCCGTTATCGGCGTCTTAGTGGTGTAAAGTTTGGCGAAGGCTACCTTACTGTACGTATCGATGAAGGTTTGCTGCTAGATACGACCAACACCTTTCAAATTTCCCACGTAAAACGTGTCTTGCGAGCCCAGGTAACCAGGGTGGAGAATTTCTATCTCACCGCAAGCCTCGTCATCATTCTTCTTTTACTCTAACGCAGCAACCTGCGAATCTGTGAGGATAATGCCATCATTGGCGACTTTATCTTCCAGTGCCTTCAGGCGCTTCTTGAAGTTCTCCAAGTCATGGCGAAGCCAAATAGATCTAACGCCACTGCCAGACACAAATATACTTCTCTTCCTGAGCTCATTGCTCGTTCTGTGTTGGCCGTGCGCTGGAAACTCGATAGCGTAATCATTGACAGCTTGTTCTGTTACTTCATCGACGCGGTTCTCAAGGTTAGGTGTTCTGCGACTCTTATCGATTAATGAGTCAATTCCACCGTCCTCAACAAGTTCTTGATGACGGTAAAAAGTATCGCGAGAAACGCCCATGACTTTACACGCTCTTGATACATTTCCGAGTTCTTCGGCGAGATTAAGCAAACCTGCTTTGTGTTTAATGATTGGATTGTTAGTATGGTACCAGTGGGCGGACTTGAACCGCCACGCCCGTAAAGGCCACGGATTTTGAATCTCAGACACAAAAAAACCGACTTACGTCGGTTTATTGTTATCTCTTTCATTGGTAAGAAAAGAGATGGTACCAGTGGGCGGACTTGAACCGCCACGCCCGTAAAGGCAACGGATTTTGAATCCGTCATGTCTACCAATTCCATCACACTGGCATGGATAGTTGGACTATCGCTGAGCCATGCATTATAGAGAAGAGTTTATGACACACAAGCCTTTTTTATCAAGTTAAGTGTCAACTGCTCAAAAGGTGCACAGAAAGCCTGTGCACCTTGCCTCTTAAAACTGATATGACGCCGATAATTTGATATTTCTACCTGGCTCATAGTCATCTAGCTGCAGCAAACCGAACACCGGATGATTTGATGAGCCCGTGCGTGACGCGTGAGACACATACAGCTCGTCAAATAGGTTGTCCACGCCCAGTGTTATATTTAACTTGTGCGCAAACTGCTGAGGAACCCACACCGCGGTAATATTGTGTACCTGATAACCTTCCTTAGCGTCCTCCGAGAACGTTTTTTGCCACTGCCAACGCAAGTCTACGTTATAATCGGTTAGCGCATACTTTAAGGTAAGCCCGGCGCTATCACCTACTTCTCTATCTAACGGTTCAGCAGATATACTGTCGGACTGCTTTTGGGAGTCTGACTTAGCGTAGGTAAGCAGGGCACCAAAGGCGTCCAAAGCATAAAAAGCACTGGCTTCAAAACCGTCTATTTCTACGGTACCAATGTTTTGATCCCATTCTAAACAACTGCCTTCTACGCAGCTGTCTAATGGATAATCAACAATATCGATATAGTCTTCAATTTTGGTTTCAAATGCGGTAAATGCTGCGCGCAGTTCATCTGCTCCTAACACATTCGCCGCCGCGTAACGTATACCCGCTTCGGTATTGCGGCCAGTCTCCGGCCGAAGGTCGGGATTGCGAGCTTTGTTGGCTTGCTCGTTGGCAAAAATTCGCCAGGCTGAGGCCCTTTGAACAAATCGGTGGTGCTGGCATGAACAATAACTTCGCGGGTAATCGCATATTCTGCCGCCAGTGCTTTTTGCCACTCTGTCCAGGTCTGTACACCTTCTACCGCAGAAGATGACTTGTCATAATGGTTAAAACGCAACCCCGGCGTAATCGTCAGGCCATTATTGAAGTTAATCGTATCTTCCACAAACAACCCGGTGTCATCGGTCTCTTCGCGGCCAGTAGTAAGCGTTTCTTCACTGATACTTTGACTGTCGTTTTCTGACTTTATCCACTTTACGCCGTAGGTAAACTGGTGCCCCACCGCGGCGGTTTCCAGCAATGAGTTAGCAATCAGGGTCAAGCCAGTATTTTGGGCGGTGCCCGAGGTTTCAGCGCCATTGTAGGCGCGCCATAGGTCCGACTCATTTTGATACAAGTCTGCACGCAGGTTTAACTCACTGCCGAGGTTTAATTCGTAATGCCCACTTAAAGTATCGCGGTCGTAATGGGTGTCATATAACGGCACTTCACCACCACCGATGGCGGCATTGGTGCGCACGCCCATATCGGGGCGGGCGGTATAATCGCCATGATTTTTGTAGGTATCATATTTCAGCGCAACCCGCTGGTAGGCATCCACGTCCCAGCCAACCTTGGCCATAATATTATCTATAGTGCCGTCGCTACCCAGTACCTGTACGCCAGCGCCATCATCAAAGTTATTTCTATTCATGGATGAACCGTACACCAGCACATCGACGTTGGACGTTAACTGGCCATACCCGGTCAGGGTAATATACTGGCTGTCGTTGCTGTTATACCCGGCCAGTACACGGCCACCAAACTGGTTGTCACCAGTTAACATATCTTTGGCAGATTTAGTCCGAAATTCCAGCGCGCCACCTAAGCCGGAATGTACGACTGAATTGGAACCAACCTGAATATCGACAGACTCAAGCACATCAGGGTTAATATTAAGGTTACCCATGTGGTGAAACATATAATTGGTTTGCGAGGCGCCATCAATCAGTACTTCTAAGTCCGTATCATCCAGGCCGCGTACATTAATTCGCTGATTCAGAGAATGTGTTCCACCTACATCAACACCCGGGATATCGCGAAGAAGATCGCTAAGATGTTCGGCCTGTTTGGATGCGATGGCCTGTTCACCAACATAAACGGAAGAACTTTTTACTTTTGTTCCCCACACCTGAAGGTGCTCTACCGATGAATCTTCTGCAAAAGCGGCAGGAGCAAATGCAGCTGCAACGAAACACGCTATAGATTGCTTTTTCAACGTTGATTCTTTTTAACCAAGATAAGTTTTGAATGCGGGCAGTATTTTACGCAAATATAATGCGTATGCAAATGATAACCATTACTAATAAGGGTGGGTTTGTATCTCTCTCAAACTGTGGCAGACTACAATGTCAGTAACCCTGGTATATTTATCGAGCTACCTATTGAAAAACGCTACCCAGGCCGTTGATGCAGCTAACCGGGCCTCTATCAGTAATACTTCCCCCCGGGCCGGATTTGGGCGCCGGTTGCTTGCCATGATTTACGATACGCTGGTGGCGGTGGCAGTAGGTATGTGCGCCGCTATGGTGATGATTATAGTGATGGTGGTGTTATTAAAAAATGAACTATTACCCCTACAGGGCCACGCAGAGCCCGCTGCGCTTATCCAATCTTCCTGGGCGTACAAATTGGTTATTCAATTATGGGTAGGTACCTGGATAGCAGGTTTTTTTCTGTGGTTTTGGAAAAAGGGCGGTCAAACGCTGGGGATGCGCGCCTGGCGCCTGCGGATATTTTCTACCACTGAAACGCCAATGAGCTGGTCGCGATTAATCCTGCGCCTTGTGTTCTCGCTCGGCGGGATAGGCACATTGTTGGTATTGTTTGATTATAAACACAAACAATCACTACAAGACCGCATAGCCGGTACCGAAGTATTGCAACTTAGCAAACACGCCAATGACCACAAAAGCTGGTAGCACTACCAATCGTAGACCGTGTATCACGAGCTAGCCGATTCGAGTAGTGAGGTTAACCGAGCCTAGTTAGACGGCGTTAACGGCGCAGCATAAAGGCAGCGGCAGCGGCAAACATCAAGCTTGGGAATAAAGCGCCGACAAACGGTGGAAAGCTGTAGACCATGCTTAATGGCCCAAACACTTCATTAGTGATGAAAAAACCAAAGCCGGTGAGCACTCCCATAATAACCCGCGCGCCCATAGTGACGCTGCGCAGCGGACCGAAGATAAATGACAGCGCGGTTAATAGCATGACGCATATGGATATGGGCTGAAATATTTTCCGCCAAAAAGCTAGCTGGTAACGGCTGCTATCCTGCGTATTGTTATCAAGGTACTGAATATATTCGAGTAATCCGCTAATGGATAAGGCCTCTGGTTTGACCGCCACAATACCCAGTTTGTCGGGGGTCAATGAGGAATTCCAACGGCTTTTAGGCTGCTCATTCACACTCACCTGAGTGTCGGTGAAGCGGGTTACGGAAACATCTTCAAGCCACCACGTTTTGCCGTCAAAATAGCCATCGGCAGCATAGGTAATATTGTCCAGCGTGAGGTCATCGTTAAAGTCGAAAATACTGATATCACGCAGACGTTCGCGTGTTACCACCTGACCGATACTCACAAAGTGTTCGCCGTCCTTAGCCCAAACCAGTTGGTCGGAAGAAAACAACGAGCCCCCCGAAATAGCTTCGGTACGTATTTGTTTGGCTTTGGCCTCGCTAAATGGGGTAACCCATTCGCCCACCGCCATCACAAATAAGATCATTACCACGGCCGATTTCATTGCCGAATTGATGATATTCCAGCGGCTTAACCCCGCTGCCTGCATCACCACCAGTTCACTGTTGCTGGCCAGCAAGCCCATACCTACCAAACCGCCCAATAATGTCGCCATGGGGAAAAACTGCTCTAAATCCCGCGGCAGACTTAGCACTACATACAGCGCAGCAAGGGTAATGTCGTAGTCGCCTTCACCCAGCTTACGCAATTGCTCGACAAACTTAATTAGCGCGCTTAAACCAATCAGTACAGACAGGGTGATAGAAATGGTGCCCAGCAATGTACGGGCAATATACAGGTCGAGAATTTTAAACATTACTTCTTCCTCAGTAACCAGGCGCGCAATTCAGTGCCGGTTTTCCTGTCCCTGACAATCAGCGTGACGCCAATCACCAGCATAATGCCATGTACCCACCATAGGCCTAGCTGAATAGGTAGCTTACCATCGGCTAGTACGCGTCGGCTGGCAAGTAATAACAAGAAGTAGCCCAGGTAAAGCAATATCGCCGGAAACATTTTACCAAACCGACCCTGGCGCGGATCTACAGCGCTTAAGGGCACGGCAATCAGGGCCAAAAAGGGAATGGACAATGGGATCGCAAAACGCCATTGCAATTCCGCCCGGGCTTCTGTGGAATCATCGTTCCATAGTTCCGCGGTGGGCAATACACTTACCTTGCGGCTGGGTTCTTCAGCCGGCTCATCAGCAATCTGAATTTGATATTCATCAAACTTTACTTTGCGATAGTCTTTTTCGGTTTGCACACCTTCATACTGCACACCATCTTGTAATACCAGGCTACGGGTGCCATCCTGGTTATTCCGAATGGCCCCGGCATCAGCATACACCACGCGTACATTAGACTGGTTTTCTTCAGGTTGATTTTGCGACAGGAAAACCCGCTTCAAGCGGTCATTCTGGGTGTCGATATCATGCACAAAAATGACTGCTTTTTCATTACCGGTTTGTTGAAACCGGCCTGGTATAAGGGCTGAAAAACCGGCTTCGTTACGCGCCTTTTCGCGCAGCAAATATTCACTTTGGGCGGCAGTAGGGGCTAAATACAGTGTAATAAAGCCAGTCACTACCATCGTAAACAACGACAAAAATAACATTACCCGGGTGATGTACCACTCGCTCACCCCGCATGCCCGTAGCACGGTCATTTCACTGTCTACATACATGCGGCCGTGTGCCAGCATAATACCAAGGTATGCGCTGATAGGCAGTACCAGCGATGCGAGGATGGGAGCGTACAGACCAAGAAAGCCCATCACCAGGCCGGCAGGAATATCTCCATCTGATGCATCGCCCAGAACCCTGACGAAACGCAGAGTGATAAAGATAGCCATCAGAATAAAAAATATCGCCAGCTGTGACTTCAGCGTTTCCTTAATCAGGTAGCGAAATATCAGCATGTCAGCCCTACTGGAAAGTTTGGATTTATAGTGAAAGAAAGCACAATTTTGAGTAAACTAATCGTTTTTACAAGTTTTGCCTGCAAGTATGAGTCAGGTTGCATGGAAATTAACCATTGCCCGGTGCCAACAGCTTATTTTAGCCCGTTAAGGCCACTATAGCTGTCACCCGGTTATCGGGGTAATACGGTATACCATGCAAGCTAAGCTGCGTATTAAAACATAAAAGCAGCGCAAAACGTTATGTGATTTTGTATTTCTGCAAACACAAAATGGATAATAGCGAGGTGTCATCGTGGAGTTTAGTGTAAAAAGTGGTAGCCCTGAAAAACAACGTAGTGCCTGTATTGTGGTCGGGGTGTTCGAGCCACGACGCTTAACTGCGGTTGCTGAGCAACTGGACGACATTAGCGAAGGCTACATCAGCAACCTACTGCGCCGTGGCGATTTAGAAGGTAAAGCTGGCCAAATGCTACTGTTGCACCATGTGCCTAATGTACTTAGCGAACGTGTATTGCTGGTTGGCTGTGGCAAGGAGCGTGAACTGGACGAGCGCCAATACAAGCAAATCATCGCTAAAACGATTAAAACGTTGAATGAAACCGGGTCAATGGAAGCAGTATGCTTCTTGACCGAGCTGCACGTCAAAGGGCGTGATACCTACTGGAAAGTTCGCCAGGCGGTGGAAGCTACCCAAGACTCGCTATATACCTTTTTGCACCTGAAAACTAAAAAAGGCGAGCCTCGCCGCCCGTTACGTAAGATGGTCTTTAATGTGCCAACCCGCCGCGAGTTAACGGTTGGCGAGCGGGCTATAGACCACGGCCTGGCCATTAGCGCTGGCGCGAAAACCACCCGTGACGTTGCCAATATGCCACCTAATATCTGCAACCCGGCTTACCTGTGGGAGCAGGCGCAAAAGCTTTCTACCGAGTATGAAAGCGTTACAGCCGAAGTGGTCGATGAAGCACAGATGGCCGAACTGGGTATGCAGGCTTATCTGGCCGTTGGTCGCGGTTCAGAAAACGAATCCATGATGAGTATTATTACGCATCGCGGTGGTCCGGCTGACCAAGCGCCGATTGTGCTGGTAGGAAAGGGGCTAACCTTTGATTCCGGCGGTATTTCAATCAAGCCTGGAGAGGGCATGGATGAAATGAAATATGACATGGGCGGCGCTGCCGGCGTATTGGGAACTATGCATACGGTAGCGGCACTTAATCTACCTATTAACGTAATAGGGGTATTGGCGGGCTGTGAAAATATGCCCGACGGCAAGGCGTATCGGCCTGGTGATATTCTTACCACCATGTCCGGCCAAACGGTTGAAGTCCTTAACACAGATGCCGAGGGGCGGTTAGTCCTATGTGACGCGTTAACCTATGTTGAGCGCTTTGAACCTGAGTTGGTCATTGATGTGGCGACCTTAACCGGTGCCTGTATCATTGCTCTGGGCTCGCATGCTACCGGCGTCATGAGCCAGCATAATCCGTTGGCTCATGAGCTGATAAATGCTTCTGAACAAAGCTCCGACCGCGCTTGGCGCCTGCCACTATGGGACGAATATCAAGAACAACTGGAAAGCCCGTTCGCTGATATGACCAATTTAGGCGGTCGCCCGGCTGGGTCCATAACGGCTGGGTGTTTTCTGTCGCGGTTTACCAAGAAATATACCTGGGCACATATGGATATCGCTGGTACAGCATGGCGTAGTGGTAAAAACAAAGGCGCTACTGGACGTCCGGTTCCTATGCTGTCACAGTTTTTGATGAACCGTGCCGGTGTGAACCACGAGGACTAAGGCAAGATGCCGCAGGCCACATTTTACCAATTGCAGGATAGCCAGGACGCAGGCCCCGTTAGGGCCTGTGAAATTATCGCCAGCGCTTATGCTGCTAAGCAACGCTGTGCGGTTTTGTGCCTGAGTAAAAGCCAGGCCGAAGCGCTGGATGACCTACTTTGGCAATTGCCCGCTAACCGGTTTGTTCCCCACAACATGGCCGGAGAAGGACCTTCGGCAGGCACCCCGGTAGAAATTTGCTGGGATCCGGCACAGCTAAGCCGGCGTCAGCTACTGGTTAACCTAAGTGAAAGCTTGCCTGATGCATTCGGGCAGTTTCAACATATCGTCGATTTTGTGCCAGCTGCCGACGAGGCAAAGAAAGCGGCGCGTATTCGTTATAAACAGTTTCAGCAGGCTGGCTGCCAAATGCAGTTCAAGTCCGCCTAATATTGAGAGTAAGTATGGACAAAACCTTCGAACCGAAATCCATTGAACAGCAGTGTTATCAGAAGTGGGAAACTTCCGGTATGTTCAAAGCGTCCGGGCACGGAGACCCTTATAGCATCTTGTTGCCGCCCCCTAATGTGACCGGCAGCCTGCATATGGGACATGGTTTTCAGCAAACCATTATGGATGCATTAACGCGCTATCATCGCATGAAAGGCGACAACACCTTATGGCAGGTGGGAACTGATCATGCCGGTATCGCGACGCAAATGGTGGTTGAGCGTCAGCTTAATGCACAAGGCAAAACCCGCCATGACTTAGGCCGCGAAGCCTTTGTAGAAAAAATCTGGGAATGGAAAGCTCAAAGCGGCGGCACCATTACTCAGCAAATGCGTCGTTTAGGTACCTCACCTGATTGGGACCGTGAAGTTTTTACCATGGATGACGAGCGCTCTGAAGCGGTCACCGAGGTCTTTGTTAAATTACACGAAGAAGGCTTGATATACCGTGGCAAACGTTTAGTTAACTGGGATCCGGTATTGCACACTGCGGTATCTGATCTTGAAGTATTAAACGAAGAAGAAGCCGGCCATATGTGGCATATGCGCTATCCTCTGGCAGATGGCAGTGGCGAGCTGGTAGTGGCTACTACCCGCCCTGAAACAATGCTTGGCGATACGGCCGTAGCTGTACACCCGGAAGATGAGCGCTATCAACACCTGATTGGTAAAGACATTAAACTGCCTATTACAGGGCGTTTGATCCCCGTTATCGCAGATGACTATGTGGATCCTGAGTTTGGCACGGGCTGTGTCAAAATCACGCCAGCGCATGACTTTAACGATTACGACATGGGTAAACGCCACGCCCTGCCGGTTATCAATATCCTTACCGCTGATGCCAAAATTAATGATGAAGCACCGCAGGCCTATCGTGGCCTGGACCGTTTCGATGCGCGCAAACAAATTGTTAGCGACCTTGAGGCGTCGGGCCACCTGGTAAAAATTGAAGACCATAAACTTAAGGTTCCGCGGGGCGATCGTACCGGTGCGGTTATCGAACCGTTTTTAACCGACCAATGGTACGTTGCGGTTGAATCTTTAGCCAAGCCAGCCATCGATGCTGTGGAATCCGGTGAAATCAGGTTTGTACCTGAGAACTGGAACAAAACCTATTATCAGTGGATGCATAATATCCAGGATTGGTGTATTTCCCGACAGCTATGGTGGGGCCACCGTATACCTGCCTGGTATGACGAACAGGAAAATATTTATGTAGGGCGTACTGAAGCTGAAGTGCGTGCTAAGCATAACTTGGCGGCGGATATTACCTTACGCCAAGATGAAGATGTACTGGATACCTGGTTCTCTTCGGCACTATGGCCGTTTGCTACAATGGGTTGGCCTAACGATACCACTGAGCTGGAAACCTTTTTGCCATCTTCTGTATTGGTCACCGGGTTTGACATTATTTTCTTCTGGGTTGCCAGAATGATCATGATGACCAAAAAATTCACTGGCAAAATTCCGTTCAAAGATATCTACATCACCGGCCTTATTCGGGATGAAAATGGCGACAAAATGTCGAAATCGAAAGGCAATGTGCTGGATCCTATCGATTTAATTGATGGGATTGATATTGAGGCGCTGGTGAGCAAACGTACCTCAGGTATGATGCAGCCACAACTGGCGGAAAAAATTGCTAAACGCACCCGTAAGCAGTTCCCCGATGGCATTCAAGCCTACGGTACCGACGCTTTGCGCTTTACCTTTGCGGCAATGGCATCTACCAGTCGGGATATCAGCTTCGATATGAACCGGGTTGAAGGCTATCGCAACTTCTGTAATAAAATATGGAATGCGTCGCGCTTTGTGCTGATGAACACCGAAGACGCGGACACTGGCCGTGAGGGTGGAGATATGGAATTAAGCCTGGCCGACCGATGGATTTTGGCGCAATTCCAGCAAACCCTTAAAGAATTTGAAGCAGCATTAGCAGACTATCGTTTTGATATTGCTGCGCAGGTGGCGTATGAATTTACCTGGAACCAGTTGTGTGACTGGTATCTGGAGCTGACTAAGCCAGTATTGAATTCTGATGCCAGTACACAGGCGCAAAAACGGGGTACCCGCCATACACTAATTAATGTATTGGAAAGTACCCTGCGGTTATTGCATCCGTTTATGCCCTTTATTACCGAAGAAATTTGGCAGAAAGTGGCACCGCTGAGTATGGTGGGCACGTCAGGCCATAGTGTCACCACCGCCGCCGTGAATGACGCTGCACAGCAAAGCATCATGGTGCAACCGTTCCCGGCACAAGATACCAGCTTGCAAGACCAACAGGTATTGAGCGATATCGAGTGGGTAAAACGCTTTATTGTGGGTATTCGTAATATTCGCGGT
Source organism: Alteromonas indica (assembly GCA_003056425.1). Lineage (GTDB taxonomy): Bacteria > Pseudomonadota > Gammaproteobacteria > Enterobacterales > Alteromonadaceae > Alteromonas > Alteromonas indica. Next base: position 189,688 of record PYVY01000008.1, read on the forward strand.
GAAATGGATATTTCCCCAAATAAGCCACTTAATGCATTACTTCGTAACGTCAGTGAACAGGACAGCCGTCGAATGAAGGCCGCCCAACCGTTTATCGACCGGCTAGCCAGGCTTGAAAGTATTACTGTACTTAATGCTGGCGAGCAGGCGCCAGCCAGCGCCACTGCACTGGTAGGGGATATGGAGATTATGATTCCTATGGCCGGGCTCATTGACAAAGACGCTGAGTTGTCAAGAATCAGCCGTGCTATGGAAAAAGTCGAAAAGGATGTCAGCCGGACCCGCGGTAAACTGAATAACGATAAGTTTGTAAGCAACGCCCCAGACGCGGTGATTGAAAAAGAACGTGGGAAACTGGATGAAGGCGAAAAACAGCTGGCAAAACTAAAAGAGCAATTCGAGACAATCAGTGCACTTTAAGTCCCGGTAGGCCCAGCTGATCCTAAGGCAAGGCCATTAAAAAGCTGATGCGTAAACAATCATAAAAGCTCCATCTATCAAGATGGAGCTTTTTTTTGTCACGCGCGCTGCTCACCAGAAATTCGTGCTACCACCACCGCGGTGATTTTGTGTACCATCGGGCCGAATAAAAACGCACAAATACCCGCCGCCGGCCAGGCTAAAATCCAGGCATGTAGCCAGTTAGCGATAAAACTGCTGGTCACCCCGAGATTTATAAAGGTGACCCAGGCAGACATGATGCTGCTTAACGCCAGCGACATAAAAAAAGCAAATACAGTACGATGTAACATGTTCACCGTTTATCACCCTCATCTTATTAATAAAAGCCGGGACATAGCATAGAGGTTTACCCCTATGTTTGCAGCCCATTTGTTCGCTGTAGCCTGTAGGTAAAGCGGATAATTAGCACAGCAAAAAGGCGACGTTTAAAACACCTGCGAAGAGATAACCCGCCCCCTGAGGTAAATAAATGTGCGGTTCACCAAGTAAGCAGGAGTATGGCGTGCAGCGCAGAGGTCACCATGGAAGTTCGTGAATCGGCGTAGGTATTTCGCACGCTGCAAATCTATCTTCAGGGGAGGGTTTGCAACCAGCATATAACCTTGCTCCTCTAGGCAGACATCTTCAGATAGCGTTTCAACATGGCAGCCAGGGCATCGCGTTTTATCGGCTTAGTCAGGTAGTTATCCATACCCGCTGCCAGCGCCAATGACTTGTCTTCTTTCATCGCATTAGCTGACAACCCGATTATGGGCAGTGCGGTATAGCCTTTATCGCGAAGCGCCGTTGTGGCTTCATAGCCATCCATTACCGGCATTTGTACATCCATCAGAATCAGATCGTACTGCGGGGCGTTATCTATTTTGGTTACCGCCTGCTGGCCGTCTTCGGCGATGTCGTAGGTAATGCCCAGGGAGGTCAGCATTTCACCGGTTACCAGCTGGTTGATGTTGTTATCTTCCACCAGTAGCACATGGGCTTCCAGCATATCCGTTTTGATTTCACTTTCTTCACCAAGCGCTTCGCCTTGTATCGTTTCGCCGGCTAGCGTTAACACAAAATGTTTAAATTGCATGGGGGTAAAGGGGTGTACCAGTAACGCATGAGGCCATAACGACATCATTTTTTCTACCAACTGGCCGGTTTGCGTATTGACCACCACACCAATTTGAATCCCGCGGCTACTAAATTCCAGCAAACGCGGGAGCAGGGCGCGGAAGGTGGTGTAATTTTCGATATCAATTACCATGCATTCAGGCGCGCCGATATCCTGGCTCAGCGCTTCAAGTGGCGCCGGCATGGAGGGGATAGCCAATACCGACAAATACTCATCGTTGAGTAACGGATGATTGGAATAATATTGGCTGGTGAACGGCAATGCCGGCAACTGGCGCAACATACCGGGTTGGTTTTTAAAGGTTCGAAGCGGTACGGTTATATGAAAGGTGGAGCCGGACCCCAGCGTTGAGCTTGCAGCCAGTTCGCCGCCCATTAGTTCGGTCAGCTGTTGGACTATGGTTAAACCTAGCCCGGAGCCGCCATACTTGCGATTGGTCGCTTCATCGGCCTGGGTGAACGGTTTAAATATTTTAGCTAACTGGTCCTCGGTCATGCCGATACCTGTGTCTTTGACTTCAACCAGTAAAGCGATACGATTGCCTTTGTCATTCATCTCAGCGTCAAAATGAATGGCGATTTCACCTTGTTCGGTAAACTTAACGGCGTTGGTACACAGGTTAAGTAATATTTGAGATAACCGTAGCGGATCGCCAATGACCCGGGTGGGTAAATCGGGCGAAACGGTTAGCCGCACGCTAAGGTTTTTTTCCTGCGCACGTAAGGCAATTACTGCCAGCAAATTATCAAATACCGAATGCAGCGAAAAACTGATTTCTTCCAGCTCAAGCTTACCAGCTTCTATTTTCGAAAAATCCAGAATATCGTTGATAACGGTCATTAATATTTGGCTGGAATATGCCGCTTTTTCCAAATACCCTTTTAAAATAGAGGACATCGGTTGTTTTTGCGCAAGATCAATCAGGCCAATAATACCGTTCATCGGGGTGCGGATTTCATGGCTCATATTGGCCAGAAAAATACTTTTGGAAGCAGTAGCCTGTTCGGCGCGTAACTTTGAATCTACCAACTCCCGGTTAAGCACTTCCTGCTGTGAATTCAGCTCCTGAGCATTTTTAAGCAACTGTTGTGTTTGCTGGTTTTTATCGCTAAACACTTTGGCCGATTCTGCCAGCTGGCCAATTTCATCCTGGCGCTCAAGCCCGGGCACACTGCCAATTTTACGGCCATCAGCCAGTTTACGAAACACATCGGTGATAAGTTGGATTGGCCCCAGAATACGTGAAAAAGTAAATATGGCCGCTACCACCGCCAGCAGTATGGCAAACAGCGAAGCTAATTCTACGTTACGTTGCGCTTCAATGGCGCTTTGGTGCGATTGCTGTTTAATCGTATTGTATTGCTGATTTACCTGCGTCGATAATTCGCCGCTTAAATATAGAAATTCGTTTGCCGAACCGGCCATTACCACATTCACCAAAAAGAGATTTCCCTGAATAATGCGGGTCAGCCGGAAAAAGCGCTCTTCAAGTTGCGCAAGGTGAGCAGATAGGGCGCTAAAAAGGGTACTGTTTTGCAGCGCCAGGCTTTGTTGCGCAGCAGTGATGGCTCGGTTAAATGCTTCAATATACTGGCTATCAGGTACCAGTAAGTACTGTAATGCAGAGGCTTCAGCGCGGCTTACATGGTAGTTAATTTCATGGGTGAGTTCCGCCGACAGCCTAGCCTGGCCTGGGCCCTCCAAATACTGGCTTATATCAAAGCTATCAAACAGTTTACCGGTACTAAGAAGCTGGTCACGTTCTTTACGGGCGGCTACCACGTCTTTAAAGTTAGCTTGATAACTTAACAAGTGGTTACGCATACGCAGCAAAGTATCGTCAGCCTGGTATGCAGGTTGGTGGGTAAGCCTGGATTGGTCGAGCGTATCGAGCTTTTGTTCTATTGAGCGCATCAGCCGCTCAAAACGGGTAACTGCTGATTGGCTGGCGGTTTCTTTAAATATCAGTACATTGCGTTGTAAATCCAATACGTCTCTTTCTAACGCCCCTACCAGCCCCACATCAATAACTGCCTGCCCTGAGGCATTGATGCCATCTGCCAGCGCCGCTTGATTGGCACGCGCTATTACCCCTTGCAGAAGAAGCAGGCCAACCAGCGCCAATAGCACCAGAATCAATTGTGTACGAATAGAAGAAAACATAAAAAAGAAACGACACTCCCTGTTTAAGAGGTAATAAACTCATACCATTTTTGCAGGCTATATTCATAAGTAGGCATTACGGTGTTCCACACCGCCACATTGGAGAAACGATTCTCATAACTGCCTCCGGTGCGCTGGTCGCCGCGGTTAACTGATATATTGCCGTCTGTGCCTTTTAAAGGTTCCGAGGCAGGTAAGCCCTTATACCAATAGTTCCACTCGGCTTCGCTAAGATATTGAGCGGAGCGTTGTGGATTGGAAATGTAATACCCCTGGCGCGCAATATACGCACCGGGCCAGCCAGACAACCACCAGTTCATATAATCGTACGCGGCGTCTTTAACGCGCCCTTTGGTGAGGGCCGATAAACACATTACACCATGCCAGCCCCGGTAACCTTCCTGGGGCGCTGCAAACTGAACGGGTACATTTTCACCATTTAAGGTGTAGGCGGCGGGCGAAAACATACTTTCTATGGTGGCCCGCTGATTACGCATAAACTGCACTGACTCAGGCACAGATGTCCAGAACCCGGTGAAGTGTTGCAACTGTTTAAGTTCGATAAGAACGGAAAAGAGTTCGTCCATTTCCGGCCGGGTAATGGCCCCGATATCGGCAAAATCAAGGAATCCTTTAGCCTGAGCTGCCAGCGCCAGGTCAAATAATCCGATAGTGGGATCATTGATGATGGCCACCTTGCCGGAAAACCTTGAGTCAAGCAGCCAGCCCCAGCTTTCCGGTTCCTGCTTTAACGAGGGATCCAGCGTATGCAGGTTGTAGCCAAATGAATCGACATTGTGCACGTAAGGTAAAAAACTGATAAATCCGGTAGGGGAAGCACCAAGCGTATCGTCTGGCTGGACATTCAAAATGCGATGCGGAGCGTCACCTGCGCCCAGTTTAGCCTGGGGCGTGATCTTGCCGGTTTTGCTGAGGCTGTTAATTTCATCCCAGTAATGCAAACGCTTCACATCGATAGGCGCAATAGCGTTGGAGCGCCATAATAGATTGATACTGTTGGACCACTGCTCATACAAGTCAAAGCTATCGGGGTTCATGGCCGCTTTTTGCAAGATAGCCGCCGAACCGTTGGGCTCAAACTGTAACCGAATGCCCAAATCCTGCATGGCGCGCTGGCGCAGTTCTTCCTGCAGGGTCACATGAGTGCCCATTACCCTGACTAAGGGTTTTTCCCTGCCAATTGAAAAGGGGGCGACTCCAGCGGTAAAAATACCAGCGGCGGCCCCTTTCAAAAAGCGCCTGCGCGGGGCAGTTACTGCGCTTTTGTCCATAAGAATTTGGTAATTTGTTGGTATATCAATAGCTTTATTGTGGCATTGAATGGCGCTCTCTACCAATAAACTTTATCGGCTTAGCCGCTTTTTTTTATCCGTTTTCGTATTCTTACTACGGCCAGAGCACTAAGGGCCAAAAGGGAAAAGACCCCGGTACTGCCGCCATGCTCTTCTACTACCACAACCGTTTCGCCCTGCTCGCGATCGTAATCAGCACTTTCCAGGCTCAGGTAGCTCAAATCTGCATCATCCAGCGCATCGCTATAGGTCAGCAGCGCATCGGTACTGGCATCATATACTTCAACCAAAACATCATAATCGTAAGGTCTGAAGCCGGTGACCAGCGCAATATCCATAACCAGATAATCGTTGCTATCATCGCCATACACAGTAAATACCGATGATACATGCACCGAGTTGTATTCGGTTTCGTCACCCAGGTATATCACCAGATAGACCGGCGCATGTGTATAAACACTGTCTACATCAACACTTAAGCGCAACGACGAATAATAGCCATCATAGTCATCATCGTTGTACAGCTCGCTCCAGGCATCAAATACCCAGTAATCAGGTTCGTCCTGATGACTTAATGCGAATTTACCTTTTGCAGAAAAAGACGACAACGAGCGCTTTGAGGTGGCGTTATGTGGCAGCGACTGTTGGCTTTTGGTGGTCGCGGGTAACGGCTGGTCGAATTGGCTTTCAATTACCTCTACTTCGGGGCTGTTTTCGGCTGCCGTAACAGAGTGAAACCCGCCAGCTATAATCATTACCATGGTAAAAAAAACGTGGTATGCCGTCATAAGTTATTCCCGATAAAATGTATAGAGGGGCAGTGTGCGCTGACCAAGCTGAACAATAGCTGAAACCAAACTTAATGTAGATAACGTACGGTATGCTTATTGGATATCACAAAAAACGCCTGTCTGGCAGGACTGCAGGATATGATGCCCCCGGGGATTAGTTGGGGCGGAATAAACCGGCCATTCCTGTGCGCCTGTAAAAACAGGGCAGATCAGGTTTGGCCGATAGGCTAGCGGTGTGGGTAGCGCGCTAGTCGTCTAATTCGTCGTATTCTTCTTCTTCGCCGTCGCGTGGCATAAAGTACGTGCCCCAGCCGTCATAGTGCACATCGTGTTTATCTGCTATAACCAGCAGGCTTTCTACGTCTTTATCCAAGGCCGTACGCTCTAATTTGCGCTCAACTACTGCATCAAAGCAAAATACCAGTCCGCCATCATCCAGCGTAAGCTCTTCGGCATCACTAACTTCAAAGCCCGCTTTAAATGCATCAACAGCGGCTTTTTCCAGCTGATCGAAGTCACTACTGGCCAGATGATGCTCAATAGTGTATTGCGCATCAGCTTCACTGCCATCTTCTAGCAGCGCATCTATGGTTTCCTGATTAAAGGCATGCCATTCGGCTTTTTCGTCTATTTGTTTCATGGGCAACCATGGTAGAAAAGTGTTGGGTTAAGTTTATCGCTTTTTTTCCAGTTCAGCGACTTGTGCATTCAAATCGCTGGCTTTTTGTTGCATTGACTGATGAAAGTAGTCGGTCCAGCCTTTTACACTCTTTTCTTCGGTAAGGGCTTGCGGAGCGGAAAGCTCTACCAGTACCACTCCATTATTCCAGCGGTTCCATTTTACTTTATTGTGGACATTACTTGCGGTCACCATAACCACCGGTTCGTTCACCGCTTTAGCTAGTCTGAAGGCGCCTGATTTGAACGGCAGGATACCCCGGCCGTTACTACGCGTCCCTTCAGGAAATACCCAGACTGAGGTCTTGCGCTGGCGAATTTTTTTACCCGCCAAGGTCAAGGTATCGCGCGCCCGGCCGCTGTTCTTGCGGTCAATCATAATGTTGCCGGAAAGCCAGTAAATCAGGCCAAACACCGGAATCCATTTAAGGCTTTTTTTACCCACTGTTACCACGCCAGGCATCGCGGCCTTGCATATTGTTACTATGTCATAGGTGTTCTGATGATTGGCAATGTAAACGTAGGCCTTGCTCAAATCTATCTCAGGCGAGGGACGCACTATAACCTTCAGGCCAAGAATGGGCGCCATGCATGCATAAGCATTGCCGGCAAAATGAACATTGTTGCGGTGAAAAGGGCGGCATACACATACCACAAAGACAACCAAGTTTATTATAATAAAGCTGATTAATAAGGCTAGAACGCGAATGATGGCGAGCACAGAGTATCCTTTTGCTAAATTTGCGGCGCAGTATAGAATAATGTGAAGGATTCACATGTCCGATCAGTCTTATCGTCTAATATTACTCTAAAGAACTAAAGATGCGCACGGTTAAAACCGATAGCCTTATAGACGATCCCGGTGAACAACACTTAACTACCTCCACGCGGTAAATAATCATGCAGACTTTTGTGCCTGAAGAATTAGAAGAAGATATCCTCACTGACTTGATGGAAGAAATCAATGAGCTGTATGAAGCCAGTGAGCAGACACTGATTGAACTGGAGCTCAGACCGGAAGATAACGAACTGCAGCGGGCGCTATTCCGCTCTATTCATACCATAAAAGGCGACCTGGGCCTAGTCAACTTCGGGCCGATGATCCCCTTGTTGCAACACGTAGAGGACTTGCTGGATTACCTGCGTAAAGGTGAAGTAAATTACACCAGCACCATGAGCGACCTGGTGCTACTGACTATGGACCGGGTTAAGAACTTTGTTCTGGATGTCATGAACAAGGGCAGCGCCGACTATGATGATGATCTACACAGTCAGTTGGTGATGGCTATATCCAAGGTTCAGCCGACTAATCAAACTGATCATGAACGGCTGTTGGCAGACGCGGTATTGCTGCTTAATCCGGATTTAGACATTAGCTTGCAACAAAAGCAGGGGCAGGCAAATGCCACCGGGGGATCCGTACCTCCCGCTACTCTGGCTAATACAGGCATTCCAAAAGAACTCAGTGCAGAAAAACACATGGATATGTTGTTTTTTCGCGAAATGATGAAAACGATTGAGCACCGCTCCAACTACTGGGGAGGCCGGGGCGACCGTATTGCCAAACTGGCGTTATACATTAACCATTTGGCTGGCAGCCCCATTGACGATGACCAGATGGCGGTTGCCTGCTATGTGCATGACTTCGGTATGGCTTTTATGCCGTTGCCGATTCTTAATAAAACGGACCCCTACACTGAGAACGAATTCAATTTAATGCGTTCCCATGTTTATAAAAGCGCCCGCCTGCTAGAGCATCTTGACCAGTGGGACCATGCTCGAAAAATTGTGATGCAGCATCACGAGCGGCCTGACGGGAGCGGTTATCCATTGGGCCTGAAAGAAGACGATATTTGTGCTGGGGCGCGTTTGCTGGCAATTTTAGATACTTACGACGCGCTTACCCATTCTCGGGCCCACAATAAACAGCCGCCGATGTCGAAAAAAGAAGCCGTTATTGATATGAACCGGCAGGCCAAAGGCCAATTTAGTGCGGAATGGATGCGGCACTTCAATCATGCTATGACCATTTTACTGACCAAGCAGGCAGGATAATTAGCGGGCGCTAATCAACAAGCTTCTGGCCCTATTGATAATGGCACAGGCTACGCGTTGTTCACTTTGATACTGGCGGGTGAGGGCAAAGAATTGCTCGGTGAGGCTATCGATGCGGCCGATATGCACTACCTGGTATTGTTGTTCTACGTGGGCAGCAATACAACTTGGCGCGCAAAATACGCCAAAGCCTTTAGCGCCAAATAATTTTAGTAGTGCACTATCGTCAAAATCAGCAATTTGCAAAGGCACTATTTGCTCACTTTCCAGCCAGTTAATTAAACCCATAGCAATGCCGGAACGAACGCCGGGCATCAATAACGGCTGCCCATTCAGAGAATGGGGGAAGCCCGTTTTTAACCGGGTGGCCAGGGCGGGCGCAGCAAAGAAGCTTACCGCCGATTTGCCCAGTGTATGGCTGCTGAACTTGACGGCTGCCCCGGGGGCCACCCCACGATCAGCCAGCACCAAGTCGATATGGTTAATCGCCATTTCACTGACCAGCGTATCAAAACGCTCTTCTTTAAATACGAATCGCACCTGTGGGTGGGCGGCCATCGTTTCATGAATAAAATCAAATGCCAGTACTTTGGGGATAGCATCAGTCAGGCCAATAACAAATTCACTAATGGCATCGCTGTTGTCACTACGGAGTGTTTCCAGCAGTTGCATACCATTGTGAAATATTGTTTCGGCATACTGGTATACCCGTTTGCCTTTAGGGTTTAAATGCAACCGTTTACCAACCCGGTCGAATAAAGGATGGCCGAGCTGGGCTTCGAATGTAGCCAGCTGACCGCTAACGGTTTGCGCGGTAACATGCAATTGCCGGGCGGCGCTGGCAATACTACCTTCGCGGGCGACGATATAAAAGTAATGTAGATGATTATAATTAAGCTGCTTCAAAGACAGTTTTTTCCGATGATTTAGTAAGAAAATATCAGTTATGTACTTATATCAGGGTAGGCTAGACTTAGCCTTAATTCAATTATTCAGGGCGCTTCCTTATGGCGGGTAATATTAATCTGGCGCAGACCCGGTCTATGCTGTTTTCTCTGTTGCAGCCAGATCGGCAATTTTTCGGCGCGGCAGTGGTGTACGGCGTGGCAATAAGCTTGCTTACCCTGGCGGTGCCGCTGGCTGTACAAACGCTCATCAACAGCGTAATCAATATCGGCTCAACACGGGCCGTACTTATTTTGGCTGGCGTATTGTTTATTATTTTGCTGGTCTCCGCCGTATTCAGTGCACTGCGTATGCGGGTTATGGAATATTACGAAAGAAGGGTCTATGCCAGGTTAACCAGTCAACTCAGTCAAAAAACCCTGTTTGCTCCACATAGCTTTTTTGAAGGACGGCGCAATACCACTATTGTTCAGCGCTATTTTGACATCATGACGCTGCAAAAGAATATTCCTTCATTGATGATTGACGGCTTTGCTGTGGTGTTACAAATGCTGGTGGGTTTTACCCTGGTCTCTTTTTATCATCCTGCGTTTTTTGCCTTTAACGCCTGTATTTTACTGGCCATGCTGGCTGTGTGGAAAATATGGGGAGCCAAAGCTAAAGCCTCAGCCATTAAGTTGTCACAAACCAAATATGATGCCGCTAAGTGGTTAAGTGACACTGCCGCAGCCCATGAATTTTTTAAATCTAGTCGTCATTTGGACTATGCCGGTAAAGAAACCCAGGAACATATTCAAAATTATCTGGGCGCTCATCGTAGCCATTTTCGTTATACCTTTACCCAGTCCATTATGTTTTTATTGATTTATGCGTTAGCCAGTGCGCTGTTATTGGGGTTGGGCGGATACCTGGTGGTATTAGGACAGTTATCTATTGGCCAGCTGGTCGCTGCTGAGTTAATCATGTCTGCGGTGTTCATTGGGATTGCCCGGTTCTCTATGTACCTGAAGTTATATTATGAGTTGTACGGCGCTGCCGAAAAGTTGAGTTCGGCGCTGAATATTCCGCAAGAGCCCAGCCTGGATACCCGTTTTCGCATTCCCGTAGGGCCAGCGTTGGGTTTTGAACAAGTCAGGCTGTCTCATCGACATGAAAGTTGTGTGGTAAACCTGATACTAAGCGCAGGCACCAAATGTTACATCTACAATGATAAAAGCTGGCTGCAGCGTCAGCTTATTGCTTTGCTGAAGCGCTACGATAAGCCACTGCACGGCATGGTTACTATAGGTGATCATTCTGTATTTGATTACGACGCGCTGGAATTGCGCCAGGCGGTTGCGGTTGTCGACCGATCTTTGGTGGTAGAGTGTACGATTGAAGACTATCTGTTAATGTCGGCCCCCGAAGCAGGCTTTGCCCAGATTCATCGGGTATTGGACGAGGTAGGTTTAAGCGAGGTTATTACGGCGCTACCAGAGGGGCTTAATAGCCGCCTTTCGGCATTAGGGAGCCCGCTGCAACCGCTGGAATTTTTATTGCTTAAGCTGGCGGCCGCGATATTGGCTCAATCACCCGTGATTATATTGAACCAGCATTTTGATGCTATCCCGCAGGCAGTGCGCTTACGCATGCTGTCGCGGATTGAAAGCCTGCCTGCTACGGTATTGTACTTTACCAATGCCCCCGATCCCGACTGCTTTGATGCCATCATGAAATTGAACGACATGGCGACCATTGAATTATTGCGCAATCAGGAAGCACCCGATGCAAACCAATGAACAACGATATTTGCAAAAAATTCCCGTGGCCAGCGCTATAGGCTTACCCAGGGTACATCGCATTGTCGGGGGCGTTATTTGCACCGGTATTGTACTCACTGCACTGCTACTGTGGTTTATGCCCTGGACCCAAACGGCTATGGGCCAGGGCAGTGTGGATTCGCTGAACCCGGCAGAGCGAACGCAGGCTATATCGGCGTTGGTCTCAGGCCAAATCAAACAGTGGCATGTTCGTGAAGGCAGTCAGTTAAAAAAGGGCGACCCTATTGTGACCCTGATTGACGTTGACGAAGAGCTGGTAGAAAAGCTGCAAGGTCAGCTAGATGCCGCGAATGCTGCGCACCAGGCCAATATCAGTGCGGTAAGTAATGCCAGGAATAATCTACAACGTCAGCAAGCGCTGTTAAGCGATGGCGTAGTGTCGGCAAAAACCGTAGAAACCGCGCAAATTAAGTTGCAGGAGCTTAATGCCAAACTGGCTAAAAGCCAGTCCGAGATTAATACCGCCAGTATGGCGTTATCTCGCCAGCGTACGCAAACCAAAATTGCTCCCACAGATGGCATCGTGGTCAGGCTGTATGCTGGGGGGCCTTCAACCTATGTGAAAGCTGGCGATGTATTAGGGCAATTTATACCCACCGGGGTAGAACGAACGGTGAGGATTGCCGTGAATGGCATGGACGCGCCGTTAATTAAAGCTGGTGATACTGCTCGCTTGCAATTTGACGGGTGGCCCGTCTTTCAGTTTAGCGGCTGGCCAGAAGCATCGTTGGGCACATTTGCCGGTCAGGTCATGTATGTTGAGCCGGTAGCCGATCCCAGCGGTCAGTTTTTTGTGTGGATAAAACCCGACGAAACCGCCTTGCCCTGGCCCGATGAGCGGGTGATACGCTTTGGCAGCCGGGTAAAGGCTTGGATTCTGTTAGATGAAGTCAGATTGGGCTACGAATTATGGCGCCAGTTAAACAACTTCCCGCCTAAACCCGCCAGCGAGTTACAGGTTCAGGGGGGGAAAAGTGAATAGGTTAAAGGCAACGATATTGGCCGGGGTGTTAGCCTCGGGGGCGGTCCAGGCAGAGGGATTACAGTTACAGGATATTCTGCAACAGGTGATTAGCCAGCACCCCAAAACGGCCGCTATGCGCGAGGAAGGTTTGCAGCAACAGGCGAAAATACGCAAAGCAGAGGCCGAATTCGACCCGTATTTTAGCCAAAAGGTCAGTAGTCGGGTGTCGGGGTATTACGATGGCAATGTGCTGACCACTGAACTTAGTAAACCGCTAAGCGAGATGGGCGCGCGGCTTTATACCCGTTACGCGCTGGCGGAAGGCAGCTTCCCGGTTTATGAAGCCCAATACGACACACTTTCTGCAGGTGAAGTCAGTGTGGGCATCGCATTTTCCTTATTGCAAGGTCGCCAGACTGATGAGCGGCGAACCGGATTACGCACCGCAGGGTATGCTTTGCAACAGTGGCAAGCGCGTTATCGGGCGTTATTAAATGACCAGCTTTATCAGGCTACCAGCACTTACCTTAAATGGTATGAAAGTTCATTAAAGCGGCAGGCGCTAGCGGCTATGATGAAAACGTTAAGTGGGAGCGAAAAGGCGCTGCAACGTCGTGTAGAACAGGGTGACGCCGCCCAAATGACGTTGGACGAATTCAGCTCCAACACACTGGAAATAGAGCTGTTACAGGCGGATACCCAGCAATTGCAAGCAATGACTCAGGCCAAGCTCGATTATTATATAACCACGCCTGAGCCGCTGGCTGCACCAGGCACTACGCGTCAGCAATGGCCCTTTTTCATCAATGCTACGCGGTTAAGTGATTTGCAGCGCCAATTAGCGAAACACCCTTTGCAACAAGTGCTGATGACTGATTTGCAGACCAGCCGGGCGCAGCTAACGCTGGCCCAAAATACTCTGTTGCCAACCTTAGATATACAGGCTTCGGTGGCGCGGGATATTGGTAGCGGACCTGCTAATCTTGACGGCACCGAAAGTAAGCTGGGGTTAAATTTTTCCTATCCTTTAGGGAACCGAAAAGGGCGGGCCGAACAGCAAATTCAGCAAGCAAAAATACGCCAGACCGAGTTTAAGATCACGGATTTACAACAGCAGTTAATGCAACAGTTTCAGGCCGCGGTGGCACGGTGGGAGCAGTCGCGCCGGGTGCTGACGTTACGCCAGCAAGCTAGTGAGTTGGCAGCACGCTTACAGCGGGCCGAGCAAGCCCGGTTTGATTCAGGTGACGCAGATATGTTTGTTTTAAACGCACGTCAAAATAAACTGATCAAAGCGCGAATGGACGCCATCAGCGCCCACGTTAGCCAGCGGCAGGCGGAGTTGGACCTATTTTACGCCGCTGCAGCGTTGGATAGTCTGGCCTTGCAGCCATCAGACCACGCTCCATTGCTTAACCAACCGACGCGGTCAGCGGCGGGCCAAAATTAAGCAGACAGCCATCAAAAAAAGTCGCCAGCTGATGCTCGCTAAACATATCTGCGCCGCCCGGCTGTTGGGCGGCTAACGGCGGAAAGGTCCCATAGCCTGCTAACAGGCAGTGCCAAGATGTACTGTTGAAATGACTGTGCTGGTGGCGTTGTTGTAGGTGAGCAGCGAGATCTTTGCCCCGGTACCAGGTATCCAGTAATTGCAGTAAGGGTTCTGATAACTGCATATTGTTACGGTTATCTACCCAGTACGCAGAGTCATGCCGGGTGTTAAGCTTATAGTGCGCCACAATGTAGTCACGGACATTAGCAAACTGTCCGCGTATATACTGGTTAAACGCGTCAGCCTCCTGGTGGGTAAAATTACCTTTTATATAATGTTTACAAAACGCGTTGATTGACAACTGCACCAGGTACAATGCGGTTGCCTCTAATGGTTCGATAAAGCCCTGCGCCAATCCCAGTGCCAGACAGTTCTTAAACCAGTGTTGTTTGACCTGGCCTACCTTCATGGATAGATGCCGGGCTTCGGCTTGGCCGTCAACCACCCTAAGATGCTGTCTAAGCTCGGTTTCTGCTGCATCTGCGCTTAGATAATCATCGCTGTATACATAGCCGTTACCGGTACGATGCTGCAAAGGTATCTGCCACGCCCAGCCACTACTTAACGCGGTAGACCGGGTTTCTACCTGCGGCCTTGCGGGGGCCGCTGTGGCAATTACCACTGCTTTGTTGTTAAACAGGTTTGCAGCAAAAGGCTCAAACGGCACTTTTAAGGTTTGTTGCAGTAGTAACCCGCGAAAGCCGGTGCAATCGATAAACATGTCAGCGCTATGGCACTGCCCCTTAGTGTCGATAAGAGTTTTCAAGCTGCCGTCAGGATGGGTTTGCGCAGCCTCGATGGTACAGTTAATATGCTCGACGCCCTGATGTAGGGCATGTTGTTTTAAAAACGCCCCCAGCAGGGCAGCATCAAAATGATAGCCATATTCAATTCTAAATGGAAAGTTGGGCGGGGTAGAGGGGGAAAAGCCTGCTTGGCCGAGGTAACTGTTAAACAAAAATTTGTCAGGGCGGGTGGTAACGTCCAGCCCCAGTCGGCGGGTATGGCAATTCACCTGAAACGGCCTTTCGCTATAGCTGTCTAACTGTGAAATAAACGGATGTCGATAGCTATCGATACCCGATTGGGGGCTCCAGCCGCGAAACTCTATACCCACCTTATAGGTCGCCTGACAGGCCGGCATCCACTGCTCATCGGTAATACCCAGCTCGCGGAAAAACTGTTTTAATGTGGGGGTTGAGCCTTCACCTACGCCAACGGTGGCTATATCTGAAGATTCCAGCAAGGTAATACGTACCGGATGCGCAGCCAGTTGGTGGGCCAGTAAATTTGCCGCCATCCAGCCTGCGGTGCCGCCCCCGGCGATTATAATGTGGTGAGGCTGGGTCATTACGCCGGGCTCATTTTACAGTGGTAAAACGGGCGAGGAAATCATCATGGCTCAGCATCTGGCTAAGAGGCTGCTGCTTGGCGTGGTAAATTTTGCCCATAATATCCAGAATAGCGGCGTCTGAATGCTCATCAGCGCTGGGATGGTAGCCGGTAGGTGTAATTCCCTGACCCATCATTACTTGCACCCAGGAGGCATCTCTGAACATATCATTGTGCTCATTAAATACGGTGGCGGTATCTTTAAACGCGGCAATTTTCTGCGCCAGTCTGTCCGGTAAGGTTAAGCGTTGCATATCCTGCCAAAAATCCGAATCGGTACGCTCGTTCAAGTGGTAATGCAGGATAATAAAATCACGGATGGTCTCATATTCCTGCTGGGAGTCCTGATTGTACAGGGTTTGCGCCGAAGGATTAATTCCCTGATTGGGGAACATTTTAAGTAACCTGACGATACCAGACTGGATAAGATGAATACTGGTTGACTCTAAAGGCTCTAAAAAGCCGCTGGAAAGCCCTATACCCACCACATTTTTTGCCCACTGCCTGGAGGTTCGGCCGGTTTTAAAACGAATTGTGCGGGGAGTATCCAGCGCCTCAGTGTCCAGGTTGCCCATAAGTGTATCGTGCGCGGTGCTTTCATCCATATACGAGGAACTATACACAATACCATTGCCGTTACGATGGGTTAGCGGGATCCGCCATTGCCAGCCAACTTTGTGAGCAATACTGCGGGTATAAGGGGCGCTGGTAGCATGGCGCTGCGACGGCACCGCCAGGGCGCTATCAGCACATAGCCAATGTGACCAGTCCTCGTAGGGGACACCCAGTGCCTGTTGCAGCAGCAAGCCACGCATTCCGGTACAATCAATAAATAAATCGCCTTTAAGCTGCGTCCCATCTTGTAATTGCAGAGCTTCAATAAACCCAGTCTGGGCGTTTTGGGCTACGTGCGCAATGGTCCCTTCAACACGCTTTACACCAGCCTGTTCGGCCAGGCGGCGCAGGAATTGGCCGTAGAGGGACGAATCGAAATGATAGGCGTAACCCATCTGATAAACCGGGTTGTCAGTCTGAATCTTATTAAATCTGCCAGCTTTACAACTTAAGTAGTTTAAGTCGAAATCCCAGAGCGACTGACTAAGGCCTGCCTGTTTGGCCCTGAGCCAAAAATGCTGAAACCCGCAAAAACCAAGGGTGGCGCCGGGCGCGCCAAAGGTATGATAGTAAGTTTCGTCTGGTACCCGCCAGTTCTCAAACGCAATAGCCAGCTTAATCGTGCCATGGGTTTCACGTAAAAAGGCCTTTTCATCCAGGCCAAGAAATTGATTGAAGGTTTGAATGGGCGGGATAGTTGCCTCACCCACACCTATGGTGCCGATATCCGGCGATTCAACTAATTCAATCTCTAACTGCGGCAATACTTTTTTTAGCAGGGCGGCACTCATCCATCCTGCGGTCCCGCCACCGGCAACGACAACTTTACGAATAGGGTTAGGCATGGGAAATTCCTTGATTTTACAACGTCTTTACTTGGCTTTTGACTCTAGATAAAAAAGCCGCAAAAGCAAAGTAAAAAACCAAATAAAACGCCCCACCGGGATACGGTAGGGCGTCTATTTATTAGCGCTTAGTAAAACGAGTAGTTAAAGTTAAGCAGATAGGATGGACCGAATTCACGCCGTAAAGTGACCAGACCGTTTTCATCACGGGTCTCTTCTTCTTCATCGGTCAAGTTAGAGCCTTGTAATGAAATACGTAAGCCTTCCAGGTATTCAATACCTGAGCCTTCAAAGTCATAGCTTATCTGACCGTCAACCTGGGTTATCGCACTACGGGTCGCTTCTTCAATTTTATTAGAACCGCCACGCTCGTAAGTAAAGTACTCAGACCGCTTAGTGGCCGCAAAACGAATCTCGAAGCCGTTCATTTCATAGTAAGCAGTTAACGAATAAACCCGATCGGATTGCCCGGCGATTGGCGTGCCATCATCTAGCTCAGCATCAATAAAGGTCGCGGAACCCGCTAAACCAAAGCCTTCTAATGAGTCAGCCAGCATGCTCAACGGTACCTGAGCAGTCATTTCAGCCCCTTTTACGGAACCAGTTAAACCATCTTCGAAGAACGAGAAAGTACCGGTATCCGGTGGCGTCAGGTATGTACCCGCCGCGTAAGTGGTCCCATCAGGGCCAACCAGGCCGTCAGCGCCGACAGTGCGATCATGGAAGCCAGGAATAAAGTAGTTGGCGCCCTCATTAGTAACATCGTTGGTAAAGTCGATAGTTTGATTACCGTCACGTGTCCAGTTAACCAGGTCTTTGTAAAACAATGCCAGCGACAGATAACCTTCGTTTTCAAAATAGTTCTCAAACGACAAATCGAAGTTGTTAGCCTCTAACGGACGCAAACGAGGGTTACCCTGGAATTTAGACCAAGGCGAACCATATTCATCTACCGCTTCCTGGTTGTTAGGGATAGCTATCAGATTAATGTTCTGATCAAACTTCACAAAACCGGATGCTTTCATTTGATCGATGCGGGCCCGGCTAATAGTTTTTGATGCTGCGAAGCGCACATAACGGTTTTCCGCTACTTCTACACTCAGGTTAAAGCTGGGTAGAAAATGCGAATAATCTTCTTCAATATCTATCAGACAATCGGCATCGATAGCGCCATCATTATCCGCATCGCACACTTTGAAATTGGAACCTACAATACCGATGTAACCGGTAGAGCTTTGATCCGTTTGTACATATTGAGCGCCAATATTACCGGTGACAAAGAAATCGCCCACTTCAGTTTCAAAATCAAATTTTGCGAACAGGGTGGTTACTTCTTCATTGATCTCATAAGTATCCCCTAACCGATCCGGCTCCAGCAGGCCCGCGTCGTTCAGGGTATATTCACCGTCATTGTAAGGCGCAAAGCCATCATAAGCGACGACGTAACCCATACCGGCCCACGTCAAGTCGGTAAGGCCGTTATATAAATAGTCTGCAGGTATAGCCTGCGAATCAGGATAAGAAGACGCGGTAGCAAAAAAGCCTTTGTTGTCTTTGCTCTTAAAGCGGTCGCTATACGCTACCCCCACATTAACCTTGGTTACCATTCCCCAATCTACCAAACCGAAGGTTTCCAGGCGCATAGTGGTAAGTTCTTCTTCAAAGTCAGCATAGTTTAGGAACCCATCCTGCGCATTGATATAGTTGTAATTTTCGCCATCAGCACGGAGCGCATCAGTGGCGAACTGGTCTGCCAGACTCGCCATACCACCGCCCCAGGGTTGCGGCCCGGCCAGTTGCAGCATCGTCGGATCGGCAAATGCACCCAGCCCGTTACTGTCGGTAAAGGTAATGCCATCGGGGCTCATGATGAAATCACGGGTACGCTGATCAGCATCGGCAATAGCGGCACCGTTTCGGGCCAGACCGGAATAAGACTCACCACGTAGGTCCCGTTTGGTCGACTCGCTGTCTGCTACATCCAGCTCCACCGACCAGCTATCATTTAAATGGTAGGTCAGGTTAAGGCCATAGGTAGATAGTTCGCCGTCTTTTTGTGCCGGGTCGGTACGCAGTACCGGGTTTGAATTTATTTGCGTCCCGGTTGAGTTTGCACCGCTGCCGTTCAGGCTGGCAGCGTCCAATTCAAACGGTTCGATAAAGCCGCGAATTACACCAGAGTCAGAGTAATCAATGTCCAGAATATCCACGACAATATCCAGGTCATCGTTGGGCCGCCACTGAAATATACCTGAAATAGTATCACGTTCCAGCACCCGGCTTATGGCCTGTGAATCAAGGCCTGAAGGCAGTAATGCACCATTGTTTTCGCCATAACCCCATACGCCGTATTTACGCTCATTACGAGGCGACTCAGTCGAGGCAATCGCTAGCGCTATACCAATTTTATCGTCTGCAAACTTTTCCACAAACGACAAGGCATAGCGGTGCCCGTTGTTATCAAACTCCGGGTTATCTGAATCATTACCACCTTGCTCCAGCACCCCGGTCAATGTCAGGGTTTCCTGGGCGGCTAACGGACGAACCGTTTGTAAATCTACAGTTCCGCCAATACCCTGCACTAGCAATGATGCATCTGTGGTTTTATAAATAGTCGCACCGGTCATTATTTCAGCAGGGTACAGGTCGTATTCTACGCCCCGGTTATCACCAATCCCGATGAGTTCCCGGCCGTTTAATGACGTACCGGTGAAGTCTTCTTTAAAGCCACGCACAGAAATACCTGACGTCCGTCCACCTACGCGCTCCCCTGCCATACCAGGCAGTCGAGCCAGCGACTCGGCAATAGACGAGTCGGGTAATTTACCAATGTCTTCAGCTGAGATAGCTTCAACAATAGATGAATTATCCATTTTCACTGCCTGCGCTCGAATAAGCGAGCCGCGGATACCTTTCACCGCAATAACTTCAACATCTTCAGCTTGTTCTGCGGCCGATGTTTCTTGTGAATATGCCTGTCCTGTCAACATTGCAGAACTAACGGCAAGGGAAAGAAGCGCTGGTTTGAACAGTCGTGTTTTCTTCATTATGTGTGCCTTTTCGAGTGCGTGTTTTTCGTAACCAATGCATTACATCGCATTAACAATAGCGGGAATGTTAATCGTACTCAAGAAAAATTAACATGAAACTTAAACCATTAAGTTCAGCTATTTCGCAGATTACAGCCATAAACCACTCTGCAGGGCAGAGCCAGCTTAATATTTTTAGAAAATAGAGTCCGGGGAATAATTGAGCGGATAAATTAAAACAGTTTACAGGGGCACCAAGGGTATACGCTTACCCTTGGTGGTGAAGAGGTGAGTGAAAAAGTTAGTGGCTGATGTCCAGCTCTTTGAGTTTACGAGTCAGCGTATTGCGTCCCCAACCTAAACGCTTGGCAGCATCCTGCTTATGCCCATGGGTATACTCCAAGGCACGTTCCAGCATGATTTTTTCAAACGTCAGCATGGCATCATTTAAAATATTCACATTGCCTGCACGCAACTGGGAGTCTGCCCAGCTGGCCAATAACTGGGGCCAGTCACCAGCTTGCTGCTGACTTTTCTCGCTGCCCCCTTCGCTATGTATTTCGGGCGGTAAGTCAGTGGGAAGAACTTCCTGGCCGCTGGCCATGACAGTTAACCAACGTGACACGTTCTCTAATTGGCGTACGTTACCGGGCCAGGCCAACTGACTCATCACTTTTTCGGCTTGTCGACTAAGGGTTTTGGTTTCTACATTCAGCTCTTTTGCTGCACGACGTAAAAAATGCGAGGCCAGTAAGGGAATATCTTCACGGCGCTCACTAAGAGAGGGGATATGTATGCGGATAACATTTAGCCGATGAAATAGATCCTCCCGAAACTTACCCTGGGCTACGCGCTGCTCCAGGTTCTGGTGGGTCGCGGCAATAATGCGTACATCGACAGTGACAGACTGATGGCCGCCCACCCGATAAAACTGACCATCGGCCAGTACCCGTAACAAGCGGGTTTGCACATCCAGCGGCATATCGCCAATTTCATCCAAAAACAAGGTTCCGCCGTTGGCTTGCTCAAAACGACCTTGACGGGCGTTTTGAGCCCCGGTGAAAGCGCCTTTTTCGTGCCCGAATAACTCAGATTCCACCAGATCAGCGGGGATAGCGGCCATATTTAATGCAATGAATGGGTTAGCCGCACGTGGGCTGTGGCGATGCAAGGCATGCGCGACCAGCTCTTTACCCGTACCTGACTGGCCATTGATCAATACACTGATCGAGGAGCGCGATAAACGGCCAATGGCACGAAAGACCTCCTGCATCGCTGGTGCCTCGCCAATAATTTCTGGAGCAGGTTCCTCGGCGGGCAGTTGCTGATGCCGGGTTTGTTCGCGGGCGTGCGCTATGGCTCGCTGGGTTAGCGTAACAGCTTCATCGATATCAAAAGGTTTAGGTAAGTATTCAAAAGCCCCATTTTGATAAGCATTAACTGCACTGTCTAAGTCAGAGTGAGCGGTCATAATTATTACCGGAATCATGCTATCTACCTGATGCACTTCTTCTAGCAATGTCATGCCGTCCATTTGTGGCATGCGAATATCCGAGATAATCACTTCCGGTGCCTGGCCGGATTGTAACTGCAGCAGTAAATCCTGAGGATTTTCAAAAGACAAACAACTGATATTGGCTGTTTGTAAGGCTTTCTGCAGTACCCATCGTATGGAGCTATCGTCATCTACAATCCAGACGGATTCATTATTCATGCAGCGACTCCTTGCGGTCGATAGGAAGATATAAAATGAATTCTGTGTGGCCAGGATGGCTGTCCACATCAATACGTCCACCGTGGTGGTTGATCAGGGTCTGGGCGATCGATAAGCCCAACCCGCTGCCATTTTTCTTACTGCTTACCATGGGGTAAAACAGGGTATCGCGAATATCAGCAGGTATACCCGGTCCGTTATCCACAATCCGGATTTTCGCCACCAGAGCGTAGCGTTTGCCCTGTATTGTCATTTGCCTTTCCACCCGGGTCACCAGCCTGATGGCGGGCTCAGGGGTGTGTGCTTCAATTAATGCCTGTACGCTGTTTCTGACAATATTAAGTACGGCTTGTTGAATCATATCCTGGTCAATGTGGATGTCCGGGATACTGGGATCATAATCTCGAATAATGGTTATCGGGGTGTCGGAGTCTACCCGCATTAAACTGCGAACTTTCTCGAGCGCCTGATGCACATTGCTCCACTGTTGGCGGGGAAGTGAATTGGGCCCCAGTAGGCGGTCCACCAGACTGCGCAGGCGATCCGACTGTTCGATAATCATCTGGGTAAATTCTTTGTGGTCGTGATTATCGAGTTCTTTTTCTAACAACTGTGCGGCGCCGCGAATGCCCCCCAGCGGGTTTTTAATTTCATGGGCCAGCCCCCGGATTAACTCCCGGGCAGCATAATGCTGCGCGTTTTGCTGGGTTTCTCTGGATATCCTGCGTTGCTGATCTATTTTACGTACTTCAAATAACAGGCGGGGGCCGTCATCTGTTTGCAGGTTAGTTACGGTGAGGTCAGCCAGTACAAAACGGTTATCCTTAAACGAAAGACGAATTTCATTTTCGGTAAAGTCCTCGCCGCGCCGAAGCGCTGCCCGCAGGCGCGCACGTTTGATCGTACCGGGCATAAAGAAGTCATACAGCGGGTGGCCATAGAGCTGTTTTGTACCGGTCTCAAATAACGCTTCTCCTGCATGGTTGGCATAAACAATATTTAGCTGTTCATCCACCATCACCAGTACCGTATT
Source organism: Alteromonas indica (assembly GCA_003056425.1). GTDB lineage: Bacteria > Pseudomonadota > Gammaproteobacteria > Enterobacterales > Alteromonadaceae > Alteromonas > Alteromonas indica. Next base: position 212,137 of record PYVY01000008.1, read on the forward strand.
TAGATTATTTAGCAAATTGGTCATTGCTGACTCGGGGCTTTGCATACCGAGCAACTCTCCTTTGCACTAATATAGTGCATTATAGCTGTTTTGCATCATAAAAGCCGTAAGCTCGATTTAACGGTCTGTTATAGGGGCGGGATAATGGGCGCTACCGCCTTATTGTCCGCCCTGACCGTTGATTAGCGCTGAGGCTTGATGCAGATAGAGGGTCTGTTGTTTAGACGATGCAAGAGTCTTGCCCTTATTATCAATTAGGGCAACGGAAAAGGTATGGGCGCCGCGGTTGATACCAGACAGTGCAAAAATACCGGAACTATTGCGCTGTATTGGTTCGCCACCAAAAATTAACTGAAATCTTCCGGTCGGTTTCGGTGCAGCTTGGGCTTTAATGGTGACCTTCCCGCTATTGTTCCGTACAGTGGCGTCTGGCTGAGGCGATACAATAGACACTTTATAGCGAATTGCCGGAGGGGAGGACGCTGGCGGGGTAGTGGGGGAAGCAGGAATACTGGGTGTGACATTATCAGTTATCCCGTTGAACGTTATCTCTTCGCTTTGCGCTGACGGGGTGTCTGTATATATCACCGTACCGTCATCGTTAATGATTCTATAAACGGGTGCACTATTAACCGTAACCGGTATCAAGGCTGCCATTGCCATAGTCAAATAAAAATACTTCATTAGTGCTACTCGGTTTAACGTGAATACCTTTTTAATACTAGTACGAAATAGCGTGGGTTCAAAAGAGTTCGGCCACAAAAAAGCCCGCATTTAGCGGGCTTTCAAATTAGTACTGATTAAACGTTATACGCTGTAATATAAGTCGAACTCAACAGGGTGCGTAGTCATACGTACCTTGGTAACTTCTTCAGCTTTCAGTTCAATGTAGGCGTCAATCATATCGTCGGTCATTACACCACCGGCTTTCAGGAACTCACGGTCGTTATCCAGTGCTTCCAGTGCCATTTCCAATGAACTGGCTACAGTTGGGATATCTTTAGCTTCTTCCGCTGGAAGGTCGTAAAGATCCTTGTCCATAGCATCGCCAGGGTGAATCTTATTCTTAATACCGTCAAGACCGGCCATTAGCATGGCAGTAAACGCCAAGTAAGGGTTAGCAGTTGGGTCAGGGAAGCGAACTTCAATCCGACGTGCTTTATCGCTGGTTACATACGGAATACGAATCGAAGCTGAACGGTTCCGAGCAGAGTAGGCCAACATTACCGGGGCTTCAAACCCAGGAACCAGACGCTTGTACGAGTTAGTTGATGCATTACTAAAGGCATTAATTGCACGCGCGTGTTTAATAATACCACCGATGTAATACAAGGCTTCTTCAGACAGACCCGCGTACTTATCGCCCGCGAAAATGTTTTTACCATCTTTAGAAATAGACTGGTGAACATGCATACCAGACCCATTATCACCCACTAATGGTTTAGGCATGAAAGTAGCCGTTTGGCCGTAAGCATGGGCAACGTTATGTACCACATACTTATAAACCTGGATTTCGTCTGCCTTTTTCACCAGTGTATTGAATTCGCAAGCAATCTCGTTCTGGCCTGCAGTGGCAACTTCATGGTGATGCGCTTCAATAACCAAGCCCATTTCTTCCATTACCAGACACATTGCAGCGCGGGTATCGTGCGCTGAATCTACTGGAGGAACCGGGAAGTAACCCCCTTTCACACCAGGACGGTGGCCCATATTGCCGCCTTCAAACTCTTCACCAGAGTTCCATTTGGCTTCCGCTGAATCAATTTTATAGAACGAACCGCTCATATCAGTATGGAAACGTACGTCATCAAACAGGAAGAATTCTGGCTCTGGACCAAAGAAGGCAGTATCACCGATACCGGTTGATTTCAGATATTCCTCTGCACGATAGGCAACTGACCGAGGGTCACGCTCATAACCTTCCATTGAGGTGGGCTCTACGATGTTACAACGTACGTTAACCTGCGTTTCTTCGGCAAACGGGTCAAGCACCACTGAATCCGGATCTGGCATTAGAATCATGTCTGACTCGTTAATCCCTTTCCAGCCAGCAATTGAAGAGCCATCGAACATTTTGCCTTCTTCAAAAAACTCTTCGTCAACCAGAGCTGCAGGGATTGATACGTGTTGTTCCTTACCTTTTGTATCGGTAAAGCGCATATCTACAAATTTCGCTTCACTTTCTTTAATCAGCTCTAATGCCTTTTCTATTGACATCGTGTCCTCCAGGTATTGATGTAAAATTGCAGAGTATTTAACGGTACCCTGTCTATGATGTAAAAGACGAAGCGATATTCATGCCATCTGTATCGATAGGGAATTTCGCGGGTTACAAGCACGATACGGCAGCAAAATCTAAATGGATTGCACCAATCTGAGGCAATCCCGGTCCAAAATAGTGCAGTGCATGCGGTGGGCCGATTCTTAGCCTAATGCAATCCCATGGTGCATGCTACCCATAATGGCGACATTTTAACTTCGGTTATGACCCTTGGTACGAAATAACGTGCGACTTTAGTTGATAATCTTCACTAGTGTGTAAAAATTAAAAAAAAGAGGCGCAAAAGGATCAGATTTTCTGTACAATCCGCGCACATTTTTTACCTCTGCAAGAATTTTCAACTCTTTCGCCGGGCACCAACCGCAGCTCGGGCAGCTATACAGGCATTTACTTAATGAACACGTACGATATTTCGAAGTTAAGAAACATTGCGATCATCGCGCACGTTGACCACGGTAAAACTACTTTGGTTGATAAACTGCTGCAACAGTCTGGTACGCTGGAAAGTCGTGGTGAAGCTGAAGAACGCATCATGGACTCAAATGATATCGAGAAAGAGCGCGGTATTACTATCCTGGCAAAGAACACGGCAATTAACTGGCAAGACTACCATATCAATATTGTAGATACTCCTGGACACGCCGACTTTGGTGGCGAAGTTGAGCGCGTTATGTCAATGGCTGACTCTGTATTACTATTGGTAGACGCGCAGGAAGGTCCAATGCCGCAAACGCGCTTCGTTACCCAAAAAGCCTTTGCGCAGGGTTTGAAGCCAATCGTTGTGGTTAACAAAATCGATAAGCCAGGGGCTCGACCTGATTGGGTTATCGACCAGGTTTTTGATTTGTTTGATAATCTGGGAGCCACTGACGAACAGCTGGATTTCCAAATTGTTTATGCCTCAGCATTGAATGGCTGGGCAGCGATGGATGCCGAAACTATCGGTACCGATATGACGCCACTGTTCCAGACCATTGTTGATCAGGTTGAAGCGCCTAATACTGATCCTGAAGGTCCGTTCCAAATGCAAATATCGCAGTTGGACTATAACTCCTATGTTGGGGTGGTTGGAGTAGGCCGTATTGCTCGCGGTAAAGTAAAAACCGGCCAGCAGGTTACTATTGTTAATGCAGCCGGCGAAAAGCGTAATGGTAAAGTTGGCCAGGTACTTACGTATCTTGGTTTACAACGCCAGGAAGCAGAAATTGCTAACGCAGGTGATATCATTGCCATTACCGGCCTTGGTGAGCTGAAAATTTCCGATACAATTTGTGATACCAGCACTGTTGAAGCGTTACCGGCACTTACGGTAGATGAACCTACTGTTACCATGACGTTCCAGGTTAACACCTCGCCGTTCTCTGGCCGTGAAGGTAAATATGTTACATCGCGTAATATATTTGACCGTTTGCAGGACGAATTGGTACATAACGTGGCCCTGCGTGTAGAAGAAACCGAAAACCCGGATAAATTCCGTGTTTCCGGGCGTGGTGAGCTGCACTTGGGTATCTTGATTGAAAACATGCGTCGTGAAGGTTACGAGCTTGCAGTATCTCGTCCGGAAGTTATCCTGAAGGAAGAAGACGGCCAGTTAATGGAACCGTTTGAAACACTGACCGTGGACTGTGAAGACGAAGACCAGGGTTCTATCATGGAACAACTTGGCTACCGTAAAGCCGAGCTGACGGATATGTCACCGGATGGTAAAGGCCGGGTTCGTATGGACTTCGTTATTCCAAGCCGTGGCCTGATTGGTTTTCAGACTGAGTTTATGACCCTGACCTCAGGTTCAGGTTTGTTGTATCACACGTTTGACCATTACGGCCCGCATAAAGGCGGTAAAATTGGTCAGCGTAAGAACGGTGTACTGATTGCTAACGCGGCTGGTAAAGCCCTGACTAACGCTTTGTTTAACTTACAGGAACGTGGCCGTCTGTTCATTGGTCATGGGGTTGAAGTTTACGAAGGTATGGTTATTGGTATTCACAGTCGTGACAATGATCTGACGGTAAACGCACTGAAAGGTAAGCAATTAACCAACGTCCGTGCGTCGGGAACTGATGAGGCGCAAAGCTTGGTTCCACCAGTGATAATGTCATTGGAACAAGCCCTGGAATTTATTGATGACGATGAGTTGGTGGAAGTAACACCAAAGAGTATTCGTATCCGTAAAAAAGCGCTGACCGAAAATGAACGGAAGCGTAATTCACGGGAAAAAAAGGGTTAAGTAGTCTTTATTAGCCTTTGAAAAAAACGCCGCTTATCGCGGCGTTTTTTGTATCCATCGCCGAATAAAACCACCGCCACAATAAAGTGTTGGACTTAAGAGTAATTGGCAAGGCGAAGATAGCCAATTATGCTTACCTTACCCATACCACAGGTGAAAGCGCGCATGACTTCACAATCTATCGTAGTGATTGATGACGATGTTATTACACTGGAACTCATTGTAGTAGCCCTGGAGCAACAGCTGGGAGCGCATGTGCATAGCTTTACCCACAGTAAACTTGCCAGAGCATTTTTATTGAAACAAAGCGACGCCTCGGTATCTTTGGTGGTTAGCGATCAAATGATGCCGGATTACGATGGTATAGCCTTGCTTAACCTGTGCCGGCGACAGGGTATGCAGGTACCTTTCCTGCTGTTAACCGCTGATGCCACCCGAGCCACCGTGTTAAAGGCTCGCCAGTCGGGGGCCAACCAATTTATGGTAAAGCCTTTCAAGGTCGAAAATTTGCTGGATAACGTGCGTAAGTTATTGGCATCTTGATTGTTGGACAGCTGAAAACATGTCATTCCTAATTAGTCTAACAAGACACTGGATAGCGCCCGTGCGGCTGCTTTACACTGAGTGACATCTTCGATTAACCAAAGGATTATCAAGCGTGCCCTCAATTTTTGATAAGACGCCGCCGCGCACTGGAACATATTCATTTAAATGGGAAAAATACCAAGGCACAGATATTCTACCGGCTTGGGTTGCCGATACTGAATTTCGTTGTGCTGATCCTATTTTAGCTGCGTTACAAACTCGTATCGAGCATGGCAATCTGGGGTATGTATTGCCCGGCCAGTATCAACCAGCAATTGATGCGGTGTGCCGCTGGCTTAAAGACAAGCACGACTGGGAGATCGATCCACAGTGGTTGGTCTGGACACCCGGCGTGGTACCGGCTTTCAATACCGCCTGTAAAGCGTACTGCGAACCGGGCGATAAGGTACTTATCCAGACGCCTAACTATCCGCCTTTATTGGCTGCACCAAAACTGAACAATTTACAACGGGTAGACATTACGACGCTTGATAAGGGTGACCGATATACCCTAGACCTTGATCAGCTAGCGTCAGAAGCGGCTGATCCCAAGTGTAAGTTGCTAATACTTTGTAATCCAATGAACCCAGTCGGTGCAGTGCTGAGCGCCGAAGAAGTAAACCGTATTGCGCAAATCTGTGAGCAACATGATGTGGTATTGTGCTCAGATGAAATACACTGCGATCTGATACTGGAACCCGGGGTTAAACATATTCCAGCGGGTCGGGAACCAGGACTGCAGCAGCGTAGCGTGACCCTTATGGCCGCCAGCAAAACCTTTAATATCGCTGGTTTAGGAGCTTCGTTTGCGATAGTGCCCGATGCGCGCCTGCGGCAGGCATTTGTCGGCGCCGCAGCCGGTATCGTGCCATGGGTTAACCAATTGGGACTGCTTGCCACTGAAGCTGCATTTACTCAATGCGACGAATGGCATCAACAACAATTGGATTATCTAAAAGGCAACCGCGATCTATTGGTAGAGCGCATTAACGCCATCGACGGTTTATCTGTAAAGCTCCAGGAAGCTACGTTCCTGGCCTGGGTGGACGCTTCTGGCTTAGGCGTAAGCAATGTACAGAAGTGGGCTGAGGACCGCGGTGTGGGGCCCTCGCCGGGCACTGACTTTGGGGCGCCCGACCACTTTAGGATTAACTTTGGCTGTAGCCGGGCAATGTTAACGCAATTACTGGATAGACTGGCTTCAAAATAACGAATACAGCTTATATACGCCAAGACAGACTACAAAACCCACAACCAGCGCGCCTAACACGTTGCTGGTTGTGCCATTTTTAAATTCCCCCAGCGTAGCGTTGCGGTTCATTACCACCAGCAAAAATATCGCTACAATCGGTAATAGTAAGCCATTAGCAGCCTGAGCAAACATGATAGCTGACAATGGTTTAAAACCCATCCCGGCAATAACAACACCGGTAACAATAATCGCCAGCCAAATACTTCGAAATGCCTTACCCTGCATATCTTGGGGCCAATTAAAGGCACCACATACAGCATAGCTGGCAGCCAGCGGGGCGGTGATAGAACTGGTGAGGCCGGCAGCAAACAAACCGGCGGCAAAAAACCACTGTGCCCATTCGCCCAGTACAGGTTCCAGTTGTTTGCCCATATTGGCGGCATCCATACTGGCAGCCTGGTTGAAAAACGCCATCATCGCCGTAGCCATTACCACCAGGGTGATAAGCCCGCCAAAGCCGATAGCAAAAACAGACTGTTTACGCGACGCCGCGATAGCCTCGGCTTTGTCAGCGCCGATATAATTTTGTGCAGTCAGGCTGGCATGCAAAAATAAATTATACGGCACGATGGTGGTACCAATCAGGGCCAGTACCATATTGATTGTGCTGGTATTAAGCTGTGGTGTGGCAGCCTGGGAAAACATGGCGGACCATTCGGGGCCGGCGGCAAACAAGGTCACAAAAAAGACTATCGCCATGGCAATAACCAATACCACCAGTACTGACTCAATGACTTTGTATTTACCGCTCCATAGCAGCAGCGCTGAAATAGCCCCCAGGATAATCGCCCAATTGCCTGTACCAATGGCAAAGAAAGCATCTAACCCGATGGCGGCGCCGGTTAGGTTACCTGATTCGTAAGCCGCGTTGCCAATACCTACCGCGGCTACAATAAGCAATGAAAACAACAACCTTAATACCGGGTTTTGGCTTATTTCTTTAAGGTTGGTTGCCAGCCCCTGCCCGGTGGCGATACCAAGCCGCGCTGCCATATCCTGTAACACCATTGTGGCAGTGATAGAAAATAATAAAGCCCATACCAGGTGAAAACCAAAATTAGCCCCGGCAATACTGGCCGTGGTTACTGTTCCTGGGCCGATGAAGGCCGCTGCTATGATGTATCCAGACTTATCTTTTGCCATGTGTGGCTACCTGTATAACGAAACCGTGGGGTCGGATAGTGATTAACGAAAAAAAAGCGCAGCTATCAGACCATTATTTTAAGGGGGGCGGATGGTAAAGAAAACTATCGCATGAACCAAGGGCTGGCTGAAACTTTTTTGTCGGTGAACACCCAAATAGCCTAAAAAATACGAAAAACCTGACTTATCGCACATTGTTTACCCGCCAGGGATTTATATGGCGAAGCCATGAGCCGCCGGGTGAATAAGCGATTCTTTAGTGGGAAGCGGGTGGGGAACAATGCATTTTGGCCCCAGTTACGTTACGCTCAGGGTAGGTTTCATAAGGATTTATCCACTTGTGTCTGTTAATGATAGTTTGACCACATTTTATTTAACTTACCCTGAGGCGGCAGTTCTGCCGGCGCAAATGGAAGTCAGGGGGATAATTTTCGCGGTGGCGGCAGCGCCAGAGATACCTATGCCCGAAACCTGGATGCCGTGGGTACTTAGTTCGGCCAGACAACCATTAACGGATGATCAGGTCGATAACCTTGCCCATCACCTGATGCTAACGCTTCGTGACACACTACAACTGATGAGCACCGGGCAATCCTGTTTACCACCGGCATGCCAATGGCAGACCAGCACGACGGTTCGCCTACCTTTGACCCAATGGCTAACGGGTTTGCTTAAAGGACATCAACAAGTAGAAGGAATATGGTTGCAGGCGTGGGATAAGGCTGTAGCACAGCCGGCCCAAGATAGCGGGATAAAGCGCGAAGCACCGCAAAAACGTTTAAGTCGATGCCTTAAATTATTCTCTACACTGGCGGACCCGGAGGGGGCGATGCACCAGCGTAGTGCTGAGCAGGCAACAGTGTTACAAGCGCAATTACCCAGGTTGGCAGAGCAGCTACCTGCAATGCTAAAAGACTATATAACCCTGGCGGGCGAGCTGGCGCCGTTTTTACCGCAGCAGTTTGAAAGTTATCAGAAAACGCAGAATAATTAGCAGGCACGAATAAGTCAGCCTAGCGGTGGGGCGCTTTTTTTGACAACGCCGCGCGTAACCGGCCGATGTAATCATCTAATTCTGCTTTTGCTGCATCATACGCGCTGTTCAACTCAATGGAGTCAGGCTCTTTAAGCAACGCCTGGAAAGCTTCATCGGTTCGGGCCAGCAGCAATTTCAGCCGTTCGTTGCTCACGTCCATGTTGTTCCTACGGGTCAGTATCTTCATTCGCAGTCCTGCGAAGCATGGTTAGGTAGTTCCCAATGAGTATAGCAAACACACAGCACTTGCCTAATGTATTTACATTTCTAAAAGGGTTTCACCACGGCCAGAATAACCACGGCCAGCAATACCAGTACCGGGGCCTCGTTAAGTACCCGATAAAAGGTGGCTGACCGCGTATTTTGGTCTTTTGCAAACTGTTTTACTAATTTGTATAAGTAACCATGATAAGCATAAAGTGCAACTAACAAGGTAAGTTTAGCATGCAGCCAGCCTGATACTTTTAGCCACTCAAGGCCATAAACTGCTATCAGAGACACCCCAAACACCAGCGTTAAAACAGCAAAGGGGGTAACAAAAAACCACAAGCGACGTTCCATGACTTTGAATTGATCTTTTACCGCCTGCTCACTGGCCTGCGCATGGTAAACAAACAGGCGAGGCAGATAGAAAATGCCAGCCATCCAGGCCACCATAAAGAATATGTGTAGTGCTTTTAACCATAAAATCATCGCGGATTATCCGTCCTTTTTAATACTGGGCGCGCTGTAAGAAACTTTGCAGAATATTCCAGGTAATGACACCGACAATGTTCTGTTCACTGTCATCGTATACGTAGATAGCCCCGCTTCGAGCATTTTTTAGTTTCTCATAAACTTCATACAGGGTGCACTGACTATTAAGCCCTTCAATAGTCACATAGTCTAACGCCTGCGCATTGTGATCCAAACTGACATCGTACTGCACCAGTCGAAACTGTATCTCGCGCTCAAGCTGTTTTTGCTGTAATACGATAGTGGTCGGGTTTTCTGCTAAAAAGCTTTCAATTGCGGGCTCAGGTGCTTCTTTAAATAGCTTGTAGTCTGTCGCCATGGCTGCCAGTACACCGGTTTTTTCCAGCGCCTCGCGAATCGAGTTGATGGCGTAAGGCAGGTTTTGATAGTCAAGCTGGCGAATAAAAATAGAGCGGTTACCTAAAAACTGTGTAGAGGTAACATAAGCGGGCACTATCACCAGCATCGCGGGCAATATAATTTGCGGGCTATAAGAAAGCTCCATAACCGCAGAAAGTGCCGCCAGCGGGGCGTGCAATACGGCTGTAAGCATACCGGCCACCCCTAATAGCGCAAAACTGCTGGTATAGTCATTAATATCGACAAAGCCGCTTAGCGGCATTAACAGCAAGGCGCCGGCTAGCATGCCGATAATCATCACCGGGCCCATAATGCCCCCCGGCACACCCAGCCCGATGGCAAATACCGCGAGTAAAAATTTAGCCACTAACAGGGACAGGAGCAACCAGCTACCAGGCTGCTGAGTAAAGAGCACTTCAATACTTTCAAAATCGGCGCCGGTGGCCTGCGGCAATAGAATACTGATACCACCGGTTATCACGGCCGCCAGCACCAGGCGCCAGATCATGCTAAACGGGCGGAATAGGGTCATGACACGCATCAACTGATTATTAAATAGCGCTGCCAATGCACCCAAAACTATCCCCAGCAGCACCAGATAGATGTACATCCATTCGCTAAAGGCGGCAAACGACAAAAAGGAAAGTTCGTTGACCTCGCCAAATACCATACGAGTTAATACTGAACCACAGGCAGCGGCCAGCATAATAGGCACAAAAATGTGGATTTTGTATTCTCTTAACACCACTTCCATAACAAAAATGACAGCGGCAAATGGGGTATTAAATGAAGCAGAGATACCCGCCGCGATACCGCAACCCGCTAAAATCCGAATACTGTTGTACGGCAAGCGAAGCCATTGCCCGACATAACTGCTTCCGGAGGCGCCAATATGCACGCAGGGGCCCTCGCGACCTACTACGAAGCCGCCGGCCAGGGCAAACATACCGCCAAAAAACTGATTGATAGTGGTACGAAAGGGGACGTAGCCGTAAAACATCTTTACCCGATGGATAACAAACGGAATGCCCATTCGGTAATGTTTAAAGCCGGTAAGAAAGGCAATAAGTAAAATCATGCCTACCGCGGCTAACGGCATTATAAAACGCGCCAGCCATTCGTGTTGAATAACGCTGGTGAGGGTGTCTAATGCACTGTTGTGTAACCATTCATAACACAGCCTGAACAGAATAATCAGCGCAGCAGCAATTACTCCACCTACAATGCCTAGTAAACAAACCAGGACAGAGGTACGCGGATGGGCAAGTTCTTGACGAAGGCCATGAAGACGCATGTAATGACCCAGGTAGGGGTAACCTAAAGCATGATATTAGCTTATCATATTGCAAGGTATTTCCTAAGCATCTGATTTTTTATAATTATGGCTGGTTATTAAGACGTGAAGAAACAGCAGGTACATTGGCTTTACAAACTGGGTGGGTTTCGCTTTAGCGTGTTGGCGGGGGTGATCATTCTTGCCATGATTGCGTTAGGTTTTGCTATGGCAACACATCACTATAACAGCGAGCAAGCCCAACTTAGTAACGTGCAGGCTACCTTAAGCTCCTTACAAAATGAACACAGTGCACTGCTATTAGAAAAGCACCAGCTGGAAACCCGTTTGGCCCTTGCTGAGTTAGCTGCCTCCGACCACCAGGAGCAGGTGGCAGCGCTGCATCGCCAATTAGCGAAAACCAGTTCGTCAGTGAGTTTTTATCGTAACGTTATGGCCCCTGAAAGTGTGCAGGAAGGCTTTGTGGTTGATGGGCTGCAAATCAGACAGGCCAATGCACTGCCAGAGCGACAAGCTGCCCCTAACGATATAGAAGGTAGCGAAGCAACAGCAAATGCTACAACAACGCCAGGACAGCCACAGGATATAACCGGACAGCCACAGTATTACGTGATGGAATTTGTGCTGTTACAACGCCTGACCCGCCGGGCGGTAATAAAAGGTGACCTTAAAATTTGTATTAAAGGTAGCCTGGCCAATGAACCGGCGCAAATATGCAGTGGCAGTGAGACATTGTTGCCGGATGGCCCGGTGGACTATCGATTTAAATTTTTTCAGACTGTGCGGGTGGAATTTAGCTTACCGGAAGGCTTTGTCGCGCAGCAGATTCTATTTAGTTCTCAGGTTTATCAATACACTACGAAGCGTGAAGATTATCGCTGGCAGGTTGATTGGCAGCAGGTCATTGCTAATAATGGTGAGGCCGACGATGATACCCCCCCACAATAATGCTGGCTGACATTGATTGGCGCTGTCGTCTGTAAGATAATAGCGTTAGATGCTGATTTAATCAGCCTACGGTTTTTTGTTATTGAGGTTCATATGTCTGTAGAAACGGCTTTGCCTATCGAATTTTCTGATGCGGCAGCGGCGAAAGTGAAAGAATTAGTGACCGAGGAAGAGAACCCGGAACTGAAACTTCGGGTATATGTTACCGGTGGTGGCTGTTCGGGCTTTCAGTATGGTTTTACTTTTGATGAAAAGGTAAATGAAGGTGACATGACCATTGCAAAAGACAGTGTCACATTGGTGGTTGACCCCATGAGTTTACAATACCTGGTGGGCGGTGTAGTGGACTACGTTGAAGGGCTGGAAGGCTCACGATTTCTAGTCGAAAACCCAAATGCCACAACAACCTGCGGTTGTGGAGCAAGCTTTAGCGTATAGCGTTTTCGGCTGGTCTTTGCCAGCCGTAGGTTCATCGTATTTCATCAGATAGTTGCTTTTTTCTGCTGCTGTAATTACCTATTGTACAAGTATTATAATACACGCCCTCATCCCATTTAATGGGATTGATTGGCGGTACGCGGACGATAGTTAGCGATCGTCCAGTTTTCATACTGATTACCAGGACAGATTATGAAACTTTACGGCTCTACAACTTCCCCTTACGTCAGACGTATTCGTATTCTTTTATCACAGACCGATCACGAATTTATTAACTTGAATATTTTTGAGGGCGAGGGGCGTGAAACGCTTGCCCGTAAGTCGCCCACAATGAAAGTGCCTTGTTTGGAAGATGAAGATCAGGTTGTATTTGATTCGCGGGTAATTCAGCGTTATTTAAGCACTAAGTTTCAGTATGCGCCACTCTCGTGGGATGAAGAAAATCAGCTTACCCTTATCGATGCTGTAAATGATTCGTTTGTTTCATTGTTTATGCTAAAACGTTCGCATATCCAGGCCGATCAGGATGCGCTGTTTATCAGAATGCAAAAAGACCGCATTACGGCGAGTTTGAAAGCGCTGAATGAACAGGTGGCGCAGGGAGAGTTTGCGCACTGGCATTATCCTGCTATTTGTCTTTATACCGTTATCGATTGGATTGAATTCAGAGAGCTACATAAACTTGAAGGATTGGATGCGTTGAAATCATTTCGAGAACAGCACGTAGACCGGATTGAAGTAACCGCTACCGATCCTCGCCGCTAACCGCGCACCGAATTGCCCTTAGCTTTGATTGGCATTTTACTAATGGAATGGCTGGCGCTAAAAGCAATGTTTACAGGACAGCCACGTTATGCCTAAGGTCAAAGGTACAGCGCGGATTTTGCGACTGAATCATGATGACTGAGCTAAGACACCCACCTTCAGTTAACCAAATGGTTTGAGAGATTTAGGCAGATTAGTTTAGTGGGTGTCTGTTTCTTTGAAGCGGTCACCTATTATTCGCAATACTTCTCAAGACACCCACCCCGAATACTAAGCATAGTTAATGCCTGGTATATGGTGATGTAAAGTGGGTGTCTATATATCTATTGTTAGGGTTTAATAACCTTTATCAAAGTCTATCAGGTAGTTAGGTGCTAAACCTGAGATATAACGTTGGTAGTTTTCGTAAAATACCGCAACTACATCTTCAGGAAGTGACGTTGCCGCCGTGTGTTGAGTAATATGTATTTTGTCATGTTGCCAAAATGGATGAGCGTCGGGTAGTGGCTCTTGCTCAAATACGTCTAATACTGCTGCGGCAATCTGGTGGGTGTCTAAAGCATGCAACAAATCGTCTTCGACAATTGCATTACCTCTGCCAGCGTTGATCAGCACGGCTGAAGGGGGCAGCGCAGCAAGAACTTGTGCATCTATTATTCCACGGGTATGCGGGGTGTCGGGCAGCAAGCTAACAACGAAATCACTTTGTCTGGCGAATGTTAGCAACTCTTTGTTTTGGTATACCTTTTTAAAACCGGGTTGTGGGGCCCCGCTTTTACGCAGGCCAATTACATGCATGCCGAATGCGTTGGCAATAGGCACCAGGGCGCTACCTATAGAACCAGCACCTAAAATACCTAACGTTTTGCCCTTTAGGTAATTAAATTCCGGTTTGCACCATTTATTTTTACTATGCTTTTTGGCTATGTCAAACCCCGCGATATTGCGAGAAAAATAGAGCAGATAGCTAAAGACATACTCGCGCATTTGCATATCAAACACACCCTTCACACCGCTCAACCAATAGTCCCTTTTGCTTTTCTCAAGTAGCGGGGTATTCCCTGCCCAGCCAGACTGAACCCACTTAATATTCTTACACTGCTCAATAACGCTGGCGGCAAGGCCTGGATCAGCAAGCATTACTTGGGTGGATTGAAGGTCAATCTGCTGAGGTTCATCGGTGGCCGTTACAATATGTACTGCTGGCGCATTATATTGACTGAGAGCACGGTGATAGGCGTCGTATTCTTTGCTCAATATCACAACATTCGCAGAGTCATTAGTTTGGTGCATAGTAAACTTTTCTTTCCTGTCAGCAAGCCGGCAAAATCAGCTTTTTTATTTAATTAATGTTAATAAAATGTATAAATCTGGCTATCGTCTTTTATGGAAGTAATCTTTGATGAGCTATTCTATCGACCACGCCCGCCGTCTTTCCCCTCGTCGTAATACTACTCAGTCAACTACAATAGAGGAATTAGTGGAAGAACAGCTTGCCCACTTTGGTATCGATAAGCAAACCGCGTACGGTGAGGCGTTAGCTGCAAGTGCTAAGCACCTGTATCATGCTCAAACTGATGTGACTCGCTTGTGGGAAATTACTGAAGCCACTTTGGGAGAGCTGGATCGAGAAGATAAAGTTGCCTGGTTCAATGCGAAAAAATTCTTATCTTTTCAGTTAGCCAAAATATTAGATACCCTGCAAAATCCCTTTCGCAAAACGTGGCAGAGTCTGGGGAGTAGTCAGCTGAGCCGCAACCATTATCCTTTATTCGATAATGTCACTGCACTGTTTTCAGCAACCCCTGTGGTGGTCCGTACCGCCACTTATGTATATGCCTGTACAGAATGGGTGGATGATGCGTTTCAGGGTAAAGAGTTTACTCATCAAATATACTCAAGACTGCTAAATCCTACAAATATCTCGTTAGCGAATGCAATTGTAGATATGGAAGCAGGGCCCTTTGCTGCCGACTATATGGCATGGAATTTCAATAGTGGTATGGCAGCAATAGATGCACTACTGGCCAATGTACTGGGCCAGGGAGATGTACTTATTGTATCAAGAAATGTGTATGGCGGCGTGTATCAGTTACTGCATGACTATTATGCCCAGTCTCGCCGCATGGATATACAAATAGCATGGTTCGATGGGTATACAGAGGAAGATTTCATCATTTTTTTCGACCAGACGCGTGCCGACCACAGTGAGCGGCTCGATAGTGGGGCCCATCTACACGTGTATATTGAATCGCCCTGCAATCCTCATGGCTTTGTACTGGATGTGCCAGCTATATCACGATATGCACATCAGCATGATTGTTTAGTTATGCTGGATTCTACTTTAGCCACGCCAGTACTTCATCAACCGTTGCAACATACTGAATTGACCTGTCGACCCGATTATATTGTTCACAGCTATACCAAAGATCTATGTGGAAGTGGCGCTACCACTGCCGGCGTGGTCATCGGCGAAGGCTACAGAATGTTTCAACCTAAAGGCAGCGAAGTTAATGGGGTAGTGTGGTCCCGCACAATGTTTTGGGATGTTTATTATATTAAAGGGGCATTTTTAGATTCCGAAAAAGCATTTGATGTATTGAATGGCATAAAAACGCTTGAACTACGCCTTATGAATAAAGTTATCAATACAAAGGTGTTTACAGCGTTTCTGGATGCTCACCCTGCGATTCATGTAAACAGCCATGCTATAGACACCCACCCCAATGCAAAAGTTAAAAACAAGCAGCACAACCATCAATGGCCCTGTACGTTATTCACTATTGACCTGGCCCGGGCTGAGTTACCAAAAGAAGTGTTTACCCGTTTCTTTGACGCGCTTGAGCCTGCATTTAGCCATCAGGTAAGCATAGGGCAAACTAATACTATTGTGCTCTGTCCTGCTCTCACATCGCATTCCGAGCTAAGCCCTTCAGAGCAAAAGCTCGCAGGGATTGAGTTAACCACACTGCGTATCGCGATGGGCACCGATAATATAAAATATTTAATAGCGCATTTCATGCTAGCGGCGCAGCATTTTATCGAGCCTCATAAGCAAGGTTTCTGCGCTGGCTTTATGCCCCCACATGATATCGATAGGTTATTTATAGAAATATCATCGCAGGTGAGCGCCGAACACTTTTCAGGGCAGCCACCTTTGGAAACGATGCTATAGGCTGCCAATACGCGCGCCTTTGCATTCAAGAATCCGCTGCGTATTAAGTTTACACTTACACCGGTAGGGCATCCGCTAACGTCGCGGTAAGATAACCAAGACGTTAGCTAAACCTGAGATTGTGCAAAATACCGATAAACCTCAATGGGGTAGCGCAGGGGGTGTAGCAAAGACATCCACCTATATTTTTTCGCATAAAATAAAGATAGCAGGTGAGGTGAATCGCCTTTGTACGCATAAAAGCCCTATCCCCATATTAGGCCTACATCAATAATCTGGTATGCTTTCGGGATTAACCAACAAGTGTGGATGTCTCATGAATCAGCAACAACCGAATAATCCTTTGCATGGGCTTACGCTCGAGAATGTCGTGGTGAAATTACAGGCGCATTATGGTTGGGAAGGGTTGTATAACGAGATTAAAATAAACTGTTTTAATAATGACCCTTCTATTAAGTCCTCCCTTAAATTTCTACGTCGTACACCCTGGGCGAGGGAGAAAGTCGAGAGCTTGTATATTCGAACGTTTGATTAATACAAAAACCCTTCTTAGGACCAGCAGATTAACTGTTGTTGTTCGGTAAAAATATACGTTCAATTCATTTTTGCGAACAGTGTATGCCCCGGCCCCGAAAAGAGCTTATCTGTGTAGAACAAACACCCTATTATCATTGCGTCTCGCGCTGTGTCCGTCGTGCTTGTTTGTGCGGAAAAGACAGCTTTACAGGAAAAAGCTATGAACATCGGCGCGGGTGGGTAGAGCGTCGTTTGTACTTTCTTGCCGGGGTATTTGCTATAGATTTATGCGCCTATGCAGTGATGAGCAACCATACACATGTGGTGCTTCGGGTGGCTACTGAACGGGCACAGCAATGGTCGAACAAACAGGTGTTGCAGCAATGGCATAAACTGCATCGGGGAACCCGCCTCACGCAGCTGTATGCTCAGGGTGCGACACTCT
>PYVY01000009.1 GCA_003056425.1 Alteromonas indica
TATCAGTTTATCGGCAGCGTCTTCAATCAATAAGCTGGTTTATGCGAGAACTTAATGAGTACATTGCCCGCCAGGCCAATAAAGAGGATGACTGTACCGGGCGTTTCTGGGAGGGAAGGTTTAAATCCAAGCCTTACTGGATGAAGCGGCGTTGTTATCCTGCATGGTCTATGTTGATTTGAACCCACTACGGGCAGGCATGGTTATCGCGCCCGAAGACGCGCGCTTTACCAGTATCGCGGCCCGCATTCGTGCATTTAAGACCAGGCGACAGCCGCCCAGGCTCATGCCTTTTATTCCGCCCACCGGCATAAGTAACAGCCTTCATCTGCCACTAAGCACTACCGACTATATAACCCTGGTAGACTATACCGGCAGATGCATAGCGGCGAATAAGAAGGGAGTCATACCCGCTTCGCTGCTACCCATTCTTGAACGTATTCACGTTGACCAGGCGCATTGGCTATCGGTTACCCAAAAATTTGAACAGCATTTTAGAGGGGCCGCGAGCGCTCCTCTAAGCACGCAAAAGGCATTAAATACCTACTGTACCGTGGCGTAACGCGCCGCCGGGTAACGTAGAGCGCCGGTTACAAAGACTTAACGATAACGGTTTGAATAACGCGCATGGTTGGTTAAGTTTTAACGCGGTAGGAGGAAACAACTGTAATCTGCCCCCTTGGCCGGGTTCATATCGCGCCTGGCCGGCGAATGGTTTACACTAAAGTAATGGAATGGATAACTTTCAACATAACAGGCACCTGAATGAATAATTTGTCTTTTCATCAGTCATTTTCAATGCCACTCACCAGGCTGTTTAATTGTTTCTGTAAAACCGAGCTATTGGTGCAGTGGTTTATGCCTGAAGACATGCAGCTAAAGTATGTTGTACTAGATGTACGCGAAGGTGCGGAATTTGAAATGGTTTTTATCAATGAGTATGGTGAGATGGCGCGGCGCTATACTGGTGAGTTTGCTCAGGTAAGGGCAAACGAACAACTTCTTTTTACTCTCAAACTAGATGAAGGATACGAGTCTTCCGTAGATGTTAGGTTCGAATCTGTTGATAGTAGAAGCAGTACTCTACATCTGAACCATGAAGGTCTGGAAGGCGCGGAACAAATAGCTTTTGCGCGGGCCCAGTGGTTAGCCCGATTCGATCGACTTGCTAAGTTAACCGGACTAAGTGAAGCATCCTGATATTCCTAGTCGGGTAGATATAATCCACCGAGTACTGCGGGTCTGCTAGCCCCCGTCACCTGGGGTACATTGGCCGTTAGCCTTTCCATATAAGCAAAAGCCAACCAAGCAAAGGCCGCACCTTCAACCTCATGCGGAGCAATACCCAATCGTAATGTAGATGCGACGTGGCATTGAGCAAGATTGTTGCACAGGTGTGCCATTAACGTTTTATTGTATGCCCCGCCGCCGCAAATAAATACCTGCTCAATATCTTGGCGCGAGTTGATAGCGTCGGCTATATGCCTTGCTGTCATAACGCACAAGGTCGCCTGCACGTCTTCTGCGGAGACTGAATTGTACCCGGCAAGTTTAGCGTTTAGCCATTGAGGTGAAAAATATTCTCTGCCCGTGCTCTTTGGCGGCTGACGCTTAAAGTAAGCGTCAGCTAACAACTTCTTTAATAAGGGTTTGTTCACTTTCCCCGTGGCTGCCCAGTTACCATCCATATCAAAGGCCTGTAATGTATGGGCCTTACACCAAAAATCCATTAACGTATTTCCTGGGCCGGTATCATAACCGCTTACCTGGTTAGTGTTTAACGCCACAATACTGATATTGGCGATGCCTCCGATGTTTACGATTGCGCGGTGGCTGTCTGGGCGGGTATCGCGATCTACAGTATGGGTGGCTTGCGCGGGTGTGGAGTGGCTGTCCATTGAGCTTTGGTGGATGTCTTGCAAGGTGTCGACAGGGTGGATGTCTTGGCCAAAAATAGCTTGGTGGAAGGCCGGAACCAGCGGGGCGCCCTGGCCCCCGAGGGCGATGTCTTTGCGCCGAAAATCGGCCACTACCGCAATCCCGGTTAACGCTGCAAGCGTATTCGGATCGCCTATCTGCAATGTAAAACCAGGTAAGCCGGGTTCGTAGCCGTCGGGGAAATGTCGGATAGTTTGGCCGTGAGATCCTATAGCCGCTATCTGGTCGGCTGCCAGGTTGTGTTGTTCAAGTAATAGTTTTACCGCCCGGGCAAACAGATGAGAAATTTCAATATCAGCACTACCCATCAAATTTATTTCATTGGGTTGAGGGGCACATAATGCATGCAGACGAAGCAATAAATCGGCAGGAAAGGGCAGGCTGACACTACCCAAAGTCTGAAAGTTATCCGCTGATATCTGGCAAAGCACGGCGTCTACGCCATCCATGCTGGTACCCGACATCAGCCCAATAAAATAACGCATATTACTGCATGGCTAGCATGATACGGCGGTTGTTGCTTAGCTGAGTAAGCCGATTTTGTGCCAATTCCATAAATGCTGCGCGCTGTGAAGCTTCAATAGGCGCGGCCTTGGGTAGCTCCACAGTCCGTGGATTGCGGTGCGTGCCATTCACCAAAAACTCGTAATGCAAATGAGGGCCCGTCGCCATCCCAGTGCTGCCCAGGTAGCCAATAACCTGGCCCTGTTTAACCACTTCACCCGCTTTGACCGCTCGCTTTTTAAAGTGAAGGTATTTGGTTACGTATTTCTCACCATGTTGGATAAACACATAATTACCGTTAAAGCGGTTATAAGAAGACTGTACAACGCGGCCATCGCCTGAAGCCATTACCGGGGTGCCGACAGCGGCGACATAATCAGTACCATTATGTGACTTCCAGCGCTTTTGCACGGGGTGGAAGCGTTTGCCGGTAAAATTTGAACTTACGTATTTGAAGTTAATTGGCGCGCGTAAGAAGCTTTTACGCATACTGCGGCCTTCCGCCGTATAATAGTTGCCATCGGTATACTGGATAGCCGTAAACTTCTCGCCCTGATTAGTAAATTCAGCAGCTACAATATCTCCGAAGCCCACAAATTCGCCATCTATATAATGCTCTTCAAATACCATATTAAAACTATCGCCTTGGCGAATTTCCATCGCAAAGTCGATATCCCAGCCGAACAGTGCTGCCAGGTTCATAATCTGGTTGTTGGTAAGCCCCGCTGTTACACCGGCCTTCCAGAAGCTACTATCAATTTCACCCTGGGCAAAGTTATAGCGGGTTTCGACTTCTTTAGTATCAATGTCGGCTATCATATTACCGGCATCGTCTGCAGGCGTAATAACCAAGGTTTCGCGTGGGGATATGGCGTACTTGAGTCCATTGAAAGCGCCTGACTCATCTGCCTTAAGATAGAGCATATCGCCTGGTACCAAGGTAACCAGCATTTTGGCTAGTTCCCCGGCTTCGGTCACATTATAGGTGTCCCGGGCCGAAAAACCGGCACGTTTAAAAATTTTCGCCAGGGTATCACCCGCGCCAACCAGGAATAATTGCCATTGCGTATCTTCTTCGCCAAACGCCACTGCTGGTGAATCGTTCACCGACAATTCCAATGGGTAGCGTACACCAGTATCAAGTACTAAAGACTCTTGATGGCGGCTAGCCTCCACTGGGTCTGACGGCAACATGATTAACCCGCCAAGCAGCAGGCTACCAATCATTAACCCGGTGCGATGCGGCTTGGGAAGTTTTCGTATTGTTTTAAACACCACGTTATCTTTCAAATTCATTCTCATCCTACTGACTGACCTGAGAATATCTCGTTCAAATCCTACTTTCCACTTAAGCTTGCTTAAAAGCTATACTTTAGGAAAAGAAAGCAGGCCGATAATCCCGTTTTTGACGCCTAAACCTTTCATTGGTTCACCCACATGCGTAAAATGCTCGCCCTGATCAAATCAATTTACCGATGTGTGGAAAATACCGATGAGTGACTGGCAAACCGCTTTTGCTGAAATAAAACGTGGAACAGACGAAATACTTCCTGAAGACGATCTTATTGAGAAGCTAAAATCAGGCAAAACCCTAACGGTAAAAGCAGGTTTTGACCCTACAGCTCCCGACTTGCATCTTGGCCACACAGTATTGATCAACAAACTGCGGACGTTCCAGCATTTTGGTCACAATGTTGTTTTCCTAATCGGCGATTTCACCGGACTTATTGGCGATCCTACAGGTAAAAATGTGACTCGCAAGCCTTTAAGCAAAGATCAGGTATTAGAAAACGCAAAAACGTATCAGGAGCAAGTTTTCAAAATCCTGGACCCGGCTAAAACACAGGTGCGCTTTAATTCGGAATGGATGGATAAGTTAGGCGCTGACGGTATGATCAAACTTGCCGCCAGCCAAACCGTTGCGCGCATGCTGGAGCGGGATGATTTCAAAAAACGGTATACGAATAACCAGCCTATTGCCATCCATGAATTTTTATACCCCTTGGTTCAGGGCTGGGATTCTGTTGCGCTTAACGCTGATGTCGAGTTAGGTGGCACCGACCAACGGTTTAACTTGCTGATGGGCCGTGAGTTACAAAAAGAAAATGGTCAAAAGCCTCAAACGACCATTATGGTACCTTTACTGGAAGGCTTAGACGGTGTACAAAAAATGTCTAAGTCGCTTAACAATTATATCGGTATTACCGATGCGCCGAATGATATGTTTGGCAAAGTCATGTCGGTTTCTGATGAATTGATGTGGCGTTACTTCGAGCTGTTAAGTTTCCGTCCGTTGGAAGAGATTGCCCAACTAAAAGAACAGGTTGAGCAGGGCGCAAATCCCAGAGATATTAAAATAGAACTGGCCAAAGAATTAATTTGCCGCTTTCACGATGACGAGGCCTTTACCAGCGCGTACAACGACTTTGTTCAGCGCTTTCAAAAAAATGCTATCCCAGATGACATGCCCGAGGTTTCTATTGCCCTCGAAGAGGCCGGCTTAGCCATTGGCAATGTGCTAAAACAGGCTGGTTTGGTGGCCTCGACGTCCGATGCGATGCGGATGATAAAACAAGGCGCGGTTAAAATTGATGGCGAAAAGGTTAGCGACACCCGTTTACAGTTAAATGAACCTGGCGAAGCGGTTTATCAGGTGGGTAAACGTAAATTTGCACGGATCACTATTACCGCATAGCTCCAGGCTGGTGTCATCACCGGTAGCCCATTTAAGTTAAACTGAGTGGTTTTCCGGCCCGCAATAAATTAACGCCCCGAAAGGGGCGTTTTGCTTACTTTGTTTTAATTCCATCCAAGTGCACATCAAGTGCTTCTACTGAAATTAAAATTTCCCTAACCGATGTCCACAACGAATAAAGCAAGCATACTAAGCTGGCGGCGAAAATCCAGTTACCGGCTATCTGGTAGGTTAGATAAATCGCTAACATAGATAACACGCACAAGAAAAAACTGACAACACCGGCAATTTGCATCCATTTAATAAGCTGAATTCTTACGCGTAAATTATGGATCTGCGCTTCAGTGTTCTGGTCCCATTTTTCCTTAGAAAAATTTCGTATGATGGTTGCCAGCGTTAAAAAACGATTTGTATAAGCAAGCAGTAATAGGGAAATGGCCGGGAACAACATCGCAGGGGTGGCAATATCTATTGTCATGATAGGTTGGGATCGCTTCTTATAAATAACTACACAAGTATTTTACGGTAGCACCTGTTGAGAATGCTGTCATCTTTACCCCAGCGGATGCATGAATGCATAACTGGACGTTAATAATACGCGGGTACCTTCTGGCTGCTTTTGATTACATTCTGTCAACAGGCAAGCCGGCGCCGTGCCATCCCATCATATCACCTTCTAAATGACTAACATCATGATAAGCACGCTTTTTCAGTGTTTCCATAGCCAATTTTGCTCTTCGGCCTGAACGACAGTAAATAATAATTGGCTTACCCTCATGCTGCTCTAACCGCGCCAAATAATGATCTATTTCATTATGCGGCATGTTAATCGCCCCTGGGATGTGTCCTTCGGCATATTCTGCTGGCGAACGTACATCTATCAATAACCACTCCTTTGCGCGCACTTTTTCCAGCATGTGGGAAGCCGTATTTATCGATATCGCTGTAGGGGGAACCGCGCGTGGATCGCAGTCGCCTAACAGACTAAAGGTAAGGCCAAGGCCCGTCAGTAAGCTTAAAATAATATAACGCATAGCAGAGACCTATGGTCAGCAGAAAACGTGTTTACCCAACCAGCAAAAACATACCGCGTGACAGGCTGCCAGATACCTTTATTAGTATAGCGTTAAGCCAACATGCTGTCACCGTTAGCCAGGTACACCGTATAGCAAGGGCCGAATACAGGTGTTAGGCAGGGTGTAATGCTTCACATATACGGGTTAATTCAGGAAGCAGCCTTAAGGTAAACCGGCTGGTAATATCCGGGTTTACCTGAATCAATGGCGTATCCAGCACAGAACGGTGGCTGTCCCAAAAGGCTTTTTCAGCGGATAACGGCCGGCCACTTGCAGCAATGATAAAACTGGGCTGGCGGCGTATGACTTCTTGTATTGATACCTGCGGATAGGCTACTGGCGAATCACTAAACACAGTGTCGGCCCCGCAGATTGAAAGCAATGAATTCGCCCAGGCGGCGCTGCCAATAGTCATCAAAGGTTGGGCCCACATATAATAAAATACTTTCGTAAGAGGACGTTGCTGATACTGCTCCTGCAACCCTTCCAGCCCCTCGTCAAACGGCCGGGTCACGGCCTCCGCCGCATCGCTAACACCTAACTGTGTTGCCAGTCGCCGTATTTCCCGGCTAATATCAGCCGGTTTCCGTGGGGAAGATAAAAACACGTTAAAGCCTAACGCTTTTAAGCGTGCGATATCCTGGGGTTTATTGCCGCCGTCCCACGCCAGTATCAGGTCAGGGTTTAGTCTCACAATTGCTTTTATATCCACCCCATTATAATCGGCTACCACGGGTAACTTTGCGGCCTGTAATGGGTAATCACTATGGGCACTGACCGCCAGTAGTTGCTCCTGCTGGCCAAGGCTATAAACCCATTCGGTGAGGTGGGGTGACAATGTCACAATGGTTGTCGCCTGTGCTTTTATGAAAGGCAAAAAACCTGTTAAACAAAGGCATAGTATAACACGTACATATAATACAGGGGTCATAAGGTAAGCCGGTATACCGCCAGATAAAACAAACAAAGAAGGGTAGCGAACAAAATAACCGCCCGTGTGATGGCGCGCTTGGTATAAGTAAGATCTGAAAATCTGACCTCACGCCCTCCGCCCACCCGGGGATAGCGCAATTTAATACCATGATAAATAGCTGGGCCACCAAGCTGGATCCCCATTGCATTACCAAACATGGCCAACAGCAAAGAACTGCCGTCTTTCGCCGGGCTCTTCCGAGCCCCTTTAAATGCTTTAACGGGATGGGTGACCAGCGCCATGATAATTGCGCCTATGATACAGGGTATAATAGCGGCAAGGTGAACCAGCCGGGTTACCGGCTGGCTAAAACGCATAAAGCCGGGGCGCCGACGATGCCATTGCCAGCTTAGCAGTAACAGTAGCCGGTAAGTCAGCGCTGCCACAGGCCCGGCCAGCACAAACCAAAACAACACTCCACAATACAAATAGTAAAAGCGTAATAACAGCGATTCGATGGCCGCTTTGGCCACTCCTACCGGGCTTAGCCTATCGGTATCGCGGGCTACTATCGTTTTAAGCGTATGGCGCGCGAGAACCTTTTTTTCTTTTCCCAGGGCCTGTAATACTTGGTTGTAGCAAGCCCGGTCATGACCGAAATCCAGCACAGACAATAATATAACCGCTTCGAAAAAGAGGGGGTATTCGGCCATATACACCAGCATAGCCAATAAAATCACCAAGGGCGCTACCAACACTATCGCGCCCAGCGAGCCAGAGATACTGTGCTGAAATGCCGTATCATTGTGCCCGGGCCGGACGCGGGTTGCCATCGCCTCAGCCAGATAGCGCATTAGCGTTAATGGATGGTATGCCCGCGGCCAGCGCCATATAGCATCACTGACAATTGCCAGTAATGCTATTGCCAGGGCTTGAATTTCAGGCTGGCTGAAGAAGGGGTAATTGTTCACAGGCCAATACAGCTCAGCTAACGTTAGCGCAGTGCGGCTACCATGGCGATAACTAACTGAGCAGAGTGCTTAGCCGCTACTTCCAGATACTCCTGAAACGATATGCTCGAGGTTTTTCCGGCTATATCTGATAGCGAGCGAATCACCACAAATGCGGTATTTAACATATGGCATGTTTGCGCGATGGCCGCCCCTTCCATCTCACAGGCTTTCATATCAGGGAAAGCGTTACGTATTTTTTGCGCCGCTTCATCACTACCGATAAACGCATCGCCGGTACAAATCAGGCCGTCTTTACATTTTATACCTGCGATATCATTGGCAGCTGTGCGCGCGGCGTCAACCAATGTGGTAGCACTATGATAGGCTTCTGGCATATCACCAGCACATTGGCCTAAGGCGTAACCGAAATGGGTTAGATCCACATCATGATGTTTGATGGCGGTGCCTATCACTATATCGCCAATCTCAAGCTCTTGGTCAAAGCCGCCGGCAGAGCCGGTATTTACCATGCAATCCGGGCTGTATAACTGAATCATGGCGGTGGTAGCCAGCGCTGCAGCCACTTTGCCGATACCACATTTGGCTACCACTACCGTGTGGTGGTTAAGTTTACCTTCAATAAAGGTTAAGTGGTGCCATTGGCGAGTAGTGGCATTTTTCAGTGACGCCTGTAGCAAGGCGACTTCTTCATCCATTGCCCCGAGAATTCCAATTGTAGACATAAGCTTCTTATACACTGAGGGCGTCACGCGGTGACGCAAATTGAGCTGAATAGACTAATGGTAATACGAAATACGCAAAACTGACAGTGTCACCAAAACAAACACGGGAGAAAGCCTTTAAGGGGCGGCTTTCCCCCTAAACTTTACGCTGCTGCGCGGCTAGAGCGAAGAGGCCGGGTCGGGCGTTTTGGTGGCTCAGGATTATGTACCGGAGCCTGACTGACTTTCTGCTGACGGCGCCGGTAAGGTATCAGTTTGGTTTCCAGGCATTCCCGAATTTCTTCCACCGTATAACCTGATTTAACCTTGATCCGGGCATGGGGCAAGCCTGCGGCATCTAACGCGCCAGATACAAACCAGTCGCGTTGCGTTTTGTAGCCTTCTTTAGCGCCTCTGTGTACCAAATCTATCGCTAACACCGGGGTCATATCGGTTTTATCACATAATACAAAATCAAGCTGGCGGGACGAAGCACGGCTTAATGCTGCGCCGGCCTGCTTTTTAGCTGTGTTATTTCGCACCTGTACCAGGTCGTTCAAGCGTACCCGGCATACCACGCGAAACTCGCGTCCTACCGACTGCTCGATTAAATTTAAAAATGTATGCTCTACTGGTGTGAACAGCGACGGTTTGCGTCTGAACGGAAACGCCACGCCACCATCTGACAGTTTTATGGCGCCCAGTGCGACCACAATTAACAGCATCATTAATATTATTGCCAGTTCCATAATGGATCCTCAAAAAAACCGATCTAGGTATGTCATTTTTCTGACGTTTAATGGAGGTTTTTCCGTCAGTACCTGAAAATAGCAAGCAGGGTGCCAATACCAATAGTTTTTTGAAAAAACCGGGAACAATAGAACGTGTAAGGTGGGAAACGTATCGGCACCAGGGGTGACGCACTGAGGCCAATAGGCAGGCGAACAAGCCGGTACATTAGGGAATTAAAGGTACCGGCGAGGGGATGGCGACGAAGAGTTACTGACTAGCGAGCAATGAATCGAGTATTAGTAAATCTACCTGCGCCCCGCTATGGTCAGGCGAGACCACTACGCGGATAGTATTCTGGGCACCGGTCAACACCACCCGGCCATTGAATTGGCTGGCTACATGAAGTTGCGGCATATGCTGTTGATACCACTGTAATACTGATTCGGTACTTTGCGGTGTGTGAAATATCAGTGATGCTGGCATATCATCGTCGAAGCGCTGACACTGAGTAGCCCCTTGAGGCATAGACACATTATAAAACTCGCCGGGGCAAGGCGCTATGGCAGGCTGAGAGATATTGCCAGCCGCCATTCCAGGCGCGGCAACCGCTAGGGTAGATAAGAATGTCAGGGCGCGGAGCAGCTTCATAGTCAGCCTTTAACCAGGTTAATGTTAAGTCACCGATACTATAGAAAATGTCACTGGAAGCGGCAACCAACCTTGGTCCAGTTTGCGTATGCCAGTTGATTAAAAGGTATCAACCCTGTTTTGCCGGGTGATTAAGGTTAGCAGTATTGCAAAGGATGTATGAGCTGGTTTGTCTGACCAGAGGATGATGAAATCTGGCACAATAGAAAGGCAAAAAACGGGCTCAAGGCCCGTTTTGCATTTGTCGATATAAAATAGCAGGCGCATCCAGCGCGCTATCGGGTTTACACCCCAAGATAGTCCATGATACCACCAGCTGCTTTACGGCCTTCATCGATAGCCGTAACCACTAAATCTGAACCGCGCACCATGTCGCCGCCGGCAAAGATTTTCGGGTTAGCAGTTTGGTAAGCAAACTTGCCTTTTGATGGCGCAATAACCCGGCCTTTCTCGTCCAGCACGATACCAAAGTCAGCAAACCAGTTTGATGGACTAGGCTGAAAACCAAAGGCGATAATAACAGCATCAGCTTCAAGCACATGTTCGGAGCCATCCACTTCGACGGGGCGGCGCCGGCCATTTACATCCGGCGGGCCCATTTCGGTTTTAACCAGCTTGACGCCGTTAGCCACACCCGACTCATCAATACTGATATCCTGAGGTTGCAGGTTGAACATAAATTCAACGCCTTCTTCTTTGGCGTTTTGCACCTCGCGCCGTGAACCAGGCATACTGGCTTCATCTCGACGATAAGCGCAAATAACCCGCTTGGCACCTTGTCGAATGGAAGTACGGACACAATCCATTGTGGTATCGCCACCGCCTAACACCACTACCGTTTTACCTTTCATATCGATAAAATCAGCAGGATCTTTTTCAATGCCCATGACCCGGTTGGTATTGGCAATCAAGAAGGGCAGAGCTTCGTAAACGCCCTCTACCTGTTCGTGATCGAAGCCGCCCTGCATAGATTTGTACGTTCCCATACCCAAAAATACAGCATCGTGCTTGTCCATCAGATCATCAATTTGCACATCTTTACCAATCTCGGTGTTAAGCACAAACTCAATACCCATATCGGTGAAGATTTCACGGCGTAGCTTGATGACGTCTTTTTCCAGCTTGAAGGACGGGATGCCGAAGGTTAGCAAGCCGCCGATTTCTTCGTACTTGTCATATACCACAGGTTTTACCCCGTTGCGGATCAATACATCTGCGCAGGCCAGCCCAGCCGGGCCCGCGCCAATGATAGCGACCTTTTTATCGGTCCACTCCACATCAGACATATCCGGGCGCCAGCCCATTTTAAACGCAGTATCAGTGATGTATTTCTCAATACTACCGATAGTGACAGCGCCAAATTCGTCGTTAAGGGTACAGTCGCCTTCACATAACCTATCCTGCGGACATACCCGGCCACATACTTCAGGCAAACTATTGGTTTTATGCGACAGCTCAGCTGCCTCCATAATCCGCCCTTCATTAGCCAAGCTCAGCCATTGTGGAATATAGTTGTGTACCGGACACTTCCATTCACAATATGGGTTGCCGCAATCCAGGCAACGGTCTGCCTGGCCTTCCGTTTGTGACTGAGACAACGGCTGATAAATTTCGCCAAAGTCAGCTTTACGTACCTGAATCGGCTTTTTCGGCGGATCGATACGCTCTACGTCGACAAATTGATAGACATTCTTAGCCATATATTACCATCCTCCTACTGAGCCTGAATACGAAGTTCGTCGCTGGAGCGACTGATGTGGCCCAACAGGTTTTTCACATCACTGGTTTTTGGTTTAATCAGTTTGAATTGCTTCAGGGTATTCGCAAAATCGGTTAGCAGACTCAACGAATACTCGCTGCCGGTTTCTTCATAGTGCTGGTTGATCAGACCACGCAAGTGCTCCACCAGAATGTTTTTATCATCTACTGGCATAATTTCTACCAGCTCACTATTTACCCGGTTATCCAGGTCGCCATCGTCCAGCAGATAGGCAAAGCCGCCGGTCATGCCGGCGCCAAAGTTAACGCCCACCTTACCCAGTACAGCTACAATGCCGCCGGTCATATACTCACAACCATTATCGCCGATACCTTCAACAACAGCGATCGCGCCTGAGTTACGTACCCCAAAGCGTTCGCCGGCGCGTCCGGCCGCGAATAATTTGCCGCCGGTGGCCCCGTACAGACAGGTGTTACCCATAATAGTACTGTCGTGGGCATCAAAGCCGATATCACGAGGCGGGTAAATAACCAGCTTTCCGCCGGTCATTCCTTTACCCACATAGTCATTGGCATCACCTTCAATACGCATGTGCAAGCCGCCCGCATTCCATACCCCAAAGCTTTGGCCGGCTGTCCCTACGAACTGAACTTCGACAGGGTTATCTTCCATGTCGTGATTACCATAGTGTTTGGCGATTTCGCCTGAAACCATGGCGCCTACCGAGCGATCGGTATTGCGAATAGGGTAATTGAGCTTGATACCCGTACCATTTTCTATGGCTTGCTGGCTGGCTTTAAACAGTTCACCGTTCAACTCGCCTTTATCCATCGGCTGGTTTGTGGTTTGCGAACAGAACAGACGAGTATGCTCACCTGCTTTTGGACGCGCCAATAGCGGCGACAAATCAAGCCGGTTTTGTTTAGCCGAAATACCTTCAATAACTTTTAACAGATCGGTTCGGCCAATGAGATCGTCAAACTTGCGTACGCCAAGCGAAGCCATAATTTCCCGCACTTCCTGAGCAATAAACCTGAAGTAGTTCATGACCATTTCAGGCAAGCCGATAAAGTGCTCTTCACGCAGCTTTTCATCTTGTGTTGCTACACCGGTAGCACAGTTATTCAGATGGCAAATTCGCAGGTACTTACAACCCAGTGCGACCATTGGGCCAGTTCCAAAGCCAAAGCTTTCTGCGCCTAAACAGGCGGCTTTAACCACATCCAGGCCGGTTTTCAAACCACCATCGGTTTGCAAGCGAACTTTATGTCGTAAGCCGTTCTCAATCAGTGCTTGCTGGGTTTCTGCCAGGCCTAGCTCAAACGGACTACCGGCATATTTAACCGACGTCAATGGGCTGGCACCCGTGCCACCGTCATAACCCGATACGGTAATCAGATCTGCGTAGGCTTTTGCTACACCGGTAGCAATAGTGCCCACGCCAGGTTCAGATACCAGTTTCACCGAAATCAACGCTGCGGGGTTAACCTGCTTGAGGTCAAAAATCAGCTGCGCCAAATCTTCGATAGAATAAATATCATGATGGGGCGGGGGCGATATTAAGGTTACGCCAGGTACAGAAAAACGTAGTGTCGCAATATACCGGTTTACTTTATCGCCGGGTAACTGGCCGCCTTCGCCGGGCTTAGCACCCTGTGCTACCTTAATCTGAATGACATTTGCATTCACCAGATAGTGGGGCGTCACCCCAAAACGGCCTGATGCGACCTGTTTAATTTTAGAGTTTTTCTCAGTTCCAAAACGTGAAGGGTGTTCACCACCTTCGCCCGAATTGGACTGTCCGCCCAGTCGATTCATGGCAATTGCCAACGCTTCATGAGCTTCTGGACTCAGCGCGCCAATCGACATCGCCGCGGTATCAAAGCGTGGAAACAGCTTTTCTGGCGCTTCGACTTCTTCAATATCGATAGCCTCATCCTGGCTATGTAAGCCGAGCAAATCACGTAAATGGGCAGGGCTGCGTTCATTCACTTGCTTAGCGTATTCCTGATAATCAGTATACTCGCCAGACATTACCGCCTTTTGCAGCGACTGCACAATACCCGGATTGTAGGCGTGATATTCACCACCATGTACATATTTAAGCAGTCCGCCATGGCTAAGCGGTTTGCGCTTCAGCCAGGCAATTCTGGACTGATTCATAATATCCTGCTCAAAATCAGTGAACCCAGCTCCTTGTATGCGCGAGGTCACCCCTTTAAAGCATAGCTCCATAACTTCGTTGTTAATGCCTACCGCTTCAAATAGTTTCGCTGAACGGTAACTGGCCACGGTACTAATGCCCATTTTGGACATGATCTTATACAGACCTTTGTTAATACCTTTACGATAGTTAAGGGTGGCTTCCATGGGCGAAACTGGCAATTCGCCGTTCTCGCACAGTTGCTCAATTGTCTCATACGCCAGGAACGGGTAAATCGCCGTTGCGCCTAAGCCAATTAATACAGCAAAGTGATGCGGATCACGTGCGGTAGCGGTTTCTACCACAATATTTGCATCACAACGAAGCGCTTTGGTGATTAATCGGCGCTGCACAGCTCCTACCGCCATCGCTGCGGGGATCGGCAAGCGGTTCTTGCGAATATTACGGTCTGATAAAATAACAAATGCCGCGCGCTTCTGCTTAACCAGGTACTCAACTTCGTTACAAATGCGCTCGATGGCTTTACGCAAGCCTTCTTCCTGCGAGTATTGCAACTCTATAACTTCTGAATAATAGTATTCAGGGTTAAATTCCCGAAGCTGCTTTAAATCGGTGTACATGAGTATGGGCGATTCAAACAATACACGGTCAGCATAACCTGAGGTTTCGCTGAAAACATTTTGTTCACGGCCGATACAGGTTGCCAGCGACATCACATGATTTTCTCGCAGCGGATCTATTGGCGGGTTGGTAACCTGCGCAAACTGCTGGCGGAAATAGTCATATAAGGTACGTGTTTGGGAAGACATCACCGCCATTGGCGTGTCATCGCCCATCGAACCTACGGCTTCCTGGCCGTCTTTCGCCAACACTTTAATAATTTGCTGAATTTCTTCATAGCTGTAATTAAACAGCTTGTGGTACACCGCCATGGTGTCATTATCAAAAGCGCGCTGGCCTATTTGACTGGCATCAACCTGTTCCACCGGAGTGAGGTGACGGATGTGCTTATCCAGCCATTCCCGATATGGATGGCGGTCTTTAAGTTCATCATCAATTTCGTTTGAGCGCCAGATTTTGCCGGTGTAAGTATCTACTGCCAGCATCTCGCCTGGGCCTACCCGACCTTTTTCCAATACATCCGATTCTTTGTAATCCCAAATACCAACTTCAGAAGCAAGCGTAATAAAGCCATTTTTGGTAATCACATAGCGAGCCGGACGTAGACCATTACGATCCAGATTACAGGCCACATGGCGGCCATTGGTTAATACGATACCGGCGGGGCCGTCCCAGGGTTCCATGTGCATCGAGTTAAACTCATAAAATGCACGCAGATCGTTATCCATGGTTTTATTATTTTGATAAGCCGGTGGCACCAACAAACGCATGGCACGGAACAAATCCATGCCGCCAGCTAAAAATAGCTCTAGCATGTTGTCCAGCGACGAAGAGTCTGAACCTTCGGTATTAACGTAGGGCGCAGCCTCTTTTAGATCCGGAATAAGGGGGGTAGCAAACTTGCCCGTTCGCGCCAAAGACCAGTCGCGGTTACCTTTAATGGTATTGATTTCGCCATTATGCGCTAAAAAGCGAAATGGCTGCGCCAGCGGCCAGCGAGGCAAGGTATTAGTTGAAAAGCGCTGGTGGAATACACAGATAGCGCTTTTGAGGCGTTCATCTGCCAGATCGGCATAAAAAGCTGGCAGGTCTTTTGGCATGACCAGCCCTTTGTATATAGTAACCAAGCCGGATAAACAGGCTACATAGAAGTCTTCATCTTGCTCAAGACGTTTTTCCGCCCGTCGACGCACCATATAAAGGCGGCGTTCCAAATCGCGCTTACGCCAACCCGCAGGCGCATTTACAAACACCTGTTCAATCTGTGGCACGCCAGATAACGCCAACTCGCCCAGTACAGTATGGTCTACCGGTACTTCGCGCCAACCCACCACTGACAAGGTTTCTTTTTCCAGCTCTTCATTGAGCACCTGTCTGGCATGCTCAGCCAACGCCGAGTCGCGACTTAGGAAAATCATTCCTACCGCATATTTTTTGCTTAGCTTCCAGCCATTTTCCTGCGCAATTTCGTGGAAAAATGCATCTGGCTTTTGCAGTAACAGACCGCAGCCATCACCGGTTTTACCGTCTGCGGCAATACCGCCTCGGTGCTGCATTCTATCCAGGCCATGGATTGCAGTTTCCACCAGTTGGTGACTAGCTTCCCCGTGAGTGTGGGCTATTAAACCGAAGCCACAGTTATCCCGGGAATCATTGGGATTGTATAAACTCATCTTTAACTCCTTCAACCTTCGACTGGGCAAGGTACGCGCTGTGCTCATCACGTAGAGGTTCGTGTGACACAGTCATTTTCAGGCATCTATCAATAGCAGAATAATTTTCGTCTATTGGCCGTGCC
The DNA here is from genome assembly GCA_003056425.1 of Alteromonas indica. Taxonomy (GTDB): domain Bacteria; phylum Pseudomonadota; class Gammaproteobacteria; order Enterobacterales; family Alteromonadaceae; genus Alteromonas; species Alteromonas indica. The sequence continues at coordinate 16,485 of PYVY01000009.1, forward strand.
TGTTTTCGTCGTTATTTATTATTAGAGGATACCAGCCATGTGGTCCGCATTTTTATGCACAATTGCTAAGCGGGCCGTACAAAATACCCATATTAGATTACAAAATCAATTGGTATTCTGAGTCTGGCATTAAAGAAAAATCAATAAAAAGGAAAAGCTCTTTATTAATAATAGGTTACCGGGTTTATTGGTTGGAATGCTATTGCCCGGATTGTCCCCGTTTCTGTGCTTTTTAGTATATTCATACTAATGATGCAACATTAAAAAGGCCCTGAAAATGAATAAAAATACAATAAAAACGTTTATATATTTATATTATTGCTGCAGCACTGCATGTTTATTTGCGCGCTACTCTAAATTACCACAGGCCACCCCCTTCACGCATGTGCTTTTATATAAAGTATTGTTGCGCATAAAAGTGGTAAAGCAATTGCATTAATCATGAGTGAGTGCTGTTGAAGATGTAATGGTTCAACGTCAGGCACGTTGGTTACAGGCATAATATGCGCCTGTAAGGTATCCCGGATGACGTATTAGTAAATAAGGTTTTAATTATGTTAGAAGTAAGATTGTTCGACGAAGAAGATATCGATAGAATCGCGGTCCCCGGCTATAATATTAAATAGCTTGTTGTTCAAAGAGTTAATCTCATTTTACACGGTACTGCAATACGCTGGTCGGTGTTATCCCGGTAGCTTTCACCAGATACGCACCGACACTATTTATTTTTTCTCTCTATTATTTCTTTCCCTCTCAATGCGGCTGTCAACACCAAAATCTGCCTGCGTGTGACCAATAGAAGTGCAGACTGTCGCTTTATTGGTGCACAGGTTGCCAATAACGGCATACAGCGGTTTTAGTTCCTACTTTATTTGCAAAAAGCACATAACTGATCACATGGTTTGTTTGCCGCAGAGATAAGACCTGCTAGGATAACCGCAATTTTATTAGTGAATTAAGTGTTATGCATCAGGATTCCCCTAATGATTCGTGGGCTATACGGATTGCCCAGTTTGTAAAACGGTTCGGCACACTCAAGCTGAGTATTCTGTTTGTCATGGTGACTCTGGTGTTCACACTGGGTGGGTCGTACATTGTGCGGGTGAGTCTGGGTAAGCCGGTACAGCCTGACGACTTCATCATAGCCATTATTATTACGCTGCTCTCCGCGCCCTGGGTACTGTATTTCTTCAGCGAATTGGTTAAACAGCTGGAAAACTCGCGAACGAACTTAAAAGAAGTGGTAACGCAATTGGAGCGCTTGCGTGAAGAGGATGTGTTCTTAAACCGCGAACTGCAAAGTAATATACGCCAGCTGAACCACGAAATTGAACAGCGTAAGACCGCGCAGGAAGAACGTGAAGCGGTGTTTAAAGAACTTGAACGCGAGATTGACGATAAGTCCTCCTCAGAAGAACAGGCACGGCGTTTATCTACCTTACTTCGCTCTATTATTGACGCGTCACCCGACCTGATTTATTACCGTAATGAAGAAGGGCGGTTTGCCGGCTGTAATCGAATTGCCGAGCTGTTGACCGGCAAAACAGAAGAAGAGCTGGTGGGATTAACACTGCACGACGTATTTGAAGAAGACCTGGCGTCGCAAATTGTGGCCAGCGACCGCGAGGTTCTGGAAACCAATGCCAGTATGACCGAAGAGTTGTGGTTGCGCTTTGCCGATGGTCGTCGGCGCTACTTCGAAATGAAGCGGGTACCTTTCTTCGACAATGCAGGAAACCGGTTAGGCTTACTGGCCTTTGGCCGGGATATGACAGAACGCAAACAGGCCGAGAGTGCGGCGGCTAAAGCCAGTACAGACAAGACACGTTTTATTGCCACCATCAGCCATGAGTTGCGTACACCGTTAAACGGCATCGTAGGGCTTAGCCGTATGCTACGCGATACGGACTTGTCGAAAGAGCAATTTAGCTGGGTAAGTACTATTTACGCCAGCGCTATTACGCTGGGGAACATTTTCAACGATATTGTTGATTTAGATAAGCTGGATCGGGATAAGCTTGAACTGAGCCTGAAAACGGTTTCGCTGCGCGATTTTACGGAAGAGCTGTCGAGTATTATTCGGCTGCTAGCGGCAGATAAAAACCTGGAGTTGGTGACCACCGTTAATGAGCCTTTACCGCAAATGGTAGAAGTCGACGGCACCCGACTGCGCCAGATTCTGTGGAATATTCTGTTCAATGCCGTGAAATTTACCCATAAAGGCGAGGTCAGCCTGTCAGTTTCAGCTACCCAGCCAGTGCAGGGCGGCAGTATTGTAAGCTTCGTTATCCAGGATACGGGAGTAGGGATACCCGATACCGAGCTGGATAAGATTTTTGCGATGTATTATCAGGTAGATCATCCTGATCACCAGTCGGCCACCGGGACAGGTATTGGCTTAGCCATCTGTAAACAAATGGTCGAGTTGATGAACGGTGAGATTCGGGTGACCAGTGAGGTTAACAAAGGTACCCGGTTTGAAATTGATCTGCCGGTACAAATTTCTACCAGACCCATGCAAATTTCGAAGTTGCAGGTTACCGATTTGCGCATTTTGCTGGTAGAAGATATTGAGCTGAATGTCATGGTAGCCAAAGCCTTACTTGAAAAGCTGGGGCAAACGGTGGATGTCGCCATGACTGGTCAGGAAGCCATAGATAAAGCCCGGGCCAATGAATATGACCTGATCCTGCTGGATATTCAATTACCCGATATGACCGGTTTTGATGTCGCTAATGTGTTGATTGAAGAAGACCTGGTTATGCAGACGCCTATTGTGGCGCTCACCGCGAATGTGATTAAAAAACGCGAAGAGTATCTGGAAAACGGCATGGACGATATTATCGCCAAGCCGATTAAAAAGAGTCGGGTTATTGAAGTATTTAATGCATTGTTTGCTGAGCCCGCGGCGCCGGCAGAGACTGAGGTCGAACAGCGCAAAGCCAAACCGGATGCCACTAAATCACTTAGCAATATTCTGGATATGGATTTGTTACAGATGCTGGTGGATACTATTGGCGAAGATATGGTGCGGGCCAGTGTCAAAGTGTTTCAGGATAAAATGCCTGAATACATGGAGATTTTGCAACTAAGCTTAAGCGCTGATGAAAAGTCAGAAGTGTGTTCGCAAGCACATAAAATCAAAGGCGCTGCAGGTTCTGTTGGTTTAGCCCGCGTGCAACGTATTGCCAATCAGATTCAGCAAGGCGATCACCCGGCCTGGTGGCAGAATGTGCACGACTGGGTAGAAGAGCTGCAAATGGCCGTGGCCCATGATATGAAAACGTTGCAGGAGTGGCTGAATGCACAGATGGTTGATGATTAACCCTAATGGGAGCCCCATTGGACGCGCCTGAAACTGACTATCATAATGCGCCGGTAACCACGGCGCAGTTACCCGACCTGTGGACACTTGAAACTGAAGCATTGTCGCCGCGCTACCGGTGGTTAAATATGTTGATCGTTGCCGTGATAGGGTGTGGGCTGCTAGCCCTACTTAGTATAGTCAGGTATCAAACGTTACTAAGTTTGCCGGCAAACCTGTTAGCTACTTATCCTTTTGTGGTCACAGCGGTGGCGGTGGGTACCGTATGGGCATTGGCCTATCACTTTCTGGCCGATCCCTGTATTCGTTTTGCCCTACGTGAACAAGATTTGGTGTTGCATAAGGGGCTGATATTTAAAAGTATTGGCTGCCAGCCTGTGCTGCGTATACAGCATATTGAATTGAAACGTGGGCCATTAGAACGCCTTGCCGGACTCGCGCGCCTCCAGGTATTTTCAGCGGGTGGAGCAGTGCACACATTCGAAATCCCGGGGCTACCGGTGGTCCAGGCGCAAAAATTACGTCAGTTTATTCTTAGCCATAAAGAGTTAAATGCGAAGTAAACCTGGACGAACAGCATGTCGATAAATAACCCCCAGGATGAACCGGCCAATGATGTGCTGCCCGATGTTGGGTCTGACGTTAGCCCTACTGATACCGTTCAAATAGATACCGGTCGTCAGTGGCGTCGTCTTGCGCCGGTGGCCATCATTTATTTTGTGGCCAGTAGCCTGAAAAAGCTGGTTCAGTTCGGCTTGTATGCTATTCCCGCCATTGCTATTAGCTTTCAAACCACGTCCATTTCCCAGTCCCGCTGGTTTCTGCCAGTACTGGGTGTGGTTTGTGCGCTCATTATTGTTAATGCGTTGCTTGATTATCTTTTTTATCAATTCAGAGTACGTAATAGCCACGTTGAAATAAAAAGCGGAGTATTTCATCGTCGGCATATTAATTTGCCCTTCTGGCGGATACAGAATGTTAAAATAGAACGTCCGGTGTATTACCGTTTGTCCAGGTTCGCTGTGGTAATTCTTGATACTGCAGGCTCAGCGAATGAAGAAGCTAGTATTGTGGCGGTGACCCGGGATTATGCGGCACAACTTCGCGCTCAAATTCTCAACGAGCGCTCTGATTATCTGGCCCAGGGGGAGATGAGTGAACCCACGCCGACCGCCACGCCGGCGGCGGATGAACGAATCATCAACACCCGTTCTATCAAAGATTTGGTCCTGCATGGTATTACCAATAACCGGGTATGGATATTGCTCGGTGCGATGGCGCCTTTTTTTGATGAACTGGCCGATATGGCTGGCAGTTATTTAGGCCGGCAGGGGCTGCAGCTGGAACAAATTGTAGGCTCAGACACTATTGCCTGGTGGCAATGGAGCCTTTACCTGTTCACAGTATTAATCGTGATAATGGCGATAATGGGCCTGCTATCCGTGGGCGGGGCACTGTTAACCTACTATGGCTATACCCTGAGCAAAGCGAATGACCGGTACATCAGGCGCAGCGGGCTATTAAGCCAGCAGGAAGTGAGTATGCGGCAAAGCAGGGTACAGGTGGTCACCATCAAACAGGACTGGTTGGATAAGCTACTGCGCCGGGCGAATGTTTTTTTCGAGCAGAACAAAACCGGCCATCAGCCGAACCAGGAGTTAATGGCCCCGAATAAGCTATTGGTGCCTTCGGTAACTTGCGAACAAGCCAAACAACTTGCCGCTGACGCGTTGCCTGGAAGCCAGGTTTATCCGCGGACCTATAGCCCGATTACCCGCTTTTATCTGCTGCATAATTTGATCGTGCGGCTACTTCCTATAGCTTTGCTATTGGGCGCGTTTGCATGGTATGCAAAGGGTTATACCGAGCTAGCATTAGTGGGCGGGCTGACGCTGATAGTTATGCTTATTGTGGTATTGCGCTATTGGCGCTGGGGCTATGCCATAGACGACCAGTATCTTTACGTACGCACCGGCTGTATTGGTATTGATTACCAAATATTGCCGCTGTACAAGCTTCAGCAGGTGGTATTTACGCAAAGTCTTATGATGAAACGGCGGCATATAGCCAGCGTGAAACTGGTCTTGGCGAGTGGTTCGGTACGGATTGTATTCTTACCTGAATCCGCAGCGCAGGCGCTGGTTAACCGGCTGGTTTATGAAACTGAAAGTACCAGCCGGTCGTGGATGTAAGCAAGCTAGTAACTGCATAAGCCAGCTTACACAGGGCGTAGTTAACTTTTTGCAGGGACATGAACTTCGCCATGCATCAATATTCGTGCGCTGCGGCTCATTACTGCCTTATCGACCTGCCAACGGCCTTCTGTGAAGGTCGCTTTGGCCCCCACTTCAAGCGTACCGGATGGATGGCCGAATACCACCGATTCGCGTGCTTTGCCGCCCGCTGCATCATTTACCAATGTGCCTTTAATTGCCGCGGCCGTGGCAATCGCTACCGCTGCGGTACCCATCATGGCGTGATGAAGCTTACCCATAGACAGGGCACGTACCAGCAAGTCAGTATGCGTAGCCTCTACCACCCTGCCACTTGAGGCGGTATATCGGTCGGGGGGCGCGACAAATGCCACCTTGGGAGTATGCTGACGCTCGCTTGCTTCACCCAGATTATTGATCAGGCCCATTTTAAGGGCGCCATGGGCGCGAATCGCTTCAAACATAGCGAGCGCGTCCACGTTGTTATTAATCGCGTCTTGTAACTCACAGCCGGTACATCCCACGTCGTGAGCGCGAATGAAGATGGTGGGTATACCGGCGTTTATCAGGGTGGCATCGAGAACGCCCACATTGGGTACCTCCAGCTTATCTACCTTATTGCCGGTGGGGAATAGGGGCTCGGTAGCATCGGCCGGGTCGATAAATTCCACTTTTATTTCCGCGGCTGGAAAGGTTACGCCATCCAGTTCAAAGTCGCCCGTTTCCTGTACCTGCCCATCCGTGACAGGTATATGGGCGACGATCGCTTTTTGAATGTTGAGCTGCCAGATACGTACCACAGCCAGCCCATTTTGGGGCACTCTGGTGGGATCTATCAGTTTATTATTAATTGCAAATGCGCCTACGGCGGCGGTGAGGTTGCCACAGTTGCCGCTCCAGTCGATCACCGGTTTATCGATGGCGACCTGGCCAAATAAATAATCAACATCAAACCCGGCCCGTTCACTTTTTGCCAAGATAACGGTTTTGCTGGTACTGGAGGTTGCGCCGCCCATACCATCGGTATGTTTGTGATAGGGATCGGGGCTGCCGATAACACTTAATAAGAGGCTATCGCGTGCTTTGCCGGCGGTTTGTGCAGCCAGCGGCAGGTCGTTGAGCGCGAAAAACACGCCCTTGCTGGTGCCACCGCGCATGTACGTTGCCGGTATGCGTAGCTGGGGAGGAAAAGACATGCGTAAACTCCTAACGCAGGGCTGCCGTGAGCCACCCTGCACAGTAAAAAAACTATTGAACTTGGGCTTCTTCAGCTTTAAGAAAATCTTGTGCGAAGCGTTGTAATACTCCGCCGGCTTCATAGATAGATAGCTCTTCAAATGTATCCAGACGACATGTCATAGGTACCTTTGTGCTGCTGGCGTCCTGGCGGGTTATCGTCAGGGTGAGCTCGGCGCCTGGATGAGGTGTGCCTTCAACATCGTATGTTTCGGTGCCATCCAATTGCAATGTATGGCGCGTAGTACCTGGTTTAAATTCCAGGGGCAACACACCCATCCCGATGAGGTTAGTACGGTGAATACGTTCAAAACCCTGAGCAGCGATAACCTCCACCCCAGCCAGACGAACGCCCTTAGCGGCCCAATCCCGGGAGGAGCCTTGTCCATAGTCATCGCCAGCAATGATAATCAGAGGTTGCTTGCGCTGCATGTAGGTTTCAATTGCATCCCACATTCGCATCACCTTACCTTCGGGCTCCAGCCGGGTAAGTGAGCCCTGTACCACTTTACCGTTTTCCATTACCATTTCGTTGAAAATTTTAGGGTTAGCCAGGGTTGCCCGCTGAGCAGTTAAATGATCCCCGCGGTGGGTGGCGTAGGAGTTATAATCTTCTTCGGGCACGCCCATGCTGGTGAGGTATTCCCCGGCGGCGCTACTGGGTAATATTGCATTGGATGGCGACAGATGATCCGTGGTGATGTTGTCTGGCAGAATGGCCAATGCTCGCATGTTACGCATAGTACGTTCGGCGGCCAGCGCCCCCTCCCAGTAAGGAGGGCGGCGTATGTAAGTACTTTTTTCGCGCCACTGATACAGCGGATTCAGATGTTTTCCATATTCCACTTTCAGGTCGAACATAGGTTCATAGACTTTTTTGAAGTGTTCAGGTTTAACATATTGCTCCACCATGGAATCAATTTCTTCATCAGTGGGCCATAGATCGCTTAGCGTGATGGGCTGACCATTTTTATCAATACCTAAGGCATCTTTTTCGATATCAAAACGAATAGTTCCCGCGATGGCATAGGCTACTACTAACGCCGGCGAGGCTAAAAATGCCTGTTTGGCGAACGGGTGAATGCGGCCATCGAAGTTGCGATTACCAGACAGCACCGCGACCGAATATAAATCGCGCTCTTCTAACTCTTGTTGTATCACCGGGTCGAGGGCGCCACTCATGCCGTTGCAGGTAGTACAGGCAAATGCCACCACTCCAAAGCCCAGTTGTTCAAGTTCACCGAGCAGGTTGGCTTCTTCTAAATACAGTTTTACTGCCTTTGAGCCAGGTGCAAGTGACGTTTTAACCCAGGGCTTGCGTAATAAGCCATGAGCATTGGCTTTTTTGGCCAGCAGACCCGCAGCGATGACATTACGTGGGTTACTGGTATTGGTACAACTGGTAATAGCGGCAATAATGACGGCCCCATCGGGCATTTTTCCGCTCTCAGTATGCAGCTCTTTTAACAAACCATGCTGTTTAAGCGCAGCGGTGGGTAATCGGGCATGGGGCGTGGAGGGGCCTGCCATATTGCGCTCTACACTGGATAAATCGAACCTAAGGACTCTTTCGTACTGTGCACTAGCCATGGCATCTGCCCACAAGCCTGTATGCTTGGCATAGTTTTCTACCAACGCCACCTGTTTGTCCTCCCGGCCGGTCAGGGTCAGGTATTTAATGGTTTGTTCGTCAACGTAGAACATGGCAGCGGTAGCGCCATACTCTGGCGTCATATTGGAGATGGTAGCCCGGTCGCCCAGGGTCAGATGGCCAGCGCCGTCCCCAAAAAATTCAAGGTACGCCGACACCACCCGTTCTTTGCGCAAAAATTCGGTAAGCGCGAGTACGATATCGGTGGCGGTTATACCGGGCTGGGGTTTCCCTGTTAGCTCGACTCCCACTACGTCGGGCAAACGTAACATTGAAGCACGGCCTAACATCACGCTCTCGGCTTCCAGTCCGCCCACCCCAACGGCGATAACCCCCAGGGCATCAACGTGTGGGGTATGGCTGTCGGTACCGACCAGGGTATCGGGAAAGGCCACCCCATTAGTGGCATGAACTACTGGCGACATCCGCTCCAGATTTATCTGATGCATAATACCGTTACCCGGGCCGATAACATCTACATTCTTAAAGGCGGTTTTGGTCCAGTCGATAAAATGAAAACGGTCATCGTTGCGACGATCTTCAATAGCCCGGTTTTTTTCAAATGCATCTTGTTCAAAACCGGCATGCTCCACGGCCAAAGAATGATCGACAATTAACTGGGTGGGTACCACCGGGTTGACCTTAGCTGGATCGCCGCCTTGTTTGGCAATCGCATCACGCAGGCCTGCTAGGTCAACGAATGCTGTTTGGCCTAGAATGTCGTGGCACACCACGCGCGACGGGTACCAGGGGAAATCATGGTCTTTTTTTCCATAGACGATTTGTTCAAGTGACTGCTGCAATATGTCTGGTGGGCACTTACGCACCAAGTTTTCTGCAAACACTTTTAAGGTATAGGGTAATTTTTCATACGCGCCGGGTGAAATGTCATTAACCGCCTGACGGGTATCAAAATAATCCAGCCCACTGTGGGGGAGGGGTTTACGGTATTGGGTATTCATGCCTGCCTCCGGCAAGGATAATGCACGGGCAGTAACAGCTCTGCCCGTAGGGGGAGATTTTAGCGCTGCTCAATAGCCGGGACGCTGCGTGGTGCTTCGCCAGTATATTCAGCAGAAGGCCGAATAATTCGGTTATCTGCGCGTTGCTCCATAACATGAGCGGCCCAGCCGGTAAGCCGTGACATCACAAATATGGGAGTAAATAGTTTAGTTGGTATGCCCATAAAATTGTATGCCGAAGCATGGAAGAAGTCGGCATTGCAAAATAGTTTTTTCTCCCGCCACATCACCGATTCGCAGCGCTCTGAAACGGCATAGAGTAAATCATCGCCGGCTTCTTCAGATAATTTTTCGGACCACTGCTTGATAATTTCGTTACGAGGATCGCTATCTGCATAAATTGCATGCCCAAAGCCCATGATCTTTTCTTTACGGGCCAGTTTTTCCAGCATTTTCTGTTCAGCGTCCTCCGGAGAACTAAACTGCTCAATGAGTTCCATTGCGGCTTCGTTTGCGCCACCGTGCAACGGACCGCGTAACGAACCTATGGCGCCGGTAATGCATGAGTGCATGTCTGAAAGGGTAGAGGCACAGACCCGGGCGGTAAACGTAGAGGCGTTGAATTCATGCTCTGCATACAAAATCAGCGAAACATGCATTACCTGTTCGTGCAGTGCTGAGGGCTTCTTGCCGTGCAACAGGTGTAAAAAATGCGCCCCGATAGAGTCATCATCTGTTTCGACCTCTATACGTACGCCATCGTGGGAAAAGCGATACCAGTAGCAAATAATACTGGGAAAGCACGCCAACATACGGTCAGTAACGGCTTGCTGTTCAGTAAATGCATGTTCTGTCTCAAGGTTACCCAGCATAGAGCAGCCCGTTCTTAAAACATCCATTGGATGGGCATCTTTTGGTATACGTTCCAATACTTCTTTTAAAGCCTGGGGCAGGCCCCGTTGTTGTTTAAGCTGTGTTTTATACTGGGCTAATTCATGTTGGGTGGGCAACTGACCTTTCAGAATCAGGTAGGCAACTTCCTCAAACTGACACTGATTGGCTAAGTCCTTAATATCATAGCCACGATAAGTCAGGCCGGAGCCGGATTTGCCTACCGTAGAAAGGGCGGTTTTACCGGCTACCTGGCCACGCAGGCCAGCACCACTGAGTTGTTTTGCCATGAGCTATCTCCACTGCTTATCTGTAGGGTACAGATAGTTAAATTTATAGTAAGTTTATGAATTTTTTGTCTTTTGTTCCGAAAATAGGGTATCTAGTTTGGTTTCATACTCGTGGTAACCGAGGTAATCATACAGCTCCATGCGGGTTTGCATCTCTCCGACAACCGCTTGTTGATCACCGTCTTTTAAAATATGCTGATAAACCCGTTCGGCCGCTTTATTCATGGCGCGAAATGCACTTAACGGATACAGCACCATCGCCGCTCCCCACTGACCCAGATCGCTGGCATTCCAAAGTTCAGTTTTACCAAATTCAGTAATATTGGCTAAAACTGGTACATCCAAGGCTTTGGCAAATGCCCGATAATGCGCCTCAGTCTGAATTGCTTCAGCGAAGATTCCGTCAGCTCCTGCCGCAACGTATGCCTGCGCTCGCTCGATAGCAGCTTCCAGCCCTTCCTGGGCAAATGCGTCAGTTCGGGCCATTATGAAAAAGTCAGGATCGGTACGCGCATCCACGGCAGCGGTAATTCGGTCGACCATTTCGCTGGTGGGCACAATTTCTTTATTGGGGCGATGGCCGCACCGTTTTTGTGCTACCTGATCCTCCATATGTACCGCCGCTGCGCCCGCTTTTTCCATGTCACGGATAGTTTTAGCAATATTGAAAGCGCCGCCCCAACCTGTATCAATGTCTACCAGTAACGGTAAGTCGCAGGCACTGGTGATCCGCTGCACATCGCTTAACACATCGTTTAAGGACGTCATTCCAAGGTCCGGTAAACCAAATGAAGCATTTGCCACGCCGCCGCCCGACAGATAAATAGCCTGATGACCAATTTGCTGCGCCATCATGGCAGTGTAGGCATTGATGGTGCCCACAATCTGCAGTGGATGGTTGGCGGCCAGCGCCTGTCGAAATTTTTTTCCTGCACTTTGCATAAAAACCTCAGTTGGTAGGGAAGTGAGATGGCGTTAATAATTTATTCTTAATGTTATTGCGCGAATACAAGATATGGCGGCGCATTAACATTTCGGCAAGTTCCTCGTCACGGTTAGCGATAGCTAATGCGATTTGGTTGTGTTCATCAAAAGCAGTGGTTACGCGGGGCCCGGCCATACCAAGCTGAACCCGGTACATTCTGACTAAATGATACATTCCATCGATTAGCACATTGATAAGGTGTTGGTTTTTACTTCCCTGAACAATGCGATAGTGAAAGTCGACATCACCAGCTTCCTGGTAGTAGGACTGTCCGTGTTTTACCTGGGCGCTGTGCTGGCTAAGTAATTGCTGCAACTCGTCCACCTCGGTCTCATTCATGTGCCTGGCAGCAAGACGTGCCGCCATACCTTCAAGAGCTTCGCGCACCTGATAAAGCTCAATCAACCCTGCACTTGATAGCGTTACCACCTTCGCACCAACGTTGGCTTTGCGCTCCACCAAATGGCAGCTCATCAGGCGACTTATCGCCTCGCGAATGACCGCGCGACTTACTGCATAGCGGCTGGCCAGCTCAGCTTCACTGAGCTTGGCACCCGATGGTATGCGCCCTTCCACAATATCTTTTCGCAGGCTATAGAAGGTTTTTTCGGCACTGGTTTTCGCAACTTCAACAGGTAACGACATGGTTTATAAAATGTAAATTAACTGTGTTATGTCGACAATGTAGGGGCTTTTCTAGGGTCTGTCAATCGAAGAACGGATTGATTGTCGACAACGGCGAGATATTTATCGTGACGTATTGCCTTGGAGGAAGTTAGTAATAGCACACAGTGTGAAGGGAGTAATGCTTACCCAGCATCATCCATGCATCTTCAGAAAACTGCTTAGCTAATGGCTAGTAGGTCATAGACACCCACCAAGGTCGAAGACACCCACCAAGGCCATAGACACCCACCAAGGTCGAAGACACCCACCAAGGCCATAGACACCCACCAAGGTCATAGACACCCACCAAGGTCATAGACACCCACCAAGGTCATAGACACCCACCAAGGGCATAGACACCCACTAGGGTCGAAGACATCCATCGAGGTTATAGACACCCACCAGGGTCGAAGCCACCCCCAGGGACATAGACACTCACCAAGGGCATAGACACCCACCAGGGTCGAAGACACCCACCATGGGCGAAGACCCCCACCAAGGTCGAAGAAATCCACCATGGGCGAAGACACCCACCAAGGGCATAGACACCCACCAAGGGCATAGACACCCACCAAGGGCATAGACACCCACCATGGGCGAAGACCCCCACCAAGGTCGAAGACACCCACCAAGGTCGAAGACACCCACCAAGGTCGAAGACACCCACCAAGGTCGAATACACCCACCAAGGGCATAGACACCCACCAAGGACGAAGACATCCATCAGGGTTAATGGCATCCACATACGCGAAGCAAGGTGGGGGAGCGGGAGGCGCCAACCTACACAAATAGATAGCAAAAAGCGTGGGCTGGCATAGTTTTAAAACCCACGCACTAAGACGGTATCAGGTGCCGGAGGGACGGTGGCGTCGATTCAAAATACCGTCTCCGGCGTTAGTTGGTAGGGTTAAACTGTCGACAATTGAAAGCACAGCGATGCCTGCCATAATTAACATGGTAAGCTGAAAATCAATAATCCCCGGATTTTCTGTGGTGCCTTCAAGATAAAATGTTGCTACTGCCAGTGCCAGGGCGCCAATTGTAATCCCCAGCCCACGAGTCATTTGCATAATGACTGCGCTCAACGTATTGGCATCACGCATTTTGTGTTGAGGAACATCGGCAAAGCCTAAAGTATTTAGGACAGTTAGATGCATTGAGCGGGTCATCCCACTGGTAAATAATATCAGCCCTAATAGCCATGCAGGGGTTTGATTATCACACAGCGCTAAAGCGGCAAAACCGGCCGCTATGAGTAACGCATTATAAACAAGCACATTTTTAAAGCCGAAGCGATTCATAATCCAAGTGGTAGCAGGTTTAACCACCAAATTACCAGCAAATAACCACAATAGTACCGTGCCGGCCTGAACCGGGGAGAACCCCATGCCTAGCTGCAGCATCAACGGGATAAGAAATGGCGCGCTGGATAGCGTTATGCGTATAACCGAGCCGCCAATCATGGTGGCCCGAAAGGTTCGAAATTTTAACGCTTCAAGGGAGAACAATGGCTGGCGGGTGAGCAACATATGCCTTACTGTGATGAATAGCAAGATAGCGCCAACGAGCATAATACCAGCAGGTAAATAGAAATTATCTGGCCGGCTGCTAAACGACTCCAGACCGGCCATGAATAACCCAAAGCCAGCGCCACTTAGTAAGAAACCCTTTGTATCAAAGCGTTGGTGCTCACCCTTTTCATTATCCAGCAATAAGTGTGTAAATATCAGCGCCACGGCCCCCAGGGGAATGTTCATAAAGAATATCCACGACCAATGCCAGTTTTGTGATATCCATCCGCCAAGTACCGGCCCGATCAACGGCGCACCTAAGGCTGGCCAGGTTAAAATAGCCATCGCTTTTACGATTTTTTCTTTGGGCAAATGCCGCAATACCACAAGGCGGCCCACGGGTACCATCATCGCCCCGCCCACACCTTGTAATACGCGGGCGGCAGTAAACTCGTACAAGGTAGTGCTAAAGCCACATAATACTGATGCCAGTACAAACACGATAATCGCCATCGAGAAAATACGTTTTGCACCAAAACGGTCGGCTGCCCAGCCGCTTATGGGTATAAATATGGTGACGGCCACCAGATAGGCGCTCACCCCAACGGACAAATGCGCCGCAGGTACAGAGAAATCTCTGGCCATCGCCGGTAAGGCCGTCGTTATGATCGTGGCATCCAGAATTTCCATGAATAAGGCGGCAGCAACCAAAAGTGCGGTCGCTGTTTTATTGTCAATTTTCGGCATGGGTTGTGAAACTGTCTTATAGGTTGTGCTATAGCCCCTTGGCAGGGTACCTAGCAAGGCGTCTGAAGAGACCGGAAAAAAACGCAGCCATTATTGGCCTGAACGCCTTATTCTATAATGCGGGCAGTGCAGGATAGATCAATCTGACAGCCAGTGAAAACCAGCTGTCAGAGCATTTGCCAGGGATTCTAAATAGTGAAATTAAACAATGCTATTATATAAAGTGGCTAGCTATACTCTGATGCGCTTTTAAGTCACAAACAACGTCAGATAATCTCAAAAGCTCTGACCACGCGCTGAACACCGTCTACGTTGCGGGCTATATCCACCGCATACGTGGCTTCCTGGTTGTTAACCCGGCCCATTAAAAATACTTCTGAATTTTGCACAACCACCCGAATTTGCAGCGACGGTACGTTTTCATTGGCCAGTAATTTCGCCCGCACTTTGTTAGCCAGCCAGATATCATATGCTTGGCCTGATGCGCCGATAGGTTCGGCTACCCGCACCTGATTATGTATTTTCTTGACGTGTTCTACCTGTTTTACCTGCTCCACTGCCTGGCTGATTAACGCCTGTTCAGGAACCTGGCCGGTTATTAAGGCCACGCCATTGTAGATATCGATATTCAGATTGGTTTCGTCTTTCAACCGGGCATTTTCTGCCCAGCGAAATGAGACTTTACCTTCGGCATTCTGGTCATCAAGTTGCGTACCTACAGTGCGCCGGTCGTTAGCAACTTTGGCCGCCGTAGCGCCAGCGCCTACTGCAAGCACCACGCAACCCTGCAGGCTACTCAATGCAAGCATAAAAGCGATAGGCCAGGCCAGCTTCCAGGTCTTCATACCGCGTACTGCCATTCTACTATGCCTCACCGTGGTCGGCTGGAAACAAACTATCATCTATACATTCACATAAGTTATGAATAACCAGTAAATGCACTTCCTGGATACGCGCTGTGCGATTGGAGGGCACCCTAATCTCTACATCATGCTCGCTCAGAAACCCCGCCATTTCGCCCCCATCTTTACCGGTTAGCGCTACAATGGTCATATCACGCGACAACGCAGCTTCCATAGCCGCAATCACATTACGTGAGTTTCCGCTGGTAGAAATGGCAAACAGAATGTCACCAGATTGGCCAAGCGCCCGTACCTGCTTAGCAAAAATTTCGTCATAGCTATAGTCATTGGCAATAGAGGTGATGGTGGAAGTATCTGTGCTTAACGCAATAGCCGGCAAGCTTGGACGATCCCGTTCGTACCGATTGAGCATTTCGGATGAAAAATGTTGCGCATCACCCGCTGAGCCCCCGTTACCGCAGCTCAATATTTTATTCCCACGGATCAACGCTTCTACCATCATGATCGCGGCCTTTTCTATGGCCTCGGGCAGTATTTCGGATGCGGCTATTTTAGTTTGAATACTTTCGGTAAAATTGGCTTTAATTTGTTCAATCATAATGATGACTACCTCGGCAATGGGTACTTATCCTGCAATGTTTTTAAACCATTGCAGACTATTATTATTAAATGTTACCACATCAAATCGAATGGGTGTGTGGTTCGGGTTATGACCCCTGGCTATTAAAAAATGTTCGAACGTTACGGTCATTTTTGCCAACTTGGCGGCGGTAACCGTTTCCGCCGGATGGCCAAACTGGTTACTGGCGCGGGCTTTTACTTCAATGCAAACCCAGTAACCGCCGTCTCGCATAATAATGTCGAGCTCGCCAAAACGGCTGTGTACATTGCTAGCAACAAAGCGCAGACCTTGCTGCTGTAGATAGGCAACAGCCTGCTGTTCGGCAAGCTGTCCTGCTCGTCGCGACATGGATTATTCGCCTTTATCCAAAGGCTTGACTCTTTCGTTATCAATTATCGCTTGTGGCAACACGCGTTTTACCTCGCCGTTAGCATTCATTGATAACATGCCGGTCAGGCCGTGCAAAGACGCCTGAGGCACTATCGATAAATTGGTCAGATAAGGCAACATTTGGAAAGCATCGACACCAAAGGCAAAAAACCGAGACTGGGAAGTACTGCGTACCGGCCACAGTTGGCGCGTTTCATTTTCAAGTGTTTGCCACTGATGTGCGGGTAATAACCAGGGCATATCGATGAAGCGAACATTTTGTAAATCCCGCCATTGGTTATTGCTGCTGTCATATTCCATTGAACGAGAAGTCGCGTAAACCGGCACCGTTTTGCCATCAAATGGGCTGAGGCTAGCTTCTACCATCGGGTTTAGCAGCTCTGTTTGTTCTGGCGAAGCGAACACCACAATAGCATCAATATCGTGGCGGTTTCGGGTAACGTTATGCAGCTTCTCATTAACCATGTAACGAATCTGATCAATCCGGGTTTTGCTTTGCGCTACCCCTAATGACTCGGTAATCCCTTCTTTTAGCGATGCGCTATCGGTATAACGCACTACATCCAGTTCGTGCCCCTGGGTTCTTCCAGTTTGTTTGACCTGCGCTTGCCAGCGTTGTTGAAACGCATCGAGCAATCGCTGATAAATAGCACCATCAGCGGCCACCACGATGGGCGAGCGATAACCTTTGGCAAAAATTTCATCGGCCAACTGGTAAGCTTCATCTTCTGGGGCAAGGGCAAACCAGGCTGCATATTTAGGCAGTAAATTCGAAATATATAGGTCTTCAGGAATTAAGGCCTGGGCAGACGCGCTTATACTGGCCTGGGGAAGCAAATCTACCCGGTTTAGTGCAAGCAGGTGGGTATCGGGTGCCAGCAGGGGAAGTAATCCTTCAATATTTTCTTTCAAAAGGGGGCCGATAAGCCATTTGGTATCACCCACCGCTGAGGCTAGCTGTTCAGCCGTTTTGTTGTTGGTATCAATAAACTCTAACTGCTGCGCAAACCCAGAAGAGTCTTGACCAGTACGTGCATAATAGCCAGCGAGTATCCCTTCTTTAATGGCTTTGCCGGTAGCAGCAAACCGGCCACTTAATGGTAGCAGCACCGCCGCCTTCGTAATGCGTACGGATGTTAATCGGGAGGCCTGGGTAACCTCTTCAGGTAGGAATTCAACCAGCGCGGAGCCTCGGTAAACCTGTCGAAACTGATTTAATTCTGCCGTTAATGCCTGACTGTTAAGCCCATGGCGGGCAAGTAACTGGTGTAGTGACAGGTAAGGCTGTAGTGCTGGGTAGGTTTGCGCCGCATCGGATAACGCTTCGACGGGCGTTTGGTTTATCCACCGCCATACCCGCTCCACAGAGGCCCCCGATGGGGTCATGATTTGGACATAATTATTGGCCGCTGCCAGATAGTCGGCCTGTTTTTCATACAGTTCGGTAAGGATGCGACGCTGTCTGGCTTGCAGTTCAGGGTTTTCGGCTAATGGTAACAATAAATCAATAAGCGCTTGCGGGTTGGCATCTGGCGCATCGCTGTAACTTTGCGCCAATAGCGTATTTGCTGTGGCCTGCTGAGATGGCGCTAAGCCTGTTTTATTTAGCATCAGCAATAGCTTTCGGGCACGTTTGTGGTCATCTTCCTGCAGATATGCCGTAGCGGCATCAAGCAGCAGTGCATCACGCTGGGTTTTATCCGCCCGTTCTTGCCATACCTCCCGGGCCTGTCGAATAAGCGCGTCGGCAGACAGCGTAACTATTTTTTCTTCTACCTGGGGAGCAGGCTGCGCCGGTACTGAAGAGCGCTGTACCGTTGGGCTGCTACAGGCTGTCAGTACCAGAGCACCAGCGAAAAATCCGCATTTTAAAAGCAATTTAAGAGGGCTTGCCTGATACACGCAGGAATCCTTTTGGGCCAGTTTTACCAATTGGTAGCCAAGTTTATCTGAACACACAGGAAAATCTATGGCTGGCGCGATAAACAGGCCATAAGGCGTGTTACACTTTTGCCCTTTCACGTTAACTGACCAGGTAAGTATGGCCGACCAAGCAACCTTATACATTGTTCCTACCCCCATTGGCAATCTGGACGATATTACCACCAGGGCCCTGCAGACGTTAGAAACGGTAAACTGGATAGCCGCTGAGGATACCCGGCATACGCATAAACTGTTGCAACACTACGGTATAAAAACCCGCACTATGTCGTTGCACGAGCATAACGAAGATAAGCGTGCCACTATGCTGGTTCACCGGTTACAGGGGGGCGAGTCAGTCGCCCTGGTAAGCGATGCAGGTACACCATTGATCAGCGATCCGGGCTTTGTGTTAGTGAGAAAATGCCGCGAACATAATATTCAGGTAGTGCCCTTGCCTGGTCCCTGCGCTGCTATTACCGCGTTAAGCGGATCGGGGCTGCCCACCGATCGGTTTATTTTTGAAGGTTTTTTACCGGCCAAAAGTCAGGCCCGTAGTAGCGCCCTCAAGCTGTTACTGGAGCGCACCTGTACCAGCGTTTTTTATGAAGCCCCAAGACGTATTTACGATACCCTGACTGATATCAATACGGTGTTAGGTAAAGAACGCCAACTGGTACTGGCCAAAGAATTATCAAAATCCTACGAAGCGTTTGTCAGCGGTACAGCAGACGAGATAATGGCCTGGATGGATGCAGAGCCTGGGCGGCAAAAAGGCGAATTTGTTCTGATGGTAGCGGGCGCTGCGCCGGTAACCAGTGAGTTACCGCCTCAGGCGCTTGAGTTATTGGCCCTGTTAAGCGCAGAGCTACCCCTTAAAAAAGCTGCCGCCATTGTCGCCACGCATTACAAGCTAAAAAAGAATGCGCTGTATCAAGCCGGGCTGACGTTAAATAATGATCCGGGCTAAACATTTTTGCTGGTGCGGGCGTACCAATGATGAATAGTTAATTGGAGGCTTCAATGGTAGCACGTACCCTGAAATTGGATATTAGTGACGGTACCTGGATGGTTAACGTCATCGATGACCATAATGATGATGGTAAATACGAGCTGTTACACCCGCACAAAGAGGCGCAAATACAGGTAGATGAAAACCACCTTCAAGCGCTTGAGTACAATATTGTAGCCAGCGCGGGTACGCGCTACAAATTAACGCTGGATGACGCGATATTAGCTGAAGGTGAGGTAGGGGACAGCGGCGTAGCCAACGGGCGGGGCGTAGTGTAATTATCGAAACACGTCTATTGCCCTGTGCATACCCAGCCGGGGTTGCTGCGCACCAGGTCAGATAGCCCCAAAAAAGCCACACTGGGTGTGGCTTTTTTGGGTAGCTAATCAGCTTAACAACACGGTTTAACAATGCATTGACTGTCTTACTCAGCTACTGCGCCTATGCGTTGTAATTCGCCGCCATGGCATGACGCCTGCGGCGTAAAGCGTATTGTAAAGATTTAGGATAACCGAGCTTTAAAGTCGGCATAGGTAAACTGACGGACTAGCTCAAATTCATCATTTGCACGCAAGATACCAATTGACGGATGTTCCACCCCGTTAAAAAACGACGTTTTGACCATGGTGTAATGCATCATGTCTTCAAACTGTAAACGATCGCCCGGTTGTAAGGGGGCATCAAATGAATATGAATCAATGACATCGCCAGCCAGGCACGAATTACCCCCTAGCTTATAGTCGTAGGCTTTCTCACCTGGCAAGCCTGCATGGGTAATCGCAGGTCTGTACGGCATTTCCAGTACATCTGGCATGTGAGCGGTCGCAGAAATATCCAAAATGGCAATTTTTCCGTCATTTTCTACAATATCCACCACCTCAGCAATTAAGGGGCCGGTTTGCCAAGCCACGGCTGAGCCAGGCTCTAAAATGATATCCAGATGCGGATAGCGCTGCTTAAAGTAAGTTAAAACCGCAATAAGATGAGCCACATCGTAGCCCTGGCGTGTCATTAGATGCCCACCACCCAGGTTAAGCCATTTTAGCTGGCCGAGCCACGGTCCGAAGCGCTGCTCAATAGCATTAAGTGTACGCTCTGTGGCGTAGGAATCACATTCGCATAAATTATGACAATGGAAACCTTCGATACCAGTTAAATCAGCGTCATTCAATTCGCTGGCCCGAATCCCCAGCCGCGAACCTGGTGCTGCCGGATCATACAGCGGCGTATCAGCTTCTTGATGCTCGGGGTTAATCCGCAAGCCCAGCGACACGCCCGGTAATGCCTCACGATAAGCGCTGAACTGGCTTAAGCTGTTAAACGACAAGTGATTGACCAGGTCGGCCAGTTGCGCAATATCAGCTTGCTTATAAGCTGGCGCGTAAGCATGCACTTCTTTGCCCATCTCGCTAGCCAGTTTGGCTTCCCATACTGAGCTGGCCGTGGCGCCATGTAAGTAAGGTTTGATAATTTCAAAGCTCGACCACATGGAAAAACCTTTCAGCGCCAGAATAATTCTGGCGCCCGATTCATCCTGCACCCGCTTCATCAGCTTAAGATTCGCCACCAGGCGTGCTTCTTCAAGTACATAACACGGCGACGGTATCTCACTGCGCTGGGTTAAATCAGTCAAGGCTATTCTCCTGCCTTAGCGGGTAAAAGGGCTGCTGTCACACTCCAGCACGTGCCACGGTAAACCATGTTTGTTCAGCTCATCCATAAACGGGTCTGGATCAAACTGTTCCATGTTCCAAACGCCCGGTTCTTTCCAAACCTTATTAAGCATCAACATTGCACCAATCATTGCCGGCACACCCGTAGTGTAAGATACCGCCTGGGCACCTACTTCTTCGTTTGTTTTGGCATGGTCGCAATTGTTGTAAATAAAGATGGTTTTTTCCTGACCGTCTTTCATACCGGTGATATAGGTACCAATACAAGTCATTCCGGTATAGCCTTCAGCCAACGAGCCGGGGTTGGGCAATACCGCTTTTAAAAACTCCAGCGGAACAATTTTTTGGCCTTGGTAGTCAATTGGCGCAATACTGGTCATGCCGATACCTTCCAGTACCCGCAGATGGTTAAGATAGGCATCACCAAAGGTCATCCAGAAGCGGGCCCGCTTAAGGGTAGGGAAGTGTTTTACGATGGACTCAAGCTCTTCGTGATACATCAAATAAGACGGTCTGACGCCAATATTCTGATAATCAAGATCTTCGCGCACGCTCAAAGGATCGGTTTCTTTCCATTCACCTTCTTCAAAGAACTTTCCACGTTGGGTAATTTCGCGGATATTAATTTCCGGGTTGAAATTAGTCGCAAAGGCCTGACCGTGGTCGCCGCCGTTACAATCAACAATGTCCAGATAGTGAATTTCATCAAAGTAGTGCTTAGCTGCATAGGCAGTGAATACATTGGTCACACCGGGATCAAAACCAGAGCCCAATAGCGCCATAATGCCGGCGTCTTTGAACTTATCCTGATACGCCCACTGCCAGCTGTATTCGAACTTTGCTTCATCTTTCGGTTCGTAGTTAGCGGTATCCAGGTAATCCGTACCGGTAGCCAAACAGGCATCCATAATAGGCAGGTCTTGATACGGTAAGGCAAGGTTAATTACCAGATCGGGTTTAACCTCGTTAATCAGCTTTTCAACTTCGCTGGCATTATCCGCATCCACAGCGAATACCGCCTTAACGCGATCTTCACCTACTTCTTTTTGCAGGGCTTCGCACTTGGAAACAGTACGACTGGCCAGGAAAATTTCGTCAAATTGCTCCGGTAAGCGGGCACATTTTTTAACGGTTACTGCTGCGACGCCGCCGGCGCCGATGATTAATACTCGAGACATAAGTCAGTTCCCAAGGTGTTGAAATTTGCGCTGAATCCTAGCAGACATCATTAAATTGGCAAGCAAAGTTGATGTCTGCGGCGATGAATTTTTATTGACAGCGGGCCCTGCCATAAGGGCAGAGTATGCCACTCTTAGCCGTAGTTTACCCTATACAAACCTGGTGTGTGAAACCATCCCGGATCACAAACGTTTATCCCCACTCGCTTGACAGGGGGGGCGTTACGGCTAATTAGCCAATGGCGGAGATACGACAATTTTTTTACCCACCCGAAAGTAGGGATAAAGCAACATGACTTCTTCGCCATCCGGGCTGGATGCATTGATTGCAATTGCATCAAGCTTTTCGTGATACTCGGTTTGCACGGTGGCGGCATATACCAACACACTATAACTGTGAGAATCAGTGGTGGTGTCGATAATTCGCCATTGTAACTGCTCAATCAGATAGCTTTCGTTTTGATATTTAAGCTGTTCATCAGTAAACAAACAGCCAATTTTGCCGTCTTCATAAATTGCTGCAAATGGATAAATTGCCTGACAATGGGGAAGCATCAACTCGCACAAAGATAATGCACGGGTAACCAAAAGCTGCAATGGCTGAGATAGTTGTGTCGGACCATTTATCACGGGAAAAACCTCCTGTGCCCACACCGGCAGACGGTGGCACGGTAAAACTGTTATAAGTTGATAGGAAACGCATGATGTATACAACACCTTGCCTGCCGTCCCTTTTGAACGAAAAAAACGCCGGCTAAGATCACCTTCTGGCCCCTTGTAAACCACCGGTATGCACCAAAACGATTCGACTGCCAGGAGTAAAATCGCCTGCTGCCAGTTTTTTTCTGATACCCATAAATAACTTACCCGAGTAGACCGGCTCTACGGCAAGGGCATACTGGCACTGCAGGTCGCTACAAAATTGAGTTAGCTCGGGGCTGGTTTTTGCATAGCCTTGACCGCAGTGGGCGTGATCTATATGCCAATTTGCGGGTGCGTGCGGGCTCAGGTTTTCTACCAGGGTTTCCAGATATTCCTGGCCTTTGAGCACTGCAATACCTAACGCCTGTTCGCGGCCTTGCAATGCAGCCGCAATACCGGCTAGGGTGGCGCCGCTAGCCACCGGGCAGGCAATATGATCAAACGTCGCCAGACCCCCGCGAATTTCCTCAACCAATTGGCCCATTCCCGTGAGGGCTTCTTGGGCACTGCCGCCTTCCGGTATCACCAGGGCCTCAGGGTAACGCTGTTGCAGCGCCGCCAGATATGGTGCTTCGCTGCGTTGCCGGTAGTCGGTCTTATTAACATACGATAAGTCGGTGCCCCATTGCATCAGGTCGCGCAACATCGGGGTGGGGTTATGCTGATAATGCCCCCGTACTATCGCCGTAAACCGAATATCGGCAGTATGACAAAGAAAGCCCAAGGCATGGAGATGGTTAGAGAACCCACCACCAAAACTGATAATATGGGCGGGCAAAGCGCCCGTCCGGTCTGCATAACTGCCCAGTACAGCGGACAGTTTGCGCCATTTATTACCCGACACAATAGGGTGGATTAAATCATCGCGTTTAATCCATAGCTCTACCTGCTCTGCGCCGGCCCAGTCAGGCTGAAAACGCTGTAATGGGCTGGGCAAACAAGTCTCGCCGAAGGAAAACACAGAAGAACAAAGAGGTTGGTTTGGCATACCGGATAAACCGCCAGGTTTACAAATTTGTAATCCATGATCATAAGGCCAGTTACCAAGGTATTCAAAGAAAACCGAAAATAAGGAAAGGTTATGCGCTGGAGCCTGCTGTTATGCAGTTTAGTCAGTTTTTATAATGTTGCGGCGGTACCTGACCCCGTCGCCGATGCATTGAATGCGCCTGCGCAGATCGGGGAGGCTCGTTTCACCTATTATTTGTGGGACGTGTACGACGCCACTTTATACAGCCCTCAAGGTCAGTGGAAGAACCAACCGCCCTATGCATTGAATTTAACTTATTTACGGGATTTAAAAGGCGAGAAAATAGCGCAACGCAGCATCGACGAAATTAAGAAGCAAGGTTTTGACGATGCAGAGAAGTTAGCAATATGGCGCCAGAAAATGACGCAAATATTTCCAGATGTGCATGAAGACGACGAACTGCTGGGTATTGCAGTTTCGGCGCAAACTACTCGGTTCTACCATAATGGTAATTTAATTGGCACTGTAGATGATAGCGAGTTTACGCGGTGGTTTTTTGCTATTTGGTTGAGTGAAAACACGTCAGAACCGGAATTTCGTCAAAAGCTTCTTAGTGGGGTAGAGCAATGAAAACAAAAGTGATTATGGCCAGTGCATTGATGGGAGCGTTATTAATAGGCGGGTGCGCCAGCGGGCCGGAGGGTAAAACATACCAACAGGTTCAGCCGGCGCTAGATCTTGAAACATTTTTCACCGGTGAAGTAAAAGCGTGGGGGATAGCGCAAAACCGGGGCGGTGAAGTAGTGCAGCGGTTCAAGGTGGATATAAATGGCGCGATGGAAGACGGTACGCTGGTGATGCGTGAAACCTTTGAGTACGGGGTAGGCGAAGGCCCACTGCAGCGAACCTGGAAAATCACGCCTCAGGGCGGTAACAACTATGTGGGGCGAGCCGGTGATATTGATGGGCCTGCGCAAGGTATCAGCTATGGCAATGCATTTAACTTCACCTACGAGATGGATTTACCGGTAGATGACACCACGTACCATGTAAGTTTTGATGATTGGTTCTTTGCCTTTGATGATACAACCCTGATGAACCGTTCTTATATTAAGAAGTTCGGTATTGTGGTGGCTGAAGTCACCATCTTTATGCAAAAACAATAAGCCATCACGGGTGTGTTGGCTCTATGTCGCATATCCGGCAATATGCCCACTTTGCCAAGCGTCATAGCAATAACAGGTTACGGCGGAACGCGCGACTAGCGCGCGTGTAGGCATTGGTTACTGCCGCTTCATTATCGTTTTAGAACGTACTGGCCCGGCTAATTTGGCTAGGCAGGTGCCACAGGAGTCTTTGCTAGTTGCGACCAGATCTACGTGCAGCTAGGGGAACGAAGCTGTGGGCAATGTAAGGCGCCGCGTTAGCTTGCTTACGATTAACTTACTGGAGATTCCCGAGCTGAAGATTAACGTGTGTGAGAGGTAACTGAGCAAGTCGCGTCGCCCTTGGTAATTCACTTTTCATTTAGCGACTAGTAGTGAATCAGTAATTACCCGCTGGGCAAAGGTAGCGCGGGTGATGCAAAGGATACCGTCACCCCAAAACCACTGCCGGTGAGTAACGGATCGGGCGTATAATAAATGCTGGCATCATGTAAGTCAGCCACTGCTTTTACCATTGATAAACCTAAGCCATTTCCTGCTGTCGTGCGGCTTTGTTGGGCACGATAAAAGCGCCGGGCAAGCTGGGCGTAATGCTTATCCTCGAGCCCTACACCGCTATCATTGATACTGACGTAAAAGCCTTGCGACGTTACCCCAAGGTGCACTTCTACCCTGGCCCCATCACCAGCGTACTTCACCGTATTGTCAAGCAGGTTAGCTACCATTTGAAACAGTAAATTGGGGTCGCCGTGTAAGTGTACCGGCGTAATGTGGGTAACCAGTTGCATGGAGTGCTCTTCCAGATAGGGTTCGTACAGGTCTACTACATCGGTTACCACATCGGCCAGATTCACATCGGTAAATCCCTGACGCTGGCGTTTACTTTCTATATCCGCAATACGTAATAAACCGCTGAACATACCGAGCAGGTTGTCTGCCTCAGCTTGCGCCTGGCCCTTTATATCGCCATCTGGAAGTCGGTCAAGCCGTGAACGAAGCCGGCTTAGCGGGGTGCGCAAGTCGTGGGCGATATTATCGGTTACAGATTTAATATTTTCTACCGAGTGCTCTATTTTATCCAGCATACGGTTAAGTACCACGGCTAATTTACTCAGGTCATCCCAATTGCTATCGATATCCAGACGCTCCTTTAGATTTCCCGTCTGCATTATCGAGTCCGCTGTTTGCGACATACGGTTAATCCGGTTTACCACATAGATCGCCACCCCGAAGCTCAACCCCGAGATACAACCTAATATTGCCACAAATACCCAGCTAAAAGACTGGCCTATCCATTGTGCGGTGTATAAGTCTTCGATGTCTCGGGCAATGAATAAACGGCTGCCATCACTAAAGGTGACATCTTTAAATAATACGGCTCTCGGCGCCGTATCCCGGGTAGCCCCAGCCAACATTTCTGCACTAAAAACCAGCTGAAAAAAGTCGGTATTCTGCGGTACGGCAATACCATCAAGTGAGCTAAGATTACCCGCCAAAAACTCGCCATTGGCACTTTGCAGGCTAACCAGAGTGGCTGTGGCCGAGAAAGGGTTTTTATTGATTGCGTCTATCAGACCTTGGCGGCCATTGTTCTGATACCAGGCCTGATAACCCCAAACCTGGGCATCGACAGCTGCGCGCGCTTCACGTAGCAAGGTTTCTTCATTCGATAGCGACCACACATAAACAACAAAAGCCATGGCAGCACTGGAAAGTAATGTCAGTAGCGCACCTACCCGAAAACTGGAGCTTCGGGTAAATGTGCGAATGGCGATCACGCCAGATTTTCCGCTATGCGGTACCCTGTTCCCCGAACGGTTTCAATTAACGGTACATTAAACGTTTTATCTACTTTTTGCCGTAAGCGGCTAATATGTACGTCTATTACATTGGTTTGCGGGTCAAAGTGATAATTCCATACATGTTCAAGTAACATGCTGCGGGTAACAACCTTACCGCGGTTACGCATCAGGCATTCAAGTAACTGAAATTCCTTGGCCTGCAATTCAATTTCAGTATCACCACGGGTGACCTTACGGTTCAGTAGATCTAAGGTCAGGTCGCCTACTTTGAGGGCGGTAGTGGTATCCTGTACCCGGCCGGCTAGTCCTTCTATTCTGGCGAGCAACTCTTCAACGGCAAAGGGCTTGGTCAGATAGTCATTAGCGCCCGAGCGCAATCCCTGCACCTTGTCTTCTACCTGGCTTTTGGCGCTGAGTAACAATACCGGTGTTTGGTTTTCTTCTTCACGCAAGGTTTTTAAAACGGCTATACCGTCGGCCCCGGGAAGCATAATATCCAGTACTATAATATCAAATTGCCCGGACCGCGCAGTGTCTAAGCCGGTTGCGCCATCGGTTACCATAGTGCATTCATGGCCGGCTTCTGTGAGGCTATTGTGAACGTGTTCAGCTACCGTTTTGTCATCTTCTATTATCAACGCTTTCATGATTAGTAAATCTTCCCGTGGGCCAACATTCCGTTTGGGTACTTCGTCATATGTACTACATGTTAAAGCGTGTAAACCGATCACTTTATGCACACTAATTACAGGGGGCAGGGCCTGGCTTATTGGGTGCTATAGCTACTCTCGGCTAAAGCGCATTTTAGCGTTGTAAGGGGTGAAGTTCTGTACTTCTCCGCGCTGGGCAATCAATTGTACTTCGCGCCAGTAGGTGGGTGTCATCAAATCGCCGTGTAGCGATTTAAGCAATGCCTTCAGATGTTTTTTGCCTACAATAAAATGTTCAAACTGCTCGGGGAAAACATCATTTGGGGCCACTGACAGAGTGTCGATAGCGTAGGGGTCGTCTGATTTTGGCAGGGCGCGAAAGTGCCTGTCTTTCATCAGGCATATCTCATCATAATCATAAAAAATAACCCGGCCCTGGCGGGTCACGCCAAAGTTCTTATGCAGCATGTCACCAGGAAAAATATTCGCCAGAGCAATTTGTTTAATACACAAGCCGAGTTCATCAATCGCCTTGTGTATTTTATCCGGATCGGTTTCCTGCTCCAGATACAGATTGAGCGGTGTCATTTTCCGCTCAATATACAAGTGTTTGATGACCAGTTCATTCTCAGTAAGTTCGATACTGGAGGCGCAGGTTTGCTGAAGCTCTTCCACCAGTTGCGGCGACATTCTATCAAGCGGAAATCTGAAGTTAACGTATTCGTGGGTATCTGCCATTCGTCCTACCCGGTCGGACATTTTCACCAGTCGATAGCAATCTTTCACGTGTTGGCGGGTAATTTTTTTGCTTTCAGCAAATTCATCTTTGATGATTTTGAATACTACGCCGTACGACGGCAGATGAAATACCATCATAACTAAACCGCGAATTCCCGGCGCGGCTTCAAAAGTATCGTCAGATCGTTCTAAATGGCGCAGAAAATTACGGTAGAAAACCGTTTTACCGTGTTTGAAGTGACCTAGCGCCATATACAGTTCAAAATGCTTTTTATTTGGAAGTAACTCTTGTAAGAAAGCGGTGACCTCGGCAGGGTGAAGGGTATCGGCCATAAAATAAGCGCGGGCAAAACCAAAAATTACGCTTAAGTCCTTCCTGTCGGTCAGCAAAGCATCGACAAATATTGCCTGCTGCTGATTGGTTTGCAGTGCAATAACAAAGGGCAAGGTTTCGTCGGGCATACAAATACGGCCCACCACATAGGCCGCCTTTGAACGGTAGAAAACGGGCTTTAACATCTCCACCGCAGTAACATTGGCTAACTGCTGGGTAGAAAGCCGCTTGCGCAGGGCGGTTTCCAGGTTAGCTAAATCCCGCGTAAAATTTTCAAATGGCACATTAAACCGGTATACCTTGAAGAGCGCCTCGTACATTTGTTTTACCGTGGTCGCCGGGTCAAAGCTGTTAATGACCTTGTGCCGATCCTGACCCGGTAAAAAGCAACGGCTGGGAAGTACAAACATCAGGGTGTCGTCAATCTTGCGGTGGCGGAATATCCGCCCGATAACCGAGTTATAAAATGTTTCGGCCAGCTCAAACTGGGGATGACCTTCTAACAAGCGGGCATAGGCCGCTTTCATAGCTTGCCAGAATGCATCATTTTGTTGCTGCACAGCCACATCGTGGTAAATATCCGCTACGGCATCGGCCAGGCTGGTTTCGTAAATAGTAATGCGCTCTTTTACCGCGCTTTGGGTTTGTTGCCACTGGCCTTTTTCAAAACGCTCCTGCGCGCCGCGGGTAATCCGGGAAAACCAGCGAAAGCTCTGATCAAAATGCTGAATAATCCGATAGGCAATACGCCCGGCCAGGTCTTGTTCGCTCACGTTGATTCCTTCTTATACCAGTAATAGTAGGGCGATAGCAGATAGCCCTTAGATGTATAATCCCGCCCATTCAGGCTTTCCATCGTGATTTAATACACCCAGCGCACTTGTCTGGTTATCCGCTTTATACTTCACTGTAGCGCGCTGCCATGCTGTTGCCTAGTGTAACGGGCTATCGCAGCCAGCATCCAATGGCGACGTAATCATTTACCCTGCGCATAGCAAACAAGCCTATAGCGTAAGCGCGGGTTGTCTGGGGGCGATAAAGCCGCCTGGCGCTAAGGGTAAAGCAAGGGCGAAGTATGTGAGGACTTGAGAGTACCTATGCGGTATGCCAGCGCAATAAGGCCATAGTAACCACAGCGTAATGCAGGCGAGAGCGGGTGCGAGAAAGGGCAGTGCAGGAGAGTGCCTGCACTGCTTCTTCGCCTAATGGGTGGGCATTAAATAAATCTCGCGTACGCTATTGCGCTGATTCGCGTTAATCGCAAAAACCACGGCATCGGCAACATCCTGCGGCTGCAGTTTGTCAGCTTTGTCTTCTTCAAAGAAAGGTGTATTTACCACACCAGGACATATGGTGGTGCAGCGGCCACCCCACTGTTTCATTTCTTCGGCCAGATTCTGGCCAAAACCGTAGGCAAACCATTTTGATGCCCCGTAAATAGACCCTTCAATAGGACGACGACCTGCCGCAGAGCTGGTCAGAATAAAATGCCCCTCGGTGCTGCGTAAATGGGGCAGGGTAAGCTGTGCAGTCCATAAAAGTGCTTTAATATTAATGTCAATTAACTGGTCCCACTCTTGTGGGTCGCCGTTTTCCGTACCCGCTTGCGATACTCCCTTACCGGCATTGGCAAATACCGCATCAATGTGGCCATAGTGTTCCAGTGTTTGTTTAACCACTTGTTGCTGTTCAGTATAGCTGGTGGCATCTGCCACAAATGCCACAGCATTATCGCTACCCAGCTCGTCTACTAACTTTGTAAGTTTATCGTCGCTGCGGGCGGTCAGGGCTACTTTATGCCCGGCTTTTACCAGCGCCTGAGCGGTGGCTTTGCCGATGCCGCTGGAGGCACCGGTGATCAGTACAGTTTTGCTCATTATAGGTTACCTTATAATTATGTTAAAAATTAGCCTGCGCGGGTGTCACCGCCTAATAGAGTGATCACCTGTCCGGTGAGATAGCCAGAATCCGCATTTGAGGCCAGATAAACATACGTTGGGGCGATTTCCTCTGGCTGGGCAGGGCGGCCATAAGGCGTTTTACTGCCGAACTGTTTGGTACTTTCGCGGCTGCGTTCTGCCGGATTTAAAGGCGTCCACACCGGCCCTGGGGCCACGCAATTAACCCGAATGCCACGCTCTACCATGTCTTGGGCGAGCGTTTTGGTAAACGCATGAATCGCGCCTTTAGTTGACGAGTAATCCAATAAACCTGATGAGCCTTCAAGGCCGGTAATCGAGCCGGTATTAATTATTGTGGCCCCCTCTTTTAAATGGCTCAGGCTGGCTTTAACCATTCTGAAATAACCATAAATATTGGTTTGAAACGTTTTATCCCACTGCTCAAAAGTTAGTGACTCAATGTCGCTGACGTGGTTCTGAAAGGCAGCGTTGTTAACCAGAATATCCAGTTGACCAAACTTATTAAGGGTTTCCTGCACAACATTTTCACAACTTTCCGCGCGGGTTACATCGCACGATAGCATTTGTGCCTGGCCGCCTAATTGTTCGATATATTCAACCGTCTCGCGGGCATCCTGCTCTTCTTCGGGTAAGTAGGTAATTGTAATTTTTGCGCCTTCGCGAGCAAAGAGTACAGCCACCGAGCGGCCTATTCCGGAATCGCCACCGGTTATCAGCGCAACTTTATTTTCAAGTTTACCGGCCGCTTTGTAATGCTCACCAGCAAAGACCGGGCGCGGGTCCATGCTGTGTTCCTGTCCTGGTAGCTCGCCGGTTTGTTGGGGTGAAAACGGCGGGGTTGGGTAGTTATTATCAGCCATGTGATGAGTCCTCTTAGTTACCATGTGCTTAGCAAAATGCATGGGCTATTCCAGCTTTGCCAGAGATGGCAGAGAGAGGACAAAAAATTGCTGATAAGAACGTTTGGCCGGCTAGGTCAGGGGGAAGCCGGGAGGTGAAAAGCACTCACCGCAACAGAGGGATGTGACGGGCTTAATCAGGCAGTCAGCGCTTGTCCTGCACGGGAGGTCAGCTCAGGCTGGCAAGGACGGCGTTTTTATCCAGGCTATCATTTTCACCAGCGTGTTTTATTGCGTTGACTATAGCTGTATAAAGGGTTGTCTGGCGTTCATGCTGATTGGCCTCAGTGGAGGAAAACCGCAATGCTAAATAGTAAAGCACAGACATGTCCATAGCACTAAGCAAGGTAGAAGAGTGGGTTATGTCCAGGGAACATAGCAAATGATAAGCCACTCGCCGCCGCCAGGCTAACACATATGACTCGAAACTGGCTGCAAACTCCATGGTTGCCACAAATTGTAACGCAGCGCAGGTAGGGCGGTGCGTTAGCAGCAAGTCGGTGACCACAAACAGAGATAATGGTAGCTGCTCAAAGGCCTCGCCCGCCCAATATTGGTGAGCGTTGATAAGTTGCATGGCCGGAAAATAATTATCGGGGTGGGGAGGGCTGTACTCATACCAAAACCCACCACATAGGGTAGAGATAAATGCCTCACATTCATCCAGCAATGCGTTGCTGGGTGTAGAATGATCACAGAGTATAGTGGCCGGATGATGGGTTAGCCAGGCGTGAACAAGGGGAAAGTCTGCCGATAGGGCTTGATACAAGGCGCTCGCCTGTTCTTCTGCGAGTTGGCGCGGGAATGACTTGTTCAACCATTGGTGCTGGAATGCGCTAAGCGGGAAATGTTGCTGTGCTTGCAACAGCAGCCAGGGGGCTAAAGCTGCATCGGGGGCATGACGTGCTACATAGGCCAGCCCGCCATCGGCAGTTGTGGTTAATTCGGTCATGGCATGAGCATGAAGCAATGTGTCAAACATTGGCTCATTTTCAAGCCGTGTAATGTCGAATTGCCCTTGCTGCCATGCCTTGAAGCTGACCGGCTCAATACACAAACCGCACATAAGACACCCTGAATTATTTATCGCAAAACAGCAGTATAAACCATAACGGGCCTATCCTGGAGACAACTTATGCTTCGCTCATGGCCGCTACGCTGATCGGCGTGAACGCACCGCACGTGTATGTTAGATTATGACCAACATAGGTTTTGGTGGCGCCGGTAAAATAGCGTAGAGCTCACTATGGAATAGTCGTTAAAAAAGTACAATGTAAAGGTCTGCTACTTAGCCTGGCTTATACCAAATGAGTAAGATGACAGCACTGGCGGCAATACAAAATAAATTCATCCCGATGACGGGCCGAAATAAAGCTCAACGGGTATGTAAGCATAGGCAGCCTATATGTTAAGGCATTTCGGGCGGAAGAAAGAAAGGCTTGGTTGGCGACGCGCGAAAACACCGAAACTAATTTAGCGGCTATATGGTAATAGGTTTTCAATCAGCCCAGTAGTCGGCGCCCAGTGCCGCCCATAGGGTATATCATAACGCGTCGAGCATATCGTTAGCTGGGTGGCGTAGGTTTAGTCGTCGCGAGTGAGAACTTCAAGTAGCTCTATTTCAAATAGCAGGTTACTGTTCGCTGGGATCATCTCGCCAATCTGCCGGTCGCCATAAGCCAGTTCAGCGGGCACCCATAGTTTTCGTTTCCCCCCGGTTTTCATTCCCTGCAGGCCAATAAACCAGCCTTGTATCACTTTATTCTTTGATAGCACCGTTTGAAATGGCTGGCCTTTAGCATACGATGAATCAAACTCACTACCATCTTCTAAAAAGCCGCGATAGTGCGCGGTAATTAACGCACTTTTTTCGGCAGCTTTACCGGTACCAATGGTTATATCTTCAATTTTTACTGTTGTACTCATAGGGCTTATCCTGTGAAAAAGCTTATCGGCAGCACCCCATGTTGTGTTGAATAACCACACAGAGCATGGAAGCCAAAAGTGAAAAAGATTAAGTGTAACCCGAATTACCGCTAGCCAGCCAGGACTCGGAGCCGGTACGGGCGTTTACCAACGGCTCACAGACAGGCTTAGGTAGTGGGGTCTTTCTGGCACTACGACAGCGATAGCTGATGGGGCAAAAGGCCAGCCTTCATGGTTCATTGACGGAAGGAGCAAAGCAATAACCAAGGTGCTAACCTCATTTGGCTAAAGATCCTATTTGGCTAAAGCCATGATCTGGTTGGACTGGCTAAATATGTTAGAGGTATTTCCCCTCCTACAGTTTACGTGTAAGCAAACCATAGTGGTTTTGCACCTATGCTTAGGTTTCGGTTGCGGGTTCTTTATCGGGCTATCTGGGCCAGCCACGCTTCAGTGCAAAAAAGCCAGCTCACAGGGTGCTTAACCCACATAAAAGTACGGTGTGTAATGGCACAAGGCCAGGGTCGCCCGCAATCTGGTTTATGCCAGCTGACTTCGCTACAACATGGCATCTATTAAACAATACTCTTTATATTAATGTTGCGGTTGCGAGCTAAACATTCCCCGAGTATACCGATTCAGAAAAAACTGCAGCAGCTTTAGAATAGTTGCCCCACCATACCTTAGTAAAACCAGGCAGCAGTACCTGGCTACTTAAGTTTGACGCCTTGTGTGACCGAATGTTGTGGGGCATCGTAAGCCCGTTTGGGCGCACAATTTGAGGTTGCTGCCCTTTCGAATAAACATATTAACTTTCAAAACGTTAAGCTACTTCAGCGGGAATATTTTTAGCGTATTTTTACCTCTGAATTCAGCGAAACCGTGAAAATAAAAGCCTGCCGAGATCGCGTACACCTACTAATTCCATGAATCTAAAGGATTTCCCGCAAACGGTAAAATGCCCATGCAGAATGGACATGATCACACTGTTTGCTAAAATTTACACAAAGGCGGTTGACATATAGACGTCTATACGGCAAATTGAACCCATGAAAACAATAACAAGCACCACCGGCATGATTATGATTACCACCTCTTTGAGGGCGGTTGCTGGTTAGTGCATGTTAGACGCAAATACCAAAAAACCCGCCCTCACCGAGAGCGGGTTTTTTTTTAACTTAAAGCTGCAAAAATTGATGTAGTTAACCCAATCAATAAGGAGCAACAAATGAAAGTGTTAAAGTTTGGTGGATCTTCTCTGGCCGATGCACAGCGCTACCTGCGTGTGACCGAGATTAGCATTTCCACCCACCAAACCGACGGCGCTGCCGTGGTGCTCTCTGCCCCCAAAGGAGTGACTAACGCACTCTCCCTGTTATGTGAACAGGCCGCAGCAGATCAGGATTTTCTACCACTATTTGAAAAACTTGAAACGCTGGTCACCGGCATTGCTGCCCAGCTTAACGATATATTATCGGGCTTCGACTACGACGGGGTGGTAGCATTTATTGATAACCAGCTGGCCAGCCTTAAAAAGCAGCTTGATGGCATTCGTCTACTGGGTTGTGCTCCCGACTCAGTAACAGCTGGCTTACTCAGTATTGGCGAATACATTAGTGTCACTTTGTTTAGCGGTATCTTAAGTGCCAAAGGTATTACCAACCAGATAATCGATCCGGTGGAATACGTGCGGGCTCAGGGAGATTATCTTGATAGTATTGCCGATGTGGCATTAAGCAAAGCGAACTTCAGCGATATTGTTGCCGATGGTAGTGTCTTTTTGGTCATGCCTGGTTTCGTAGCCGCTAACGAAGTAGGCGAGAAAGTTACCCTCGGGCGCAATGGTTCAGATTATTCAGCCGCTATTCTTGCTGCCTGTATCGGGGCTAAAGCCTGCGAAATCTGGACGGATGTAGATGGCGTGTACAACGCGGATCCGAATCAGGTTGAAGGGGCCGTTTTACTGGATAAGCTAACCTATCAGGAGGCCATGGAATTATCGTACTTTGGCGCCAAGGTATTGCATCCTAAAACCATCGGACCTATTGCTCAGCACCATATTCCCTGCCTTATCCGTAATACGCTAAACCCAGCCGCACCGGGTACCTTAATATCTAATGAAGCCAGCGAAACCTGGACCTCGGTAAAAGGTATTTCCCAACTAGATGACATTACTATGTTCAATGTCGCCGGTCCCGGCCTAAAAGGAATGGTGGGTATGGCAAGCCGGGTGTTTGAGGTCATGTCGAACGCCAATATTTCTATTTCATTGATTACCCAATCCAGTTCTGAGTACAGCATAAGCTTTTGTATTCAAAACAAAGATGCCGACAAAGCACTGGCGTTGTTAGAAGATGCCTTTACGTTAGAGCTGCAAAACCAGCTTCTTGACCCGATAGAAGTGCGCCGCGACTTGGCAATTGTCACTTTGGTGGGCGATGGTATGCGCCATACGAAAGGCCTGGCAGCACGGTTTTTCAATTCTCTGGCGCAAGCCAGGGTCAATAATGTGGCAATAGCCCAGGGCTCATCAGAGCGTTCAATATCCACGGTTATCGAAGCAAAACGCGCTAAAAAAGCAGTTCGGGTGATTCACCAGAACTTCTTCTCAAACCGTCATACTATTGATGTGTTTTTGATTGGTTGTGGCAATGTAGGCCAGGAATTACTTGGCCAAATTTCTCGCCAGCAACCGGCATTGTTAAAGCGAAATATCCAGTTACGGGTGTACGGGATTGCCAATAGCCGCAAATTACTGCTCAATCCGAATGGTATTGACGTGGGTAACAGCTGGGCCGAAGAGTTAGCCGCCAGCGACCAATCATTTTCGGTTGAACAGCTGCATGACTTTGTTAATCACAACAGCCTGGTTAATCCGGTGATTGTGGACTGTACCAGCAGTGCAGGTATTGCTGCGCAGTATGTAGAGATGCTGGAACAAGGTTTTCATGTGGTGACGCCGAACAAAAAAGCCAACACCGATACGCTTACCTATTACCGGAAACTACGCAAAACTGCGCTACAAACCAACCGCCAGTATCTGTACGAAACCACGGTAGGTGCAGGCTTACCGGTTATTGATAACCTACAGAAACTGTTTAGTGCAGGCGATGTATTGCATCGGTTTGAGGGTATCTTATCCGGTAGCCTGTCGTATGTGTTTGGTAAGCTTGAAGAAGGCATGAGTTTGTCTGAAGCAACCGAAACTGCCCGCAAAAACGGCTATACTGAACCTGATCCGCGGGATGATCTTAGTGGCATGGACGTAGCGCGAAAGCTATTAATTATGGCACGTGAAGCTGACCTTGAGTTGGAGCTAAGTGATATAACCATTGAATCAGTGCTGCCAGCAGGCTTTGCTGAGGAATGCTCAGTCGATGAGTTCATGCGACGGTTGCCCGAGCTAGATGATAGTTTTGGAGAAAAAGTCAGGCAGGCGCAAAACGATGGCAAAGTGCTGCGCTATATCGGCAGTATTGAAGATAATCAATGCCGGGTTACCATTCAGGCGGTGCCAGCCAGCCATCCACTGGCCGCCGTAAAAGACGGCGAAAATGCATTGGCTATCAGCAGTGACTATTACCAGCCTATTCCCTATGTCATTCGTGGTTACGGGGCAGGTGGGACGGTCACCGCGGCGGGAGTGTTTGCTGATATCCTTCGGACCATGCCCTGGAAACAAATGGCCGGCTAGCCGGTAGGACTCAATAATGAAAAATAAAACAATAGCGTACGCCCCAGCTTCAATCGGTAATGTCAGCCTGGGATTTGACGTACTGGGGGCGGCGCTGGAGCCAGTTGATGGAACCGCGCTGGGTGATGTGGTGGAAGTGCAGCAAGCTGACGCTTTTGCGCTTCATGTGGCCGGCCCCTTTGCGCACAAACTGCCCGCGGATGAGAACACCAATATTGTCACCCACTGTTACGAACACTTTATCGAAGCGTGCGTAAAATACGGCCATGCTACCCATCCACTGGCAATGACACTGCACAAAAACCTGCCTATCGGAAGCGGGCTAGGTTCCAGTGCAAGCTCTATCGTAGCGGCTTTTCATGCACTCAATGCACATTTCGATTCGCCATTTAAGCAAGATGAATTATTGCATATGATGGGCGAGCTTGAAGGGCAAATCAGTGGCAGTATTCACTACGACAATGTTGCCCCGTGCTATCTTGGCGGGATGACATTGATGACCGGCCAGTCATCGCCCGTCACCGTTGCCTTACCTTTAATGGAAAACTGGTACTGGGCTATTTGTTACTCAGGCATTAGCGTATCCACCTCAGCAGCGCGGGATATTTTACCCAAGACGGTGGACTTACCTGACGCGTTGACATTTGGGCGCCAGCTTGGGGTGTTTGTTCATGCGCTCCATGCCAATAATGAGCAACTGGCTGCCAGTGTGATGCAAGATGTGATTGCTGAGCCGTATCGCAAATCACTATTGCCAGGATTTGATGAGGCACGTGCCTATAGCATGGAGCATGGCGCGCTGGCATTTGGCATATCGGGCTCTGGCCCAACGGTGTTTGCGGTATGCCGCGACCAAGCACAGGCTCAGCATATTGCTGCCTGGTTAGACAACAATTATAAGCAAAACGAAGATGGCTTCAGCCATGTTTGTCGTATCCCGCAGGCGGGTGTACAACAACAGCAAGGGTAAAATATTGTGGAACTAGTAAATTTAAAGGACGCAACCGATACAGTGTCATTTGCACAAGCCGTAAAGAAAGGCCTGGGCAAACATCAGGGGCTGTATTTTCCGACCGCTATTCCTAAGCTAACTGATGTAGAATCACTTCTGGCTAAGCCATTTGTAGAACGCAGCATAGAGATTCTGCATACGCTTATAGGCGATGAGCTGGGTGCCGGTGTTTTAGATGAAATTGTAGAGCAAGCATTTAACTTCGCCGCTCCGGTAGAGAAAGTCACCGACGATATATATACGCTGGAACTTTTTCATGGCCCCACGCTGGCCTTTAAAGATTTTGGCGGCCGCTTTATGGCGCAGGTGCTGGCGCGTATTTCGGCGGGTCAACCGATAACCATTCTCACCGCAACCTCAGGTGATACAGGCGCTGCCGTCGCCCAGGCATTCCATGGTATCAGTAACATTAACGTGGTTATATTGTTCCCTAAAGGAAAAATCAGCCCGTTGCAGGAAAAGCTGTTTTCAACCTTAGGTGGCAATATCCATACGGTAGCCATTGAAGCCGATTTTGATGCCTGCCAGTCGCTGGTTAAACAGGCTTTTGACGATCCTGATGTTCGCGACGGGTTGCATCTCAATTCTGCCAACTCAATAAATATCAGCCGTTTACTGGCACAGGTATGTTATTACTTTGAAGCTCTTAGCCAAATTCCGGTAGCCGAACGCGAGCAGCTGGTGGTCTCGGTACCCAGCGGTAATTTTGGCAACCTGACGGCTGGTATGATTGCTAAAGCAATGGGGTTACCTATAAAACGGTTTATTGCGGCGACTAACCTTAACGACACCGTGCCGCGTTATCTGAAAACCGGTGAATGGGATCCAAAAGCAACAGTTGCGACCCTCTCTAACGCCATGGACGTCAGTCAGCCTAACAACTGGCCGCGTATCGAGGCATTAATTGAACAGGGCTATATAGACAAAGCCTGTTTGCGTGGCGAATCCGTAGACGAACAATACACCCAGATTGCCATGCGTCAGTTAGCGCAGGCAGGCTATACCAGTGAGCCCCATGCGGCTATCGCCTTTCGTTCGCTAAGCCACGGGCTGGAAGAAGGTGAAAAAGGACTGTTTTTAGGCACCGCGCATCCGGCCAAATTTCGCGAAACGGTCGAAAATGTATTAGGCCAGCCTATCAGCTTGCCACGAGAGCTTGCTGCGGTGGCCACCGAAGATAGCCTGGCGGTGGATTTAGAGCCAAGTTACGAGGCATTAAAAGCCCACATGCTTGATCTGTTGCAAACCCAATCGTGAAGTGGCATGACGTACTGGGCCCGGAGAAGGAAAAACCTTATTTCCAGGCCCTGATGGAGCGTGTAGAGGAAGAAAGGGCGGCGGGGAAAGTGGTATACCCACCCCGTGAACAGGTATTTAACGCCCTTAAATTCACTGAGCTTAGCGATGTAAAAGTCGTAATGTTGGGCCAGGATCCCTATCACGGCCCTAACCAAGCTCACGGACTATGCTTTTCAGTATTGCCTGGTATTAAACCGCCGCCTTCACTGAACAATATATATAAAGAATTAGCCGCCGATATTGCCGATTTTGCCGTGCCGGCCCATGGAACGTTATCCAGTTGGGCCGAGCAGGGGGTATTGATGCTAAATACCGTATTAACAGTAGAACAGGGTAAGGCCCATAGCCATGCAAAATTTGGCTGGGAAACCTTTACTGACGCGGTGATAGACGCGGTCAATCAGCATCTTGAAGGTGTCGTGTTCTTGTTGTGGGGCAGTCATGCGCAAAAAAAAGGTGCAGGTATTGATACCGCCCGTCACCATGTACTTACTGCACCTCATCCCTCACCCTTGTCGGCCCATCGCGGCTTTTTGGGGTGCCAGCACTTTAGCAAGACCAATCGCCTGTTAGAGGCGCAAGGTAAAACCCCTATTACCTGGCAGGTATAGTACTCCCTCCCTATCTGACTTCCCTTTCAGTCCTGCGCCGGCTACTAAGTAAGCCTGCGCAGTTTTTTTATTCAAGCGCAGGCCTACACGGCAGGTTTTTGCCTGCGCAATGGGTCGCAACTTTGCCGGTAATACTATCCAGGCTTAACCAAGTGTTATTTGAACCCGGGCGAACACCGCTAGCGTATTAATGCAAAGGGTAAACGCAATGGTTTCAAAACTACAGATAGATTATCAAGGTAAAAGATAATGTGATGCTGTAAGCGATACGGTCCATCTACAGTGTGAATAGCCGGATATCCTAGCCCTATTTACGGCCACGCCTGTTGCATGCGGTTAACCGCCGTGCGTAGTGTTAGCAAGTAGCTGTGAGTAAGTATAAGTAAGTATAAGTACCCTGGGTTTACCCTACAGTGACATTCTACCCCCTTATCTCCAGCGTTATCTTTAGCGGTGATCTGTGCATCTTTGCAGGGGCATACGTATTATGTACGATGCAGCATTGCCTACGCAGCCTGAGCCAATTGCGGTGTGCTTTCGGACACGCGGGGCGCTCTATTATCAAGAGTGAACCGAGAGAGAGTCGAGAGTGAACCGAGAGTGAGTCGCTAACCACCTGAAGTAGCATAAATCAGCATTGCCTACGCAGCCTGAGCCGAGTTCGGTGTGCTTTCGGACACGCGGGGCTCTCTATTATCAAGAGTGAACCGAGAGAGAGTCGAGAGTGAACCGAGAGTGAGTCGCTAACTACCTGAAGTAGCATAAAACAGCATTGCCTACGCAGCCTGAGCCGAGTTCGGCGTGCTTTCGGACACGCGGGGCGCTCTATTATCAAGAGTGAGTCGCTAACTACCTGAAGTAGCATAAAACAGCATTGCCTACGCAGCCTGAGCCGAGTTCAGCGTGCTTTCGGACGCGGGGCGCTCTATTATCGAGGGTGAGTCGAGAGTGAGCCGAGTGTGAACCGAGACCGAGTCGCTAACCACCTGAAGTAGCATAAATCAGCACTGCGACAGGATATAGGGGCGTAAGCGTCTGTCTTTACCCAATAAAAGCCAGCCCCAGTATCTCCAGGTAACGCAACTATGACCGAAACGAAAAACGGCCATCTTATGCAGATGGCCGTTTTTTGTGTTTATCGTTCCATTGTTTCCAGTTCGTACTCGAAACTATAGTCAATCTCGGCGAGCTCTTTTTCCAGTCTGAATCTATCTTGCAGCGCTTCTATTTCTCTCCACTTCCGCTTTTTACTTTTTGTTTTCGCTGGAGTTGCTTCGATATCTAACATAGTAAATAGATCTGACTTATCCACGAGGATCTCCTTAATGGTACCACTTACAACAGTGACAGAGTGAAACGTAAATCCCTCTATCCATTTTTGTATCATAGCCACAACGAAAATAAAATAAGAAAGTTTACTTTTTATTAACAAATTGTGACGGTTCAGTGACAATAGTGGTGTTCATTCAGGGTAGATAAGTGCGGCTGGAAGGCCCAGCCGCGATATAGATTATCGAAGTATCAGAGATGCACCTATGGCAACAGCCTATTTTGGTGCATTGGCAGAGCGAAATTTAGCGATGAGTTGTTGGGTAGACACATCAAACTGACTTTCTTGTGCGTTCCCTTGAATCCCATCAAGCACTTGATTACCAAGCTCTTTTCCTAATTCCACACCCCACTGGTCAAAGGAGTTCACCTGCCAGATTACGCCCTGAACGAACACTTTATGTTCATACAAAGCAACCAGCGCGCCAAGTGTTACCGGATCCAGTTTTTCGAACAATAATGTGTTGCTGGGCTTGTTGCCTGGCATCGTTTTATGTTGTGCAATATGCTTACGGGTATCCTCATCCAAGCCTTCATCAGCCAGGTCTGTATAGCACTCATCAAAGGTTTTACCCTGCATAAGCGCCTGGGCCTGGCCAAAGCAGTTAGAAGCCAGCATGGCATGATGCGTATCGTTCTGGTTAGGTACGTGCAGCGGTAACATGAAGTCAGCAGGAATCAGCGACGTCCCCTGATGAATAAGCTGGTGAAAGCTATGCTGACCGTTGGTCCCTTCACTACCCCAAATAATTGGGCCGGTGGCGTAATCCACCACGTCACCCTGTTTGGTAACTTGCTTACCATTACTTTCCATATCAAGCTGTTGCACATAGGCAGGTAATCCGCGCAGGTAATGATAGTAAGGCAACATCACTGTTGACTGCGCATCAAAGAAATTGCGGTACCAAACACCCAGCATCGCCATAATAACGGGCAGGTTGCTCTCTAATGGTGCATTCTTAAAATGCTTATCCATTTCATGCGCACCTTCCAGTAAGCCCTTAAAATTATCAAAACCCAGGCTCAGGGAAATCGGCAAACCAATAGCTGACCATAAAGAATAACGACCGCCTACCCAGTCCCACATGGGAAAGATATTTTCTTCAGCTATGCCGAAGTCGGTGGCAGCTTTTACATTTGAAGATACGGCAACAAAATGTTTGGCAATGTCTTCTTGGGTGCCACCAGCAGATAAGAACCATTGTTTAGCCGTTTGGGTATTCTGCAGCGTTTCCTGGGTCGAAAACGACTTGGAAGACATGACTACCAAGGTTTCTTCGTGATCCAGGCTGCTTAAAACATCATGTATATGACAACCATCGACATTGGCAACAAAGTGCACTTTTACCGCATCACTACGGTAAGGCTTGAGTGCCTCGGTCATGATCTTTGGCCCCAGGAACGAGCCGCCAATACCAATCGCTACAACCTGTTTTACCGGTTTACCGGTATAACCCAAATGAGACCCAGAATGGACTGTTTCGGTAAATTTCTGAATCTTATCCAGCGTTGCTTGCACCTCGGGCATTACATCTTTGCCGTCTACCATCACGGGTTCACCGGAGAAGTTTCTGAGCGCGGTATGCAATACAGCACGGTTTTCGGTGCTGTTGATATGCTGGCCACCAAACATAGCATCGCGCTGTGCCGACAGCCCTTGAGCTTCCGCTAATTCAAACAGCGACGTCATCACTTCATCAGTTACACGGTTTTTAGAATAATCCAAAAAAATGCCGCACGCTTCGGCCTGCATTGTGTCGGCGCGCGAAGGGTCCTGGCTGAACCAATCCCGCATATGCGCGTCTTTAACCGATGCGGCTAACTCAGAAAGCCGGTGCCATTGTGGCTGGCTGGTCAGTGTGCTCATGATGATTTCCTATAGTTTAGTCAATAAAGCAAAAGGTTATGCTAAAAAGCATAACCTTTGAGGGGGGCATAAAGTGGTCGTATCAGTAAACTAGATATCCAGTTTTTCTTTTAGCGTAGTTTCCAGTTTGACCTGGTCAGCAGCAAAGTTACGGATACCTTCGGCCAGCTTTTCAGTTGCCATAGGATCTTCATTCATTTCCCAGCGGAACTGACTTTCGCTTATTTTAGCCCCGGGTGTTTCGCTGGCCCCTTCATCTTTCAATACGGCTTTTAGTTCAGCAGTTTCGTTGGCCAGTTCTTCCAACAGGGCAGGGCTGATGGTCAAGCGGTCACAGCCAGCCAGCGCCTGAATTTCACCAATATTGCGGAAACTTGCGCCCATTACAATCGTGTCATAACCATGACGCTTATAATAATCGTAGATTTCAGTGACCGACTGCACGCCTGGATCTTCATGTGAAGCGTATTCTTTTTTGTCGGTATTCTCTTTATACCAATCTAAAATACGGCCTACAAAGGGTGAAATCAAAAATGCGCCGGCTTCAGCACAGGCACGGGCCTGAGCAAAACTGAACAACAGCGTAAGGTTGCAGTTAATCCCTTTTTGCTCAAGTACCTCAGCAGCACGAATGCCTTCCCAGGTAGAAGCAATTTTTATCAGAATGCGCGATTTATCGATGCCTTCATCGGCATACAGTTCAATAAAACGCTCGGCTTTAGCAATGGTGGCTTCGGTATCAAATGATAAACGGGCATCTACTTCGGTAGAAATACGTCCTGGCACAGAGCCTGAAATTTCTTTGCCGATAAGCACTGACAGTTTATCTGAGGCATCTACAAGTTGCTGGTCGGCATCTTTAGACTGTAATTTAGCCCATGCTACCGCATCATCAATAATTTGCTTGTAGTGTGGCAGGCTGGCTGCTTTTAATAAAAGAGAAGGGTTGGTAGTGGCATCGACAGGCTGATACTTCTTAATGGCTTCAATATCGCCGGTGTCAGCAACAACTGTCGTCATCTCGCGTAGCGCTTCTAACTGATTGCTCATAGTTCTCTCTGAATGTGGGAGTTAAAAAAATATACTGACGGGCCGTTTCATACATCACTATGACCTGTCAGAAAAAACTAAAGTTGCATCAGGGGATGCGTTTACTGTGTAGGGTTACTATGTCTGAAATATGAAACCAGATCGCAATTTTGCTTTGGTTATAGCAAACCGAAGCGTGATTTAAAACACAAACCCGTTGATAGTTTATATGATTGGGGTAATTCGCCTGTATTCAACACCCTGCTGCAAAACCACCGGCGTAATCAATTTACTGATTACAGTGATATAGTTATTCGACTTTAAGCCCGGCGGCTATCAGGCTACACTT
The DNA here is from genome assembly GCA_003056425.1 of Alteromonas indica. Lineage (GTDB taxonomy): Bacteria > Pseudomonadota > Gammaproteobacteria > Enterobacterales > Alteromonadaceae > Alteromonas > Alteromonas indica. Next base: position 60,919 of record PYVY01000009.1, read on the forward strand.
TGCGTCACTAAAATGATTGCTGTAGGAGCGCCCATGCTTGTTGTTGTATCCCCTGCTAAAAACCTGGATTTTACCAGTCCCGTTCCGACCGATCAGGCAACCTCGCCTGAACTGCTTGAACAAGCCAGTCAACTGGTTGAACGGTGCCGCGAACTTACCCCAGCTCAGTTGGGCTCGTTGATGAGTATCAGCGATAAATTAGCCACACTCAATGCCGAGCGGTTTGCAGAATTTACTACTCCTTTTACTAAAACTAATGCCCGTCAGGCGTTATACGCGTTTAATGGTGATGTCTACACCGGCCTGGATGCGCCAAGCCTAAGCGACAACGCAGTAACCTATGCCCAGCGTCATTTACGCATTTTATCGGGTCTTTACGGGGTACTACGGCCCCTGGATTTAATGCAGGCGTACAGACTGGAAATGGGAACCAAGCTTGACAATGCGCAGGGCAAAGACTTGTACAGTTTTTGGGGCGACACTATTACCCAGAAACTTAATGAAGCTATGCAGGCACAAGGCGACAACGTATTAGTTAACCTGGCATCCAACGAATATTTTCGCGCGGTAAAGAAAGCCAAACTGGCGGGCGCCATTATTACCCCGCAATTTAAAGACTACAAAAACGGGCAGTATAAAGTAATCAGTTTTTATGCAAAAAAAGCCCGCGGTTTAATGGCAAGGTATATACTTGAGAATCAGGTTGAGGAAGTCGCCGACCTGCACAACTTCACCGAACAAGGCTATTATTTCAGTGAAGAACAAAGCAGCGGTAATGATCTGGTGTTTCTCAGAGACGTTCAGAACTAGCCTGCCGCGCCCTCGTCTTAGCGAACAGGAAGCAGACTATGTATACCTTATATGGTTATCCGGGAACCCGCTCGTTGCGGGTGGCCTGGGCATTGGAAGAAATAGGCCTGGAATACCACTATAAACTTGTCGATTTATTCAGTGGGGCGCATCGGCATCCTGATTACCTGGCGCTCACGCCTACCGGAAAAATTCCTTTGCTAAGTACCCCTCAGGGGCATCTGAGTGAGTCGGCGGCGATTGTCACCTATTTAGGGGAAAATCACGCCTACCACGAGCTTATCGCCCCCATCGGCAGTAGCGAACGCGCGTTATACCAGCAAATGATGTGTTTTATGATAACCGAGCTTGAACAGCCGCTATGGAACATAGTGAAACACGACTTCATTTTACCTGAACATCATCGGCTGGCCCAAATGCAGCAGGTGGCGACTTTTGAGTTTGAACGGGCAATCAGCGAATTTTCTACGTTATTAGGCGCTAAAGATTACGTTAGCGGGCCGATGTTCAGTATGGCTGATATTGTCGCCGGGCAGTTACTGGCCTGGGCCGATGAATCGAAGCTGGCATTGCCGCATGACAATGTTCAGGCCTACAAAGAACGCGTACTTTCGCGCCAGGCTTTTTTCAAGGCTACAGAGCGCGAGCAGTCGGCCAAAGCAGCAGTAGCCTGAGTCCCTTCCGTAAGGCCTGGCTAGCCAGCAACCCGCTTAATGGCGGCGCTGAACGATGCGCATAGCATAGTGATGGGCGTAGGATAGTGACGTGCATAGCATGGAAGAATACAAACGCGGAGCTAGCCAGGGCCTGGCTAGCAAAAATAGTTTACGGCGGCTGAATAGCTTCGGATGGAAGTTGTACGGAACGGGCTTTACCGTTAGCAGTAGTGGGCGCCGTGGAGGTTAGAAAGTGAAAGGTTCAGGTTTTACAATATGAGCCTGCTGGCTACCCGGTGCTAACAAATAACGGCTAGCTAAAGCATCGTCTTCGCCTTAAGAACGAGCGTAAGCAAGGTAGTTAAGCAGGGGCGCTACTCAGCGTACAGTTTTTGCTGAAATTTCAATGTATGGCTGGCGCTTCCGCGTTTGATATCAATAACAAACCGAAACGTTTCCATATCATCAAAGGCAATATTCGCCAGATAATAAATAGCCTCACCTTCTTCAACTTTTCGAAAAGCCAACGGATGTTGTTTGCCCAGAAGGTTGGTGGCGGTGCCGGTAATATCCACATTCTGGGCTTGCTGATTTTGCTTATCAAGTACCGATATGTTTACCAGCGCAGTGTATTTGCTGCGCACAATACCGTAGGCCTGAGCGACTTGCGGGGTTAAAAATGCCGTATTCACCACAATATAATGCACGTCCCATTGGCCTAGGGTCTTTTTCTGCTCAGCTGCACCAGGTGCACTAAACAGCAGACAGGCCACTACTATCAATAGCCAATTTGGCATGCGTATAGGCATATTAATCCATCGCCCTCGTAACCCCGCTACCCCCCGGCTTAATAAAGGCCAAAGGTGTCTTGCAGTAGTATTTGAATAAATTGCAGTGCCACAATGGCCACTAATACCGATAGGTCTAGCCCGCCAATAGGGGGGATAATCTTTCGGATAGGAGCTAAAAATGGTTCGGTAAGCTGATACAGCACATGTTCTACCGGGTTTTGGCCCTGCGAAATCCAGCTTAATATAGCGCGCAGAATCAGTACCCAAAATACTAACGAGAACGCTTCTTTCACTACATCGACCACAGCGAGTAAGAATAAGTGTAATGGATTGGCAAAGCTGGCGCCGACCAACAAGTATAAGGTCGCAATTTTAGCTAACGCAACAATAACGGCCAAAACAAAGGTGGCGGTGTCGAACCGGCCCAGCGAGGGGATAACGCGTCGCAACGGCCCCACAATTGGGTGGGTGGCTTTTACTACAAATTGGCTTAGCGGATTATAAAAATCGGCTCGAACCAACTGTAGCCACAAGCGTAAAATCACTACCATCAAATACAAATTGAACAGGGTAGAGACAAGAAATACCGTTGCGCTCATCGATTAACTTCCTACAAAAATTTAAAGTTGTTTAGCCATTTCTTCTGCCCGGGCTACTGCCGCGCGCATTGCTTTAGAGACGGTTTCTTGTAAACCCTCATCAATTAACGTATTAACAGCTGCGGCGGTGGTGCCACCTTTTGAGGTGACCTGAGCCCGCAGTTCACTTAGTTCCAGATCAGGGTTTTGGCATACCATTTCGGCTGCGCCCAGCATTGCCTGCTGCACCATTTTCCGTGAAGCCGCCTGATCAAAACCCATGTTAATGGCTTCTTCCTGCATAGCTTGTAAAAATAAGAAGAAGTAGGCTGGGCTGCTGCCGGCCGCTGCAATAACCCCATTGATATCATCTTCCTGATCAACCCATACAGTGTCGCCCACGCCGTTCATCATATCTTCAACATATTGTCGATTGGTATCGGTAATCGTGGGGTCGGCATAAAGCCCTGACATTCCTTTACCCAATAAGCTGGGGGTATTAGGCATTACTCTGGCAACCGGATAGTCACCGCCGAGCATTTCTTTAAGACGGCTCACCGGCAGGCCGGCCGCGATAGAGATAAACAGTTTGTCGCTAAGATCGTTGCTTTGCAACGCTTCACACATCTGTCCCATCATCTGCGGCTTAACCGACAAAACAATAGCATCGGCAAAAGTACACGCTTCATCATTTGACTGGGTAGTTTGAATACCGAACTCTTCTTTTAATGCGTCCAGTTTGGGCGTAGAAGGGTTGCTGGCCATGATCAGGTCTTTGTTATAGCCTGATTGGATAAGCCCACTAATGATGCTCCGGCTCATATTGCCGGCGCCAATAAACGCGAGTTTTTTCTGTTGCATGTCTGTCCTTTTGGTCTGACAAAAAAAATGTAACGCAAAAAGCTACTGGTTACGCTCACCAAAAATGGCCGTACCAATACGTACCATAGTGGAACCGTGACCGATGGCCGCTTCTAAATCGTCACTCATACCTACGGACAGGGTATCAAAATCGCTCAGCTTTGTATGGTATTGGGCAAATAAATCTGCCAGCCTGGTCAGGCTACGTTGTTGTTCATCGACACCAACCTGGGCCCGTGGGATAGCCATCAAGCCACGCAACTTTAGCTGCGGGTACTGGCCAATTTCTTCAATTAATGCCGGCAATTGCGCAGGCGTAACACCGGCCTTGGTGTCTTCATTATCGATATTTAGTTGAATACAAATATTGAGGGGCGGTAAAGCGGAGGGGCGCTGGTCGTTCAGACGACGCGCAATTTTGGCGCGATCTACTGACTGTACCCAGTCAAAATGTTCGGCCACCAGTTTGGTTTTATTTGACTGTACCGGGCCAACCATATGCCACTGTATATCGTGCAAATCGGCTAAAGCCTGGACTTTTTCAACGCCTTCCTGAATATAGTTTTCGCCAAACAAACGTTGTCCTGCTTCATACGCTAGCCTGATATCAGATACCGGTTTTGTCTTTGACACGGCTAGTAATTGGACCGAATTTGAAGGACGATTAGCCTGCGCAGTCGCCTGATCTATGCGTTCATAGGTGATTTTCAGTCGTTCTGCTATTGTTTGCATAGTGCACCTATCGATATGGAGATGTAATCGTGGATATTACCGAACTTTTAGCTTTCAGTGTAAAGAATAACGCGTCGGATTTGCACCTGTCAGCTGGCCTGCCGCCGATTATCCGGGTTGACGGACAAATGCGCAGACTGAATATCCCTGAGCTGGATCATAAGCAGGTGCATGCGCTGATTTACGAAATCATGAATGATAATCAGCGTAAAGAATACGAAGAAAACCTGGAAATCGATTTTTCATTCGAAGTGAAAGACTTATCCCGTTTCCGGGTCAATGCCTTTGTGCAAAACCGCGGCGCCGCGGCAGTTCTGAGAACCATACCGTCGCGGGTATTGACCTTGGATGAACTGGGAGCACCGGAAATATTTAAAGATATTATCGACCAGCCTACCGGCCTGGTGTTAGTTACCGGCGCTACCGGTTCGGGGAAAAGTACCACGCTGGCCGCAATGGTTGACCATATTAATGCCCATAAACGCGATCATATCCTGACCATTGAAGATCCTATCGAATTTGTCCACGACAACAAGCTTAGTGTCATCAATCAGCGGGAAGTGCACCGTGATACTCACAGTTTTAACAATGCGCTTCGTTCCGCATTACGTGAAGATCCGGATGTCATTCTGGTGGGTGAGCTACGTGACCTTGAAACCATTCGGTTAGCCATGTCAGCCGCAGAAACCGGCCATTTGGTGTTTGGTACCCTGCATACAAACTCCGCGCCGAAAACGATTGACCGTATTGTCGATGTATTCCCGGCCGCAGAAAAATCCATGATTCGCTCAATGTTGTCTGAGTCATTACGGGCGGTCATCTCGCAGTCACTGCTGAAAAAAATTGGTGGGGGCAGGGTTGCCGCGCACGAGATAATGCTGGGCGTACCGGCTATTCGTAACCTGATTCGAGAAGATAAAGTGCCGCAAATGTATTCGGTTATTCAAACCGGTCAATCATTGGGCATGCAAACAATGGATCAGTGCTTACAACGCCTGGTGGCTAAAGGTGTGGTTAGCCAACAGGATGCCGCAGCTAAGTCCGTCGATAAACAAAACAGTTTCTAAGGAATACACCGTGTTGATTGATTTTTTGCGCCAGGCCACCGACTTGGGCGCGTCAGATATATTTGTAACTGCCGGCTTTCCGGTTAGCGCCAAGATAAATGGCGAATTAACCAGTCTTAGCGAAGACAAACTCTCAGCCTTTCAGGCTAAAGAACTGGTGCACAGTGTGATGGAGGCTCGCTATATCGAGGAGCTTACTACCCAAAAAGAAGCTAACTTTGCTGTAGGTATTTCCGGATTGGGGCGGTTTCGGTGTAGTGCCTTTTGGCAGCGGGACTCAGTGGGCATGGTTATTCGGCGAATTGTAACGGAAATTCCAAAGGTAGATGATTTAGGATTACCCGCCATTTTAAAAGATGTCATTATGGCGAAACGCGGGCTTATTCTGATGGTAGGCGCCACTGGCACGGGTAAGTCAACCTCGCTGGCAGCGCTTATTGATCATCGGAATCATAATTCTAAAGGTCATATCCTGACCATTGAAGATCCTATAGAATTTATTCACCGCCACGGCCAGTGTGTGGTTACCCAGCGTGAAGTCGGGATTGATACCCATTCTTTTGACGAGGCATTGAAAAGCTCCTTGCGTCAGGCGCCTGATGTGATTTTGCTAGGCGAGATTCGTTCCATGGAAACCATGGAGTATGCTATGTCATTTGCCGATACGGGACACTTGTGTGTGGCCACATTACATGCCAATAACGCCAACCAGGCAATTGAACGGATAATGCATCTGGCGCCTAAAGAGCTGCACAATAAGCTTTTGTTTGACCTCAGCCTGAACTTGCGGGCAATAGTGGCACAGCAATTGGTGCCTACCAAGCAAGGGGGCCGTAAGGCGGCTATTGAGGTTTTACTGAATTCGCCGTTTGTCAGCGAACTCATTCAAAACAACCGTATTGGCGAATTAAAAAACGCCATGAAGAAAAGTCGGGAATCAGGAATGCAAACTTTTGATATGGCGCTCTATACGCTATATCAGCAAGGCGATATTGAGCTTGAGCAAGCACTGCATCATGCTGATTCGCCCAACGATTTACGGTTGATGGTGAAACTGGACACCAATGAGGGTTCTGATTTAGGCTCGCTAAGTAATGTGTCAATAGATATGGATTAAACATGCAAAAGCTGTTTGGTAGTGATGATCGCTTTTTAATTCAGCGTCTGCGCAGTGAACTTGAGGCAGCAGGCATCCCCTACCTGATGAAAAACGAATACGTGGCGGGGGCCGTTGGCGAGCTACCCTGGCACGATATTCAGCAGGAAGTATGGCTAATTGATGAAAGCTGGGCACACCAGGCAGGCAAAGTGGTAGAAAGTTTAAGCGGAGATGGCCGCTGCTTTTGCGAAAATTCCGACTGGCAATGCAGCCAATGTAACGAACTTAATGAAGGGGCCTTCGCTATTTGCTGGCAGTGCCAAGCTACAAAAGAAGAGCCCTGTTGTCATCGTACTGCCCATGGCTGTACTGAAGAAAGTTAATTCACCCTGTTCAAATTAAGCCCGGTCAACCCCTGGCATTAATACTGGTTTTCAGCCCAACTGGTAAATATCACGCAGGCGGATACGCTATCGATTTTTTCTTTGGTCAGTTTTTTGTAACCGCCTAGCTCAAAAAGCATTGATTTCGCATCTGCCGTGGATAAACGCTCATCCCACGTGTCTACTTTTACCTTAAATCGGCCATTCAGACGGTTAGCGAATTTTTTCGCGCGTAAGGTGACTTCCTGTTCGGTGCCATCCATATTAAGCGGCAGGCCAACTACCGCCAGATCTGGAGCCCAGTCTTCAAATAATTGCCCCACCTTCTGCCAGTCGGGAATACCATCCTGGGCCTTCAGGGCTGACAACGGAGAGGCGGTGCCGGTAATTTCCTGGCCCACGGCCACTCCAATACTTTTCGTGCCGAAATCAAATGCCAATACGGTACGCTGGCCGGCTTCACGCATGCCCCACGTCCGGGGTTAACTGCCACACATCTATTCCCAACTTATTTACGGCCGCCTGCCATTTCTTGTGGATTGGCGTATTAAACAGGATTTCCGGGTCAGCTTCGATGGTCAGCCAGACGTTGTCTTGAAGTTCCTGCTCTAACTGGCCGGCGGTCCAGCCTGCATAGCCTAAGGCAATAACCGACTTCTCCGGGCCACTGTTACTGCCGATGGCAGTAAGAATATCTTTGGAGGTGGTAATAACAATATTGTCGGCTAGCGTTAAACTGGATGCCCACTGACCCTGGTCAGAGTGCAGCACGAAGCCGCGCTCCTGATTTACCGGTCCGCCAGCCAAAATAATATCATCTTGTTTATGGGCCACCACTTCTAACGCTTTGTCAGTTTGCTCTAAGAGTTCTTTAAGGTTCATCGACGAAGGCTGGTTGATGACAATACCCATAGCGCCTTCTTCATTGTGCTCACAAATATAGGTCAGCGAACGCTCAAAATACGGATCATCCAGCGATGGCATGGCAATTAATAAATGGTTCTGTAAGCTCTTTACCTCAGTCATACACTCACTCTGTCGGTTGCCTGCAGGCGCCGTTCAATGGCATCAAATAACATACCTGTAATGTTAATATCAAAACTGGCTTCTATTTCTCTTACGCAGGTGGGGCTGGTTACGTTTATTTCCGTAATTTTGTTGCCAATAACATCCAGCCCTACAAACAATAAGCCATGGGCCTTTAGCGTGGGTGCAATATGCTGCGCTAATGCCAGATCTGACTCACTTAAAGGCTGTGGTCGACCCGTGCCACCGGCGGCCAGATTGCCCCGGGTTTCGCCCTTGCCAGGTAGGCGGGCTAAGGCATAGGGCACCACCTCGCCGTCGATAATCAGAATACGCTTATCGCCATCGACAATTTCGGGCAAATACTTTTGGACCATCATATGACGTTTACCATGCGCGGTTAACGTTTCAATAACGACGCCCAGGTTATTACCATCTTCTTTGATTCTGAAAATGGACGCGCCACCCATTCCATCCAGAGGTTTACATATAATGTCCTGATGACGGGCATGAAACGCCCTTACACGAGCAGCATTACTGGTGACCATGGTGTCGGGAATAAGCTCGCTGAACCAGGCCGTAAACAATTTCTCATTGTAGTCGCGCAGGCCCTGGGGGTTATTTACAACTAACGCACCGTCACGCTCAGCCAATGTCAGTATTTGCGTGGCATACAGAAATTCGCTGTCAAACGGCGGATCCTTACGCATTAATATCACATCGATATCACCCAGCGGGATAATTTGTGTATCACCTAACGTATAAAAATCTTCGTTTTGATCGCGCACCGTTACCGGTCTGGCCAAGCCCATTGGCTTACCATTGTCGAGGTACAAATCGCCGGGTTCAAAATATAACACCCGGGTGCCCCGGCGCTGGGCTTCCAACATCATCGCAAAACTGGTGTCTTTGTAAGGTTTGATATTGGCGATGGGATCCATCACCACACCCACTGTATAGGTCATGGCTATTCGCTTAAATGGTCACTGTTTGACAAGAATATGGCGCTGGCCTGAGTTTTTTCAAGCCATCGCCCATTATTTGTAGGGCCGCCAGGTAAAAATATCGGGCTTGGCTTATTTATAAGCCAGGCGGCTGTCACTATTGCTACAGCCAACGCTTACCTACTGCGGCAGCTATAAGTCGCCGTGCAATCCTTGGAGTAAACTGATACTCGCTAACGCAGCGGTTTCCGTGCGTAAAATTCTTGGCCCCATACTGACGGCGTCAAAACCACACTCCTGGGCCTGATGTGTTTCGGCTTCTGATAACCCGCCTTCCGGCCCTATCAATAGCCGATAGCCAGGGGTGGCGTAGGGCGTTTTACTCAGACTATGGGTAGCGCCTGGCACTAATACTAAACGATGCTGGGTAGTCGAGTTAGCCATAAACTGGCTGAAGGTTTGAACGGGATGCAACACCGGCAATACGTTGCGGCCGCTTTGTTCACAGGCACCGATAATAATTTTCTGCCATTGGCTGAATTTCTTTTCCCAGCGCTTTTCGTCCAGCTTCACGGTGCACCGTTCGGTTATAACCGGGGTGATATCGGTGACGCCAAGTTCTACGCATTTTTGCAATACCGTATCCATTCGGTCGCCTTTTGATACGCCCTGGCCAAGATGCAGGGGTAAAGTGGACTCAACCGAAAGCGTTAAGCAAGCGTCCATCTCCACCATGACTTCACGGCGCGATACACTGATCACCTGACCGCTATATTCGTTGCCATCGCCATTAAACAATACGATAGGCTGGTTCGCTTTAAGGCGTAACACGGTACTGGCATGATGTGCGGCGTCAGTAGCCAACGGAAATTCTGCGTCCATAACCACTGGACCGGGATGATAAAAGCGTGGAATTCGCATACAACACTACTTTGTCGGGAATAAGGTTAATGATACCGATGATGGCCTGACAGACGCAATGCCTGTCAGGCCCCGCATAGTCATTTATTCCCAATAAAACTGGCTAAGCCGCAGGGGTTAGTTAACCGAAACCACTTTGGTTGAAGACTTCTTCGGTATGTCATGCATAGACTGGGAAGTGGTGAAAGATGCGTTACGCCGCGCGTACATGGTATTTTTGCCCCGGTCAGAGGATAACGCGTAGGCAAACAACACAACTACAATGGCAAACAGCACTGTAAGAAATAACATTGTGTAATCCTTTCTTTTCGTTAGTTTAACGAAGGTCGTTACGAGCCGCTTATTCGTTATAGCATCATTGCAAAATACGAAATAAACGAATCTCTTTCGCGTTGTGGGACTGCACACTCCATCGGCATCAAAGCGAAAGAGGCAATATGATAGTGACTTTATCGGCTACATACCAGCGAATATGGCGGCCTGAGCAATGTTTTTTTGCGAACATTCGCAAAAACAGTAGCTTGCAATATAACCAATTGGTCAGCTCAAAAATTCAGCAATAGGGACGGCGGTCACACAAAGGACTGAATCGATTTAGCTCAAACCTGTTATTAATTCATACTTCTGTATAATTTTACGCCAGAATGACCATAAAGTCGTTGCACTACAAAGGTTGGGACTGCTAGCTTAAGCACAATATAATCTAAAATAACCACCACATGGGACTGAAAAGATGGAAGAAAACGTAGAGTTGTTATCAGCTGATAATATTGAGATGTACATTAACGAATATGCGATACCCTGGGGTATCAATATTGCGATGGCAATCATTATATTCGTTATTGGTCGAATTGTTGTGAGCCTGGTGATGTCGATGTTCCGTCGCCTGATGGCAAAATCAAAATATGACGAGATGCTGATTAACTTTTTAGAGTCAATCATCAGTGCCATTTTAATGTTGTTCGTAATCGTCGCCTCGCTTAACGAGTTGGGGGTTGATACCACCTCGCTGGTAGCCATTGTTGGTGCGGCAGGTTTGGCGATTGGCTTGTCATTGCAGGACTCCTTGAAAAATTTCGCCGCCGGCGTGATGCTGCTGGTGTTCAAACCTTTTACTGCGGGTAACTTTATCGAAGCCGCGGGTACGATGGGCACCGTGCAGAAAATTGGTATTTTCCATACCACGATGACCTCAGTCGATAACAAAGAAATTACTATTCCCAATGGCAATATCTATAACGGCAATATCACCAACTATTCTGCTAAAGAGACCCGCCGCGCAGATATGACATTTGGCATTGGTTATGACGATGACTTGCTTAAAGCCAAACAGATTCTACAAGATATGATTGCCGCTGATGACCGCATTCTGACGGAGCCGGCGCCCCTGGTAGGTGTATCGGAGCTTGGCGATAACAGCGTCAACTTTACGGTCCGGCCGTGGGTGAAAGCTTCTGATTTTCTGACTGTGAAATTAGACTTCACGGAAAAAGTAAAACTGCGCTTTGATCAGGAAGGAATCTCTATTCCTTATCCGCAAATGGATGTGCACTTTTACAAAGAAGCCGATAATACGGCAAAGTCTGAACAACAGGCCTAAGCCTGTATCACTGACCAAACTGACAAAAAAAGCGCCATAGTGGCGCTTTTTTTATGCCGGTAAGCCTATCGCATATACCTAACCACGTGGGGGGCCTGGCACAACAAGTATACTTACTGTTTGCAGTCAGGCCGGCTGGCAGCTTGCTGATAGTCAGTCATTGCCGCCGACATATTGGCCTGTAAATTATCTATCCGGGTTTGCGGCGCCGGGTGGGTAGACATGATTTCCATTGGTCTTTCGCCAGTGCTGGCGGCATCCATATTTTTCCACAATTCTACCGATTGACGAGGATCAAAACCGGACTGTGCCATTAGCTGTAAGCCGATAACATCTGCTTCAGATTCATGGGTGCGGCTAAATGGCAATTGGACGCCTACCTGCACGCCCAGACCAATAGCGGCCATAATTGGCCCGGTCTGGCCGACTTCATTGGCCGCCAACACCTGACCTACCGCCTGCGACCCCATGTTGATAAGGGTGCCCTGAGACATCCGTTCGTTACCATGTTCGGCAATAACATGACCAATTTCATGACCAATCACTGCGGCCAATTGGTTTTGGTTCTTGGCTACGCCCAACAGCCCGGTATATACGCCAATTTTTCCACCAGGCAAAGCAAACGCATTGACCTGCTCATCATCAAATACCACTACTTCCCACTGGCCGCTGTATACCTCTTTGGGAACGTAGGGGGTTATAGAGTTCGCCACGCACTCAACATAGTCATTCTGCACGCGCTTATTTGAGATGGTTAATTCCTCCTTCATACTGGAGAAAGCCTGATCGCCCATTTCAGCCAGCTGATCTGAAGAATACAGCAAGACCTGATTACGGCCGGTAGGGGAGGTGGCACAGCCACTGACTATTGCAGATACACCTAACGCCAGCAGTGTTTTTCTCCATACAGACATATACGGTTCCTTATTTTTTGTAGTAAGTGGGTTTTCACAGATAAACCGGTTAGTGAGTGTACTGGCTTGCTGCCTTTCGTGCCAGTGCTTTGCGCTAGTTAGGGCCCTGCGCGCACCACCGCTAACCGCACTGACAAGAGATGATCTGGCAAACCAGTTATTCGTTTAGCCGCCACCAGATAGCCATAGGCTTCATCCAGCCCGGGGCAATAGCGATTGTGCGCGGGCGGGAACGCCAAGCGGTTCGGTATCAGTGTGGCAGGTTAGTTATTAAAAGTGCCTAACCAATTCCAGGCAATCCGCCTTGCAGGCCCTGTTTTGGGTGGGCTCACCGGAAGTCAGCCCAGCCCGCGGGGGCACGCTATTGTTTCATGACATTTTTGTCACAACGCGATAAGCTAGGCCGGTAAATAATTAGGGTTAGTATGCCCAGTCCGCAGCTTTGCCTGAGCGTCTTACGGGCCGACACGGCATACTCCAACCCAAACAACAAAGAGATCATGATGGCACAACAGATTGTAGTAAGTGGTGTGGGTGTCTGGAACCCGGAACATACAATAACGAATGAAGAACTGGTCGCCAGTTATAATGCTTATTGCGATGCGTATAATCAGCAGCATCAGGACGATATAGAAGCCGGTAACCTCCTACCTAAGCCCCATTCCAGCGCCGAATTCATTGAAAAAGCTTCCGGGATCAAGCAACGTTATATCTACCGCAAAGAAGGGGCGTTGGATATTGAACGGATGCGCCCGGTTATTCCTGAACGCGCCGAAGATGAATTGTCAGACCAGGCCCAGATAGCTTTAGAAGCTGCACGCTTGGCGCTTAAAGAGGCGAACAAATCTGCCAGTGAAGTGGATGCTGTGATTGTCTCCTGCGCCTATACTCAACGTGCCTATCCGGCTATTGCTATCGAAGTTCAGCAGGAACTGGGTATTAAAGGCTTTGGTTTCGATATGCTGGTAGCGTGTTCGGCAGCTACTTTTGGTATGCACCGCGCTTATGAAATGATTGCCGCCGGCACTGCTGGCTGTGTCCTGGTGATCAATCCGGAGCTGGTTTCGCCCCAGGTTAACTACACCGACCGCGACAGCCACTTTATTTTTGGTGACGTGGCGACCGCGACGGTACTCGAGAAAGCCGAAACTGCCACCGCAGAACATGTCTACGATATTCTTAGCACCCAAGCATTAACGCAGTATTCTAACAATATCCGCTCTAATTTTGGCTATGTATCGCGGGCGAACGACGTGGACCCCTACGGGCCGGACAAGTTATTTCATCAGGCCGGGCGTAAAGTCTTCAAAGAGGTGTGCCCATTAGCAGCCGAGCATATCGAACAACACCTTAGCCGCCATTCGTTATCGCCCGAGCAGGTTAAGCGCTGGTGGTTGCATCAGGCTAACATTAATATGAACACGCTAATTTGTAAGCGTCTGCTTGGCCGTGAAGCCAGCCGCGAAGAAGCGCCGATTGTACTGGACGAGTATGCCAATACCGCCTCGGCCGGTTCGGTTATCGCCTTTGGCCTTAACCATAAAGATTTAGCTAGCAAAGATTATGGCGTACTGTGCTCGTTTGGCGCTGGTTATTCAATTGGCAGCCTGGTATTACAAAAACGCTGATGCGCTTTAAGGCAGTAAAATAGGGACGGTTGATGATAGCGGATATTGGATATGGTATGAATGCACTGGGTTACCTGGTGCTGCTGCTATTACTATTTACAGTGCGCAAAGCCGGGCTGGCGAAATATCTGCTGGTACTGGCTGCGCTGGTAACGTTTGGCTGGTCTGTGGGCTACGTCACTGCAGTATTCGGGCCCATCAGCATGCAGTATCTGCTAACTGCAGATGCCCTTAAGCTGCTTGTTTGGCTGCTGTTTCTGGCCAGTTGCCTGCGTAACGACTTTACCACCATCTGGGATGTGCTGCGCCGACCGGCCACCACGGTAATCCTGGCGCCGGCATTGTTTACCCTGATTGCCCCCTTAATATTGCCTTTTAAGCCCTCCACACACTTTCTGCTGATGACTATTTTATCGCTTGAGGTGCTGTTATTACTGGAAGTGTTATACCGCCAGGCAAACCAGGATCGCTGGGCTTACAAGCCCCTGGTTATTTACCTGGGGGCAATTCATCTGTTTGAATTTGTTACCTATGTTAATGCCACTATGGTGAACCAGGTAGAACTGGGTTTTATTGCTGCGCGTGGCTATTTTTATCTGTGTTTGTTGCCGCTGCTAGTCATTGCGATTCGCCGAATCCGGCACTGGGGCGTCGATATTTTCATTTCACGGCAGGTGGTGCTGCATAGCTCCATCATGCTGGTGGCAGGCGCCTTCCTGTTTGTGGTGGCGATGGCCGGGTATGCGGTTAATTATTTTGGTGGCAGCTGGGGCGCAACTTTTCAGATTATTACGCTGGGACTATCCCTTACGTTACTGGCCGCCGTAGTCACCTCTAACAGTTTACGTAACCGGGTGAAGGTATTCATTACCAAACACTTTTTCGCTAACCAGTTTGATTACCGGGTGGAATGGGTCAAACTGACCAAGGCGTTGACTTCGCAGACCAGCGGGATTCACGATGTTTACGCTAACGCGCTCAAAGGCAGTTGCGAAGCTATAAATTATGACTGCGGCGTACTGGCTAAAGTGGTTGGCAATAATGTGGAGTGGGTGAGCGGCTGCGGTTATGCCGAATTTACCGAAGCAGAGCGGGTTATTTTGCGTCAATTAATTCCGTTTTGTGCCAGTACCAACTGGTTGATTGACTTGCAGGAATACCAGGTTAACCCTTTCAAATATGAAGGGTTGCAGCTAGACCGGGACATGGTTAAAGCCAGTAAATTCCAGCTTGTGGTGCCGTTGTTTAACCAAGAGGCGGTATGGGGCTTTGCGCTATTGTGTAACTCCGATGAGAAGGTCACCCTGAATTGGGAGGTGCGTGATTATCTGCACGCAGTCAGCGAGCAGGTGGCTACCTATATACTGCACAGCGAAGCGGCTAATGCCGTGGCAGAGAACGCGCAATTTGCGGCGTTTAGCCGAATGTCCGCTTTTGTCCTACATGATTTAAAAAATGTCCTGGCGCAGGTGGACTTAATTCTATGTAATGCTGAACAGCATAAGAGTAACCCTGAGTTCATTGATGATACCTTTGAAACGCTGCATTATACCAAAGCGCGGATGGATAAAATGCTTCGCCAGCTGACGGAAAAAACAGTAGAAGACAAAGGGATGGATGCAGCCCAGTTACTGTCACCTATCGTCACCCAGGTTATCGATAATCGCTGTCACAGCTTACTGCCTGTTCCACAATTATTGTGTGAAGAAGAACATAGCGTGGTGGTTGATGCCGAAAAGTTTTCTAATGTTATCTATCACCTTATCAGTAATGCCCAGCAAGCTACGCCGGATAACGGCACTGTGGTTATTCGTTTGCAGGTAGATGCGGCTGAAAACAAACAGCTGGTGTTGGTGGAAGACAACGGCTGCGGTATGGACAGAACGTTTATCGAACAGCGGTTGTTTAAGCCTTTTGACACCACCAAGGGCAATGCCGGCATGGGCATAGGTGCCTATGATGCAAAACACTATATGGAATCTGTCGGCGGAAGCCTGACAGTGAACAGTGAAGTTGACCGGGGTAGCTGCTTTACGCTGGCCTTTCCCCTGGATTAACGTACTCACACTCGCGAAATAACTATTGAACAGGATAACAGGCCAATGACGGATACCATTCTAGTTGTCGATGACGATTTGGGCATCCAGAAACAGTTAAAATGGAGTTTTACGGATTATACGGTAGTGTTCGCCGATGATCGTACCTCTGCAATTGCGCAGCTTAGACGGCATGAACCTAAAGTGGTAACGCTGGATCTCGGTTTACCACCGGACCCGGCCAATGCTTCGGAAGGCTTAAAAACCCTTGAAGAAATTATTGCCCTGGCGCCACGTACCAAGGTAATAGTTGTTACCGGCAATAATGATAAAGAAAATGCGCTTAAAGCTATTGAATTAGGGGCCTACGATTTTTACCAGAAGCCAATTGATTCAGATACCATTAAGCTTCTGGTAAACCGCGCACTTAATTTATCTAAGCTGGAAGACGAAAACCGTATACTGGCAAAAAGCCGCCCTGGTATGGGCCGTATCATTGGCAACAGTGACGCTATTCAAACCGTGGTGCGCCGCGCGGAAAAAATTGCCGGAACGGATATCAGTACGCTGTTATTAGGGGAAAGCGGTACGGGGAAGGAGGTGTTCGCCCGCAGTATCCATGAACACAGCCCACGTAAAGACAAGCCATTTGTGGCCATCAACTGCGCATCGATACCAGAGAATCTACTGGAAAGTGAGTTGTTTGGTTATGAAAAAGGCGCGTTTACCGGCGCAAATAAAACCACCATGGGTAAAATAGAAACCGCCCAGGGCGGCACGCTGTTTTTAGATGAAATTGGCGACATGCCCTTAGGCTTGCAAGCCAAGATGCTACGTTTTTTACAAGAACGGGTTATTGAGCGGGTAGGCGGGCGAGCGGAAATCTCGGTGGATATCCGGGTTATTTGCGCTACCCACCGCGACATCCAAAACATGGTTGCCGCGGAAACTTTCCGGGAGGACTTGTACTACCGGATTGGCGAAATTCCCATCATGATTCCACCCTTGCGTGAGCGTGACCAGGATATCATTTTATTAGCGCGGACATTCTTGAATTTGTACCGGGAAGAATTCAACGCCAAAGCGAAAAGTTTTTCCGAGGGGGCTATTAAAGCGATGTTAGCCCACCGCTGGCCTGGGAATATCCGCGAGTTGCAGAATAAGCTGAAATCGGCCGTCATTATGGCAGAAGGAACGGTCGTGCAGGCTGAAGACCTGGGCTTATTGGCCCCGGGCGAGTCGGCTGAAACCGAAACCCTTAATCTACGTGAAGTCAGAGAGCTGGCAGAAAGCAAAGCTATACGTAAAGCCTACTTGAGTGCCGATAAGAATATGTCGAAAACCGCTGAGCTATTGGGCGTTACCCGACCTACTCTGTATTCGCTAATTGATAAGTACCACCTGGAAGATATCAAAACCGGCGTTTAATTCTCGTCCTTTGGCCATTCAATATTTGCCAGGTTGTTCAGCGACGTGGCCAGGGACAATCCGTATAGGCCGAATTTCCGGCCTATAACGCTGGTATCGTATTGCCTGTCATCGCTATGGGATGACGTGCTAAGGGCGCTTTCCCTGGCTTCACACACCCCCACCCAGCAATCTTTGCCAGACAACTTAGCTGCATACAAACAATAATCAATCAGTGCAAAGGTAGTGGGCCAGGTAGTGGTAAATGGCCCGGCAGGGTCCAGCGGCATCACACTAAAGCCGATGCAACAGGTTACTTTGATTTCTCGTTGTTTCTCGATGACAAAGCGGTGTTGTTTAACCTGCTGGCGAAAACGTTCGGCCAGGGTTTTTATATTCTCGCGATTCGCCTGGCGGCAAATTACTAAAAATTCTTCGCCGCCCCAACGTATTTGTAAGTCAGTGTCGCGAAATACCTCTTTAATGAGCCGGGAGAACTGCACCAGAACCTTGTCGCCAGCCAGATGACCGTATTCATCGTTAATCTGTTTAAAGTTGTCAATGTCGATTAAAAAACACAGTAAATCAGTATCGGTAGGCAGTTCGCCGTGAGGTAATTCTGCACTGGCATGTTGGGCTCGCCGTAATTCGCCGGGAAGACGGTTATCCAGATAGTAACGATTATACAGGCCGGTTAGTGGATCGCGCAGGCTGGCTTGCTCCAGCGAGCGAAAAGCTTCCTGCAACTGCTCATTTTTGCTTTCCAGCTCAATTGTGCGGGCTTTCACCTGCTGCCGCAGCAGCATATTCTGACGATGATGGGTGTAGCGGCTAAACAAGAGGAACAGAAACAGCAACAAAGTAATTACCGAGCCTAAAATTAACGTATTGCGCAAATTGCGCTGTTCAGCCTGGGCCAGCGCAACGGCTTTGGTTTGTTTAAGTGACTCGATAGACTCGGCCTGCCGGTGCACCTGCAATAAAGTACTTTGCTGGATAATGGGTAACAGCCTGGCCTGATTTGCCAGGTTAGCAGCCAGTGTATAACTTTTTTGCTGTACCTCATAAGCTTGCTGATAATCCTGCCGGGCATACAGCAAACGGGCTTTGAGGCTTAATAAATCGGTATGTAACCCTGCGCGGTCCTGGGCCAGCGCCATTTTTACTCCGGCTTCTACATGTTCCAACCCCCGCTCGACGGCCCCGGTAGTTAATAAACCGCGGGCCAGATTCATATGTAAATAGGCTTCCAGTTCGTCGGCCCCGCGTTGTTGGGCAAATTGCATGGCACCATTAAGTAAGCCCAGGCCGGTATCATGCCGGCCCGCCGCTATATGGGTTAACCCCAGTATGCTTTGGGTTTTATGTAGCTCTACCGGGGCGTTCATTTTGCCAAACAGCGTAATCGCATTGGAAAATAGTTCCTGGGCCCCGGCTAGGTCATCACGGGCCAGACATAATTCGCCCAACGCTGCAAAACTTAAGGCTAAATCAAAGGGGTTAGTCGCATGGGCAAAAATTTGTCTGGCATCATTCAGGTATTGTTCCGCTAGCGCGTAATGTTGCAGGCGTAAATAGGTAAGTCCGGTAAAATACAGGGCCCGGCCCGGCAGGACCGGCTCGTGGTTAATCGTATCGCTTTTGGTAACTTGCTGTAGCACGGCTAAAGCGGGTTCGTATTGGCCCCGGTCAAGTAAAATACTGCCAATGGTAATCTGTTGCCAGGCAATACCGGTAAGGTGCTGATGTTTTTGATATATTTGCAGCGCTTGGTAAGCATTGTCTAATGCCGCCGAAAACTTCCCCTGAAGCCGGAAGACCCGCGCGATTTCGCCTAAAATAAACGCTTTTTGTATATCATACCCTGATGCAGGGTAGAGTTTTAATACGGCATCATAGGCGGTTAATGCGTCCTGATAAGCGCTTTGCAGCCTGGCGAAGTTTCCCTGGTAATAGTGGGCGGAGGCGAGATCGTCTGTTTCGCCGGCATCGGCCAGTTGGCTAATGAGAGCATTAAGCTGCGCACTGGCTTGCAGGGGATGGCCGCGGTTAAAGTCGCTTAGCAGTTGCTGTAGTTGTTGACATACAGTGGGCGAGCAATCCAGAAACGAGCTGGCAGGCGCACTTTTGGCTTGTGTCCAGACACAACAAAATAACCCTATGACCAACAAACGAAGCAATCCCATCTTCCTTTTTGTATCCACTGTATGTGTTATTTACCCTTGTAACGCATTAGTTGCGAAAAATCTAATCAAACAGCAGAACAAGGTATACATTTCAGCGTGTAACCGGTTTAGCGTAGCCACCACCCGCAGATAGGCTTACCGGCGGTTACCTGCTTTCGTGAAGGCTTTCCCCACGGTATCTTTGCGTTATTGAAGATATGCCTTACTGGCGATTTTTTTTATTACTTCGCCCGCCCGGGGCTGGGAAGTCATCATAGGCCTGATCTATCCAGCTTCTGATGAGTCCGGAACGACTTATGCCGCGGCTATGGCTAAGCAGAGTAAGCTTTTGGCGATTGACCTCGCTTAAAGTAAAGGTTGCCCTGCACATCGGTTCCGCACAGGCCTTTTCCGGCACGGTAATAACATGTGCCACCGGCGGCTCACCGTTTGCGTAGTGCAAGGCTTGGTCGATAAAGTCCTCCACGCTTATGGCACGGGGTTTAGCTGACGGCGTGGATTTTTTGAGGTTGGAAAGACTCATCGCTTACTCCCTGTTGCCGCGCTAAAAGCTCTTCTATGATATTGCGTATTTCTTTTGCTGCCTTGCCGGCGGGCTCACTTTCCATTACTGACATCCCCGATTCTTCTGAATCGTCGTACATGTTGCGGCTGAACGTAACCGAATTAAGCACCGGCACCTCAAATGAGCGGCAGACTTCTTTGGCTTCCAGAATGCGGCTGGCCAGTGAGGGTAACGAAGGGCACTGGGTGATAACAAATGCCGGATTCATCGCCGGGTTGACCATTTTGCAGGTAGATAAAATGTCTTCCATATGCGGCACAGTTTTTAAGTCTCGACGCTTGGGGCGTAAAGGGATCAGAATGTGGTCGGCCACCGCCATTGAAGAGCGCAACGCTAAGTTATCCTGCCCGCCACAATCAATCACTACAAAGTCGTAATGCTGACGTAAGCTAAGCAGGTCATTACGAATTTTGCCATACAACTGGACACAGTTAATGGCGAGCAAGGCTTCATTAGCATTACGTTCCTGAATCCAGTCAGAGGTCGTACGCTGTGGATCGCAGTCAACCATTAGCACGCTGGCTTGTTTTTCATTGCGTAAATACACTGCAATATTTTGCGCCAAGCAGCTTTTACCGCTGCCGCCTTTCTCACCACCTACTAAAATAATCATGGGTACAGTCCTGTTTTGTACGTTATCGTGCGCACCATCATTCGCCTTAGGCGCCGTGTATGCCCTGCTATTACGTTACTGACTGAAAAAGCGTACCGCCCCGTGAATCAAACTCGCAGATTGGCCGGCAGCTCCGCTATCATCCCTTATAGTTATACGTAAAAGGGGAAGACCGGAAGCTTTGCGTCACGGCCTTTCGTACCGCTTTGCCTTTTTCTATACTGCTTGGCCAGGTGCATTGTAACCTGGCTGTTTATTGAGCATAGCGTATCTGCTATGGCAGGCAGGCATGGCGCTATAGGTACAGATATAAAAGAAAATACGCATATGGACATTTTTTGAACGGTTGGGGCGCATGCTATCCGGCCTTCATCGTAAAGAAACTCGTGTTATTATGATGCTTCAGCATTAAGGCTGATGTTATTGGGGAGATTTTTGTTGAAGTGGACTGTGTTGTTGTTTGGCCTATTGCCAATGCTTGCTTTACCTGCCTGGGCCAGCCAGCCCGAGGCTACCTTCTCGGCATTTAAAAAGCTGTATGAGCAGGAGCTAGGCTCTGTCACGCCTTGTTCTACACGTTCAGCAGAACGTTTTACCGTCTGCTCTGCCAGTCTGCGTAACGAGGGGAACGCGCCGTTTATTTTGCATCATGGCAAACCCACCGACAATGTCGCGATATTGTTTCACGGCTTAAGTGACTCGCCCTATTTTTTGCAGGCGATTGCGGCGGTCTTATATGACAATGGTTTTACGGTAGTGGTGCCTTTGTTACCTGGCCATGGATTACGTCAGGCAGATGCTGATATGCAAGACAGTCAATTGGCGCAGCGCTGGCAACAACACGTGGATAAAGTGCTTGAGCTGGCAAAACCATTGGGTAAAAAGCACTTTATTGGCGGGTTTTCTACCGGCGGGGCGTTAGCGGTAGACCAGTATTTAGATACACCTGAGGGTATTGATGGGCTATTGCTGTTCTCTGGCGCGCTGGCATTGTCTGAAAACGCAGAAACAATGTGGAAAATATGGGGAATTAAAACCCTGGCTAAATGGATTGACGGGGACTATCAGACGCACGGCCCTAATCCCTACAAGTATCCTGCCGTGGCAGGGTTTGCCGGATTGGAACTGATGGATATTATTGATGCTATTCGCACGCGGCTAGACGACGGGGCCAGAATTCAGGTACCCATGTTCGTTGCCCATTCCCAAGCAGACCATACTACGCCTATTCGCGGGGTAAAATCGCTACTTACCCATGCTGATGCTACTAATACGTTTTTCGAAATTGATGAAGAGTACGACCTGTGCCATGCCGACTTGCCACTTAATCGTAAACTCGTTGCTGATATGCATTTTAATACCAGCGAGGTCAATGCGCAGGAGCGCTGCGCTGTACCTAAAGCAAACCCGTTATACCGCCAGATGGTGTTCATGTTGCAAGCCTTTATTAATGCAAATACACAAAATGGTGCCACAACTTTAGATAATAACCGCCCGCGCCCTTATATCAGCTACGACGATTTTAACGACGCCGCTAAATAAATGACGGGTGTGCGGGTATCTATTTGCCAGCCTCTGCTGGCAAATCATATAGCGCCATAATTCAACGGTTAATCAGGCCGCTTTAAGACGGACACCGGTAACTTTGCCGTGGTCCATTTTTAGCGCATGACAGGCGATGTAAAAGGGGTGGTATAAGGTATCTTTCAAAAAGAGCGGTTAAGGAATCAAAGAATCGTTAAAACGAGAACGCAGTGAAAAGCGCGCGCGGTAGGTCACGCTTTGGCGAATTATCCTAGTGCTAGACAGTTTGTGGCTCTGGGCCTTTTCATTGGCTCTGGGCAGTTCATTAGCTCCGGGTCATTTTATGGCTCTAGGCAGTCTCACTACACATGGCAGCTTTCCCGCGCCCGGCCGTTTTCCCGTGCCGCCAGTGCCTCGTATACCGATTGATTCTAGCCATGGCCGGGGGTACGGGTGAAGATAAAATATTGCATATCGCGAATAACGGCATGCCTTGCCATATAGCTAAGCCCGGTTGCGAAGAACATTGTAGCGGCTTGGGACAACCGCTAACCTGCCCCTGTTCAGCCCCGCCCGCCGTGATCACAGCAACGCGGGTGGGGCTACCTGACCATATCCGAACGTCAAATGGCTTGGCGCTTAGTGTTCAGCTGCGTAATCTTCTACCTGCTGCCATACCCGCAAAAAGTTTTTCCCTAAAATCAGTTCAATATCCTGCTGGCTGTAATCCCGGTCAAGCAGTCCCTGTACCAAGTTAGGATAGGCTGATACATCTTTTAAGCCAGTGGGCAACGTGTCACCGACCCCGTCAAAATCGGACCCTATGCCCACATGCTCCACGCCAATCAGTTTTACCACATAGTCGATATGATCTAATACCTCAGCCAGACTAGAATAGGGATAAGGGTGCTCGGCGCGGTACGTTTGTTCAGCAGTTGCCGCGGCGTCGCTGTCTTTACCTTTTTCCGTTATAATACGCTGAGTAAACTTACTTAAACCATCGCGCCATTGGCGTGCTTCTTTGGTAACAAATCCTGAGCCAAAGTTAATCATTACAATGCCCCCGTTATTACCCAGTTTGGTCAGCATTTCATCGCTCATATTTCGCTCAAACCCGGGCGTAAAGTGCCGCAGTGATGAGTGCGAGGCGATGACCGGCGTGTTCGTTAGCTCGATCACTTGGTAGAAGGCGTCATCTGATACATGGCTGATGTCAATTAACATACCGATATTGTTCATTTCGGTTATTAGCTTTTGGCCGAATGGGCTCAGGCCTTTCCATTTTCGCCGTAAGTCATAGGAAGAATCACTGATATGGTTTGCCTGGGAATGCGCCAGCGTAATGTAACGAATACCGCGGTCATAAAATACCTGCAGGTTCTGCATATCGCCCTGGATAGGCGAGCCGTTTTCCATGCCCATCGGCAAGGATATCAGGCCTTGCTCGAATTGACGTTTAACCTGGGCTGCGCTGGTGGCGATAGCGAATTTCTCCGGCGCTCGGTACACAATGGCTTCAACTGAATCAATCAATGTATGCGCCAGTTGTGTAGATTGGGCAGAATTATCCAGCGATGCGGGCACGTAAATTGACATAAACGGCGCATTCAGACCGCCCGCTTTTGCCCGCGGATAATCAAAATCGCCCCCGGCAGTGGCGCTACTGACATCCACCCAGCTATCGTGCAGCCGGTATGGCACATCAATATGACCATCAATAATGATAGCCTGCTGAGCCAACTTGGTGGCCTCCTCGGAAGGCTGCTGGGGGGAAGAGGCTAAGGCATAACCGGGGGCGGCCAGGGTTAACAGGCCAGAAATGAACAGTGGGCTGAGTCGCATCAATGTGTGCTTTCCTTTTTTAAATGAATTCAATACGTTACTTTTATTATTTATGACGCTGATTAACGCATAAACAGTGTGCCATGGCGTTACCCGAGATACCAGCGGTCGCGATTAACAAAAAAAACTGTTAATCGGTTGTCATAAAATCTTAAAACTTGCTATGGTGCTTGCGCGTGACTTACGCCCGTAAATACGGGATACTGCCCCTCTCCCTGCTGTTTAGGAGCACGCGCAAGAACGTGCAACAGGGCAGGGCGTTTTGTTGAAGTAAATTTCGTGGTAATACTGTTCACCCGCATGAGAACCAGGCAATTACGGCCGGTTTAAAGCAGGGAGCGCGTGAAACAGCCCGCCAATGGCGTTGTCTTCAGGTTCATGTATTCATTACCACCCCTAACTGTTACGAGAATTAGATTATGGCAATTAACTATATCCCGCTAGATAAAGAAAAACACAAAGATACAAAAGTAGCGGTGAACAATACGTTTGCATTTGCAAAGAATACACACCTGGCCGCAGCATCTATTAAAGAGTTTGCGCAGCTGGCGTCTTCTATGCCAATCGTTTTTATTAAAGATCCGCAAGCCGATCGTCACCACGTGGTGGCAATGCTGGGCATGGAACAAAACCAGAACCTGTTTTTAGCAACAGATCGCTGGAAAGGCCCGCATGTACCTATGAACGTTTTACGTTACCCGTTTGACGTGCGTCCTGACGGCGAGAAGTTGGGCGTTTATATTGATGAAAACAGCGAGCTGCTGGGTGAAGAAGGTCAGCCTTTATTCACTGAAAGCGGTGAACCATCAGAATACCTGCAAAATCGTCAGCAATTCCTAGGCGATCTGGCGAACAGCGAAATGATGACACAACGCTTTATCAAGCAGGTACTTGAGCTGGAACTACTGGAAGAAATTCAGATTCGTCTGCAATACCAAAGTGGTCAGCAGCGTAATGTGACCGGCATGATGAGCATAAACGAGAAGAAGCTGCTGGAACTGCCTGAAGCCAAGGTACTTGAGCTACACAAGTCAGGATTCCTGGGCGCCATGTATGCCATTATGATGTCATTAGGCCAGTTGAACCGTTTGGTCGAACTGTCTAAAGATACCGATAACGCCATCCAAACGATGCAGCTAAGCAGCGTTAAAGCAGAAGAAAAAGCCCCCGCCACCGCGCAGTAATGTGTGGTGTCCAAGGCCAACCGTAGCGGTTGGCCTTGGACCGTTACCCCCGCCCATCCGTTTTGTTCATCCTTAAGTCATATCTCATTCTGCTATGCTGACACTTTGCAATATTGATATCCCAATAAATAAAACCCAGCGTTTTCAGCTTGATAACTTATCTTTGAAAGCCTTCCAGCCGGTTCTGGTAGCCGGGCCCAATGGCGCGGGTAAATCCCTCTTATTGGCATTAATGACCGGCCAACCATCGGCCAATGTTCACCCGCTATACCCCACAACAACAGCGACGGCCCAAGGGCGCTCTGCTGGCAGCATCCCCGTATTGCAAGGGGATCGGATACTGGTGAGTACAGCCACCCAGCAAGCAATACTGGACGCCGAGCGTAAAAAGGCCTGCGCCGATATTCTGGATATCGTGGCTACGCCCACCTGCGCTAAAGCGGTACTTTGCGAAGGACTACATGAGCCTGGCTATGCGTGCGAGCTGGCCAGCCGGTTAGGCCTGGGAGCGCTTATGGAGGCTCCGTTTACGGGGCTTTCCACCGGCGAAACCAAAAAGTTGCTGCTGGCCAGAGCTATTGCCTATCAGCCCAAATGGTTATTACTGGATGCGCCATTTGACGGCTTAGATGCACAATCTGTCAGTGTATTGACACAACTGCTAAGTGATATCGCGGTTCCTACCACGGTGGTGATTGCAACCAACGCCATCGGCGCGTTACCTGAACAATCCTGGTATTGCGTTTACCTGGAACAGCTAACTATCAGCTGGCAGGCGTCATTTAGTGATACTGACACTATGCGCGCAGCACTGAACCAATATGAAACCCTCAGTAAAGCTACAGTAGCGTTACCCGACGCAGATAATGCTGGCAAAACACTTCCTGATCCGTTGGTCAGCCTTACGGATGGACAGGCGAGTTATAACGGCCGGGTTATTTTTGAGCACCTTAACTGGAGTGTGAAGCGTCAGCAACACTGGCAAATCATCGGGCCGAATGGAGCGGGGAAAAGTGTACTGTTAGCCATGATTACCGGCGATGATAGCCATTGTTATACCAATCAGCTCACTGTTTTTGGCTACCGGCGGGGCAGTGGTGAGAGTATTTGGGATATCAAAAAGCATATCGGGGTGGTGTCTAACCAGCTGTTTTTACAATACCGGGTGAGTGTCAGTGTGCTTGATACTGTACTATCCGGATTTTTCGATAGTATCGGCTTGTATCAGCAACCCACCGATAGCCAATTACGTATTGCCAGACAGTGGTTAGCCGTGCTCAGCCTGACGCATCTGGGCGCGGTGTCATTTCAGTCCCTTGCCGAAGGCGACAAGCGTTTGACATTGATTGCCCGGGCCATGGTAAAGCAGCCGGCGCTGTTGATTCTTGATGAGCCTTGCAACAACCTTGATACCCTCAACCGGCGCAAAGTATTAGCTGTGGTACAACAACTTATGCAGCGCAGTAACAGCACAGTTTTATATGTCAATCATCAGCGCGAAGATGTTCTTGACGGCATTAGCCAACAACTTGATATGAGTGATTACCGGCCGGCGCCATGAGGCGTGATTAGCTATCACAATATTTACCGGCTTTTTTCAGCCTTCATTACATTTTCACCGCAGTAAAATTTAATCCGCACTAATAGTGGGTTTTTTCCGCCCTGTAATCAGCGACTTCACCCAAAGACTGTATATAGATACAGTTAAAGCCCAGTAACCACGCGGCCTTCAGGCCAGTTTTTTCCTTGACAGTGGGAGAGGAACCTACCTAAACTGTCAATCAGTGGGTAAATGTGGTGAATTGTGGATCGTTAAGTACCGTTTTGCAGACCAGCATTTATAAAACAAGAAAAATAAGCAAAACATAAAAAAGGCTAGGGGAATGTTCCGCGGCGCTAATGCAATCAATCTTGACGTAAAAGGTAGGCTGGCTATACCAACAAAATACCGCCAGCCGCTGTTGGATGATTGTAACGGACAGCTGGTCTGCACGGTCGATACACAACAAAGTTGTTTGCTGCTTTACCCACTTCCCGAATGGGAAGAAATTGAACTAAAACTCAGTAAGTTTTCTAGTACTATCCCCGCTGAACGTCGGATGCAGCGTCTTTTGTTAGGTTATGCCACAGAAGGCGAAATGGACAAAAGCGGGCGTTTTCTTCTGTCTTCTCCACTACGACAACACGCAAAACTGAATAAAGAAGTCATGTTAGTTGGTCAGCTTAACAAACTGGAAGTTTGGGATGCCGACATATGGGCCCGTCAGATTGAGGCGGACATGGAAACTGAACGTGAAGGAAACTTCGAACTCACCGAGCGCTTACAGGACTTTTCTTTATGACCGACTTTGCCCACATCTCTGTTTTACTCAATGAGTGTATAACAGGGTTGGACATTGATCCCGACGGCATTTATGTCGACGCCACGTTCGGCCGCGGGGGTCATTCACGCAAAATTCTTGAGCAGTTGTCTGGCAACGGGCGGTTAATCGCATTTGACCGCGATCCACAGGCTATTGCTGCTGCCAATGCATTGGCCGATGATCCTCGGTTTTCTATTATTCATGAACCGTTTGGTGATATGGCCCAGCAACTTTCCCAACGCGGCCTGGCCGGCAAAATAAACGGCGTATTGATGGATTTGGGCGTGTCCTCTCCCCAACTTGATGACGCCAGCCGTGGCTTTAGCTTTTTACGCGACGGGCCATTGGATATGCGCATGGATACCAGCCGTGGGATAAGTGCTGCCGACTGGCTTAACAAGGCAGAAGAGCAGGATATTACCCAGGTTATTAAAGAATTCGGCGAAGAAAAATTTGGTAAACGCATTGCCTATGCGATTGCTCAACGACGTAAAGAACAGCCCTTAAGCCGAACTTTAGAACTTGCTGAACTGATTGATGCAGCGGTGCCGGTGAAAGATAAATATAAGCATCCGGCCACACGCGCATTTCAGGGCATTCGTATTTATATCAATGCCGAGCTTGACCAGTTGCGGGTAGGGCTAAAAGCTGCGGTAGACGTTCTGAAGCCAGGCGGCCGGCTCGCCGTTATCTCATTCCATTCGCTGGAAGACCGTTTGGTAAAACGATTTATTAAAGATCAAAGCAAAGGCAAGGTCGTACCGCATAATTTGCCCGTGACCCAGGCCGAAATCGATGCCGATAAAGTGCTTAAACCGATAGGTAAAGCTATCAAGCCTACCGATGAAGAAATAAAAGTGAATGTGCGTTCGCGCAGTTCCGTGCTCAGGGTGGCAGAAAAGCTATGACCGCCAGGGCCAGCAGCAATAATCAGTCGGCCACGAACTTTAATTTACTCGGTATTCTGGCTCACGATTTAACCCGCAACAAGTTGCGGGTTTTGTTGTATTTAACGGTAATCGTTGCTGGCTTTAGCGTTATTTTAGCCAGCCACTACAACCGGCAACAAAATATTCGGCTGGAAAGCCTGATGCAGCAACGTGATGAGCTGGATGTGCAGTGGCGTAACCTGGTGTTAGAGCAACGCGCCCTGACTGAACACAATCGCATTGAAGCGATGGTAGAAAAACAGCTCGATATGCATCGTCCCAGCGCGGACCAGGAAGTGGTAGTAAAAATCAAATGACCATAGCACTGCTAAAAGGCAAGAAACAAAACCGGGGCGCGCGTCAAAACGTTAAACCCAGCCTGGTGCAGTGGCGGTTTGTCGTGGTGTTGGTTGCTGTCGCGCTGGTATTTGCCGCCATTGCGGTGCGGGCCGCTTATATCCAGGTTATTGCCCCTGACAACCTGATTCAGCAAGGCGATAGCCGTACCCTGCGCACGCGTGATATGCCCACCTACCGAGGGTTAATCTCGGACCGTAACGGGGTGGAGCTGGCCGTAAGTGTGCCGGTTCGGGCAATTTATGCCGACCCCAAAATTGTGCACGAGAAAAACGGTTTGGCAAAAAGCCGCCGGTGGGAGGCGCTGGCCGATGTGTTGGGTCGGGATGTGAAAGAGCTCACTGAAAAAGTTAGCGACCCCAAACGTCGCTTTGTGTATTTGCAACGCCAGGTTTCACCTGCCATGGCCGATTATGTCAGCCAACTGGATATTCCCGGCATTTATTTGCGCCGAGAAAGCCGCCGCTATTATCCAAACGGTGAGGTCACCGCCCAGCTTATTGGTATCACAAATGTGGATGATGCGGGCATAGAAGGCCTTGAACGTTTATATGATGACTGGCTTACCGGTACGGCTGGCTCGAAAATTATCCGCCGTGATGCCAAAGGCCGCCAGGTAGAGATTCTGGAAAGCAAAGACGGTGAAGCGGCGGGTAACTTATCGTTGACTATCGATCAACGTATTCAGGCATTGGCGTATCGCGAAATAAAGGAAGCCATGCTGTATTACCAGGCGACCTCTGCGTCGGCCATTGTGATTGATATTCATAATGGCGAGATACTTGCCATGGTGAATGCACCATCATTCAACCCAAATGATCGCAACGACGTTTCGCCCCGCCGTATGCGTAATCGGGTGATTACCGACGCATTTGAGCCCGGTTCAGCGATGAAACCGCTGGCTGTGTTGTCGGCGCTGGAATTCGGCAATGTGAAAATTGACGACATGGTCGATACTGGGCCGGGCTGGATGCGACTGGGCGGAAGCCTGGTTAAAGACCATCGCAATTACGGCAAGTTGAGTCTGGAAGAAATTATTCAACATTCTAGCAATATGGGAACCTCAAGACTGGCCCTGGGGGTACCTAAGCAGTTTTTGCTGGATACATATTACAACATGGGGCTAATGACCGATACCGGTACCAATATGCCGGGTGAAAGCAGCGGTATATTCCATGAACGTAACCGCTGGTCACAGTTTGAACTGGCGACCTTATCCTTCGGTTACGGTATTTCTGTTACCACTGCGCAAATTGCGCGCATGTACACCACCATTGCTAATGGCGGGATAAAACATCCGCTATCCATTGTGAAAAGCCCTAAATCAAAA
Organism: Alteromonas indica; assembly: GCA_003056425.1. GTDB lineage: Bacteria > Pseudomonadota > Gammaproteobacteria > Enterobacterales > Alteromonadaceae > Alteromonas > Alteromonas indica. The sequence goes on from PYVY01000009.1 coordinate 91,265, forward strand.
GGCTGGAAGCCCGAAGCTGAGCGTGTGCTTAGTGAAAAAAACGCCCAGGCGGTGATGAATATGCTGGAGTCGGTAGTGCAGCGCGGCGGCACGGCAACCAAGGCAGCAGTACCTGGTTATCGGGTAGGGGGCAAAACGGGTACCAGTCGTAAAGCGGTCGCGGGTGGTTACGGCGAAGAGTACGTAAACATTTTCGCCGGTATCGCGCCGTTAACGAACCCCCAGCTGGTGACCGTGGTATTGATTAACGAACCTGGCGGTGATCTGTACCATGCCGGTGATACCGCCGCGCCTACTTTTTCCGCCATTATGGGCGGCGCCTTACAGCTGTTAAATATTCCACCGGATGATAAGCAGGTCACATCCACCCAATGGCTAAATGGAGGACAGCATGGTAGTTAATGCCTTTACCCAGAGTATTCGTCCTTTATTAGCCAAATTTGGTATTGAAGCACCGGATATCCGGATTGACGGGCTTGTGCTGGATAGCCGGCAGGTCACGCCGCGCCAGGCCTTTGTTGCTCTGCAGGGGCATGCCTTGGATGGACGCGAATTTATCCCGCAGGCTATCAGCCTGGGGGCGAAAGTCATACTGACGCAAACTGACGACAGTGAAGCCCATGGCGCAATGGAAATGCGCGCCGGCAGCGTGATAGTGCATCTATTTGATTTACCTGCCATGTTATCTTCCCTGGCTGCTGCTTTTTACGATTATCCAGCCACTAAGCTGCACTCTGTCGCAGTCACCGGAACAAACGGAAAAACCTCGGTAGTACAACTCGTTAGCCAGATTAAGTCGCTTTTAGGCATGCGTTGTGCGGCCATTGGCACGTTAGGAAGTGGCGTTTATGAAGGTGATTCAACCCAATGGGTGCCTTCGCCCGGGGACAATACCACCCCCGATGCTATTACTATGCAAGCCTTATTGGCAGACTTCGTGCTTCACGAGGTGCGTCAAGTGGCGTTTGAAGCATCCTCTCATGCGATAGTGCAGGGCCGCTTGCGGCAGGTTAAAGCCGATATTGCGGTATTCACCAACTTGTCTCGCGACCATCTTGATTACCATCACAGTATGGAAAATTATGCGGCAGCAAAACGAGGCTTGTTAGCTCAGCCCGGCTTACGCACGTTGGTGCTCAATGCTGACGATAGCGAATCGCAACAGTGGATAGAACATGCTCCAGACACCGTCGAGGTGGTGGTAACCAGTATGGATCCTAAACCCCATGCATTGCCCGACTATCGCCATTGTTTGGCCACAAATGTGCAATACCATCAGGCTGGGGTGCAGTTCAGGCTACAAACCAGCTGGGGCACTAATGTGGTTAATGTGCCGCTGCTGGGCCAGTTTAATGTGCGTAATGTGCTTAGTGCTGTGGCGGTTGCCTTGGTGCAAGGGGAACGGTTCGACGATATTACCCGCATTTTGCCTATGCTGGTTCCAGTGGCAGGCCGGATGGAAGTGTTTGCATTTGCGCAGCATGCCAACGTGGTAGTGGACTATGCGCACACCCCCGATGCGTTGGACAAAGTACTGCAAAGTGCCCGGGCACATACTGACGGTGCGGTATGGTGCGTGTTTGGCTGTGGAGGCGATCGGGATAAAGGCAAAAGGCCATTGATGGCCGCCGTCGCCGAGCGAGGCGCAGACTCTGTAGTATTGACCAACGACAATAGCCGCTCTGAAGCTCCCGAGGCAATAGCGAACGATATCCAGGCAGGATTCAGCGACCCGCAAAAGGTGGCTTATATCGATGACCGGGAAACCGCTATCAGACATTGCCTGATGCAGGCTGCCCCGCAAGATTTAATTGTCGTGGCCGGTAAAGGGCACGAGCAATACCAGATTATTGGTAAGACCAAAATAACTTATGACGAGCGCGCCGTTATTGCACGGCTGCAAAAGGAGTACAGCAAATGATAACAACCACGCTGTCCTGGATTGCGCAAAATATTGACGGCCAGCTAAGTGGTAGCGATATCACGGTGGCGGGAGTGGGCACGGATACGCGCTCGCTGAAACCGCAGGATGTATTTATAGCGCTGACCGGGCCTAATTTTAATGGCCATGAATTTATTGCCCAGGCTGAAGCATGTGGTGCCAGCGCCATTATCGCCAGTGAGCCGGTGAGCACTACATTACCTGTGATTACCGTAGCTGATACACGTCAGGCACTGGGTATGCTGGGCGCTGCGGTCAAAGCGCAGGTGAGCCCTAAAACAGTGGCGATTACCGGTAGCAGCGGAAAAACCACGGTAAAAGAAATGACTGCGTCAATTTTATCGCGGCGCGGCAGCGTGCTGGCTACGCAAGGGAATTTCAATAACGAAATTGGGGTGCCGTTGTCGCTGTTACGGCTAACGGAAGAACACGACTTTGCGGTGTTGGAGCTGGGCGCTAACCATCTTGGGGAAATAGCCTATACCACTGATTTGGTCAAACCAGATGTGGCCACCATTGTGAATGCGGCAGCGTCCCACCTGGAAGGTTTTGGCAGCCTGTTTGGTGTCGCTCGGGCTAAAAGCGAAATATTCAAAGGGTTGGGCCCAGAAGGGGTCGCAATCATCAACATCGATAGCCAATTTGCGCCATTCTGGCAGGGCAAGCTGAAACACCAGCGTACCCTGACATTTTCACCAGACCAGCAGCATCAGGCTGATTATAGCGCCGAAGATATTAGCCTCGGGTTGGATGGTTGTGCTGAATTTCAGATGATAACCCCCGGCGGCACCATCGCTATACAACTGGCGGTGCCCGGCTTACATAACGTTGGCAATGCGCTGCTGGCGGCAGCTTTAGCGATTCAGGTTGGCGCCACTCTCGAAGATGTCAGCGAAGGGTTACGTCAGATGGAGCAGGTAAAAGGGCGCTTAAATGTGAAAACACTCAGCGGTCAGGTACGCCTGCTGGATGACACCTACAATGCAAATGTAGCATCGGTTAACGCCGCTATTGATACGCTGGCGACCTTTAGCGGGGTGCGGGTTCTGGTATTAGGTGATATGGCGGAACTGGGCGAAAAAGCCCGTTATTATCATGCCCAGGTCGGCGAATACGCTCAGCAAAAAGGCATCGATTATCTCTTAACGCTCGGGGTGTTGAGCCAAAGCGCCAGTGAAGTATATGGCGATGCTGGCGAACATTTTAGCGATGTAGAAAGCCTCGTAGCTGATGTGTTGGCAAGATTATCTGCTGAGCAGCGAGATATCTCGGTATTAGTCAAAGGCTCACGTAGTTCAAAGATGGAAAGAGTAGTAGAAGCGATTGAGGCATCCCCTTTGGGAAAGCGTGATCGCCGTCGGGAGCGTATTGCATGTTAATTTGGCTGGCTGAGTGGTTAACCCAGTTCGAAACAGGATTTAATGTATTCTCGTATCTCACGATGCGAGCGATTCTGAGCACCCTGACGGCGTTACTGATCGCAATTTTAATCGGGCCTAAAATGATTCGTGCGTTACAGCGCATGCAAATAGGCCAGACGGTGCGCGACGATGGTCCGCAAAGTCACTTGTCCAAAGCGGGCACCCCCACTATGGGCGGGCTACTTATCCTGGCTGCTATTGTTACCAGCGTTGTGTTGTGGGCAGATTTAACTAACCGCTATGTATTGGTCACTCTGCTGGTGGTTATCGGCTATGGCATTATCGGCTTTGTAGATGACTATCGAAAGGTTATCCGCAAAGATGCTAAGGGCTTGATCGCGCGCTGGAAATATTTTTGGCAATCTGCCATCGCGATAGGTGTGGCAGCCTATTTATACGGCACCGCTACCACCCCGGCTGAAACTGCTTTGCTGGTACCTTTTTTCAAAGAGGTCTTTCCCCAACTGGGGCTGGCTTACATGATGATTGTGTATTTCGCCCTGGTGGGAACCAGTAACGCTGTCAACCTGACCGACGGGCTGGACGGGCTGGCTATTGTACCAACGATTCTGGTGGCCGGGGCGCTGGCGATTTTTGCTTATGTCACCGGCAATACCAACTTCGCCGAGTATCTGAATATTCCTTATATCCCTCTGACCGGTGAGTTAGTCATAGTGTGTACAGCCATTGTTGGCGCGGGCTTGGGCTTTTTGTGGTTTAACACCTATCCGGCTCAGGTTTTCATGGGTGATGTAGGCTCCTTGGCGCTGGGGGGGACCCTGGGGGTACTGGCCGTTTTAGTCAGACAAGAAATTGTGCTGATTATTATGGGCGGCGTATTTGTTATCGAAACGCTGTCGGTCATCTTGCAAGTAGGCTCGTACAAGCTTCGCGGCCAACGGATTTTTCGTATGGCGCCTATACACCATCACTATGAATTAAAAGGCTGGCCGGAACCGCGGGTAATTGTTCGTTTCTGGATCATCTCACTTATTTTAGTGCTGGTCGGTTTAGCCACCCTGAAGCTGAGGTAACCCAGGTAATGTTGACGGATTTATCAACTAAACGCATTGTTGTTGCTGGTCTTGGGATCAGTGGCCGCGCCTGTTTGCGTTTTTTAGCCAGTCAGCGTGCGCAGGTCAGTGCGTGGGATACCCGTGAACAGTTAACGCTGGATTCTGAAATAGGCGTGCCAGTGACATTAGGCCAGCCGCCCGCCGGTTTTTGGGATACGGTGGATATGCTGGTGTTAAGCCCGGGCATTGCATTGGATAATCCGCTGCTGGCGCCGGTCCGGGAACGAGATATAGAAATCCTGGGTGAAATAGAATTATTCGCCCGCTTCAACCAAGTGCCGGTGCTGGGTGTGACTGGATCCAACGGTAAAACTACGGTAACTCTGTTAACTCACCACATTCTGTCTGAGGCCGGTTTACGCAGCGCAGCTGCGGGTAATGTTGGCACCCCGGCAGTAGATACCCTAAACCAGCCGCTTGATATTATTGTGCTGGAGTTATCCAGTTTTCAGCTTGAAACCACTAGTCACTTAGCGCTGGCTGGCGCAACCATTTTGAATGTCAGCGATGACCACCTGGACCGGCATAAAACGCTGGCGGCGTATGCTGAAGCAAAACAGCGGATATATAACCACGCTGACCATGCGCTGGCCTGGCGGGATCAGCAATTAACCTATCCGTTGCCGTTAGCGGTAAGTATCAGCGAATTTGGGCTGCAACATTCTGCTACTGACTTTGGGCTCACTGACAACTGGATTACCTGGCAAGGCGAACCGCTGGTGGATACAACCAAAGTTCAACTTATGGGGGCGCATAATATCCTCAATATTCAGGCGGCCCTGGGGCTGGCAATTATTGCCGGCGTTACCCCTGCAGTAGCTGCCCAGGCGGTATACAGTTTTGCTTCGGTGGCCCACCGTTGTGTACCGGTTAGCCAGGCCGGGGGTATTACCTGGATAGACGACTCTAAAGCCACCAATGTTGGTGCAACGATTGCCGCTATTGAGGGGTTAGGACGCCAGCGAACGGGTAAGTTGATACTTATTGCCGGTGGCGATGCTAAAGGCGCAGATGTAACGGCGTTACAGCCTTATTTGTCCGACTATGTTGATGCTCTGATTACTTTAGGCCGTGACGGGCCTGCGATAGCCGCGCTAAAAGCGGGCGCTGAACAAACCAGTTCAATGTCTCAGGCGGTAGCAGCGGCGCGCCGTTTGGCGGCGCCGGGTGATACCGTATTATTGTCGCCAGCCTGTGCCAGCCTGGATATGTTTAAAAATTACGAGCATCGTGCGCAGGCATTCGCGCAGGCGATTACCGGAGCGGTCTCATGCTAGCCGGTGCCAGTGCAAAATTAAGCGATATTTTCAGCGCTCGCCATGATGGCAGTAGCGCACCTACCAGTCCGCGCGCCTACGATCTGTCGTTGGTGCTGGTGGCCCTGGCCTTGATGTCAATTGGTCTTATTGTGGTTACTTCGGCATCTATGCCAGTGGCGGAACGCGAATATGCCAGCCCGTTTTATTTTTCGATTCGCCATGGCGCCTATCTGTTAATAGCGCTGACGGTGGCGGCCGGGGTAATGCAGGTGCCTATGCATTTTTGGCGGGTCACTAACCCCTATCTGCTGCTACTGGCTATCGCATTACTACTTGCTGTATTGGTAGTGGGGCGCAGCATCAATGGTAGCACCCGGTGGATTGTTATCGGGCCGATGACGTTACAGCCCGCCGAGCCTGCCAAGTTGTTCTTTTTTACCTACCTGGCCGGGTACCTGGTGCGCCGCTATGAAGAGGTAACGGAAAATCTGAAAGGCTTTGTGAAACCTCTGGTGGTGCTGTTTGTACTGGCAACCATGTTGTTGTTACAACCCGACTTTGGCACCGTGGTGGTTATGCTGACCACTACCATGGGGCTGTTGTTTTTAGCGGGTGCGCCGCTATGGCAATTTTTTGGGGTGGTATTTGTCGGCTTGGCGGCGGTGGTTTCACTGATTGTGTTCGAAGAGTACAGAATGCGCCGGGTCACTTCATTTTTGGACCCATGGGCCGATCCTTTCGGTAGCGGTTATCAGTTAACCCAATCTTTAATGGCGTATGGGCGGGGCAGCTGGTTTGGTCAGGGGCTGGGTAACAGCTATCAAAAGCTGGAGTTTCTTACCCAGGCCCATTCAGATTTTATCATGGCTATTCTGGCTGAAGAGCTGGGGTTTGCTGGCGTACTGGCGGTCCTGGGACTCATTTTTTTCCTGGTTATTCGCGCCCTTAAAATAGGCAACCAGGCTATTGCCCGGCACCGGCCGTTTGAGGGTTATCTGGCGTACGCTATCGGGATTTGGCTAAGCTTTCAGACCGCGGTGAATATTGGTGCCAGCGTGGGCATACTGCCTACCAAAGGGCTGACATTACCGCTTATCAGTTATGGCGGCACCAGCTTAATAGTGACCATGATCACCATTGCGTTATTGTTACGCATTGATTTTGAATTGCGGGTAGATGGCGTACAGGCCCTGGATCGGGGTGACAAACCACGCCGACTTAAAGGCCCGGCAAAAGGCCCCACTGATACGCGCCCGACATCAACGTCCAAAGCCACCTCCACGGCCGCCGGCCAGCCAGCTGCAGACAAACAACAGCTTCGAGAAGTGCTTGAGAATGTCGAGCAGGAGGCCCGCCATGACTAAGCGCTGTTTGATAATGGCCGGTGGTACTGGCGGACATGTGTTTCCAGCATTAGCGGTAGCCCAGGCGCTGCGTGAGCTGGGCTGGGACGTGCAATGGTTAGGTACCGCTGAACGTATGGAGGCTCAGGTGGTGCCTGCACATGGTTTCCCTATCCATTTTTTACCCGTTAAAGGCTTACGGGGTAAAGGTATGAAAGCCCGTTTGCAGGGCCTTACTGCTTTAGCCAGCAGTTTATGGCACGCCCGTTCACTGCTTAAGACATTACAGCCCGATATGGTGCTGGGCTTTGGCGGTTATGCAAGTGGGCCGGGCGGAGCGGCAGCATATAGCTTACGGATACCCCTGATAATCCATGAACAAAATGCTGCAATAGGCATGACTAACAAACTATTGGGCCGGATAGCACGTAAGATTTTGCTTGGCTTTAGCGAGGCGCAAACGCAATTTGGCCAGGCTGCCGCCCGGTGTGTTACGGTCGGTAATCCCATTCGTCACGAGATTGCCCAATTGCCGCAAAAAGCGAGTATTCACTTACCGCTAAATGTTTTGGTGGTAGGTGGCAGTCTAGGTTCAGTGCCGCTTAACAAGGCGGTGCCCGAAGTATTGAAAACGCACCCGCAGTTATCGGTTTGGCACCAAAGTGGTAAAGGGCATCAGGTAGCATTAACCGATGCTTATGAACCAGCACGGTGTCAGTGGCAGGTCACCGAATTTATTGATGATATGGCCGCAGCCTACGCCTGGGCAGATGTCATTATCTGCCGTGCCGGAGCGCTAACGGTGTGCGAAGTGGCGGCGGCGGGTTTAACCGCGGTATTTGTGCCTTTGCCTCATGCGGTAGATGATCATCAAACCAAAAATGCCCAGGCGTTAGTTCAGGCAGATGCTGCGGTGCTGATTGCGCAAAATCAGCTTGCCCAAGCCTTACCCGGTGTGGTGCAAACCTGGATAGATAACCCTCAGCGCTGTTTAGAAATGGGCCAGCGGGCCCGTAAACATGCGGTACCTGAGGCAACCAACAATGTAGTAAAGCAGTGTGAAGCGCTGCTGGGAGAGACGGCATAATGGTGTTTGAAACGCCGTTCCAAAGCCCGCAAATGCGGAAAGTACGGACAATCTTTTTTATTGGTATTGGCGGCGCCGGAATGGGCGGCATTGCTGAAGTGCTGCTTAATGAAGGCTATTTAATTGCCGGTTCAGACCAACAGCCAGGGCCAATGACCGACCGGTTAAGCGAGCTGGGCGCGAATGTATTTATTGGCCATGCGGCCGACAATGTCAAAGGCGCCGATGTGGTGGTGGTATCCAGCGCTATTAACGAGGCTAACCCGGAAGTCATGTATGCCCGGGAAAATCGGGTACCCATTATTCGCCGGGCAGAAATGCTATCTGAGCTGATGCGTTTTCGGCATGGAATAGCCATTGCCGGAACCCATGGTAAAACCACTACGACCAGTTTAATTGCAACCATCTTTGCTGAAGGCGAGCACGATCCTACCTTTATTATTGGTGGCTTACTAAACAGCGCAGGCACCAATGCCCGTCTAGGGAAAAGCCGTTACCTCATTGCTGAGGCCGATGAAAGCGATGCTTCATTTTTGCATTTGCAACCGATGGTCTCCGTGGTCACCAATATCGAAGCCGATCACATGGATACTTACGACGGTGACTTCAACCGGATGAAAGATACCTACGTCGACTTTCTGCATAATCTGCCATTTTATGGTCAGGCAATATTATGTGGCGACGACGCGAATATACAGGCTATCCGGCCGCGTATCGGCCGCAGTATTTTAACTTACGGATTCGCCGAGCATAACGATTTTCGGGCAACCGATGTGGAATTAGGGTTTGGCCAGGCCCGCTTTACGGTATCCCGCCCCCAGCAACCGGCCCTTCAGGTTACGCTGAATCTAACCGGCCGCCATAATGTGTTAAATGCGCTGGCTGCTATCGCGGTCGCCACCGATGAAGGGGTAGAGGACGGGGCTATCGTAAAAGCACTGGCCGAATTTGGCGGTATCGGACGCCGGTTTGAAGTGTTGGGCGACTTCACTACCTCGGTAGGGGAGCTGACCCTGGTAGACGACTACGGTCATCATCCTACCGAAGTTGCCGCTACAATTGCCGCTGCCAGAGCAAACTGGCCTGATCGCCGGTTGGTGATGATTTATCAGCCGCATCGCTTTAGCCGTACGCGTGATTTGTATGAAGATTTTGTCGAGGTATTGTCGCAGGTTGATGTATTGCTGATGCTGGATGTGTATGCGGCCAGTGAACAACCGATTGAAGGGGCTGACAGCAAATCGTTGTGTCGTTCGATGCGGGTCCGCGGCCAACGTGAACCGGTATATGTAGGTGATAAGGAAAATTTGCAGGGAATTCTGGCGAACCTGATGCAGGATCAGGATGTCATAATGACTCAAGGGGCCGGAAATATTGGGCAAATTGCAAAAGAACTGGCAGCGATACGGTTGGAACCAAAAAATATTTTGGATGAGAATAAATAATGAATAAACAATATCAGGCAAGTGATTTCGGTCGGGTCGCCGTCCTGCTTGGTGGCGAATCAGCCGAACGAGAAGTGTCTTTACGTTCCGGTACAGCGGTACTTACCAGCCTGCAACGCCAGGGTATAGACGCTATCGCCTTTGATCCCGCGAAGCGGCAACTAACTGATTTAATAAAAGAAAATATTGATAGAGTGTTAATAATGCTGCATGGCCGAGGCGGCGAAGATGGCTCTATGCAGGGTGCCTTACAGCAGCTAAAAATACCCTATACCGGCAGTGGCGTTTTGGGTTCTGCACTGGCCATGGACAAGATTCACAGTAAGCAAATTTGGGAAAGTGTAGGGCTACCCACGGCGAAATACCAAATAGCTGATAAATCAGGCTTTGAAGCTGGATCATGCAGCGCTATAATGGAAAAATTGGGGAATAAAGTCATGGTCAAACCGGCCCGGGAAGGGTCAAGTATTGGTATGGCAAAAGTGACAAGCGCTGAACAACTCGAAACTGCCATTCTGGACGCGTTTAATTACGATAATCAGGTCCTGTTAGAGCAGTTCATTGATGGCCCGGAATTTACGGTAGCGTTGCTGCAGGGTAAAGCCTTACCGTCAATTCGCATGTCTACCCCTCATACATTTTACGATTATGCAGCAAAATACCAGGACGATACGACCGAATATTTTTGCCCCAGTGGCTTAGCTGAACAAGATGAAGCTGAACTGGCCGCTTTGGCTAGTCAGGCATTTCATGCGTTATCCGGCAGTGGCTGGGGGCGTATTGACGTAATGCGCGACGACGCTGGCCGGTTTTTCCTGCTGGAGTCAAACACTGTGCCGGGCATGACAGAGAAAAGCCTGGTACCCAAGGCCGCGAAGGTTGCCGGGATAGATTTTGATGCCCTGACGTTGTCGATACTGGCAACCAGTATGACCGCGTAACGAGGAATATAACGAGCCAATGCAGGTACTCACACGCGAACAGGCCCGTTTGGCCGCCGGACTGGTGTTTTTGCTCAGTGTTATTGGCAGTCTGGTGTATGGGGCGCTGGTGGTGCGCGACTGGCTCAAAGATGAACAGCGTATGCCGGTTCAGGTAGTAGACTTTTCGGGCGACTTTGCCCATGTGAATGTCGCCCGCCTGGAACGATTAATTCGACAAAGCCAGCCAGGCAGTTTTTTTGAGCTGGATGTAAATGAAGTTTTTGTGCTGGTAGAAGCCCAGCCTTGGGTGTACCGGGCCTCGGTGCGTAAACAGTGGCCGAATAAGCTGAAAATTTATCTGGTAGAGCAACAACCGGTAGCGCAGTGGAATGATGACATGCTGCTAAACCCGTATGGCGATACCTTCGAAGCCAGCGCAGATGAGCTGGCGTTACCGAAATTGTTCGGTCCGGGCGGCAGTGAAAAAACCGCTCTGGAAGGTTACAACGCCATGAAATCGTTGTTAGCGACATCCTCTATGGCGATTGCCGAGTTGTCGCTGAGCGAACGCTTTGCGTGGCAGATGCAGTTGACTAACGGCATTGAATTGAATTTGGGTCGTCAGGAATTTATTGACAGGTTGCAGCGGTTTATCGATGTATTCCCGCTGCTGACCAAAGAAGAAAAGCCAGTCAGGTACGTCGACCTTCGTTATGACACTGGGTTTGCCGTAGGCTGGCAAGACGACGATAACAAACAGAGTTAGTGAGAGAGTTTAAATTACTATGTCGAAACCCGCTGAACGCAATTTGATCGTCGGCCTTGATATCGGTACCAGTCAGGTGAAAGCCGTGGTAGGCGAAGTGCTCAATGATAGCTCGATCAGCATTGTTGGTGTAGGTACACACGTGGCTAAAGGCATGGACAAAGGCGGGGTTAACGACCTGAACCTGGTAGTCAAGTCGGTGCAAAATGCCGTGAATGAAATGGAGCTAATGGCCGACTGCCGAGTGTCTTCGGTGTTTATGTCAATCTCCGGGCGCCATGTTAAATGTCAAAATGAAAATGGCATGGTGCCCATCAACAACCAGGAAGTTACGCAGGAAGATGTGGATAATGTTATTCACGCCGCCCGGTCAGTACCCATTGCGGCTGAACGTCGGCTGCTGCATGTGCTGCCGCAGGAGTACACCATTGATGTGCAGGAAGGGATAAAGAACCCAATTGGCATGTCAGGGGTAAGAATGGAAGCCGATGCGCACATCATCACTTGTGCTGACGATATGGCGAAAAACCTGACCAAATGTATCGAACGTTGTGAGCTCAGTGCCGATCAACTGATTTTCTCAGCCCTGGCATCGAGCTACGCGGTTCTGACCGACGATGAAAAAGAACTCGGCGTCTGTGTAGTCGACATCGGTGGCGGCACCATGGATATCGTCATTTATACAGATGGGGCGATCCGGCATACCGCGGTGATCCCGGTAGCAGGTAATCAGATTACCAGTGATATAGCGAAAATATTTCGCACGCCCATCAGCAATGCTGAAGAGATAAAAGTGAATTATGCATGCGCACTGAAAGACATGGTGAGCATGGAAGATAACATTGAGGTGCCCAGTGTGGGTGGCCGGCCAGCACGGGCGATGTCCCGGCATACGTTGGCAGAGGTCATTGAACCTCGTTATCAGGAACTGTTTGAGCTGGTTCACGATGAAATTCGTGCCAGTGGCCTGGAAGAGCAAATTGCGGCGGGGCTTGTCCTGACCGGTGGTACAGCCAAGATGGAAGGGGCGGTCGAGTTTGCCGAAGAGTTGTTCCAGATGCCAGTGCGCGTAGGTAAGCCAATCAATATTAAAGGCTTATCTGAATATACTGATGATGCAGGATTTGCCACTGTTGTAGGTCTTCTGCAATACGGCAAGATGCAGTCAGAGAATAAAAAAATCAGTAAGCATAAACCGGTTGAAAGCTTTATCAATCGGGTGCAAAGCTGGTTCAAAGGTGAATTTTAATTTTTTATTTTGGGGGCGCTAAGGCTGGAACATAGGGGTTATCAGGGAAGCATGTAACCTGCTGAAAATGTCCTGGCTTAGTGTTGAAGACGTACAACCGGAGAGTAAGTATGTTTGAATTAATGGATAGTCACGGCGAAGAAGCCGTAATTAAAGTCATCGGCGTTGGCGGCGGCGGTGGTAATGCAGTTGAGCACATGGTGTCTCATAGCATTGAAGGTGTCGAATTTATCGCTATCAACACTGATGCACAGGTACTGCGTAGTTCCAGCGCTGATGTCACCTTGCAAATTGGTTCCAGTGTAACCAAAGGCCTGGGAGCAGGTGCCGATCCAAACGTGGGGCGTGACGCTGCGCAGGAAGACCGCGAAACCATCCGCCAGTCGCTAGATGGCGCGGATATGGTATTTATTACCGCTGGTATGGGTGGTGGTACGGGTACCGGCGCTGCACCTGAGGTTGCTAAAATTGCGCGTGAGATGGGTATACTGACCGTCGCGGTAGTGACTAAACCTTTCCCATTCGAAGGTAAAAAACGCACAACATTTGCTGAGCAGGGGATCATTGAGCTGGCGAATAACGTGGACTCGTTAATCACCATCCCGAATGAAAAACTGCTTAAAGTTATGGGTCCAGGTACCCCATTACTACAAGCCTTCAGTGCAGCTAACGATGTGCTGCGTGGCGCAGTACAGGGTATTGCTGAGCTAATTACCCGTCCAGGCCTTATCAACGTTGACTTTGCTGACGTACGTACCGTGATGTCTGAAATGGGTAAAGCCATGATGGGTTCCGGTGCCGCCAGTGGTCCGGACCGTGCTGAAGAAGCGGCAGAGTCGGCGATTGCCAGCCCGCTCCTGGAAGATATCGACCTGTCGGGTGCCCGTGGTATTCTGGTGAATATTACAGCTGGCCCTGATTTTGCAATAGATGAGTTTGAGACTGTCGGTAATGCTGTTAAAGCATTTGCCAGCGAAAACGCCACTGTTGTAGTGGGTACCGTTATCGATATGGACATGACCGACGAATTGCGTGTAACTGTGGTCGCAACAGGTATTGGCGCTGAGAAGAAGCCAGACATTTCTTTGGTTAGCTCAGAAGGTTCACGCTTGTCAGCCTCTGCCCGCGAGTTTGGTGGTAATCACTCAAGTGAGAGCCGCTCAAGTGTAGGCGGCACAGATGGCAACCAGGCGCTTAAAGCTGATGATGATGTACAGCCTAACAATGACCTGGAATATCTGGACATACCAGCTTTCCTGCGCAAGCAGGCGGACTGATAGTTCAACGGGTTTAGGGAATTGTGGCGCATTGCTGATGTCATAACCCTATGGCATCAGCGCTGTTCTGTCGAAAATGTAAGTTTTTGACACAGGTAAGGTATGCCTGTATAATATGCGACCGCTTTTTGAATAGGTAAAAGCATAAGATGATTAAGCAACGTACAATCAAACGTCCGGTTCAGGAAACTGGTATCGGTTTGCACAAAGGGGAAAAGGTCACAATGACTCTCCGGCCTGCGCCTGCGAACACAGGAATTGTGTTTCGGCGTATTGACCTGGACCCATTTGTGGATATTCCTGCGCGTGCAAATGCCGTGGGTAACACCGTGTTGTGTACGTGTGTTAACAACGAAGACGGGGTGAGCATTCATACCGTTGAGCATTTGGCTTCGGCACTGGCAGGGCTGGGTATCGACAATATTATTGTTGAAGTAGACAGCAATGAGCTGCCTATCATGGATGGTAGCGCAAGCCCGTTTATTTTCCTGTTACAATCCGCCGGTATTGACGAGCTAAATGCGCCTAAACGCTTTATCCGAATTAAAAAACCGGTTCGCGTAGAAGACGGCGATAAATGGGCCGAATTACTACCTCATGATGGTTTCCGGGTTGATTTTGAGATTGATTTTGATCACCCGGTGATCAGCCAGACGCGTCAGAAGATGGTGATGGACTTTGACAGCTGCTCGTATGTAAACGAAGTCAGCCGTGCCCGTACCTTTGGTTTTATGCGTGATGTGGAATACATGAACGCGAATAACCTGGCCTTAGGTGCAAGCATGGAAAATGCAGTAGCGCTGGATGAGTTTAGAATCTTGAACCCTGAAGGTTTGCGTTATGATGACGAATTCCTGAAGCATAAAATTCTGGATGCTGTTGGCGATTTGTATTTGGGTGGCCACAGTATTGTCGGTGAGTTGCGCGCTTATAAAACGGGTCATGGTTTGAATAACAAACTATTGAACCAGGTATTAGCCACGGCCGATGCATGGGAATTTGTTACCTATGACAATCAGGAAGAAGTTCCTATTCGTTATGCAGAGCCTGTGCTGGCGTAAACCCATAAATTAGACTAAAAGCCGCCATCCTATCTGGCGGCTTTTTTGTGTCTGATAGTATACAATCTACTGCCATAGTGGTGCCTAAATAACCATTGCAGGGTGTACGTAACAAACCGGTATAGATCAAAATACCAATCCTATTTGTTCATTGCCCGGAACGGCGGTACACTAATGCTCGATTTTTCCAAGAGTTGTGAAATGAGACTAACCATAAATATCACCGGCAAAACGTTACGCTACCGACGCACCTTTAGTGTGCGCACACTGGTCAGCTTAACGGTGCTGTCGTCTTTATTTATGCTGGTATCCAGCCGTTCTACTGATTCGGTCAATGAAGACCTCGCCCGCATTGCGCTGGCACAGCAGGCTAATGAGGCTGATAACGCAGAACTGGCTGAGCTAAAAGCGGGTACCCAGGCTCAGTTACAGGTGCTTATTACACAACTTGCTCAGCTGAATGCACAGCTGTCCGGGCTAGACAGCCGGGGAAAACAAATTGCAGAACAATTAGGGATGAAGGCGCAAGATTTAGACGTCTTTATTTCAGATACCGATTCGCAACCGATGGATAATGAACCCTTACTGGAACAGATGCAGGCAGTGCAGGTATCGTTGGACGATAAAGCCCGCCAAATCGCTATGCTTGAAAGTCTGGTATCCGGGCACCATATCCATCAACAAAGCCAATTGTCGGGAAGGCCGATAGAGTCTGGATGGTTGTCTTCTTATTACGGTATGCGCGCAGATCCATTTACCGGAACCCCCGCGATGCACAAAGGACTGGATTTTGCTGGTTCGGCTGGGGACGAGGTGGTTGCCACCGCCGCAGGTATTGTTACCTGGGCAGGCGATCGCCATGGCTATGGCAACCTGGTTGAGATTGAGCACAAAGACGGGTATATCACCCGTTATGGGCATAATCAGTCCATCGAGGTTGCAATAGGCGATGTAGTCACTAAAGGCCAGGCTATTGCCCTGATGGGAAATACTGGCAGGTCTACAGGCGCACATGTGCACTATGAAGTAATAAGAAACGGCCAACCGGTAGATCCTCTCCCCTTTACCCGCAATTGATAAGAAACCCCGGCGTCTGTTAACAATAACAGTCAGTACGGAATAAGATGTTAGGGTGACCAGTACAGTGATTATCACTGGGGTGTCATTTTTCTAAACCAAAGGTGCAGGCCCTCGTTTGGCTGCCTTATCAGTAGTGGAAATAGCAACGTAATGTTTTCAAGCGTCCTGAGAAAAGTGTTCGGTAGCCGAAATGACCGACTAATAAAAAAATTAAAAAAATCTGTCGATGCCATTAACGGTCTGGAAAAGGAATTTGAGGCGCTTTCTGATGAACAGCTGAAAGCCAAAACGGAAGAATTCAGAAAACGCATAGCTGATGGCGCTAAGCTTGACGATTTACTCATAGAAGCTTTTGCTACCGTCCGTGAAGCCAGTAAACGGGTATACGGCATGCGTCACTTTGACGTGCAAATGCTGGGTGGGCAGGTATTGCACCAGGGCCACATTGCTGAAATGCGTACCGGTGAAGGTAAAACCTTAACCGCGACGTTACCCACCTACTTAAACGCGCTTTCTGGTAAAGGCGTACACGTGGTGACAGTGAACGATTATCTGGCGCGACGGGACGCTGACTGGGCGCGTCAGCTGTTTGCTTATTTAGGCATGACAGTAGGCTGTAACGTGCCGGGTATCCCGCCACAAATGAAGCGTGAAGCATATCAGGCTGACATTACCTACGGCACGAACAATGAATTTGGTTTTGATTACCTACGCGATAACATGGCCTTCAGCCCGCAAGACCGTGTGCAACGTGAACTTAACTTCGCTGTGGTGGATGAAGTTGACTCCATCTTAATTGACGAAGCCCGGACCCCGCTGATTATATCGGGCGCAGCAGAAGACAGTTCTGAGCTGTATCGCAGTATAAATACGGTTATTCCTGAGTTGGTACAGCAGGAAAAAGAAGATGAAGAAGGCGCCCACGGCGATGGCGACTATACCGTTGATGAAAAAGGCAAACAAATTCATCTGACTGAACATGGTCAGTTGCATGTTGAGGAAATATTGCATCGCCAGGGTATTTTGCCAGAAGGTGAGTCGCTGTTTGATGCTGGCAATATCTCGTTACTGCATCATATTAATGCCGCCCTGCGAGCCCATAAACTTTTCCAGAAAGATGTCGATTACATCATCAAAGATGACCAAATCGTTATCGTTGACGAACACACCGGCCGTACCATGGACGGTCGTCGCTGGTCAGAAGGGTTACACCAGGCTGTCGAGGCCAAAGAAGGGGTGAAAATTCAGAATGAAAACCAGACCCTGGCCTCCATTACTTTCCAGAATTACTTCCGTTTGTTTAACAAGCTGTCCGGGATGACGGGCACGGCCGACACCGAAGCCTTCGAGTTCAATCATATCTATGGCCTGGAAACAGTGGTTATTCCCACTAACAAGCCTATGGTGCGTAAGGATATGGCTGACCTGATATACATGACCGCAGAGGAAAAGTACGAAGCGATTGTGGCAGATATCAAAGAATGCGTTAAACGTGGTCAGCCTACCTTAGTAGGAACGGTGTCGATTGAAAACTCTGAACTATTGTCGCGAATCCTGAAAAAGGAAAATATCAAGCATAAGGTGTTAAACGCCAAATTCCACGCTCAGGAAGCAGACATTATCTCTGATGCGGGGCGTCCGGGCGCAGTAACCATTGCGACCAACATGGCCGGTCGGGGTACCGATATTGTGTTGGGTGGCAGCTGGCAGGCGGAAGTAGAGAAACTTGAGTCGCCTACCGAGGCGCAAATAGAGAAAATCAAAACAGAATGGAAACAGCGTCACGATGCGGTCCTGGAAGCCGGTGGCTTGCATATCATAGGTACTGAGCGTCATGAGTCACGTCGTATAGATAACCAGTTACGGGGCCGCTCAGGCCGTCAGGGTGATGCCGGTTCAAGCCGTTTCTATTTATCGCTGGACGATGCGTTGATGCGTATTTTCGCCTCCGAAAAAATGGCCGGCATGATGAAGCGTCTTGGTATGGAACGCGGTGAAGCAATTGAACACCCATGGGTCTCCCGCGCCATCGAAAATGCACAGCGTAAGGTTGAGGGACGTAACTTTGACATTCGTAAACAGTTACTGGAATACGATGATGTGGCTAACGACCAGCGTAAAGTGATTTACGAGCAGCGTAACGAACTGCTGGACGAAGGGGATATCAGCGAGACTATTCAGGTTATTCGCCAGGATGTGGTTACCGGTGTAGTAGATGAATACATCACCCCTCAGTCGCTGGAAGAAATGTGGGATGTCAACGGCTTACAGGAACGTCTGAAAGCTGACTTTGCTGTAGATTTACCCTTGCAGGAATGGCTTGATAATGACGACAAGCTGTATGAAGAAAAGCTGCGAGAGCGTATTTTAGAAGAAGTGGAAAGCGCCTATAAAGCGAAAGAAGAAGTGGTGGGTGAACAAGTATTACGGCAGTTTGAAAAGGCCGTGATGCTACAAAATCTGGACAGTCACTGGAAAGAGCATTTGGCGGCGATGGACCATTTGCGTCAGGGGATCCATTTGCGCGGTTATGCGCAGAAGAACCCTAAGCAAGAATACAAACGCGAGTCTTTTGAGCTGTTTTCCCAAATGCTGGAAGCATTGAAACTGGAAGTGATTACCGTACTGAGTCGCGTTCAGGTGAAAGAAGAATCTGATGTGGAAAAAGTGGAAGAACAGCGCCGTCAGGCGGATGATGTGCCAAAGAATTTTGAGCACGAAGAAACCACACCCGAACCAGAACCTCGCGAGGGTCGGGTACAAACCGCTTTACGTGATGGCCCCAAAGTAGGCCGCAATGACCCATGCCCTTGTGGCTCGGGTAAAAAGTACAAGCAGTGCCACGGTAAGTTGAGCTAATGCAACATGTGCTGGTAGCCGTGGGCATTGTGCTTCGCCAGGGCCAAACTTTTATTACCCTACGCCCTGATGATAAGCATCAGGGCGGCAAATGGGAATTTCCGGGCGGAAAGGTGGAAGCCGGTGAAACCACCTTCGCTGCGCTCAAGCGTGAACTTGATGAAGAAATAGGCATTGAAGTAAAGCACTCTACGGCGTTTATGCGGATTGAGCATGACTATGGAGATAAACAGGTGACCCTGGATATCCATATTATTGATGACTTTAGCAATGAACCGTATGGTCGCGAGCAGCAACAAGGACGGTGGGTAGCCATTGACGCATTGCAAAGCTCACAGTTTCCCGCGGCGAATGCCCTTATTGTGGAAAAGCTGCAGCAATCAGATTGGTTGGCGGTATAACGCAGTACACAGCCGGTGCGGGGTATTAGCATGTACGTTGCGATAAACACATTTTAAATATGTCTGGTAGTAAGCGCGCAGGCGCTAATTACCTAAAAAAGACCAGCCAAGCGGCTGGTCTTTTTTATTAGCAAATGGTGGGTAGGCGAACCATCCGGTAGCTTAGCTAGCGCTGCGTTTTGTTACCTTAAGCCCTTGCAGGTTAAGGGGGTTATAAAGGTAAATAAACTATCAAAACAGGGCTACAGTGCTTATAGGGTTACCAGGCTGGCGGTAGCAAAGGCCACATGTAATCTGGCATATGCTGCTTCATTAATAAAGTGCGGATAGGTAGGCGACTCGCCTTCCCATACTATCTCACTGCCATCAAAGCACTTAAAAACAGGTTGACCGGCCAGCAGCGGCGCAAAGTCAGCATCTTGTAGCTTATGGTGAATCATCGCACTACGCTGGCCATTGTCTTCCAATGGAAATGACACTTCATGGCCCAACCGGTATACCTCACACTCCGGCAATGTCGCGGTTTCACCTTTGTTATAGGCCAGACAAAAGCCTAACAGGACATGAGCGAGCGCCTCAGTAAGTTGGTATACCTCTTCTTTAAGCACGCCTTGGGGTTGGCCGCCTACCTCAATCATCACGCCACGTTTACCGGTAGTACATAAATAGCCATGCTCGCTGACCGGCTTTTCGTCTTCCAGCAAAATATTAGCTTCGGGCATATGCTGTTTGACATAGCGTGCCATCTGCACATGAAATTCATCTGCGCTGAGGATAATAAGCGTGGCACCCATAGCACTGGTCGTATTGTGAATATCAATAACCAAGTCAGTTTTTGACTGCCCTTTAGGGCCTAACTGCTGGTTAAGTTGGCGGGCCAGTACGGCTTCTTTTGCTGCCGACTCATTCGACAACCGCGCCGGGGTGAACTGCCGGTTAAGATCTTCATCCATAAAGCGCACATTGGCTTGTATTGCGGCATCATTAGCCAGCATACACGCAACCGATAATTCGCCGTATTGTGCTGGGATACCCCACTTTTGCCAGTTGCGTAATAATTGAATGCCACTGGTTTCATTGCCATGGGTGCCACCCACAATGGCTACAGACTGAATCATAGTTATTCCTTAATGTTTAAAGAAATCGTCAGGTTGCTGGCTGAGCATGGCTTCAATTTCTTCAATATCCACAGCATCAGGGCTGGCGTCCGGTGACTGTTTAGCCGCCGGTATAGTACGTTCCTCACTGGCCCACTCACCAAGGTCAGTTAACTGACATTTTTTGGAACAAAATGGGCGATATGGGCTAAGTTCAGCAGACCACTCTACTGACTTAGCGCAAATGGGGCATTTCACAATCATGTTGGTCGTCCTGTAACAAGAATATAAGACGGGAGTCGTTATTTTGGGCGGCCGGTATGGGTTACACGAAACGTAATTTGGCGTAGTAACCCTTAATACAGCCGGGCTAAGGGCTGCTTATCAGCAAGCCGCCAACGAAAAACTAATATCGTCATCCACTGAGCTACTCTTTCCCGGTTCAGGGGTGAACCACATAAAGCGCAGAGCATAACGGTATTTGTTGCCGCTTAAGTTTGGATAATAGCCTTCATCAACAGTGCAGCGAACCCGGATAAGTTCGTTTTTATCTTCGGCTACGCCCTGATAAAAGCCATTGGTGGCATTGAGGGCGCGAAACTGACCGCGTTCGCGCAAAAACGACAAACAAATCGCAATGGCTTCTTCGACATTCACCAAGGTGAGCATCCAGCTTTTCATCGTGTCCTGACGGCTTTCGCCTGGCTGACCCAGCCAGTAATGCAGGTTTGGTAAATCAAAACTGCATGCGCCCCCGGGGATCGCAAATCGTTGGCGGATAGCACTTAAAAATTTGTCCTCTTTAAGCTCGGTACCAAATTTTTTGCAGCTTTTGAGTTTGTCACGCAAATTGACGATTGAACGCAAGGTGTTTTCCAGCGCGCTGCTATCTATATTGGGGTGCTGAGACCAATACACCAGATTTTTTTCATGGGCATCCAGATCCTTCACAATGTCAGTGCGAATATCAATGCGTTCGAACAAATCCAGCAAGGTAAACAACTGGTCGAAAAAATACATTTGCAGTTGAGCAGAAGGAGCTGAAGCGCCGCTTTTTAATTGCGCGATTAACTGTTCAATGCGCAGGTAATTTCGCACTTTTTCTTTGAGTGGAAATTCGTAAACGGTGTCAGACATGTATTTCCTCGTTATAGCTACTTTTAAGCACTAAAACGTAAAAACACAAAAATTTCAAGTAAAACGGCTTTATGGTGCCTTGCTCAAGGCCAGATACTGTTTATGTAACAGGGCGACCTGGTTAGCAATAGCCGACAATTCACCACTGTTATCAATGATATCGTCAGCGCATTGTTTTCTCTGCATCCGTGATGCCTGGGCGCGCATAATATTTTTAATTAATTCTTCGTCGCTGCCATCGCGCTGCATGGCGCGTTCCAATTGTAATGCTTCAGGGCAATCCACCACCAGTACGCGTTGGCACATTGCCGTGAGTTTATTCTCAATAAGTAACGGCACCGCTAAAATACAGTAGGGATAATCGGCTGCGGCTATCTGGTTAAGCATTTGCTCGCGGATAGCGGGGTGGGTGAGGTTATTTAGCCAGGCTTTTTCGGTTTCGTTATTAAATACCCGAGCGCGCAGGGCGGCCCGGTCCAGCTCGCCGGACGGGGTTAATATGTGCTCGCCGAAGTGGCTGACTATGTTTGCCAGCGCGGGGGACCCTGCCGCGACGACTTCACGCGCTACAATATCAGCGTCGATAACCGGTACACCGAGCGCGGCAAAAGCGTCGCTTACCGCCGTTTTACCACTGCCAATACCCCCGGTTAGCCCCACCACCATACTCATAATAAAACCCAATTCAGATAGGCATCTATAATAGGCTGTTTATACAGTAGGGTAAGTAAACCTGCAACGGCCAGGTAAGGGCCAAACGGAATCGCCAGGCTGGTGTCTTTACGCTGGATAAGCATGAGGGCTATACCGACGATGGCGCCCACCAAAGAGGATAAGATAATAATTACTGGTAGCCCTTGCCAGCCAACAAAAGCGCCTAATGCGGCCAGCAGTTTAAAATCGCCATAGCCCATGCCTTCTTTACCGGTAGCCAGTTTGAACAGCCAGTACACCGACCATAAACTCAAATAGCCTGCTGTGGCCCCAATAATGGCGGTGGTGGAATCAACAAATACCTGTTGGGTACTGACCAGTAAACCTAACCATAGCAGGGGCAGGGTAAGCTGGTCGGGTAAGAGCATTTTATCCAGGTCAATAAGCAGCAGCGGAATAATAAACCAACATATCACTATAGCTACCATGGCCTGGACGCTTACCCCAAAATGCCAGGCCACCCAGGTACAAAGTAAGGCAGTGGCTAGCTCTACTAATGGGTAGCGTAGGGAAATAGCGGTTTTACAGCCGGCGCAGCGGCCCTTAAGCATAAGATAGCTAATAACCGGTATATTTTCCCAGGCACGAATGCGGTGCCCGCAGCCTGGACAGGTGCTATCTGGTTTAATTAAATTAAATGAGGTGGGGTCTGGTGCGGCGCCAGGAACGAAATCGCGCTGGCTGGCAGTCTCAGCCGTACCAGAAGCAGCGCCCTGCGGTGTACTGGAAGCGCTCAGCGGTGTATTGAAAGAATCCGACGGCGTATTAGAACAGTGGGAACTGGCGGGCTGCGCCGTAAAATAAGCGTCGAAGTCAGCTTTAAATTCCCGCTCCATCATAATGGGCAGGCGGTATACCACCACATTTAAAAAGCTGCCGACCAGCAGGCTAACAACAAATACCAGGCCTAAATAAAACACGGGGCTGGCGTAGCACAATTCAATTAAGGCATTCATGATTTTATAGCAGCATTATTATTGTCGTTTTACAAATAGTAAGTGTGCCAGCGCCACTGCACCAGCACAATCAAGGCTATGTTAAAGGGGCGTTGTCGCGCTCGCAAATAAAGCCAGATTAAATAAAGCCAACGTTAACACTGTGTGGGCCATCGGCGTATGAAGCAAGCAGCGTATGAAGCCAGCCACACTGTTAGCGCTCTCTGCGCATATCGGGCTCTGGCGTCTTTGCCCGAAGGATATATAGCAGCTACATAGCAGTTACATAGCACTTATAGAGCACAGATATAGCAAGTTATACAGCCGCGTACGGTTTGGCTAAACCACATTACCCATCTGAAATATAGGCAAATACATGGCCACAATCAGGCCGCCTATTACCACGCCCAACACCGCCATAATCATTGGCTCAAGCAGGCTGGTGAGGCCGTCTACCATATCATCTACTTCTGCTTCATAAATGGTGGCGACCTTGCTTAGCATTTCATCAACCGCACCTGACTCTTCACCAATTGCCACCATTTGGTTCACCATATCCGGGAACACATTGGTAGCCCGCATGGCGGTGTTCATTTGCATACCGCCCGCTACTTCTTTTTTAATAAATAATATCGCATCGCGATACACCGCATTACCGGAAGCCCCGGCAGCAGAGTCCAGCGCGCCAATTAGCGGTACCCCGGCCGAAAAGGTGGTAGACAGGGTGCGGGTAAACCGGGCAATAGCGGCTTTTTTGAGTATCTCGCCAATAACCGGAATTTTTAGTATCAGCTTGTCTACATTGTCGCGTAATTTTTTTGATTTTCGATGGGCACGCACAAATAAAAACATTGCTCCAGCAATACCTATCGCCACAAATATGCCGTAATTCTGCATACCCCGGGATATAGCCAGGACAAACTGGGTAAACGCTGGCAATTCGGCGCCAAAGTTTGAGAAGATTTCTTCAAACTGGGGCACTACAAATATTAGCAATATCGTGGTAACAATAAATGCCACTACGACTACCGCAATAGGGTAGAACATGGCTTTTTTGATTTTACTTTTAAGGGCTTCGGCTTTTTCTTTGTAGGTTGCAAGCCGGTCAAAAATGGTTTCCAGCGAACCCGACTGCTCCCCGGTATGCACCAGATCGCAATACAAATCATCAAAGTACAGGGGGTGTTTACGTAAGGAGTTAGATAACGGGGTACCCGCGCTAACATCATCAGCAATGCTGTTCAGTAATTTACGCATTGCCGGCTTGCCATGGCCCTGGGCTATCATTTGCAGCGACTGTAATATGGTCACGCCCGCGCCCAGCATCGTAGCAATCTGGCGGGTCAGCACTGAAATATCGGCCGCGTTGATTTTTTTACCGCCGCCGAATAAGGATTTTTGTTGTTTTTTAACTTTATTGGCAGAAATGCCCTGGCGACGCAGCAGGTTTTTGGCTTCTGAAATGCTTAAAGCAGTAATTTCACCTTTACGGCTGCTACCTTGGCGATCCTTGCCTTGCCATTCAAACACTGCAGCGGCTTTTGACATAATATGATCTCTGGAATTAAAAAAAGCCTTACAATGTAAGGCTTTAGTAGAATAAGATGTATTAAGAAGACGTGCCGGAACAACTGTTTGAAAGGGTCACATCACTACAGGTTAGCGCCCATGATAGACTACCGTTGTTAGTATCAGTTGGAGTAAATACGGCTGTTGCACTCGGCAGCGAGTGAGCAGCACTTGTGGTTACGGTTACTACACCATCTGCTGTGGAAACTCCAACAACATCACCGGATGCAGAGATGTTAGCGGGTACACCGTTGTTTTCCGCATCACACTCTTCTTCATCACCGGTAGACTGAAAGCAAATCTCAACAGCGGTTTTGGCACCGGCAGAAGCGTTCAGTAACTCTGAAAATTTCGCTTTTTGTACGTAGTTCTGATACGCAGGCAAGGCCACGGCCGCCAGAATGCCGATAATCGCAACTACGATCATCAGTTCGATCAGAGTAAAACCGTCTTGTTTTTTTGCAGGGCTAAATTGTTTCATCGTTGTTCTCCGGGTGCGTATAGGACGCTAATTTAAAAAGTTGCTATTTAGGTTAGATTACTAATCAAAGTTACGTTTTATACCTGGTTCGTCCTTGTCACTCCCCCGGTACTTGAAGCCAAGTATAGGAAAGAAAGTGTCATTGACAAGTATTTGAAAGTATACTTATGTGTAGGTTCTGCCGGAGTAAGAAAGGAGGGGTGGCACGTTTATATTAACCTTAAAACAGTGCCAAAAAGGTATTTAAATCATCCTGTTAGCCGTTTTCTAACGTTACACGTAAAGACAAATCTATAGCCTGGACATGTTTGGTCAGGGCACCGGAAGATATAAAATCAACCCCTATTTTCGCCAGCGATTGCAACCTTTCATCCGTAACATTGCCAGACACTTCCAGTTTACTTTGCCCTTTATTTAAGGCTACTGCGCTTTCGATCTGTTCGTTGGAAAAGTTATCAAGCATCACAATATCTGCGCCAGCTGTAAGGGCTTGCTGTAATTCTTCGAGGTTTTCAACTTCCACTTCAACCGGTTTATCGGCGTGGGTGGCTTTTGCTTTAGCCACCGCTTGCGCAATCGAGCCACAAGCAAAAATATGGTTCTCTTTAATTAGGTATGCGTCAAACAACCCAATCCGGTGGTTGGTGCCACCGCCACAACTGACCGCATATTTTTGTGCTAAACGCAGCCCAGGCAGGGTTTTTCGGGTATCTAAAATGCGCGTCGGCGAGCCTGCCAACAAACTTGCATAATAAGCGGTAACCGTTGCCGTGCCAGATAGCGTCTGCAAAAAATTCAGGGCGGTACGTTCGGCAGTTAAAATACTGCGGGCATTACCTTGCAGGCTTACCAGCGTGGTGTTTGCAGTAACGACATCGCCATCGGCCACATGCCAGGTAAGCTCAACATTTGCATCAATCAGCGCAAATGCCTGGGTAACCCACTGCACACCACAGATAGTGGCTGCTTCACGAGTAATAATGGTAGCGCGGGCGAGTTTATCCGCGGCAATTAAATTGGCGGTAATATCGTTATCGGGTGCCAGGGTACCGCCTAAGTCTTCCATTAAGGCGGTGCGAACCTGCTCCATAATATCCTGGGTTGGTAACATAGACATAAGGCGTTGTTGCTCGCTGTAAGGTAGTTATTAAAGGGTGCGCAATATTAACCAATCTTCACGCTGAGTAAACTCTAACTGGCGTAAAACACTCATTCCCAGCAAAATTTGCCCTTCGCCCAGCCCCGGGTTCAGGTTAGCGTTAATGTTATGCAGGGTAATATCGCCGATAGTGAGGGTGTCGATACGGGTTTGTGCTACCCGCACTACACCATTGGCCGTTTGCGCCATCGCGGTTCTGCCGGCCGTCAGGCCCAGTTCGCTTTGCATGCTGGCGGGTATGGCGACATCGGTAGCGCCGGTATCCACCAAAAAAACCACTGGCGTACCATTAATGGTACCGCTGGTTACATAATGGCCCTGACGATTTTGTTTCAACCGCACCTCAGTCTGGCCATCGATCCGCATTGACTGCGGTTCACGATTAGGATTTTGCTGTTTGTCCAATACATCGGTAAACAACAGGGTAAGTAACCCAAGCCCGCAAATCCAGGCCAGAATAAACATCCACTTACCCATCGACTTTTCACTGCTCATGACTACCTGAAACTCTCGCTAATGCTACATTGATACCAGCGCTGGTCTTCTCGCGGGTATGGATTATAAAAACGCCGCGGGACATATCTGGCCCCCTGGCTGTCTAAGGCTATCGTACCTTTACTGCCACATACCGCGGCAATACTTGTACCTGGGGTAGGGTAGTGTCAGAATTTAGCATAACAACCCTTTGTTCACATTATGGTGCTTATTGTGGAGTATTTCCCCCACGCTATCCGTAAAGCCTCACCGTTTTACGATGAACGCCCGGCCGAGACTGCCATATCGTTATTGGTGATCCACAATATTTCTTTACCGCCGGGTGAGTTTAACACAAAGGGCATTGAGCAGCTTTTTACCGGAAAGCTTAACCCCGCTGAGCATCCTTTTTATCAGCACATTGCCGGGCTTGAAGTGTCTGCGCATTGTGTGGTGTACCGCGATGGTCGGATAGAGCAATATGTGCCTTTTACCCAGCGCGCCTGGCATGCCGGAGCATCGCAGTTTCAGGGGCGGGCACGATGTAATGACTTTGCCATCGGCATAGAGATGGAAGGTACTGATGACATGCCCTATACCGAGGCCCAGTATGGCAGCCTGCTTCAGCTAAGCCAGGCCATTATCGCCGCCTTTCCGGCTATCACCTGCGGGCGGGTGGTGGGCCATACCGATATTGCGCCAGGGCGCAAAACTGATCCGGGCCCGGCTTTTGACTGGGCGCGCTACCGCCAGGCGCTATTTGCCTGAAAACTAAATCACCTCTAAAAGCGCTCTATTTTGCCAACCAAACCAGGCGCCAGTGCATTGCACAAACGCCTCAATGGAGCGCTAAACCAGCCATAGGATATGATTCACTATGATGCTTATCAGCTTACTCATTGCGCTGTGTATCGACCGCTACTACCGACGTGGTAAAAAAGGGTATTTAGACTATTACCTGGGGGCGTTTAATCGCTATCTAATAGGTAAACAGCTTGTTCAAGGTAAACAGCAGGGACATTGTAAGCCCGCAGACGGCGACTCCCTGGCTGCGCCAGATGCGGTCAACCCTGCTACCACGCCACAAGTTATGACTGAAGCAACGCAACCTGCGAACGGGCCATCCGCTAAGGTGCATACACAGCCGCATCAACATAGCCAGGCTGGCTATCGGTCTCAGCTTATCGTGCTGTTA
The DNA here is from genome assembly GCA_003056425.1 of Alteromonas indica. GTDB lineage: Bacteria > Pseudomonadota > Gammaproteobacteria > Enterobacterales > Alteromonadaceae > Alteromonas > Alteromonas indica. The sequence goes on from PYVY01000009.1 coordinate 119,215, forward strand.
GCCCCCGCTCTATTGATAGGGGGTACACTGCTGATAGCTGATACCGTGTTGTTCACCTTTGTAGTACAAACCCTGGTACTTACTTTAGCGCTGGGGATGGCGGGCTTCAGGCATACCTTTCGCTGTTTTAAAGATGCTTGTAAGCGGGGCGATACCCAGGCTGCTTATTTGTACGTGAGCATGCTGACCCAGCGCCAGCCCGCCGGGGAAAGCCCGGATACCTGTATGGCCAAAGCAGTCCTATGGCTAAGTTATCGCTATTATGCCACCATTATTATTATCTTCGCCGCATTAGGCGTGCCCGGTGTATTGATATATTGCACTGCGCGGATGCTGGCAGGGGATGATTGCCACCAGCAGCCGGTTTCATTAGCTTCCCGCTGTTTACATATAGTAGATTTTATTCCGGTTCGGATTACCACGTTGGGCTTTTTGCTGGTAGGTCATTTTTCCCGCGCCGCGGGGGCCTGGCTAAAAGGTGTCGGTCAAATCTCCCTTAGTGCCCAAGCTTATCTTATTGCCGTAGGACAGCGGGCCGAAGAACTTGAGCAGCATAAGAATACGTTGTGCACCGATGGCGCCGTACAATTGGCCAAGCGGAATATGGGGTTGTTAGTCGTTGCCAGTGCTGTGCTCACCCTTACTGGCGTATTGATTTAACAGGCTTATTTAGGTTTTTGCGGGCCAGCGCTATGGTGGGTATTGGTCATTCGGTTTAATAGTGGCGCTGTATCACTCATGTTAATACCTCGTCAGACCAGTTTTAATATGTGAAATATATCAACAAAATCAATGTTTATGCTTAACAAACATGAAACCTTTTTGGTCACCCATTTAGCAGGGTATTTACCTGCGTTTTAAACTGCCTTACACTGTATAGGTAAAATGGTATGACCAATAGGCGGGGTAAACATCAAGGTGTTTACAAAATAACCCGCAGGGTTTGTCTGAACTGTTAAAGGATACGCATGCAGCAGGGGCGCAAAAAGTTGTCTGATGTCATCACCGAACAACTGGAATCAATGATTCTGGATGGGTCGTTGCTGGCTGGACAAAAACTGCCACCAGAGCGTGAGCTGGCGACCCGGTTTGATGTTTCGCGGCCATCTTTGCGTGAAGCTATCGGTAACTTACAGGCGCGGGGATTGGTCGAGCGTAAACAGGGTGGCGGCACGTTTGTAAGTAAAAGTTTAAATGCTGCATTGCTTGATCCCCTGATGGCGCTTATCAGTCGTCGCCCGGAAACGCAGTTTGACCTGTTAGAGTTTCGACATGCACTGGAAGGTATGGCAGCCTATTATGCAGCGCTGCGTGGCCAACCAGAAGATTACCAGGCGTTGCAGCAGGCGTTGGACGAGTTGCCCGTGCCAGCAAAGCAAGATAGTCAGCATGGTCTGGCCGCTGCTTTGGGTAAGTTTTATATCATTATGGCCCGCGCTTCGCACAATATGGTGCTGTTACACGTAATGAGCACCATGCAGGCCATGTTGGTAGAAAATATTGAACGAAATTTGGAAATGCTGGCTCAACATACTGACGTTGCCGCGGATTTATCCCGTCAACGCGCAGAAATTGTCGCCGCCATTGCCGACAGAGACCCAGAAAGCGCGCGACAGGCATGTAACGCGCATCTGGCATTTATAGAAAAAACCTTACTGGCTATTAACCAGCGCGACAGCAGAGTACAGCGTGCGTTAAGACGCCTGGAAATTTAGCGGCGAAAGCCAATAAAACACACGCACGCCTGAAGTCGTTAGGCGCGTAAATAAGAGGTAAGCCATTACGGCTTGCTGAAAGTACAACATAATTTAGCTATACCGTCCTCCACCGGTTTGCGGTGCTGTGGATGGATTTCTATATTAAGCAAAAATAGGATGGCACCATGACTGAAATGATGCACCAAGATGTGGATCCGCAAGAAACACAAGAATGGCTGGAGTCGTTAGAGTCAGTTTTAGAAGAAGAAGGTATTGAAAGGGCTCACTTCTTATTAGAATCATTAATTGAGAAAGCACGCAGAAATGGTGCCCACTTACCCTATGATGCAACTACCGCGTATTTAAATACTATCCCGCCAGGGCAAGAACCTACGATGCCGGGCGATCAGACCATTGAGGGTAAAATACGTAACGCCCTTCGCTGGAACGCGCTGATGATGGTATTGCGAGCGTCTAAAAAAGACCTCGAGCTAGGCGGCCATATTTCAAGTTTTGCCTCTTCAGCAATGCTGTATGATGTTGGTTTTAACCACTTCTTCCGCGCACCAAATGATAAAGACGGTGGTGACTTCCTGTTTATTCAGGGCCATGTATCTCCGGGTATTTATTCGCGCGCTTATCTTGAAGGGCGGTTATCAGAAGACCAGTTAGACATGTTCCGTCAGGAAGTCGATGGCGAAGGTTTGTCTTCTTATCCGCATCCAAAGTTAATGCCTGATTTCTGGCAGTTCCCGACGGTATCAATGGGCCTGGGCCCCATGCAGGCGATTTATCTTGCCCGTTATCTGAAATATTTGACCAACCGCGGCCTGAAAGATTGTTCCGAACAGCGCGTATGGTGTTTCCTGGGCGATGGTGAAATTGATGAGCCGGAAAGCTTGGGTGCCATCGGTCTTGCCTCACGCGAAGGCCTGGACAACCTGACATTTGTAGTGAACTGTAACCTGCAACGTTTGGATGGCCCGGTACGCGGCAACGGCAAAATTATTCAGGAGCTGGAAGGCACCTTCCGCGGCGCTGGCTGGGAAGTCATTAAAGTTATCTGGGGACGTTACTGGGATCCGCTACTGGCCCGTGATAATTCCGGCAAACTGCTTGACCTGATGAATGAGACGGTCGACGGCGAGTATCAGAACTTTAAAGCCAAAGGCGGCGCGTACACGCGTGAGAAATTCTTTGGTAAATACCCTGAACTTAAAGAAATGGTCTCCAATATGTCAGATGAAGATATCTGGCGTTTGAACCGCGGTGGTCATGATCCGGTTAAAGTCTATGCGGCTTACGATCGCGCTACAAAAACCGAAGGTCGCCCTCAGGTTATCTTAGCTAAAACGGTTAAAGGCTATGGCATGGGTGCCGCTGGTGAAGGTAAGAACATTGCCCACCAGGTGAAGAAAATGGATACCGAAGCGGTTAAAGCTTACCGTGATCGGTTCAATATTCCGGTATCAGATGAAAGCTTGTCTGACTTGCCGTACTACAAGTTTGATGAAGACAGCGAAGAGATGAAATATCTCAAAGCGCGTCGCGAAGCATTGCATGGCTTTATGCCACGGCGTCTGGCGAAAAGTACAGAAGACTTACCAGCGCCTGATCTTAAAGCATTTGAGGCCGTTACCAAAGGCTCTGGCGATCGTGAAATCTCGACGACCATGGCCTTTGTCCGTGTACTGACTGCCATGCTCAAAGATAAGAAAATTGGTAAGCGTGTGGTACCGATTATTCCGGATGAAGCGCGTACTTTTGGCATGGAAGGTCTATTCCGTCAAGTGGGGATTTATTCCTCACAAGGCCAGAAATACGAGCCACAGGATTCTGACCAGGTAGCGTATTATCGCGAAGATACCAAAGGGCAGGTTCTGCAGGAAGGTATTAACGAGCTTGGCGCCATGGCGTCCTGGCTGGCTGCGGGTACCTCGTACAGCACTAACGACTTGCCGATGATTCCGGTATACATTTACTACTCAATGTTTGGCTTCCAACGTGTTGGTGACCTGGCATGGGCGGCTGGCGACTCTCAGGCGCGCGGCTTCCTGGTTGGCGGTACAGCCGGTAGAACAACCCTGAATGGGGAAGGTCTGCAGCATCAGGATGGTCACAGCCATACGCAGGCAGCATTGATTCCTAACTGTATATCTTACGACCCAACGTATGGTTTTGAAATTGCGGTTATCATGCAAGACGGTCTACGTCGGATGTTTGAAGAACAGGAAGACGTGTTCTACTACCTGACCGTGATGAACGAAAATTACAAACAGCCAGAAATGCCTAAAGGCGTGGAAGAAGGCATTGTAAAAGGCATATACCTGCTTGATACCGTGGGTGAAAGTGATAAGAAAGTGAAGCTGTTAGGCTCGGGTACGATTTTGGAGCAAGTGCGTGAAGCCGCTACCAAACTGGCCGAAGACTATGGCATTGAAGCTGAAGTGTATAGTGTTACCTCGTTTAACGAGCTAACCCGTGATGGTCTGGATGTGGATCGCTACAACATGCTTCACCCTGATGGGCAGGCTCGCACACCGTACATTACCGATGTTCTTAACAACGGTAATAATGGTCCTACGATTGCCGCCACAGATTACATTAAAAACTATGCTGACCAGGTACGCAGTTTTGTACCAGGTAGCTATCGCGTACTGGGTACTGACGGTTTCGGGCGTTCTGATAGCCGCGCTAATCTGCGTCGCCACTTTGAAGTTGATGCTGCGTATGTTACTTACGCTGCATTGTATGAACTTTATAAAGCCGGCGATCTGGATGCGAAAACGCTGTCTCAGGCCATGCAAGACCTGAACATCGACCCAGAAAAAGTTAACCCACTGTACGCGTAAGCACAGGAGAGACCGCAACATGGCAGATATTAAAGACGTACTCGTACCGGATTTAGGTGAAGACGAAGTAGAAGTCATAGAACTGTGCGTGGCAGAGGGTGATGAGGTTGACGCTGAAGACTCTCTGGTTACGGTAGAAAGCGATAAAGCCAGCATGGATGTACCCGCGCCGTTTGCCGGCAAGGTGAAAGCGCTGAAAGTGAAAGTTGGCGATAAAATTTCCCAGGGCGATTTGTTAGCGCAACTGGAAGCGGCTGGTAGCAGTGATGAAGACAGCGACAGCGACAGCGATGCTGCCGCTGCACCACAGCCAAAGCCGGAAGAAGCGGCGCAAGACAAGGCCGAGGCACCTGAGCAGGACGACCAGCCGGCGTCGGGCAATAGCCAATCTGGTGGCGGTAGCTCCACTATTGAAGTTACCGTGCCGGACATTGGTGATGCCGCCGAAGTGGATGTTATCGAAGTATTGGTCAGCGAAGGTGATAGCGTAGAAGCTGAAGACGGACTGATTACGCTGGAAACCGATAAAGCTACCATGGATGTCCCTTCACCGCAGGCCGGTAAAGTGGTTAGCCTGAAGGTAAAAGAAGGCGATAAGGTCAGCGAAGGTTCGCTGGTACTGACCTTGGAAGTGGCGGGTGAAGCATCGGCCGACGATAGCGCCGCGGCGCCAGCCGACACCACTACCACTGACAGCAGCAGTGATAACGATGCCCAGGCAGCAGCTGACGACGATGCAGACGCAGGTGAAGAGCAGGAAATCGAAGTCACTGTGCCGGATATTGGTGATGCTGAAGATGTTGAAATCATTGATGTCTTGGTGGCAGAAGGTGACACCATTGAAGCAGAAGATGGCCTGATTACCCTTGAAACCGACAAAGCCACCATGGATGTACCGGCGCCTAAAGGCGGTACAGTTACTAAGTTGCTGATTAAACAAGGTGACAAGGTATCTAAAGGCTCGAAAGTGCTAATGCTTAAAGTCCAGGGGGCCAGTAAGCCTGCCGCCAAACAGGACGATAAGCCTGCAGCCAAGCAAGAAGCACCCAAAGCACAAGCCGCACAGGACTCTGGTCGGCCTAAGCCGCCGCCGGTGCCGCATCATCCGTCTGCCGGTGAAAAGCAGAAATCAGCCAAAGTGCATGCTTCACCGTCGGTGCGCCGTTTGGCCCGTGAGTTTGGTGTAGACTTGACTGAAGTATCGGGTAGTGGTCCGAAAAATCGTATCTTGAAAGAAGATGTGCAGTCTTATGTGAAATACGAACTATCGCGGCCTAAAGCGACCGCCGGATCAGTAGGAAAAGGCGAAGGGGGTGGTTTACAAGTGATTCCACAACCTAAAGTTGATTTCTCGAAATTTGGTGAAGTGGAAGAAGTACCGCTTAGCCGTATTCAGAAATTGTCGGGCCCTAATCTTCACCGTAACTGGGTAACCATACCCCACGTTACTCAGTTTGAAGAAGCCGATATTACTGAGGTTGAAGCGTTCCGTAAGCAGCAAAACCAGATAGCTGAAAAGCGTAAGCTGGGCTTTAAAATCACGCCGCTGGTGTTCATGATGAAGGCAGTGGCAGATGCACTTAAAGCTTACCCGCTGTTTAATACTTCACTTTCTGAATCGGGCGAGTCTTTAATTCAGAAAAAGTATTACCATATAGGTATAGCAGTAGACACACCAAATGGCCTGGTTGTGCCAGTGGTTCGTGATGTTGACCAAAAAGGCATTCACGAATTGTCTAAAGAGCTGATGGAAATTAGCCTTAAAGCCCGTGACGGCAAGCTGAAGTCTGCAGATATGCAGGGTAGTTGTTTTACAATTTCCAGCTTAGGTGGCATTGGTGGAACAGCGTTTACGCCAATTGTAAACGCGCCGGATGTGGCTATTCTGGGTGTCTCTAAGAGCGAAATGAAGCCGAAGTGGAATGGCAAAGACTTTGAGCCACGCCTGATGCTGCCGTTGTCGCTGTCTTACGATCACCGGGTTATTGACGGTGCCGTAGCAGCCCGGTTTGCGGTGCACCTTAAAACAGTGCTCGAAGACCTGCGCGAAATGCTGTTGTAGAAACACGCAAAAAGGGGAGCGTAAATCGTCTCCCCTTTATGTTTTTGCAGGCAAATAGCAAGCACGGCTTTACAGGGCTAACCAGCCCTAGTTAAACTTCTTAACGCATTATTTTCAGATATTTGACAAATTTGAGGTCACGATGAGCGAAATTAAAACTCAGCTAGTTGTATTGGGCGCAGGACCAGGCGGTTATTCTGCTGCTTTTCGCGCTGCCGATATGGGCGTAGAAACCGTTATTGTTGATGCCAGAGAAACACTGGGTGGGGTATGCCTGAATGTAGGTTGTATTCCTTCAAAAGCCTTGCTTCACGTGGCCAAAGTCATGAAAGAAGCAAAAGCACTGTCGGCGCACGGCGTTAGCTTTGGCGAGCCTGAAGTTGATTTAGACAAACTTCGCGATTACAAAGACTCGGTAGTGGGCCAGTTGACTAAAGGTCTGGCTGGCATGACCAAAATGCGTAAAGTTAAGCACGTACGTGGTCATGGTCAGTTTACCGGTGCCAATACGCTGGAAGTTGAAGGCGAAGACGGCAAAACCACTATTCAGTTTGAAAACGCTATTATTGCTGCTGGTTCCGAGCCCGTATCTTTGCCTTTCATCCCTGAAGATGATCGCGTGATTGATTCTACCGGCGCATTGGAAATGAAAGATATTCCAGAGAAAATGCTGGTGCTAGGCGGTGGTATCATCGGCCTGGAAATGGGTACTGTGTATCATGCACTGGGTTCTAACATTGACGTGGTTGAGTTTCTTGACCAGTTGATTCCGGCAGCAGACAAAGACATCATGAAAGTCTTTATGAAAGAATATAAAGACAAGTTCAATGTTATGCTGGAAACCAAGGTAACTGATGTAGAAGCGAAAGATGATGGCTTGTATGTTACTTTTGAAGGCAAAAATGCTCCCGCAGAGCCAGTTCGTTATGACAAAGTACTGGTTGCTGTAGGCCGCAAGCCAAATGGTGCAAAAGTGGGCGCAGATAAAGCCGGCGTGAAAGTAGATGACCGCGGCTTTATCAATGTGAACAAGCAAATGAAAACCAATGTTGAGCATATTTTTGCTATCGGCGATTTGGTTGGTCAACCTATGCTGGCGCACAAAGCAGTACACGAAGGCCATGTGGCAGCAGAAGTTATTGCAGGCAAGAACCATTACTTTGACCCACGCTGCATTCCTTCAGTTGCCTATACTGAGCCAGAAGTTGCCTGGGTTGGTCTGACCGAAAAAGAAGCCAAAGAACAAGGCGTGAGCTATGAAGTTGCTTCATTCCCGTGGTCAGCTTCTGGCCGTGCGATTGCTTCTGATGCAACCAATGGTTTGACTAAGATGATTTTCGATAAAGAATCTGGCCGGGTAATTGGTGGAGCAATGGTGGGTACCAATGCTGGTGAAATGTTGGGTGAAATTGGTTTGGCCATTGAAATGGGCGCGGATGCGGAAGACGTTGCATTAACCATTCACGCACACCCCACGTTGAACGAATCCATCGGTTTGTCCGCCGAAATCTTCGAAGGTAGCATTACCGATATGCCTAACCCTAAAGCGAAGAAAAAATAATCTGTCGGCTTTGGCCTATTTTTCGGGCCTCGACATGATATAAAAAACCCCCGCGGCTGTTTACCAGTAGCGGGGGTTTTTAGTTAGTGGCATTAGTGACCTTAGCAGCAAATATAGCCCGGCGCGCAGACGGTTTACCTAGACAGCCTGCCAGACGCCATTTGCCACTTGCCCTATAAGTGCGACGACATGATAGCCTTCGGCTCGATGGCCAGACGCTCACTGGCCTGGGTAATACACTCGTGATGATGTTGTGCCCGCGCCTGGCGTAACGCATCTTCACAGTAGCCTTTTCGACAACATTCGCTTAATAACGTTTCATGCTGAGCCACGCGTTCGTGAATAATTCTGACCACGTGCTGGCGCAGCCATTGTAAGCCAGGATCGTGGTCCTGGCGCTTATGCCACAACAATGATACTGGGGTTGGCGGAATTTCCACCGGGCTTTCAAACACCGCAAGTTGCTTAGAAAAAATTTCTCGCTCCAGCACCATGGAGGGGGCCACACATATTAAATTGGTTTGCTTAAGCAAGCTGGGCACGTTGAAAAAATTATTCACCGACATCGCCACGCGCCGTTTTTTGCCCAGGCTTTGTAAAGCAATATCAGAAGGACCGGTTACATCGCCCGTCAGCGAGACCAGCAAATGGTCTGCTTCAACAAACTGGTCCAACGTAATTTGTTCTTTTGCCAACGGGTGGTCAGGGCGCATAACCACTACATAGCGGGGATCGAGTAAATGCTCGGACCTGATCACACTGTCAGCTTGGGTATACTTAGACACCGCTAGTTCAGCTTCTGCCGCTTTAAGTATATCAGCCGACTCAATAGTGGGATTGGGAACGGCATACACATTGATACCCGGCGCTTCGCGTTCGATAACCTGACGCAATGGCCCCCAAATGATATTCACAAAGGTATCGGTAGCGGCAATACGAAAGGTGCGGCTAGCGGTTGCGGGATCAAACTGATGGGGGTTAACCGCATCTTCCAGCGCACTGAGTGGCGTTTGAATCTGGCTCCACATATTTTTGGCAAATGCGGTGGGCTGGATGCCCCGGCCATCTTTAACAAAAAGCTCATCGCCCCAGGCTGCCCGCATACGCGATAACGCATTAGAGACGGCTGGCTGGGTCATGGCTAACCGATCTGCAGCACGGGTTATTGCGCCTTCTGTCATGATAGCGTCAAAAATCATCAATAGATTCAGCTCTTGTGGTCGCACGCGGACGCTCCTTTTTGTAGGTATATTGTTAATGTAATATATATTACCTCAAATGATGTATTGCATACAAAAAGATAATTATTTTTATTTTAGTATCTCTGCATAATAGCACCCTGTTACGAGTACCTACTTAAAGGGATGCCCCCCATGAAGCCAATTAACCGACTAAGTATAGTCTTTTTTGCCATTTTGTTGATGGCCGCCTGCACCGCTGAAAATGCGGTAGAAAAACAGGCCTCTGCACCTAGCGGCGTGCCGGTAGATGTAGCACCGGTGATTGCCCAGCGTATAACCGAATGGGACAGCTTTACCGGCCGCCTTGAAGCGCCGAAAAGTGTCTCGCTGCGCCCCCGCGTTTCTGGCTATATTGACTTTGTGGCATTTCAAGAAGGCGAATATGTAGAGCAGGGCGATACGCTGTTTTTAATCGATAACCGACAGTTTAAAGCAGAAGTTGACCGGCTTGAAGCGCAGCTGCAAGAAGCCCGTAGCCGTTCGCATCTGGCCCGTCAGGACCATGAACGGGCACAAGGGTTACGCCAAAGCCAGTCGGTATCTCAAGAAGTGTTAGATACGCGAACCAGTGGGGTGGAACAAGCCAAAGCCAACGTGGCGCAAACTCAGGCCGCGCTTGAACTGGCACGCCTTAACCGCGGCTTTGCCCGGGTCGAAGCGCCCATTGCGGGCCGCGTGTCGCGGGCAAATATCACCGAAGGCAACTATGTAAGTGCCGGTCAGACAGTACTGACCTCTATTGTGTCGACTGAAAAACTGTACGCCTACTTTGATATTGACGAAACCACCTGGCTTAACTACCAACAGGCTCAGCAGCGCAATGATGCAGTCGCTGCCCAGCCGGTGGCTATGCGTCTAGCCAACGAAAACGATTACCGTCACTGGGGTAAAATAAACTTTGTGGATAACCAGATTAATGCCAACACCGGCACGCTGCGGGTTCGGGCGGTATTTGATAACGATGACGGCGGCCTGATGCCGGGATTATTTGCTCACTTGAAATTAGCAGGTGGTAAAGCCCACGATGGTATTTTAATCGCCGAAAAAGCCATTGGTACTGATTTAAACAATAAATACGTATTGGTGGTGAATGATGAAAACAAGGTGGAGTACCGCGCCATAAAAATGGGCGATAAAGTGGGTGGCCTGCGCATTGTTCATAGTGGCTTGAGCGCTGATGATACGATTGTAGTTAATGGTTTACAGCGTGTCCGCCCGGGTGCATTGATAGCCCCCAACAGCATCACGATGGCCAACAAGGACACCCTGGAGGAACTTCAGGTATGGCAACAACGTATAGACAGCAACAATGAACTGGCTAAACGCTCTGCACCAGCAGCACCGGCGGGTATGCAGTAAATGAAATTTTCCCAGTTCTTTATCCATCGGCCTATTTTTGCGGCCGTTCTATCGCTGCTGATTTTTATCGGCGGAGCTATCGCGGTATGGAAGCTTCCCATTACCGAATATCCCGATGTTGTGCCACCGACGGTGGTGGTGACTGCCAGCTATCCTGGCGCTAACCCGAAGGTTATCGGTGAAACCGTGGCCACGCCTATTGAGCAGGAAATTAATGGGGTACAGAATATGCTGTACATGTCCTCTCAGGCCACGTCTGACGGCACCATGACGCTCACTGTCACCTTCGCTATCGGAACCAATCCCGATGAAGCCACCACGCTGGTCCAGAATCGGGTTAACCGCGCTTTGCCGCGGTTACCAGAGGAAGTACAGCGCCTGGGCGTAGTTACCGAAAAGTCCTCACCCAACCTTACTATGGTGGTGCATTTAACCTCGCCGGATAACCGCTATGACATGCTGTATTTGTCTAACTATGCCGACCAGTATGTTAAAGATGAGCTGAACCGTATTGATGGGGTTGGACAAGTCCGCTTATTTGGCGCCGGTGAATACAGCATGCGGGTGTGGCTGAACCCTAATAAACTGGCCGCACTGAATATGAACCCGGCGGATGTGGTCAGCGCAATCCGCTCGCAGAACCAACAAGCGGCGGCTGGTAGCCTGGGGGCGCAGCCCACGGGCAGCAGTGATTTTCAGTGGCTTATTAATGTACGGGGCCGCCTGATTGAGCAAGACGAATTTAACGATATTATTGTAAAAACCGGTGAAAATGGCGAAATTACCCGGTTAAAAGATGTGGCCCGAACCGAACTGGGCGCGGATAATTATGCGCTGCGTTCGTTACTTAATAATCGTCCGGCAGCAGCGATTCCTGTATTCCAGGCGCCCGGCTCAAACGCCATTCAGATATCTGACGATGTGCGCGCCCGCATGGCTGAGCTGGAAAAGGCCTTCCCGCAGGGGCTTGAATATGAAATTGTTTACGACCCAACGGTGTTTGTACGCGGCTCAATTGAAGCGGTAGTCAATACCCTGTTTGAAGCGGTCCTGCTGGTGGTATTAGTAGTGGTGCTGTTCCTGCAAACCTGGCGCGCCTCCATTATTCCGCTGGTGGCCGTACCTATCTCGTTGGTAGGAACCTTTGCTTTCATGCATTTACTGGGCTTTTCACTAAATGCGTTATCACTGTTTGGTTTAGTGCTGGCCATCGGGATTGTGGTCGACGATGCCATTGTGGTGGTGGAAAACGTCGAGCGTAATATCGCCGAAGGACGAAGTCCGATAGATGCTACCGCGCAGGCCATGAAAGAAGTTACCGGGCCAATTATTGCAACCACGTTAGTGTTGGCGGCGGTATTCATACCTACAGCCTTTATGAGTGGCCTGACCGGACAGTTTTATAAGCAGTTTGCGCTTACTATTACTATCTCAACGTTTATTTCAGCAATTAACTCGTTAACCCTGAGCCCGGCGTTGTCTGCGTTGTTGTTAAAACCCCACGGCGCGAAAAAAGACTGGCTTACCCGTGGTATGGACAAAATCTTAGGCAGCTGGTTGTTCAATCCGTTTAACCGGATGTTTGACAAAGCCTCAACAAAATACACCAACGGCGTGGGATCGCTGGTCCGTAAGGGCGGCATAATTATGGTTCTTTACGTCGGCCTGTTAGGCCTGACGTGGCAGCAATTTGATAGTACGCCCACAGGGTACGTGCCGCCACAGGATAAAATGTATCTGGTGGCTTTTGCCCAGTTGCCCAATGCATCTTCGTTAGATCGCACTGAAGCGGTTATTCGTGAAATGTCCAAAATAGCGATGGAACACCCTGGGGTTTCTGATGCAGTGGCTTTTCCGGGCCTGAACATCAATGGCTTTACCAATAGCCCCAGCTCAGGCATTTTGTTTACTCCGCTAAAACCGTTTGAGCAACGCCAAACCGCAGGTTTATCGGCCGGCGCTATTGCCGCTGATTTGAATAAGGCATTTGGTTCCATCAAAGGGGCGTATGTGGCGATATTCCCACCGCCGCCGGTTCAGGGCCTGGGCACCATCGGTGGGTTCAGGTTGCAGTTACAAGATCGCGACTCGCTGGGTTTTGCAAATTTAGAGCAAGTGACCAACGAGGTCATCCAAAAAGCCTGGGCAGACCCGGCATTAACCGATGCGTTTACCAGCTTTACCGTGAATGTACCGCAGCTTGATGTTGATGTGGATCGGGAAAAAGCCATGAGCCAAGGGGTAGATATCGGTACGTTATTTAGCACCATGCAAGGCTATTTAGGGGCTATTTACGTGAATGATTTCAACCTGTTCGGGCGTACCTACCAGGTAAACGTGCAGGCCGATGCGCCCTTCAGACAGGATGTTGAACAAATTCAGCAAATGAAGGTGCGCAACATTGCTGGTGAAATGATCCCCCTGGCGTCCATGCTGAATATTGATTACAGCGCAGGACCGGATCGGGTTATGCACTATAACGGCTATGTTACTGCTGAAATAAATGGCGCCCCGGCCGCGGGATATAGCTCCGACCAGGCAAAAGCAGCGATTGAAAAAATTCTCGACGATACCTTGCCTCTAGGCATGACGTACGAATGGACTGAATTAACCTACCAGCAGATTCTGGCAGGTGATACCGCCATGTACGTGTTCCCGTTGGTAGTGTTATTGGTCTTCCTGGTACTGGCGGCCCAGTACGAGAGCCTGCGTTTGCCTTTGGCTATCATTCTGATTGTACCGATGACCTTGCTTAGTGCATTAATTGGGGTGGGCGTGTTTGGCGGCGATAACAATATCTTTACGCAAATTGGCTTGATTGTGTTGGTTGGGCTGGCAACCAAAAACGCCATCCTTATTGTCGAGTTTGCCAAAGAATTACAAGAGCACGGCCATGATACGCTCAGTGCAATCAAAGAGGCCTGTCGGTTGCGCTTACGCCCCATTCTGATGACTTCAATTGCCTTTATCATGGGCGTTCTGCCAATGGTGTTATCCACCGGCGCCGGAGCCGAAATGCGTCAGGCAATGGGGGTAGCCGTGTTCTCGGGAATGATTGGCGTGACCTTCTTTGGTTTGATTCTTACCCCGGTATTTTATTACCTGTTACAGCGACGCAAGTCTGGTTAACTGGTACTAAACCTCACCCAAGTGTTGCCCCTCTCCTTAAATGGGGCGCTTTCGCCGCCCGTTCTCGGGCGGCTTTTTTATGGGTATATTTCAGCCCGCCCGGAGATTGCCATAATTCATCCCGCTCGCTGCCTGATTAGCCGTTACACTGGATGTGTTTCGATAAATGTAAGGACACCACACAATGCATAAAACCAGCGCAGCTATTTTAGCCGGCGGATTTATTGCTGGCATGATTACCCTGGGCCTGCTGGCCGGGCGCACCGTAATTGAGCTTAAAGCGTGGGACCGGGTGGTAACCGTCAAGGGCCTGGCCGAACAGGAAGTGACCGCCGACACGGTTATCTGGCCACTTACCTTTAATGTAGCAGATAACGATATACCCGCGCTTTATGCCACTCTTGAGCACCAAACAAAAACCATCGTGGATTTTTTAACCGAGGCGGGCATTTCGCCCACCGAGATAACTACCGGACAGCCGGGGATTATCGACAAACTGGCCAGTCAATACGGCGCCGGTCAGGGCGTGCAATTTCGCTACACAGGCACGGCCACGGTAACCGTGTACACCGGTAAAGTGGAGCAGGTGCGCGCAATTATGGGTTCAGCGGGACAGCTGATTAACCAGGGGATCGTGCTGGCTGGCGGGTATAACGGACAGGCTGAGTATGAATTTACCGGGTTAAATGCGCTCAAGCCTGCCATGGTGGAACAAGCTACCTTGAACGCCAGGCAAGTGGCGCAAAAGTTTGCCCACGATTCAGCCAGCCAATTGGGTAAAATTAAACAGGCAAATCAGGGGCAGTTTTCAATTACACCGCGCGACCAGCAGCATCCGCACCTAAAAAAGGTTAGGGTGGTGTCGACTATTCAGTATACTTTGGTGGATTAATACCTGTGTATCAGGCGCTCATATTCAATGTGGTGTGAATGCTGCTATACTGTTTTACAACAAGATTAATGGGCAAAACAGGGATAACCTGATGGCAGACCCTACGTCTTCCATGTCGTCACAACTTGAGTTTTTTGAAGTACCCAGCCCGTGTATCGGAGTTTGTCAATCCGGGCCACGCGGGTATTGTAAGGGGTGTTTTCGAAGCCGTGAAGAACGCCTGTACTGGTTACAGGTGGATGCCGCTACCCGTCGAACTATTGTGGCGGCGTGTGTTAAACGTAAACAGGCCGCTGTGCGCCGGGCTCGTAAGACGGGAACCCCGCCGGCCGACGCACCCACGCAGTTTGATTTGTTTGATGACCGCTAAAGCCTTTGAGGCACGCGTGCTTACCTATGTGCAGCCAAGCGGATAATGGAATAATAATGTCTTTAGATAAATACGCCAACTTTGCCACTCAGTCGTTTACGTTGCCGGATATTTGCCTGCGCATTCGTGATGTTTTAGACGACAGCCATTCCGATAGCGACGATATTGCCCGTCTAATTTCCGTCGACCCTTCACTTACCGCAAAAATCCTTAAGCTGGCGAACAGCGCGCTATTTCGTTTCCCGGCGCAAGTGGACTCTATCAGCAAAGCGGTCAGTGTTATCGGCGGGGAAGCCTTATACAATCTGGTGGTAGCTGAAACGGCCAATACCGCGTTTAAAGCTTTCGACACGCCGATGGTTCGGTTGGATGATCACTGGCAATCGTCAGTTTATACCGGTATGGCAGCCAAGTATCTGGCCAAAACGGTAGGTATTCGGGGCAGTGACCGCTTTTTTGTCACCGGTATTTTGCTTAATCTTAGCGAACTGGTTATGGCTAAGGCAGAACCTGCGTTGTATCAGCAGTATGTGCAGCAAAAGAAAGGCTTACCCTGGGAGCGGCAGCAAGCACTGTTCGGGTTTAATTTTGCGGCCTTAAGCGGCACCATTATGGAGCAGTGGCAGTTACCCATGCCATTATATTATCCGGTGCAGTATCTACATAACGAGCAAAAACAACGCACTGAGCAGGATATCGCTTTGTTAGCCTGTGCCAGAAGGGTTACAATTCGCGAGCTAAAGCCTGCTGAATTCAGTAATATTGAACTTTTCACGCCGGCCATAGCCAATAGTCTGTCAGTAGAGGCCGAGATCATTGCAAATGTGGTAACGTATGCCAACAAGGAGACAGACAAGGTGTCATCTCTTATCTACTAATAAACAAGACCACGGATGGAATAATAATCAGCGCTAAATAACAACAACTGAATCATCTTGTATGCAAAACCAATCCAGAATGCGTTTATGGGTCCTGGCTGTCATTGCGTGTGGCAGTGTACCGTCCTATGCCGCCGACAAAAATTTGATTCAAACCCTCTATCATACTGACTTTACCTACAACCAGAATGAACAGGAAGACCTGTTTTCGCTGGATGGCGAGTTAGGTGTGCTTAATGCGACCGGTAATACCGATGCATTTTCATTGAAGGCGGCGATTACTTCTGAGCAGGAAACCAGCCATTGGAACAACAATTACTCGGCAGTATTACTGTACAAACAAATCGAGGTAGAGAACGACGGCGTGACCGAAGATCAAGTGAGTGCCCAGCGTTTCTACGGCGCAGCTCAGTTTGATTACAAATTACAAACCCCCGGGCGCCGGTTTTTCATGTATGGTGACTATGAAAACGACCAGTTTAATGGCTATGATTATCGGGCTACCCTGGCGAGCGGTTGGTCGCAACGGGTTTGGAATACCGATGAAAGCATGTTTAGGTACAGCGTCGGGCCGGGTTACGGTTTTGTTTCGGCCGAAGATGGCACGCAGACCAATGTAAATAACGGTTTTATTCTGCGAGCCTCAAGCGAATATCAGTATCAATGGTATACTGGTTCCAGATTTCGGCAATTTTTAAGCGCTGAAGTGGGCGCCGATAATATAAAAACCCGCTCTGAGACAGCGCTTTCAGCTAATTTATTTGATTCTCTGGCAATGAAGCTTTCATTTGTGGCGGCGTTTGAAACGCAGCCGCTTCAGGGTGTGCCTAATTTAAATACAGAAACATCGCTGACAGTGGTATATCGCTTCTTCTAATAATAGGGCAACGCCCAGCGCAGTAAGCGTACTGCACGCCTGGTTGACAGGCATAATAAAAAATTACCCGTAACGGCCTGTACGTCATTACGCATTTTCACATTCAATTTTGATTTAAAGCACTTACATGAGGAAACACATGAACAAAACAGTATTAGCTGCAACGGTGATCGGTGCGCTTTTTTCTGGTACAGCAATGGCGCAAACCAAGCAAAAGCCTTTTACTTTGGAAGGTGGACTTGGTTTTATCTTTACCACAGGTAACACAGATACGACGTCTGTGAATGCATCGTTGGAATCGCATCAGGAACTGGAACGCTGGAGCAATGACTACAGCATCAGCGGCCTGTATAAGCAGGAATCGGTAGAAAACGATTTAGGTGAAGATGAAGACCGCACCTCGGCGCAAAAATTTGGCGGCCAGGCCCAGGCAAACTACAAGCTGGCTAACCCGGATTATCGTTTGTTTGGTTTCGCATCGTATGAAGATGACCGTTTTAGTTCGTACAATTACCAGTCTACGCTTGCTGCGGGTTGGAACCAAAAACTATGGCAGAATGACAATACGTCACTGGAATACTCAATTGGTCCGGGTTACGCATTCAACGAAACAGACGATGGCGAATCGCAAAACAGTTTCATCGTTCGTGCCTCCAGTGCATTTCAGTGGTTAATTTCAGATACCGCCAAGTTTACTCAGACAATCAGTACTGAAGTGGGTGAAGAAAACACCAAATCTGCTGCTGAATCTGCGCTGACTGCCTCTATCAGTGGTAATCTGTCATTAAAAGTATCCGTGTCGTTTGCCCATAACACTGATGTGGATTCTGATAAGGAAAAACTGGACACTGAGTCAGCTGTGACGTTGGTATATAACTTCTTGTAAGTTAATCTTTATTGTTTGTTATCAAGCCTCCGTGAACGGGGGCTTTTTTTATGCGAGCCATGTGGAGTTGGATGTTGACTCAGTAAATTTGCTGGTGAATTTGAGTCTATCCCTAGAGGTTGATTTAGGTTTATCCCTGCGGCCAGCGGTGGTATTAATCAGCATTAGCCGCGTTGGCGGCGGCAACCAGAGGGGCTGCCGGGTTCCTCCGAGCTGCCCTGTAGGCCTGTTGGTTGGTTTAGGTTTATCCCTGCGGGCAGCAAGGTTTATTTGGCATTTGCCGCGTTGGCGGCGGCAACCAGAGGGGCCGCCACGGCCCCTCTGGACTCCCCCTGTATGCCCTGGCAAACGTAAGCCATTGTTCACCCCGTCAGGCAATCCGAACCAGGCTCGACGCAACATCCTGTTTCGGCGAGCCTTGCCTGCGACATCCCTGTCTAGGCTTCGGTTTGCTTATCTGCCGGGCTGCCCAATACGTTTGATGGGCAGGCAAAGCAGAGATCTCTGTAGCTCTTGCTCGTTTCCCCCCTTGTCGTGGGATTCCCCAATCCGGTCAGTAAAAATGCCGGGCAGACGAGGGAAGGAACCCGAGTCAGACCAGGCCGGGGCAGGGAAGCCCCGTCGTGGTCGTTGACCGGCATCTGAGCGGATAGGGGAATGTTGTCACACGGCAGGGGCGTCCGGGGATTCCCAAGGGGAACGACGTGTTCCCCTTGGGTTGCTGCCGCCAACGCGGTAAAAGCCAAATAAACCTTGCGGCCCGCAGGGATAACACCAATAAAAGCGACCAAATCAAAAAACTACCCAAAGAAGCCGGATGTAAAACCAAAAGCAAATTAAAGCTACAGAAGATTAGTTACCCACCGGATACGCTGGACGAAAAACCAAAAGGTAATTCAAATAACTCATGCCCCCTTGTCGTGGGATTCCCCAATCCGGTCAGGAAAAATGCCGGACAGACGAGGGAAGGAGCCCGAGTCAGACCAGGCCGGGGCAGGGAAGCCCCGTCGTGGTCGGTGACTGGCATCTGAGCGGGTAGGGGAATGTTGTCACACGGCAGGGGCGTCCGGGGATTCCCAAGGGGAACGACGTGTTCCCCTTGGGTTGCTGCCGCCAACGCGGTAAAAGCTAGATAAACCTTGCGGCCCGCAGGGATAAAACCAACAAAAGCCGCCAAAGCAAAAAACTACCGAAAGAAGCCGGATGTAAAATCAGAAGGTGATTCAGATAACCTATGCCCCCTTGTCGTGGGATTCCCCAATCCGGTCAGGAAAAAGGCCGGACAGACGAGGGAAGGACCCTGAGTCAGACCAGGCCGGGGCAGGGAAGCCCCGTCGTGGTCGTTGACCGGCATCTGAGCGGATAGGGGAATGTTGTCACACGGCAGGGGCGTCCGGGGATTCCCAAGGGGAACGACGTGTTCCCCTTGGGTTGCTGCCGCCAACGCGGCAAATGCCAAATAAACCTTGCGGCCCGCAGGGATAACACCAACAAAAGCCGCTAAAGCAAAAACTGCCCAAAGAAGCTGGATGTAAAACCAAAAGGTAATTCAAATAAGCTATGCCCACTTGTGGCAGCAACCCGACTAAAGCCAAATAAACCTTGCGGCCCGCAGGGATAAAGCCAACAAAAGCCGCTAAAGAAAAAACTGCCCAAAGAAGCTGGATGTAAAATCAGAATGTAATTCAGATAACCTATGCCCCCTTGTCGTGGGGTTCCCCAATCCGGTCAGTAAAAATGCCGGGCAGACGAGGGAAGGAACCCGAGTCAGACCAGGCCGGGGCAGGGAAGCCCCGTCGTGGTCGTTGACCGGCATCTGAGCGGATAGGGGAATGTTGTCACACGGCAGGGGCGTCCGGGGATTCCCAAGGGGAACGACGTGTTCCCCTTGGGTTGCTGCCGCCAACGCGGCAAATGCCAAATAAACCTTGCGGCCCGCAGGGATAAAACCAATAAAAGAAAACAAAACATAAAAAAGGGGCCCGAAGGCCCCTTTTTCTTATTCCGACTATTAATGCAACAAACGCGCTTTAATGGTGCCATCTATTTGAAGCAACTGGGCTAAACCGTCGTAGGCTTTATCTGCCTCGACATCAATTACTACATAGCCAATATCAGGCGTTGTTTGCAGGTATTGGGCTTCAATGTTGATGCCGCGCTCTGCAAAGGTGCCGTTGATTTGCATAATCACGCCAGGACGGTTTTCGTGTATGTGCAGTAAACGGGAGCGGCCTGGGTGGTCTGGCAATGAAACCTCTGGGAAATTAACCGCCGATAGGGTGGAACCGTTATCGCTATACTTAGCCAGTTTCCCCGCCACTTCAACGCCTATGTTCTCTTGGGCTTCAAGTGTGCTGCCGCCCACATGGGGGGTTAAAATAACATTATCGAACTCGCGTAAGGGCGATACAAACTCTTCACCATTTGATTTGGGTTCTACCGGGAATACATCGATAGCCGCGCCGCTTAAGCGCTTGTCTGTGAGAGCTGCCACTAAAGCATCAATATCTACCACTGTGCCCCGAGAAGCATTAATCAATATGGCATCGGGCTTCATCTGTGCCAATGCGTTTTCGTCTATCAGGTTGTGCGTGGTGGCAGTTTCAGGTACATGCAGCGACACCACATCAGAGGTACTAAGCAAGGTTTCCAGGCTTTTAACCTGGGTGGCATTTCCTAGTACCAGTTTGTCTTCGATATCAAAAAACTGTACCCGCATACCCAAGTGTTCGGCCAGAATACTTAACTGGGTACCAATATGCCCATAGCCGATAATACCGAGTGTTTTGCCCCGCGCTTCAAGCGACCCAGCGGCGCTTTTGTCCCACTCGCCGCGGTGTGCTTTTGCATTTTTCTCAGGAATGCCGCGTAGCAACAGGATAATCTGGCCCAGCACTAACTCGGCAACCGAGCGGGTATTGGAAAAGGGGGCGTTAAACACCGGGATGCCGCGTTTTTGGGTGGCTACCAAGTCAACCTGATTAGTCCCGATACAAAAACAGCCCACCGCCACCAGTTTTTGGGCGGCATCAATAACATTTTCGGTTAACTGCGTTCGCGACCGCAGACCGATAAAATGCACATCACGCACTTTTTCAATCAATTCTTCTTCAGGCAACGAGGTTTTAAGATACTCAATGTTGGTATAACCATTACCTTGCAGGGTATCTACAGCGCTTTGGTGCACGCCTTCCAACAACAGTATGCGTATTTTATCTTTCGGTAACGAAACTTTACTCATTGCTTTGAATCTCAACCTTAAGTGAATTGTGAAAAAGACATCTGGACGTCTAAATGGTTAAAATAACAGATGTTGGAAACGCTGCAAAGCGCTATCTGCGGTTGTTGTTATTTACCGGGGCTACCCCCCCAGGCTAAGCCCTAATCGAAGGTCTTTACACCTTCTTCAGTAGCACACAACACCACATCAGCTCCGCGCAGCGCAAAAATACCGTTGGTTACCACGCCCGCAATGTTGTTAATGCTGGTTTCCAGCTCACGCGGGTTTAAAATAGTCAGGTTGTGCACATCGATAATCACATTGCCGTTATCTGTAGTAACACCCTGGCGATAGACTGGATCGCCGCCCAGCTTAACCAGTTCCCGGGCCACATAAGAACGCGCCATAGGAATCACTTCAACGGGTAACGGAAAGGCCCCCAGTAGCGGCACCTGCTTGGTGTTATCAACAATACAAATAAAAGTGTCAGCCACCGCGGCAACAATTTTTTCCCGGGTCAGAGCTGCGCCGCCGCCTTTAATCATATGCTTATGTTCGGTGACTTCATCCGCGCCATCGACATACACGCCCAGGTTGTCTACATCGTTTAGTTCAAACACCTCGATACCCACCGCCTTGAGCCGTTCGGTAGAGGCTTGCGAACTGGATACCGCACCCGCTATACGATCTTTCATGCTGGCTAACTCATCAATAAAATAGTTAACCGTGGAGCCAGTACCTACGCCAACCACACTATCCGCTTTGATATAGGTAAGTGCAGCTTTGGCTACCGCCTGTTTTTTTGCATTCTGATCCATTGTGGTCTCCCCAACCGGTGTTCTGTGGCAAATTAGTGGGCAAAGTTTACCGCTAACGGCGCCCCTTTGTTAGTGCTGATTCATGCTCATAACATTCTGGGTAAAGTAAAGCCCGGTTCAGGGCTGTACGTGCAGGGCAGGGCCCAGATCAGCCTGCGCGGCTTGCCGGTGGGGCCGGCTTGATTAGCCGGGTAGGGGTAACTATAAGGTCGCACGGAATATCCCAGTTTGCCATGGGTAATAACGCGACCTGCTGACAATCATGGGCCACCCCGATGAATAACGGTCGAGCGTCTGGCTGCATGGCCGTTACCGCTAAAGTTCGGTCATAAAAACCGCCCCCCATACCAAGCCGGTTCCCCAACTTATCAAACCCTACTAAAGGCATCAGTATGACATGGTGCCGGGATAACGGCTGTATTTGCTGGCAATCCAGTACCGGTTCAGCAATGTTGAACCGGTTAACCCGCATGGGCGTGGTAGGGTTATAACGCAAAAACAACAGGTGTTTACGGGTGAAAGGATGTAATACCGGTACGGTAGTGGTTATTTGTTGTTGCCAGCAAAATTCCAACACTGGGGCAAGATCTGGCTCGCCATCGTTCGCTAAATACGTAGCAATACACGCAGCCTGCTGAAATGGCTCCACTGCTAAAAGCTGCTGGCAGATACCAATGGCCGCCTGCTGTTGCTGGTGGGGCGTTAATGCGCGACGCGCTTGACGTAGTTGCTGACGTAACTCGGCACGTAATGGGCTACGTGCCGGTTCGGTCTCAAAGCTATCCGGCATAAAGGGCTCATCAGGCGGCTAAATAATGGTTTAGCATACGGATGAGTTCGTTCATTGCAATGGGTTTTGTCAAAATAGCATTTAGCCCGCTTGAAAGCATATAGTCACGGTCGGTTACGGCATCAGCGGTAAGCGCCACAATAGGTAATTCAGGGTGGCTGGCGCGGATAGTTTCGGTCGCTTCCAGTCCACTGATACCCGGCAGCCCAATGTCCATAATAATTAAATCAAACCGCCCCTGGCTTACTGCACATATAGCATCTTCACCGTTAGATACCAGCGCATGGGAAATACCCAGTTCATCCATCAGTGAGCTAATTACAATTTGGTTAATTTCGTTATCTTCAACAATCAGCAAATGCCGCTCAGGCTTGATGTGTAAGGTGGGCGCATCGTTTGCTGTCGCCACGGGGGCAGCACAGATCCCCAAGGGTATTGCCAACGACAGTTCATTTTCGGTAATGAGAGTTAGCTGGCCATCCAATAAGGCAATTAAATTCTTACAAATGCTTAAATCCAGAAACTTTTCGCTGATATGAAATTGTTCATCAAAACGATGATGCTGCGCGTTTAAAAACTGACAATCCTGTTCACTAAACAACGGACTTTGGGCGCGGCACACCCAGCGAATCTGAGCCGGCGAAAAGGTTACCTCACATAACAATTGCTCATCAGCAGGCAGCCGCTTACTACAGTGATTTACTAAGATGCTGATTATCTGACTCAGTTTAGTGTCATCCACAACCATATTAGGCGGGCAGCTACTATCCAGCACCCAGCCTAGCTTGGTATGTGTATTGAGCGACTGCAGCAGATTGAATAAATTGGCCAGATAATCTTTGCTCACCACAGTGCGGGGGATAGACAGCAGCCGCCCTGACTTCATCTGTTTTACGTTTAATACTGAATCAACGATATCCAGTAAGCGGTCGCCACCAGTTTGTATATGGTGCACGGCGTCGCCCACCGAAAGCGGTAAATTAAGCTGGTTCACCTGCTGGCCCAATTGGCGGCTAAACATAGCAATGGCGTTCAGGGGGGTCCGTATCTCGTGGCTTAAATAAGACAGAAAGTTGTCTTTGTATTCAATGGAGCGCTGTAATTCCCGGCTGTTCCGGCGTAGTTCCATCTGTGCGATGACCGCTGCGCCGAGCGTAGACAACGCTTTGCGTTGATTGGCATCCAGTTTACGCGGCTTATTATCCAGGGTACACAGGGTGCCTAACGCAAAACCCCGGGGCGACACTAACGGGGTGCCCGCATAAAAACGGATATTCGGATAACCGGTGACCAGCGGATTATCCGAAAAACGCGGATCCTGCTGAGCATCAGTCACTTCCAGCATTTGGTCCTGCAATATGGCGTGAGCACAAAATGCTACGTTACGATGGGTTTGTTGAGCATCTAAACCAATTTTGGATTTAAACCACTGGCGGTCCTGGTCAACCAGGCTTATCAGCGCAATGGGTGTACCACAAATTTGTGATGCCAGGGCGGTTAGCTGGTCAAACACATCTTCGCTGGACGTATCCATTATCTCGTAACTCAGTAACTCTGCAAGTCGCTGATCTTCGTTAAATGGCGCGGGTGGAGTTTCCACAGATTAAGGTCTCTTTATGACATCAGGGCTAACAAAAAAACACCACGTGGTTGCCAGGCGCTAAAGCAGCAAGCGTGTCTTTGTCAAAATATAGGAGGTTATAAATAATTCTTCCATTATTTACGAGTGAACTTTAGTTGCATCTGAATGAAACAAGCTACGTCTGCGAGGTTGGCTTTTAAGCAAAGAATAGGCGTAGCTACCCGTTATACATAGGCAAGCGGGGATGAGCCAGGGACTATGGAACGACGCGGGGGACATATCTGGTAACAAATAAACGTAACCGGAATACGTCAATACTGGCTGGCGTTATTGCCCGCCGGTAGTGCCCGAAGATACTGAGGCTATTTAAATTTTCCAATAAAAAGCCGGTAAGCCAAATACGCAAATGCAGTATTTAACTTACCGGCATGGTATTGCGGCTTCGGCCCTACTTTGCGTAGGTATCGATAAACAACTGTTCCAATCCGTCGCGGTCTACCTGCGTAGCCACATGCACCTTACGTGCGCCGGTCCATAGCGGGCTGGCGGTGGTGCCCGGCGGGGCCACAATGGTTGCCCCGCGGTTTAGTTCATCCGTCGCTACTCGCGCATGGCCGGTGGTGAGCTCAAACAATTCTGGCTTAATTAAATGCGCCAGCGGGAAGGCATCATGAAAACAGCACACCCGTTCATCACCTTCTTTGGTGTAAAAGTCGATATAAAACTGCGCTGCATCACGTACAAAGCCGCCTAATTTTTTATTTTTCTCGGCGAGGGTTTCAACAAACTGTGCTTTGAACCGTACGGCGTTAGTCACATCCAGCCCAAACATGGTAACTTCCCAGTCGGCGGCAAATACAATCTCAGCCGCGTGGGCATCGTTCCAGATATTCGCTTCGGCCACCGGGGTCACATTGCCCGGTACAAACGCTGCACCGCCCATGATACTAACGCCTTTAACCAGCTTCGGAAGCTCAGGCTCCAGGCGCAGGGCCAACGCTAGATTGCCTAGCGGGCCAATGGCCACCAGGGTTATTTCCCCTGGGTACTGTCGCGCCATATCCACTATAAACTGAGCAGAGCTGCGCGGATCTAACTGGCCTTCAATAGCCGGGAAATCAATATTACCGAAGCCATCGTCACCATGTACAAAATGGGCATACGACGATTCCGGCCCTACCCAGGGCATACCAACCCCTTTAGTCACAGGAATATCCTGTTCCGCCAGTTTGCACAGGGTAATAGCATTTTTAGCTGACATGTCGACCGGTACGTTACCAAAAACGGTGGTCAGGCCCAGTACCTCAATTTCAGGTGCCTGGAAGGCAAAAAAGATAGCCATTGCATCATCAATACCCGGGTCGGTATCTAATATTATTTTGTGTGTCATAAAATTCTCTGTATCACTGACCATGCTTTGCTAAAAAGCGATCGACTTCTTTTTGCGAAGGGATAGATTGTGCAGCCCCTTTGCGGGTAACGGTTATTGCAGACGCTGCACAGCCGCGGCGTAAGGCCTGCTTTGCGCCTGAATGACTACTGTAAGCGGATAAAAAGTAACCAATAAAGGTGTCGCCAGCGGCGGTGGTGTCCACTGCATCCACCACAAAAGCGGGTACCCGTTCCATGCCATCTTTGGTGATCATTAGTACGCCTTCTTTGCCCAGTGTAATAAGCACCTCAGCATGTTGCCATTGAGCTTTGAACACCTCAATAATGTCATCCAGGGTTTCTTTACCCGTGACGGCCGCAGCTTCTGTTTCATTAACAATCAGCAAATCCACACAATCCAACGGCAATGACTTGACCGACTCACTCATCGGCGCCGGGTTAAATGCAACCCGCAGGCCTTTGGCTTTGGCTTGCTTAAGCACTTCGTCAATACAACTGGTTTCGTTCTGGGTTAACACCCAGTCCATATCGCGGGTATCAAGCAGGGCTTTTTGAACAATATCAGGGGTAATGGTTTGGTTTGCGCCACCAAATAACACAATGGCATTTTCGCCACCGGGGGTTACCTGAATAATAGCATGACCTGAGGGCACGTCGTGGCATCTGACATAGCGGCAATCTACACCGTTCTTTATCAGAGTTTGTTTAAAGCCCGCATCCGATTCGTGAATGCTACCGACGTGTTTTACATCAGCACCTGCCTGAGCGAGCGCGATGGATTGGTTGGCACCTTTGCCGCCCAATAGTTGCTGGTAGTTTGATGAGGCAATAGTCTCACCGGGGCGTACAAAATGATCCACCGAATACACGTGGTCAATATTGATAGACCCAAAATTAATTACAGCCATTTCTTCTTCTCGTCGAAAGAGGGCGTCTCCCAGAATGCCGCTGCCCATCGTTCGCCCGTGAGCCGAAAGGTTCACGGCGGAAGAATCATCATAACCGTAGGCTTCTCGATACGAGCCGAGCTTGCACAGTAGTTACGAGTTCAACTTCCTTTTAAAAAAGCATCGGCCAGGGACATGAATGAGCTGGCAAACATCCCAGGAGACATTGATTAAATAACAAGCGCAACAGGGTATATCAAACGTACTGTCTCGTGAAGAGATCATTATTTTGTACGGGAAATTTCTCTGTCGCCTTCGTCTTAAGACACTGACCGGCTAACTCACACCTTAACAACATGTGACTACGCCAGCCAGAAGCGATGACCTGATTATGTTATCGGAATGAAAAATATCAACCAAAACTTAACCAAATGGTCAAAGAAACAGCTTGCCATAAGATCTTAATGCATTGAGGCCGGTAACGAAAGGGTAGATTGGATTATTTAATACTGGTTGGACATTTGCTAAGCAAGTGGCCAGTGCTGGGTTTTATAGCCGCTTTTTGCTAGCATGAAGAAGAAAATTTAATGCTTTACGCTAAGGGTAGTGCGCGTGGACAAACAGATAGATTATGACAGTGTAACAAATGCGCTGTTTCAGGATTCAGTAAACGCCGATGCCGCCGAAGTTCACGGCATATTGTGCGGAATGTTATGTGGGGGCATGTCACTAACAGACCAGAAGTGGCAGGCAGTGCTGGCCGATACTACCAACGAGGCTGAGCCATTTTCTTCAGCGCTAAGCTTTAAACTGGAGCAACTGTTCACCCAAACGGTAGAACAATTGCTGGAAGGTGAGTTTAGCCTACAAATGATGCTGCCGGATGACCAGGCCCCTATCAATGACCGTGGGCTGGCACTGATTAACTGGGTGCAAGGCTTTATGCTGGGGTTTGGACTACACCAGCAGGAGCTTGGTCAATGCTCAGCTGATGTTAAAGAAGCGCTGCAAGATTTTTCAGATATCTCGCGCATGGAAGAGCCAATGGATGAAGATGAAGCGTCTGAACGTGCGCTTAGCGAGGTCATTGAGTATGTAAAAGTATCGGCGCTTTTATGCTATAGCGAGCTAGGCCGCTCTTTGTTGGATGACCAGCAAGACAAACCCTCGGTTCATTAACCTCCGGACAAGCCCGATATGAGTAATCCGTTATGATCAGCCAGCAGGAATTTATAGCCCGTCAGCAGCGTTTATTGGCGCAATGTAAGCCCTCCAGTGTGTGTATTATACCTGCCGCGACTATGGTTACCCGTAGTCGCGACACTGAATATCCTTTTCGCCAGGACAGTGATTTTTGGTATTTAACCGGCTTTAACGAGCCGGATACCTGGTTGCTGCTATCTAATCATGAACGTCATGGGCAACGTTGTCGGGCGATGGTATGCCAGGCTAAAGATCCTGATGCGGAAATCTGGCAAGGCCGGCGATTGGGCGCGGATATGGCGTTGGCCCGCTTTGACCTGGATGAAGTATACGAGCTGGATGAACTGCCGGAGGTGTTGCTGCACTGGTTAATGGGCCACGACAATCTGTATTTTGCCCAAGGCGGCCAGCCGGCTATTGATGAGATGGTAAGCTCTGCGTTGCAGGCGCTGCGCGAATCGCCTAAAGAAAACCTTGCCCCTGCCGCGGTGGTTGATGTCAGACCATTGTTACATGAAATGCGCTTGCATAAGTCGGCCTGTGAAATTGCAGTAATGAAAGCTGCTTGTCAAATCAGTGCTCAGGCGCACTGCCGCGCGATGCAGTTTGCCGCCCCCGGCGTCTACGAATACCAGTTGGAAGCCGAGCTTCACCATGAGTTTGCGATGGCGGGCGCACGCGCGCCAGCCTACGCCACTATTGTGGGCAGCGGCGCTAACGCGTGTGTGCTGCACTATACCGAGAACAGTAAAGCGTTGGCCGACGGCGAACTGGTGTTGATTGATGCCGGCGCCGAGTTCATGGGCTACGCGGCAGACATCACCCGCACCTTTCCAGTTTCTGGCACCTTTAGTGCCCCGCAAAAAGCCATTTACGAGTTGGTGCTTAAGGCCCAGCAAAACGCGCTTGATTTTATTGGCCCCGGGGTCACCCTCAAAGCCGCCACCGAACGTGTTATTGAAGTGCTGACGGAAGGCTTGATTGCGCTTGGCCTGTTGCAGGGCAGTGTGGCAGATAACCTGGCTAAACAAACGTGGCGGGCGTATTTTATGCACGGCCTGGGGCATTTTTTAGGCCTCGATGTACACGATGTCGGTGATTATCGGGTTAATGGTGAAGACCGGCCACTAAAGCCCGGCATGGTGCTTACGATTGAACCCGGTCTGTATATTCCCAGCGATGCACCGGTAGATGAACAATACCGGGGTATTGGCGTACGTATAGAAGACAATGTGGCCATTACTGCTACCGGTATTGAAATTCTTACCGCGGATGTGCCTAAAACGGTGGCCGACATAGAGGCCCTGCTAAAGAGATAACGCCTTGAATCAGACAGATATTGTAATTGTAGGTGGCGGCATAGTAGGCCATGTATTGGCCGCTGGTTTATTGCACCATACCCGCTTCTCGGTCACTGTGATAGATGCCAACCCGGCGCCATCCAACCATGCCGACAATCAGCGGCACCCGGGTTTTGACGCCCGCGTTATCGCTTTGGCGCGGCGCACGGTAGCGGCGTTAAATACCATGGGTATTGATACCCGCGAGGCCCGCAGCGAGCCAATTAAAACAATTCAGGTATCAGAACACGGGGCCACCGGGCTGTGTCACCTGAGCGCGGCGCAGTTTCGGCTTGCTTCATTTGGCGAGGTCACCGCGCTGAGCCGGTTAGGCCGTCTGCTAAGCGAGCATAATCAACAGGCCGGCCTACATTACTTAAGCTGCCAAACGGTAGTGCAGGCCCAGCAGCACCAACAGCATGTCTCGCTGACCTTAACGAATGGCCAGACCCTTACGCCAAAACTGCTGGTGCTGGCCGATGGCGGTCGCTCTACGCTGGCTGGCCAGCTTAATATCGAACGTCAACAGCAGCCTTATGAACAAGTGGCGCTGGTATGTAACGTAATAATGAGCAAACCCCATAATTACTGTGCTTATGAACGCTTTACTCCCGATGGCCCATTGGCTTTTTTACCGTTTAATAGCGGTGAAAATGACACAGGATGTGGCTTTTCGGTGGTGTGGACAGTGGCAGCCGACAAAGCCGATTATTTGCAAAGCCTGGATAAAACCGGCTTTACCCGCGCGTTACAGCGGGCATTTGGTTTTCGCCATGGCAGTATTCGGCACATTGGCAAAAGGGCAAGCTATCCACTGGCGCTGGAAACCGCCGGCAGTATTACCAGCCACCGGGTGGCCCTGGCAGGCAATGCTGCACAAACGCTACACCCCATTGCCGGGCAAGGGTTTAATCTGGGCTTACGGGATACCCTGGGGCTGGTGAACGCACTGGCGGAGGCAGCCGACCCGGGCGCCTTTACTACCTTGCGGGCATATAGCCGAGCGCGCGAGCATGACCGAAAGGACACGATATGGTTGACCGACGCCTTGGTGCGTGGGTTCTCAAACCGGCATGGGGCGCTTAAAATAGCCCGTAATGCTGGGCTTATTGCCCTGGATAATAGCCGGATGATGCAACAGGCGTTTGTACAACGAACTACCGGCTTCGGGCCGGGAATGTAAAGGAATTAAGCAATGCAGAAAGTAGATATTGCAATAGTTGGCGCGGGCATGGTGGGGCTGACGCTGGCCGCTGCGTTGGCAAACTCTGCTTTACGGGTGGCGGTCATTAGCCAGGCACCTCT
The DNA here is from genome assembly GCA_003056425.1 of Alteromonas indica. Taxonomy (GTDB): domain Bacteria; phylum Pseudomonadota; class Gammaproteobacteria; order Enterobacterales; family Alteromonadaceae; genus Alteromonas; species Alteromonas indica. Next base: position 149,556 of record PYVY01000009.1, read on the forward strand.
CGCCGCGCCCATACCTGACCAACCTTTGTTGCGGGTCAGTGCTATTAATCAGGTTAATCAACAGGCTTTGGCTGAGCTTGGCGTGTGGCAGCGCCTGCCCGATAAACGGGTGGCGGGTTACCGGCATATGCATGTATGGGACAAAGACAGCTTTGGACATATTCATTTTGATGCCAGTGACTTAAGCACCGATAATTTGGGTTATATTATTGAGAATCAGGTGCTTACCAATGCTTTGGCCGAGCAGGTAGACAGCCTTGCTAATGTGGTAAGCATACAAGCCGGGGTGGACAAAATATTAACCGGCGAACAAGAAACCATGCTGATGCTGGATAACGATGATGTCATTGCCTGCCAACTGCTGGTTGGGGCTGACGGGGCCAATTCGATGGTGCGCCGCCACGCAGGTTTTCCGATTACATTTCGGGATTACGCCCATAATGCGATAGTGGCCACGGTCAAAACGGCTCAGCCTCACGGGGCGACGGCACGCCAGGTATTTACCCCGCAGGGGCCGTTGGCACTGTTACCGTTGGCAGACCCGCACCTGTGTTCCATCGTGTGGTCACAGCAAACGGCGCGCGCCGAGGCGTTAATGCAACAGGAGGAGCAGGCCTTTGCCCAAACGTTAACCGCTACTATAAACAGTGCGCTGGGCCCGGTTACTCTTGCCAGTGAGCGGCATATGTTCACGCTTACTATGCGCTATGCCCGCCAATGGGCGGATAATGGGGTCGTTATTGTTGGTGATGCTGCGCATACCATTCATCCCTTAGCGGGGCAGGGCGCCAATTTAGGTATGCAGGATGCGTTAGCCCTGGCTGTGCATCTGCAAAACCTGCAGCAGCAGGGTAAAAATATTAGTCGGCATAGGTATTTACGTGCTTTTGAACGCGCCCGCAAAACGGAAGCGATGAAAATGGTTGCCGCCATGGATGGGTTTAAACATTTATTTGAAGGCAATAACCCGCTTAAAAAATTAGTGCGCAGTTCTGGTCTGGCTTTCACTAATCAGCTGCCCGCGGTTAAGCGTAAACTGATTGAACAGGCCATGGGATGGTGATACCTGTGGTAAGAGAAGGGCGCTTTTGGCCCTTCATCCGTTAAGGGTTTGCAATACGCCACGCGCCGCCGCATAGTAGAGATCTACTTAAGTATCATGGAGCGAACGGTGTGGATAAGCGCGCTTTTTTAAAGTTTACCGGGGCCGGGCTGGCAACTATGCCGATGTTGTCTTATGCCCAGCAACAATCAGCCAAAAAACCTTTTTACACTGACACCAAACTGGCCGACATCACGGCTTCGGTTAAACCGATTACCGCCACTGAACGCAAGGCACGTATCCGCCAAGCCCAACAGGTAATGGCTAGCCATAATATGGCCGCTATGGTGTTGGAGCCGGGCGCGGCGATGGATTATTTTACTGGCATTAACTGGTGGCGTAGCGAACGCCTTACTGCCGTGGTAATCCCCCGTGAAGGCGACATCAGCGTTATCACGCCGTTTTTTGAAGCTCCCAGTGTGAAAGAATCCCTGCAGGTGGGAAACGATGTTCAGGTATGGCAAGAGCACGAAAGTCCGTTTAAGCAAATCAGTCAGTGGCTTAAAGCTCGCAAACTGGATAAAGGGCAACTGGGGTTTGAGTCTACAGTGCGCTACTTTGTGTTAGATGGGTTGATGGCTGCGCTGCCGGATATGCAAAACGTTTCAGCTGATCCGGTTACCCTGGGTTGTCGGATGTTCAAAAGCGATCATGAACTTACGCTCATGCATAAAGCAAATGAAGTGACGCTAAAAGCCTATACCCATGTGTATGAGCGGCTCGAAGAAGGCATGAGCCAGGCTGATGTAAAGCGCTTAATGCACAGTGCTCAGCAAACGCTGGGGGGCAGCGATATATGGACTATGGCGCTGTTCAACGAAGCCAGCGCTTATCCCCACGGCACCCGCCAGGAACAAACCCTAAAACCGGGCTCGGTTGTATTAATGGATTGTGGCTGTGCAGTGCAGGGCTATCAGTCCGATATCAGCCGCACGTTTGTCTTTGGCGAACCCACCTCAAAGCAACAAAAAGTCTGGCAAAGCGTACGCGACGGCCAGCAGGTTGCATTCAAACAAGCGCAATTGGGGAATACGGCGGGTAGCGTAGATGACGCTGTGCGTGCACTGTATAAAAAACACGGCTATGGGCCCGGCTATCAGTTACCCGGATTATCTCACCGTACCGGCCACGGCATTGGCATGCAGGGCCATGAACGGGTGAACTTTGTCCATGGCGAAACTACCCGGCTGGCAGCCGGAATGTGTTTTTCTAATGAACCAGGTATTTATTTGCCCGGCGAATTTGGGGTACGTTTGGAAGACTGTATTTATCTGACTAAAGAAGGCCCTCAATGGTTTACCGAGCCGCCGCAAAGCCTGAGCGAACCGCTCGGTAAGCTGGCCCCCCTGCAACTGGGCGGCTAACGTTGCACCCGGGGTTACGCCTTTAATGCACACCGGTCAGGCGTGACTTGAAAAATTCGGCCAGGGTTTTGCTGACTACCGGATGCTGGGTGTCCTGATTATACAGGCAAATATTGACCTTCCCCAGCCTTGGCAGGTTGGGGTGGGTAAGTATTGCTAGGTTGTCGGGCATACTTGACCGAGCCAGGGCAGTAATACCCAATCCCTGCCCGATAGCCGCAACCAAACCGGATAAATCTGCGTTGGTATAGGTTATTTTCCAGGCCTTCGTTTGTTGTTTCAGCAACTCGATTACCCGGCTACGATAAACACATCCATCCGGGGCCAACACCAGCGAAATATTTTCAGCCGCAAAGGGCCGGGTGGCATCGCCTACCCACACCATGTCATCTTGCAGCACGACTTCACCTTCGGTTTGTTCATGCGGATTAGCCAAAGCCAAAATCAAATCGAAACTATCGCGCCGGCTTTGATGTAGTAGATCGCGACTCAGCGCTGAGGTTACCTCCAACGACACATCAGGGTAGCGTTTGGAAAACTCACCAATCAGGCCGGGCAGCAGGGTAGAAGCAAACTCGTTAGGGATCCCCAGGCGTAAACGGCCGCTTAGCGGCGCAGGGGTTAAAGCCCGGAACACCGCATCGTTTAACTCTAATAGTTCTTTGGCCCGCGAGTACAACCAATTGCCATCTGCGCTAGGGGTGTGCCGCTGACCTACTTTAGTAAACAGCTTGCGCCCCAGCTGGGCTTCAAGTTTTTTTATTTGCAGGCTGATAGCGGGTTGGGAGCGGCCCAGCAGCTCGCCAGCTTTGGCATACCCGCCCTGTTCGATGACACTGACAAAGGTGCGTAAATTATCTAAGGAAAGCTGTTTCATATTGATTTAAAATTCTGATGTGCAACGACAGATACATTACAATCTTAAATGTAATGATAAAAAATTCCAATTTGTTCCGCTTATATTGCCCCCCTATACTGAACTTCTCATTTATACACTCACATAAGGTTGCGTTGTATGAGCAGCAAAACTGCGCTTCACGCCAAGCATCTGGAAGCCGGTGCGAAAATGGTGGATTTTTTCGGTTGGGAAATGCCCATCAGCTATGGTTCGCAAATTGAAGAGCATCACGCCGTGCGCCAAGATGCTGGCATGTTTGATGTGTCACATATGACGATAGTAGATGTGACGGGCGAACAGGCCCAACCTTATCTGCGTTACTTGCTGGCCAACGATGTCGCTAAGCTACAGGACAAGGGCAAAGCGCTTTACAGTGGAATGCTGAATGAGGCTGGCGGCGTAGTAGATGACCTGATTGTATATCATTTTGATGCCACTAATTATCGCTTGGTAGTGAATTCGGCTACCCGCGAAAAAGACATGAACTGGCTGTTGTCAAAAGCCGAAGGCTTTGCCGTCACAATCACTGAAAAGCCAGATTTTGCAATGCTGGCGGTGCAGGGGCCGGGCGCAAAAGACAAAGCCGCTAACCTGTTCAGCGAAGCGCAAAAAGAAGCAGTGGCGGGAATGAAACCCTTCTACGGTGTGCAGGCTGAAGATTTGTTTATCGCCACCACCGGCTATACCGGTGAAGCCGGCTATGAAATTATGGTGCCGGTGGCTCGTGCGGCTCAGTTTTGGCAAGAATTACTTAACGCAGGGGTGAAACCGTGTGGGTTGGGCGCGCGTGATACGTTGCGCCTGGAAGCCGGTATGAACTTGTACGGTCAGGACATGGATGAAACCATATCACCCCTGGCCGCCAATATGGGCTGGACCATTACCTGGGAACCGGCCGAGCGTAACTTTGTTGGCCGTCAGGCCCTAGAAACACTTAAAGCCCAAGGAACCGATAAGCTGGTGGGGCTGGTTATGAAAGAAAAAGGCGTATTGCGCGCTGGCCAGAAAATTAAAACAGATAACGGCGAAGGTGTCATCACCTCCGGTACATTTTCACCTACCTTAGGCCACGCTATCGCAATGGCACGAATTCCTGCCGGCACCCCGGCAACGGTAGAGGTGGAAATGCGCAAAAAGTGGGTTACAGTAGATGTGGTTAAGCCCTGCTTTGTACGCAATGGTAAAAGCGCTTTATAACGATTAACTTCAACGTCAGGAAATACTATGAGCAATATCCCCTCTGATTTACGCTACGCCGCTACCCATGAGTGGGTTCGCCCTGAAGGCGACGGTGTTTTCACTGTAGGCATTTCTGAACACGCCCAGGATTTATTGGGTGACATGGTGTTTGTCGACCTGCCTGATGCAGGTGACAAAGTGAGCACTGGCGACGATGTCGCGGTGGCGGAGTCGGTGAAAGCCGCTTCTGATGTGTATGCACCGCTAACCGGCGAAGTGATTGCCATCAATGAAGATTTGGAAGACTCCCCTGAACTGGTCAACTCTGACCCCTATGGCGACGGCTGGTTATTTAAAATCAAAGCCGACGATCCAGAAGAAGTGGAAGGTCTGTTAAACGCAGAAGGTTATCAGGCCTCAATTGACGAAGAATAAGCCACAAGACTTGTCATCTCGTCAGTACCACTAAAGAAAAGGGGCCGGATTATCGCCCCTTTTGTCTTTTACCAACCATGGCACGCGCTTAAATACCATTATGACAGATACCTCTAAAACGCTGGCTCAGCTAGAGCAAAACAATGCCTTTGTTCGCCGTCATATCGGCCCGGGCGAAACGGAAATCAGCAGTATGCTGCAAACCATTAACGCCGAGTCGTTGGATGATTTAACGCAGCAAACGGTTCCTGCCGGAATATTACTCGACAAACCGATAGAGACCGGTGAAGGCGCAAGCGAAGTCGACGCCTTAAGCGCACTGAAAGCGGTAGCGGCTAAGAACAAAATCAACCGCTCGTTTATTGGTATGGGGTATTACGATACCCATGTACCGAATGTTATTTTGCGGAATGTGCTGGAAAACCCAGGTTGGTATACCGCCTATACGCCTTACCAGCCAGAAATTGCGCAAGGCCGCCTGGAAGCTATTCTAAATTTCCAGCAAGTCACTATTGATTTAACCGGGCTGGAGCTGGCTTCTGCCTCGCTGCTGGATGAAGGTACCGCCGCTGCAGAGGCAATGGCCCTGGCCAAGCGCGTGTCCAAAAACAAAAAAGCGAATCTGTTCTTTATTGCCGATGATGTGCACCCGCAAACCCGCGATGTGGTGGAAACCCGCGCCGAAATGTTTGGCTTTGGTATTGTCAGTGGCCCGACTGAACAGGCTAGCGAGCACGATGTGTTTGGCGCGTTGTTGCAATATCCGTCTACTACCGGTGAAGTAAAGGACATTAGCGATACTATTGCCGCGGTGCAGGCGAATAAAGGAATAGTGGCTGTAGCGGCTGACCTGATGAGCCTGGTAATGTTGAAATCGCCAGGTGAATTAGGCGCCGATGTGGCCTTGGGAAGTGCGCAGCGCTTTGGCGTACCGATGGGCTATGGCGGGCCACATGCGGCCTTTTTTGCTACCCGCGATAGCTACAAACGTTCATTACCCGGGCGTATTATTGGCGTAAGCAAAGATACCCGGGGCCGCCCGGCACTGCGGATGGCGCTGCAAACCCGCGAGCAGCATATACGCCGGGAAAAAGCGAACTCCAACATTTGTACGGCGCAGGTTTTATTAGCCAATATGGCCTCATTTTACGCCGTTTACCATGGTCCTGAGGGCCTGAAGACGATTGCTTCGCGCATTCACCGGTTAGCCGACATTCTGGCCAGTGGGCTGAAACAAAAGGGACTGGGCCTAAAACATGCTACCTGGTTTGATACCCTCACCGTATTAACCGACAACAAAGCTGATGTGTTGCAACGCGCTTATGCCAAAGGCATCAATTTGCGGGCAGATATCGACGGCGCGGTAGGTATTGCACTGGATGAAACCAGCACCCGTAATGATGTTCAGGCGCTTTTTGATGTGCTACTGGGAGAAGGCCATAATTTGCAAGTGGCTAATCTGGATGACGATGTGACTACACAAGGTAGCCAGTCAATTCCGGCTTCACTACGCCGTACCAGCGATATTCTACAACACGAGGTATTCAATCAGTATCATTCAGAAACTGAAATGCTGCGTTATATTAAGTCGCTGGAAAACAAAGATCTGGCCCTGAACCATTCAATGATTTCGTTGGGTTCATGCACCATGAAACTTAACGCCACGGCAGAGATGATTCCGGTCACCTGGCCGGAGTTTGGCCAACTGCATCCCTTTGCCCCGTTGGATCAGGCGGCCGGTTATCACGAAATGATCAGTGAGCTGGCACAATGGCTTATCAGCATTACCGGTTACGATGCCATGTCGATGCAACCAAACTCTGGTGCGCAGGGCGAGTATGCCGGGCTGCTGGCTATTCAGCGTTATCATGAAAGCCGTGGTGAAGGGCACCGTAACGTATGTCTTATTCCCAGCTCTGCCCATGGTACCAATCCTGCGTCTGCGCAAATGGTTAGCCTGAAGGTGGTAGTGGTAAATTGTGATAAAAACGGTAACGTTGACCTGAAGGATTTGCGCGCCAAAGCCGAGGAGGTTGGCGACAATCTGTCTTGCGCGATGATTACGTACCCCTCTACCCACGGGGTATACGAAGAAACGGTACGTGAAATGTGCGAAATTGTGCACCAGTATGGCGGCCAGGTTTACATGGATGGGGCCAACATGAATGCGCAGGTTGGCATTACCGCGCCAGGCTTTATCGGCTCGGATGTATCGCATTTGAACCTACATAAAACATTTTGCATACCGCATGGTGGCGGCGGTCCGGGCATGGGTCCCATCGGGGTTAAGTCGCACCTTGCGCCATTTTTACCTAACCACAGCGTAGTCGATATTGACGGTGCCGGTAAAGATTGCGGCGCAGTATCGGCAGCCCCATGGGGCAGTGCCTCTATTTTGCCTATTAGCTATATGTATATCAAAATGATGGGTGCCGAAGGCCTGCGCAAAGCCACACAGGTAGCCATCCTTAACGCCAACTACGTTGCTAAGCAGTTGGAAGGTCACTTTGACGTTCTTTATAAAGGCCGTAACGGCCGGGTGGCGCATGAATGTATTATTGATTTGCGGCCATTAAAAGAAGCCAGTGGCGTAAGTGAAATCGATATTGCCAAACGACTGAACGATTACGGTTTTCATGCCCCCACCATGAGCTTCCCGGTAGCGGGTACGTTAATGATAGAGCCTACCGAATCAGAGGCAAAATACGAACTGGATCGGTTTATTGAAGCGATGATCAGCATTCGCAAAGAAATTGCCAAAGTGGAAAGTGGCGAGTGGGCTGCGGATAACAATCCACTGCATTTCGCCCCCCACACTCTGGCCGATATTTGCGATAGTAACTGGGATCGCAGCTATGATCGTAATTTGGCAGCCTATCCAGTTGCTGCGGTAGCCCGTAACAAGTTCTGGCCCAGCGTGAATCGTATTGATGATGTGTATGGCGATCGTAATCTGATGTGCTCATGTGCCCCGATAGAGGCTTATCGGGAAGAATAAGTGAGTTGACCGCATCAACTGTAGTTGGAAATTACAATTGAAACTGGTGACTTAGGCAGAAAAAGGCGAACCAAACGGTTCGCCTTTTTTATTGGATAATATTCCCTGGTGGACCAGAACCCGATCCGGTTGACCGCAGTGCATCTGTAGCGGGGCAAACTATAGCAAAGCGTTTATGGGCCTACTTAATATGACTAAGACTAGCCAGTAGTGAGTATACATTTATGTAGGTTGCCACAGGCGCCTGGGTGAACACTCAACATTATTAAGCTTTGGCACCCAGAGATAAGGGGCGGTAATCGCAATGGAGTCTTTGTTAATTAGCTCCTGCACATAACCGATGAAAGCTATCGAATTATTAGCGCTGCTTAGCCCAAGGGAAGGGCCTTTGCATGGGTTCATTTCTAACTAAGAGTCCATACACGGATTAAAATATACATATATAAATAAAGTTAGATATAGTGAAAATAACCGATATATTCCAACTTATAGTTTTAACTACATGATTACTATGACTAATAATATATTTTTATTTTATTTTAATATGAAATGTAGAGTGAGCGCTATCCGAGTTTGTAGACGTAAACCCACCCTGATTTTGCGTAAAGCAAAAGGCGCGGCGGGTAAAGCAGGTTATTATTTTACCCTGGGGATAATGCTTGCACAGTAAGGCCGCCACACCGTGGTGAATTTATTTAAAGAGAGGGTTGAGGCAGGAGGTAATGAATTTAACCTATTGAAATATAGTTATATATTTTGTTATGAGTGTATAGAGGTTTATCACGGCGTTTTCTGCTCTATTTCGATTCTTCACAAAGGGTTTTAGGCAGAGTGAGGCTTAATAACGATAGCGAATTAGCGCGTTTTCCCCTTTTTGTGAATCAAACGGTAGTCATAATGTATTGGTATATATATTTATACATAAAAAGTTATTTCATGTAATTTGGGGTGTGTTGGTTAAAATTGTTTTATTATGGGGCGTCATGCTGTATGGTGCGTGCGCCTGGTTTGGCGATAAAGACACTTTTTAAAGGAATAACATAATGAAACACATTCTTATCTCAGCCGCATTTGCGACTTTTTCATTCAACGCCTTCGCAGCAGACATGTTTTCGGCCGGTCCTTCATGGGATTACGTAGAAGCCGGTTATCAACAAGCTGAAATTGATGACGCGGGTGACTTTGAGCCTAAAGGTTATGCCCTTGCTGCGTCTAAAGCTATTGGCGAAAACTTCTTTTTAAAAGCGAACTACAGCGACTTGAGTGAAGAAGAATCCGGGCTGGACACAGATCTTAGTCAATTCTCTGCCGGTGTAGGTTATCGCTATAGTGCGACCAAAACCACAGATGTTTACGGCGTAGTAAGCTTTGAACGTATTGAAATTGAAGCGTCGGCCTTTGGTGAATCCGTAGAAGCCGATGATGACGGATTTGGTATCGAGGCGGGCATACGCTCGATGATTATTGACCAGCTGGAATTATCAGCAGCGGTAAAACATATTGAAATGGACGAAGGCGATACCGGTTTCGTTGCAGGCGCGAACTTTTATATTACACCTGCTATTGCAGTAGGCGCATCATATGAGATGCGTGATGACATCGATTTCTTAGGTGCTGATATTCGTTACAGCTTCTAATATAGCGATAGTGTTTTGTATACAGCGGGCGCAAGTCCGCTTGTATACGTTTTATTGTCTGTGCTGTTACACCCTTAACTACCTTTCTCATCATAGCCTTTCGCCCATTCCTTAAGCTAAACTGCCTGACTACCTGCTCAGTGACCAGGGTAGTTCCCAAACATCTGGGTATGCTGATGCTGCCTGGTAATGGGCTGTCATAAACCTCCATGTTGCCCATAAAGTTTACTGTTGGCGGCTGAGGATTATCTGTGTACTTTGCTTCCGCGGCCCGCCGTCTGATAAGCGAGGCCAGCCTAACCTAACTGCCTGCTCAGTAACGACGGTAATTCCTCAAACCTCTGGGTATGGTGGCGCGGCCTGATAATAGGCTGTTGTAAAACTCCATGCTGCCCATAAAGGTTACAGGGCCTGAGAGAGGGTTGGCTGCGTAGTTTGATTCGACTGCCCGCCGTCTGATAAGCGAGGCTAACCTAACCTAACCGCTGCACCGTAAAAGGGTGCTGATATAGGCTGCTGCCGGCAGCGTTCAGGGTTTAGCAATTTTTTAATGCTTTTTGCCATCAAATGAAAATCTTTCCCTGCCCGTGATGGGTAACAAGTTAGTCAGCCGGGTATTTATGCCCATCATTTTGGGGTGAACCGCCACGTTAGTCATCGCTACGGAGGTAGGGGCTAAACGCCACCACGCGAGCGCGAAGACTACAGGCAATAGCAGTACATCGTAGCGGCCGCCCATTTAGTGTAATCGCAACTAGACAAGGAGCTTATTATGCCTTCATTGCTAACCACTGTGGCGCAACACCAATCGGCACAACATAATAGTGTCAGCTTGAACCGATCATTTTTCACCTCTCGTTCGAAAGCAGGGTGGCTAAGTGCAATAGTGGCTTTATCACTTTGCGCTTGTACCGGCGCAGGGACAACATCTTCTAGCGCCGCCCAGGGGCACGAGGAAACATTGAAAACTGAGGTGTTGGAAGCCGGTGCAGCAACCTTGCAAAACAATGCGCCATTGGATCCAATGAATGTGTATCTGGTGGGGTTTCATCCTATGAAAGACGACCCTTCCCACCAAATGGAAGCACATCATTATTGTAATCAGGTGAATGAAGAGTTTGCGCAGTGCGCGCTATTTGATGGCAATACGCAAAGCGCAAATTTAACCGGGGTGGAATATATTATTTCGAAGCGGCTTTTTGAGCAGTTGCCTGAGCAGGAAAAAACCTACTGGCATCCGCACAATGCAGAGATTTTGTCAGGGCAACTCGTGGCGCCCGGACTGCCGGAAAAAGCGGATTACGAAGTGATGAAAAGTAAAATGAACAGCTATGGGAAAACCTGGCATACCTGGTCTACCGACCAGCAGGAAGGCGCCCAGATGATCCCTATGGGCGACCCGAAATTAGCCTGGTCGTTTAACCGTTTAGGCGAAGATGAACCTGGTCTGGTTGAGGCCCGCGATAAGCGCATGAACATTGATACTGAAGCACGGCGTAAAGCGCGTTCAAGCCTGACGCCATTGGCTGAACCACAACGCGGTGTGGATACGCTAAAAGGCCAGTTTGGACGTCCCACTCAGGAGATTCCCGGGGTGGTCGACCAACAAGCCACCAAAAAATAGACCGCAATACGGCTTAACGGCCCATCGTTACGTTAAGCCACAAATTTTCTATAAGTCAGAAAGCACCTTTTGACACCGGTAACAGCAATCTAAGTACGTTACCGGTGATGCTTTAAATAGCATGGGCCGTGTGCTCGGCCCGTCCTAACCCACAAACCGTGCTAACGCAATATAATCAAGGGGACCGTCGTCTTTTCAAGCATTTTCATGGTATTACTGCCTACAAAAAATTGACGTAAGCGAGAATGCCCAAATGCGCCCATTACCACTAAGTCAATATCGTGCTCAAGCTGATAACCCAGAAGTTGCTCGTTAATATTGCCCTCAAGATATGCTGTGGTCACGTTCAGCCCGCGGTCGGCAAGTTGGTTGGCGGCAATCTCAAATTTGTGTTTTAACTCGGCTTCGTTATTTTTCACGGCGACCAAATGGCAATCTATCCCGTGTAGTAGGCCGCCATCCAACACCTTTTGCAAGGCGCGCTCAGCGGCCTCTCTACCATCATAGGCAATCATAAAGGAAGTTGGTGCACCAAACATTTCAGGGACTATCAAAACCGGCTCGGTAGCTTTGCGCAACAGTGTTTCGATGTGGGAGCCCAGCGCCGTAAACTCATTATCGTGGCCTTCTCCTTTACGGCCAATAACAATTAACCGGGTTTGTTCCTGTAGCGCCATCAACGCGTCAACCACATCGCCATGGCGCTGCAGGGTTTCTACTGACTCAAGCCCGTTCGCGCGTGCTTGTTCGGCCACCGAGTCGAGCAGCGCATTGCCCAGTTCCAGCGCAAGCTTGCTTTTTTGTTCATCAAGCCGGGATATCTCCTCTAACAGCGATGAACGTGCGCCTAAGCCAATAGCGCCGGTATAATCATCGGCGCCATGTTGCTGCGACTTTTCAATGGTATGCAGCAAGCACAGTGGTTTGTTTAGTTTGCGTGCCGCCCATACGCCAGCATCTGTAACCGCTGAGGTGATGGCCGACCCGTCAATACAGGTTATTATTTTATTCATTGTCTGACTCCTAGTGTCCACCTAGCAATTTATCAACTTCTGCCGGGTCGTTGTGAACGCCAAATTTATCTACCACGGTTTCAGTCGCCTCATTCATTCCCACTACTTTCACCGTTGCTCCTTCGCGCCGAAACTTAAGCACCACCTTATCCAACGAAGAAACGGCAGTAATGTCCCAAAAGTGAGCATGCGTAAGGTCTATCACCACTGTATTGGCGGCTTCTTTCAGGTCAAATGCGGCAATAAACTGTTCTGCAGAGGCAAAGAAAACCTGACCTATAACTTCATAGGTACGCACTTTTTCGGCTGCACAATAATGTGATTTAACCGCCATAAAGCGGCCAATTTTGTTGGCAAAGAACAAGGTAGCCAGTAATACCCCAATCAATACCCCAATCGCCAGGTTATGAGTGGCCACCACCACCGCCACGGTAGTTATCATCACAATATTAGACGACAATGGGTGCTTGCGCAGGTCGCGGATGGATGACCATGAAAAGGTTCCGATAGACACCATAATCATTACCGCAACCAAGGCTGCCATGGGGATCTGACGTAACCATTCATCCAGAAACACTACCATGACCAGTAAAAATGCGCCGGCGATGAAAGTGGATAACCTTCCCCGGCCCCCTGACTTAACGTTGATAATCGACTGACCAATCATGGCACAGCCAGCCATACCACCAAACAGGCCCGCGCCAATATTGGCAATACCCTGGCCTTTACATTCCTGGTTTCTGTCGCTGTTGGTGTCGGTCAGGTCGTCCACGATGGTGGCCGTCATCATTGACTCTAATAAGCCAACTACTGCCAGCCCGGCTGAGTATGGAAAGATAATCGCCAAGGTCTCCAGCGTTAACGGTACGTCAGGCCATAAAAAGATAGGCAAAGTATCAGGCAGTTCGCCCATGTCGCCCACCGTTCGAATGTCCAGGCCGATGACCATTGCGACTATCGTTAAAGACACAATACACACCAGCGGAGAGGGGATAGCTTTACCAATTACCGGTATATAGGGGAACAAATAAATGATTCCCAGCCCAGCGGCAGTCATTACATAGACAGGGTAAGTTACATTGGTCAATTCGGGCAGTTGCGCCATAAATATAAGAATCGCCAATGCATTAACAAAGCCGGTTACCACTGAGCGTGACACAAAACGCATCAGCTCGCCTAGCCGTAAAAAGCCTGCCGCTATTTGCAACACGCCAGTAAGTAAGGTGGCAGCCAGCAAATACTCAAGGCCATGCTCTTTTACCAATGTCACCATAAGCAGCGCCATAGCACCGGTAGCAGCAGATATCATACCCGGACGACCGCCTACAAAGGCGATGACCACGGCGATACAAAAAGAAGCATACAAGCCGACCTTGGGATCGACGCCAGCAATAATTGAAAAAGCAATGGCTTCAGGCACGAGGGCTAATGCCACTACAATACCCGCAAGCACATCACCACGGATATTAGAGAGCCAGTCTCTCTTTACGTGTTCGAACATGCAAAAGTTACCTAAAGTGTAGTTCCTCTTTAAGAGGAATAGAAAAACGCATACAAAGTGGTCTCGCGAGGAACGCGATAAGGTTGCTCAATCAGTGAGCGGGGTAAAACGAAGGGGAGGCCTAGGGCGGCGTAAGGGTCAAAGTTGGCTCCGTGTGAATAATCGTGAACAGAGCATACCGTACTTGGCGTTGTTGTTAAAATATTTATGCTAACCGCTATAACCATTCGCTAGCTTAAGACTGGCATTCAGTGACGGCCACTATGGTGGTTACCCTGTTTGTCGTCATGGCATGGGCGCTACACTATCTGTATAGCAGGATAGCTTAAATGGGATAGCTATAACGAAATAGCCGCTGCCAGCAAAAAAGACGAAGCGCAGCCGCTGCTTATGCTTATGCTTCGCGTGCGGTGGTGGCATTTACCGACGATCCCGCTGGTAGGCTATTGTTGGATATCGTGTGCCATAGGATGGAGCAATCCAGGTGAAGTCACTAAAGGTACCTGGCAGGCGTAAACTGCCAGGCAAGGCATTAAGTAAAGGGCCACGACAATATGACAATAGCCCGGCCGCGATTCTTTACCATATAACCACGCAAGGGCAACGACCTGGTTACGCTTGCGGGGGAGGCGCATAGGGTGTTAACAAAATTAGCTTTCCTCTACGGCCCCGGTGTTCACGTTCTCACCCTTAGATAAGTGCAGAAAGTGCAGGTGCCGTTCATATTGGCTGATGGCATCGGCAATTATTTGCTTTTGGGTAAAGCCAAATACATCGTATTGCTGTCCGCCCTGATGCAAAAAGACCTCCGCCCGGAAGTATTTACCAGAGGCATATTGCGATGAAAAATGCGGAACGGCATATTCGCGTAAACGAATGCCGTACGCAAAATTCTCTGCCCCTTCTTTATAAATCACCATGCGTACACGCTCGGGTTCAACCTGTAATTCTGCGTTTAAGCCACGTTGTTCCAGCTGCTCACATAACGCCCGCAAACCAGGCTGCGCCACTTGGGCAATAAACTCCTGCGCGCGGCTGTGTAAAGGATGATCCAGTAGCGTATCTAAGCGGCTGGTCCAGTCTAGGTTTGACTCTGAAAACTGCAGTGCACCAGTGTGTTGCTGCACATTATGTTGTAGTAAAGAGTCATTTCGTAATGCTTTGAACAGCGTATAGCAGGCCAGCAGTAGGATAAATATCAGGGGAAATGCCGACACAATTACCAGTGTTTGTAACGCAGAAAGTCCGCCGGCGTAAAGCTGACTAGCAGCAATAACCCCAATCAGCCCGGTCCAAAACAACCGCTGGGCCAGTGGAGTATTTACCTGGCCGCCGGAGGTCAGGGTATCTACCACCAAGGCGCCAGAGTCGGCGGAGGTTACGAAAAACGTACACCCCAGCACAATGGCAATTACCGATAAAATACCGGTCATCGGCAGGTAGTCAAACAGCGCGTACAATGAAATAGCGATATCACTATTAATGGCTTCGGCCAGCGGATGGTCCAGCTCCAGTCCGATAATCTGCAATGCGCTATTACCAAACAGGGTTATCCATAAAATATTGATAACTGTGGGTACGAACAAAACACCTACAGTAAATTCGCGGATAGTGCGGCCCCGGGAAATACGCGCAATGAAAGTGCCTACAAAGGGTGACCAGGCAATCCAGAAGCCCCAGTAAAATACAGTCCAGCCGCCTAACCAGGCTTCTTTTTTATCATAAGCATACAGATTGAATGTGCTATACAGCAGCTCACTTACGTAATTCCCCGTATTTTGCACAAAGGTTTTAAGTAAAAAAGCGGTGGGCCCAAGTAGCAGGACGGCAATCATTAAAATTAACGACAATACCATGTTAACGTTCGATAAGCGTTTAATGCCGGCGTCCAGCCCCAGCCCTACGGACACCATAGCGCAGCCCACCACCACAGCAATTAACAGTAACTGCTGGTCGCGCGTGCCTGGAGAGTCCAGTACGTAAGACAGTCCTGCGCTGATTTGCTCTACACCAAATCCTAACCCGGTAGCCACCCCAAACAGGGTACCGACGGCAGCAAAAGTATCGGTTAGGTGGCCTAACGGGCCATAAATGCGATCGCCGATAAGCGGATACAACACACTACGTGGTAACAAGGGTAATTTGTGTCGGAACGAAAAGTACGCCAAGGCGAGTGCCAGCACGGCATAAATAGCCCAGGCATGCAGGCCCCAATGGAATAACGTAATGCGAACCGCTTGCTGCGCCGCGCTCACCGTACCGGCTTCGCCAGTGGGCGGCGATAAATAATGCATTACCGGTTCCGATACGCCCCAAAACATCAGGCCAATCCCCATGCCGGCTGAAAACAGCATAGCCAGCCACGACCCATAAGTGTATTCGGGCTCGGCATGATCAGGCCCCAGCTTGATATCGCCTAAACGGCTTACCATTACAAACAGGCAAAACAGCACAAATACCGCTACTGCCAATATATACAACCAGCTGAAATGGCCAACCAGCCAGGTCTGGGTGGCATTAAGTTGGGCGCTAATCGTTTTAGGTGCAATACCCGCAATCACGCTGATAACGATAGCCACCAGCACAGAGGAGTAGAAAACAGGACGATTTACAGAAGTAGAAGTTTTCATAGTTAAAGAAGAATATTTAAGGGCGTAGCCAGGGCGACAAACCCACAGTTACGATGGCCCAGAACACTTAATGTTTGTGTTGCTACGGCCAATGTTCTTATCGCTCTGGCACAGAGCAACAAATGAAGAGTGAAAAAAAAGCAGGCGATCCTAACAAACGCTGCCTGATGCACTCAAGGCTTAATCTTTCAGGCAATGATGCCCTGTGGATCTATCAGAGCTTATGCCTTGCTAAAAACCGCCCACCTGCACCCGCCTTCGCTCATGCAGGGGCAGCGCGTTAGACACTTTTCGAGATAGCGGTAAATTACGTAGCTAACATACATCTGGTTTAGCTTATAAGTAAGAAAATGTGGCAGGCGGGCCTGGTGTGGGATAAAAGTTGAAAGCAGTATTGCCATAAAGGGCAGTAAATAGACCGTTTAGAAGGTCTGTAATATATATTTGGCTGACAATTCCTAAGCGCTAGTACTGCCTTTTTACGGCCCAATATTAGGTAAGTTAGCCGACCGGGCGGTGTTCACCCACAGGAAAACCGGTTAAGCTGAGTTTTCGACATACCAGGGGGCGCGCTAACCACGCCAGGTTCTATCTTACGCCCATATTTCCTTTCAATAACAGGAGCGCTCATGAAACGTCTATCCGGTATTACACTTTTAATTAGTCTGCTGACAACGGCAGCGGCATTTGGCAATAGCAGCAATTTTTCCACCGGGCCGGTGTTTAGCGAATTTGGCGCCCATGCCCCGGTGCCTGAAGTGAGCATAGCGCCAACTCATATGTTTAAGGTGGCCTTTGACGTAGCCACCAGTGCCAAGCCGGGCCAGGCGAACGAGGGTTTCGATTCACTGGCCCGGTTTATTAATATGCATGTAGCCAATGGGGCTAAATTAGACAATATTCAGCTGGCGCTGGTGGTCCACGGCACGGCCACACTGGATGTCATTAAGCATTCGGCCTATAAACAGAAAAAGGGTAGCGAAAACCCCAGCCAGGCGCTGGTTAGCGCGCTCCTCAAGCACAATGTCAAAGTGGTGGTGTGTGGCCAGTCTTCTGCCGCTAACAATGTAACTCCGGCAATGCTGATTGAAGGGGTAGAAATGGATCTGTCAGCCATGACGGCTCATGCCAGGCTAAGTGAACAAGGCTTTTCAGTGAACCCGTTTTAAACAGAAAATTCAGCACCCGCCCACCAGCATGTAAAAAACCTGCCGTTGTAGGGGAGCAATCGCGCTGCCTAAGAAGCATGGGCAGGCGCGAAAGATACCGGTCAATAAATAGCTTTTTCTTGCGGCGCCCTGGCGGACCGACCGTTCCGCTAGACTAAGGTATAACTGTAAATATCTTCGCGCATAAGGGTATTAACGTTTATCATCGAGGGACTCTTTACCACAGCGCAGGTTTTATTATGAAAGCATTTTATTCACTTTTGGCCGTATCGGCTTTAGCTTTGGCACCGCAAACCTATGCGGCCGGATGGGCAGATACGACCCAGGATTTAATGAACAAAGCTGAACAAGTAAAAGGCACCCCCACGGTATCTGGCATGGTTAGCGCAGTTAGTGAATCGGTAGGCATTTCACAAGAACAGGCCACAGGTAGCCTGGCATCTATATTTAATTACGCCAAAAATAATATCAGTAGCGAACAATTTAGTGCCCTCAGCGCCAAGTTGCCGGGCTTAGACAGCCTGCTTAATGCCGTGCCTCAGGCCGAAGATACAGCCGAATCAGGTAGCAAAATGGGTAGCCTGATGAATAAAGCGGCAAGTTATAGTAAAGAAATGGCCGCTGGTAGCCAGTTACAAAGCCAGTTTGCCTCGTTAGGTTTAGAGCCAAGCCAGGTAATGCAAGTTATTGAAAGCGCCAAAGCGTATTTAGATACCGAACAGGGCCAGCAGATAAAACAAATGCTGGTGCAAGGTTTAGGCAAACTGGGCGGCTAAACGCCCAGCCCGATATGGGCCACTTTTCATCTTGGTAAAGCCAGTGCACGGGGCGTTTCGACGCCCCCAATAAGCCGGTGCGGCTGAGCTGGCCGTGGCCAGCCCGTGAGTTTACTCATCACGCCAGCCCATGGGTTTACTCATCACGCCGGCACATGGTTTTGGGAAGGTATCTGGCGTGATGCCTATCCCCAGGCTGGGCCGGTCGGATCTGGCTAGCCGCCGGCCCGTGCCAGGTGTCATTTTGGCCGGATGGTTACTGTCTGGGCCCGGTCTGCTTTAGTGCACAATACACAAAGCCAGCCAACAGCAAAACAAAGCAAACAATACCTACATACGAGTGGGTCAGCCTGCTAACGTTAAAATTACTGGCTAAAATAAACAGTACACCAACAATAACAAAGCTGGCACCTAGCCCTTTACGTAACCGTGTGGTGTGTGGGTTCATAGCGCACAGCCCTATACATATAAAGTACTTACATATGAAGCAGCGTAAGAGCCAGCTATAGCGGCAATAGCCAGCGGCCCGGTAGCCACCACAGCTACGCCTATCAGCGCCGCAGACACGCCAATGCTGGCCGTCCAGCTTGCTTCCCTACTCAGTGCGGCGCCGCTGATGTGGTCTAACTCTGTAATGGTTAATTCCTGCATAAAACTTTCCTTGTGAGGTTGTTCAATAATTTCATTTTGGGATGTTGCAGCAAGGAACCTGAATACCCTTGCTGTCTTAATAAGCTTAGCAGCGCATTATTGATATCCTACTGATCCAAGTGCGGGAATTACCCCCGAGTCAGGCGTTGTATGGTTACTCGCAGTCAGCACGCCCCGACCCATTAACCAATTCAGCGCTAACCGAGCGTGGCGCTCCCTCGTCGTAGCGCTGTTAAAGTGTTGCACGTCTTACCCATAATGCGCATATTGCCGCCATGGCGGCGCAACACATCAAGGTTAATTGCGGGCTTAAGGGAACAAACTCTAATGCCGAGGTGGCAAACTGGCCTAAAAATACGGCCATTGCGAACCATGCCAGGTTGCGCCCGCGGGTATGATCAGTACTGCGCTCTACCGCAGCATGGTTTAACAGCGGAATGGAAAAGCCGAAGCCAACGCCGGCAAATATAGCGGCTATTGCCAGGCCCAGGGGGGTGGCGGTCAGGCCAAACCCGATTAATGCCACAGCATAACTGGCAAAAGCCAACATTAAGGTGCTATTTGCATTACTGGTTGCCACTACCTTTGGCATTAGCATAGCCGCAAAGACGGCCACCAGCGAAATAAACGATAATAAATAGCCGGTCTGCGATTCGCTATAGCCAACTTGCGCCATAACCCCGGGTAGCAAAATGAACATACTAAAAAATAGGGCCATGGAAGTCGTGGCAAATATCACTACCGGGCGCATTGACGGGGTCGCCGTCGGGGCACTTTCGTCGCTATGCTGAGGGGCTGGGGCAGTAGCGGGTACAAAGCACAGTAGCAATAACAGGCTGAGCAACGCGACTGCGTAAAGCGCAAAAGGGCCCCGCCAGTTGAACTCTGCAAGTATCCCTCCTAAAAATAAGACAAACACGCCACCCAGTTCTATCGCCATGCCCTGTTTAGCAATCATTTTGAGCCGGGCGTTACCAACGTACCACTGCGAAATTAATGCGGTCCCCGCAGCCATCGACCCAGCCGCAAAGCCCCCCAAAATAATCCGGTCTGCAGCTACCGGCCAGGGGCCGTGTAAAAATATCGCGCCGGTGCCGGCTAAAAAATAGCCGGCCAAACAGAGGATCAGCGTAGGGCGGGCCCCTATATTGTCAATGAGCTTTCCTGCAAGGGGGGCAAAAATTATCGCACCAAGGGCGGGCAGGGTAATTAATAAGGGCGCGTATGCTGCTACGCCCAGGGCGGGGGCTATTGACTGTAAGCCAGGCGCCACTGTAGCGCCCACCATAATAGTCAGGGTAGCAACTAGTAGCAGGGTTGCTTCGCCGGTTCGGGATAAATTCATCGTGCTTCCAGTTAATCTGTTGAGGCCGACACTTTACAAACAATTCATTAATACTTTAAATGATATTATAGTGACTTATTTATCTGTTTATGGCATAGGTAGGGTATGAACTTTAAACACCTTAAGACGTTTGTAAAACTGGCTCACAGTGGCAGTTTTTCCCTGGCTGCTCAGCAGTTACATACTGTCCAGTCAGCGGTAAGCCGCCATATCAATGCGTTGGAACGAGAGCTTGAGGTAACCTTGTTTTCGCGGACCACAAGGCAGGTAGAGCTTACCGCGGCAGGCGCCGCGTTTTTACAACATGCTGAAGGCTTGTTGCGCCAAACCGAGCAAGCCCGCGTAGACGCGCAGCGGGTCCAAAGCGGGGCGCAAGGCACCCTTCGAATAGGCTATTTGAGCTCAGCGTGCGCGGCCTTTTTACCTTTATTGTTACGCGATTTTGCCGCCCACGCGGGTCAGGTCAGAATCGAGATAGTAGAGATGACTGCAGCACAACAGTTTGCAGCGCTGCACCATGGCAATATCGATGTGGGCTTTTCGCGCCCGGTGCATCAGCATCCGGCGACTACTATTCACAGCCGCCACTTGCTCAACGATCCTATTGTGGCGGTAATGGCCGATAATCACCCTCTGGCCGGGGCGCCGCAGCTGAGCCTTACCCAGCTTAACGAACATAAACTAACCTTGTTTGCCCGCCAACAAGCGCCCACGCTGTTTGATACCATCATCAGTGCGTTTCACGCGCAACAATTGCAACCATCGGTGTCCAGCGAACCGGTGACGATGCAGGCGCTGCTGACCCAGCTATCCTGTAGTCGTGATATTGGGCTGGTGCCTGGTTGTGTTAGCCGTTTACAAACCGATTTATGCCACTTTGTACCGTTGTCGACACCTTTAACGGTATCGCTTGAAATGCACTGGCAGCAGCATCCTAATGCCGTCACGAAGCGCTGGCTAAGCTGGTTTGAGGCTAACGCCAGCCCAGCATCTATTGCGGCAAGTATGCCCACCTTGAACTAAGTGACAAAGCCGGATGCGCAGTATCTTTGCCGATACTGCATCTACCACCAGTACTGATTGAATTAGTGGGCCAGGGTTAAAAATTGTTGTGCAGCAGGGGTGAGTGGACGGTTGTGAAAACGCAGGTAATATAAAGGGCGTGGTCCGGGCAACTCGCCACCGGGAATAGTAATATATTGAATTTTGTTAAGCGCCAGCCGCTCTGCAGCCACTACCCGGGGCACAATTGATAATCCTAAACCGCAGGCTACCGCCTGGATAATGGCCTCGTTACTGCCCAGCTCGATCGTATGGGGGGTAGCAATATTTTGCTCGCGCAAATAATTCGTCATCACGCTAAGGGTGCCTGAACCGGCTTCGCGTAATAACCAGGTTTGTTCGGCCAGGCAAGCCTTAGTGAAGGTGCCCGGGGCGTTGGCTGGTGCCACAATACACAAGGGATCGTGCTGCCAGAAGTTGCAGGTAATCGCAGGATGATCAATCATACCCTCGACAAAAGCCAGATCCACCTCACATGCCAGTAACGCCTGTTCGATGTGGGCTGAATTGGCTACGCTTAGTCTAATCTCAATAGCCGGGTGCGCTTGGCGGAAGCGAGCTATAACCGGCGCTAACCAGTAGCTGGCTACGGTGGTACTGGCGCCCACGACTAATGTTCCGCGTTGCAGCCCGGCGCGGGCCTTGAGATCTTCGCGGGCCGCCTGTTCCAGCGAAAAGATCCCTCTGGCGTGTTCATATAATGCCTGCCCCGCTTCGGTAAGCTGAATACCTTTCCCCCGAGCCGCGCGGTATATCAGCGGTAGCCCGGTAACGTGTTCCAGTTCTTTAACCGCTTTAGATACCGCAGGCTGGCTGATAAACATCGCCTGCGCCGCCCGCGAAAAACTGTTGTGGTTACATACGTGGTAAAACACCCGTAAGCCATGCAAATTCAACTCTATTACCTCTGGTTATAATAAACGGAAAATGATGTATTTGAGTGATGCTATCGATAACCTTACGCTGTGACAACCTGCTTTACATACGCATTAACAGGTTGGATTGTTATGTCTTTATCATTCTCTTACGTCGCTTCAGGCCGCCTTTTGCAGCGCACAGCAAAGCGCTGGCTGCCGGGCCTGATGTTGGTTTTCATACTGGCGGTAGGGGCCGCCGCTCTGGCCAGCACACGCTACCTGCAAGCTATGGGGGTAAGCGCGTTAACCCTGGGGATAGTGGCGGGGTTGCTATTGGCGAATCTACCGGTTGGGCGAATGGTAAAACGCACCTTGCACGGGCCTATTATCGACCTGCAGCCGGGCATTGCGCTCGCCAAATCCCACGTCCTAAAAGTTGGCGTTATACTGTACGGTTTCAGGTTTACCTATGACCAGCTTGCCCACATCGGCCTGCAAGGCCTTATTGTTGATGTGGCGGTGATGATGACGGTCTTCAGCACGGCTCTGGTGGTCGGACGATACGTATTCGGCCTTGAAATTAACACTGTGATATTGATTGGAGCGGGGTCGTCTATTTGCGGGGCCGCAGCCATTTTAGCCACCGCGCCGGTTATCCAGGCGCGTATGCACCAGATAGTGGTGGCCATAGCTACCGTGGTGGTCTTTGGTACGGTAAGTATGTTTTTGTATCCGGTGCTGTATCATAGTTTGGATATGAGCCAACACCGTTATGGCTTATACGTTGGGGCGACCGTTCATGAGGTGGCGCAGGTCATTGCAGCAGCAAGTGCGATAAGCCCCCAGGCCGCCGATATCGCGATAATGGAAAAAATGCTCAGGGTAATGCTGCTGGCCCCATTTTTACTGCTGTTATCCTACTTTTCTGCGGGCCGTAGCAGGCAAGCCAATAGAGATCAATCCCCACCAATAAAAGCCCGCGATGGTGCCAGCTACGCCGCGAATTCCTTTGCCAAACGCAGAATTCAAATTCCCTGGTTTGCCATTGCGTTTATCCTGATCATAGGGGCGAATTCTGTTTGGCGGTTACCCGAACGTTATTATCATGCATTACAGCTGATAGACGCTACCATGCTTACTATGG
The DNA here is from genome assembly GCA_003056425.1 of Alteromonas indica. GTDB lineage: Bacteria > Pseudomonadota > Gammaproteobacteria > Enterobacterales > Alteromonadaceae > Alteromonas > Alteromonas indica. The sequence goes on from PYVY01000009.1 coordinate 172,941, forward strand.
CGATGGTGGCTTTGGGGCTAAGTACGCAGGCTGCAGTATTACGCCAGGCAGGCTATAAACCTATGGCCTTGGGGGCACTGCTATTGGCTATACTGACAATAGGAGGGTATGGGCTGGTGGAATATACTGTTGTGTAGCGGCCGGCCAGCAACAAACACGCCGCCTGGACGCCAGCCTACTATCGCTTATTGTTCTCTACACCGTGTTGGCCGAAACTTTACAGGTCCACATTGTTTAAACCTGGCGCCGTTTTACTGGAGATAATTGGCCTCGCATGACTGCATAACAGGCAGATAAAATAGCCGGCGCGCCCGGATAGCGGGGCGCCGGTATATTGTGTTGGCTAATAACATAGCGCTACCGACGGGCCTTGGTGCTTAGCGGGTTATGCGCCCAGGGTATCCAAAATATCGTAACAGGCCCCCATCGTGTGGTAATCGGTCTTACCCACCGGGCTTTTAGTGGATTCCAGCTTACGGTTATCGTTACCTAAAATTCTAAACCATGCACCATGTTCATGGTCTACCATATGCTGCCAACTGAATGCCCATATTTTATCGTACCACTGCCAGTAATACGTATCGCCGGTGACAGTGGCCAGACGGGCAGCACATGCCAGGGTTTCAGCCTGTACCCAAAAATATTTATCATCGTCGCAAATGGTTTCATCGGGGGCAAAACCATAATACAGGCCACCATACTGGCTATCCCAGCTTAGCGGTATTACGCTGTTAAACAGGGCTACCGCCCGTTCGGTTAACCAGGCTGCGCTGCTATGCTGGCCAAGTTGCAATAATAATTTAGCCCATTCGGTATGATGCCCCGGCTGAAACCCCCAAGGACGAAACAGGTTTTTCGGGTCTTGCTTATTATAGTGCCAGTCAATTTCCCAGGCTTTGGTGTAATGCTCCCAGATGCGGCCATCCGCTTTGGCGGCCTGCCGATTAGTAATATGGTCAGCAAGTAACAGGGCGCGCTCCAGATACTCAGGCCGTTTTGTTGCCTCGTACGCGGCAATTAGCGCTTCACAGGTATGCATATTCGCATTTTGCCCGCGATACTCGCTACATTGCGTAAAGTCGGCATTGCACTCATCTTTATACAAGCCATTTTCGGCATCCCAAAAATGGCGGTTAAGCAATTGCCATGCTTCATCCAGATAGGTTTTAGCTGAGGCCAGGCCCGCCCGGTACGCCCAGCTATACGCCAGTATGACAAAAGCCAGACCATAACAGTGGTTGGTGGCATCTGTTACCTTAACATGGTTTGGTTGCACCGCCAGGGTCCAGGCGTACCCGCCGGAGGTCGTTTGTAAATGGAAGTTACGGATAAAGGCTATACCGGACTCCACTCGCGTCAGGTACTCCGGTTTATTAAAGCGCAGATAAGCCCGGGCGTAGTTAAACACAAAGCGTGTAGAGCTTACTAAGTGGCGGGTTTGCTTATCGTAAACCCGGCCATCGTCCATAAAGTTTTGATAGAAGCCGCCTTCCGGAGCATCGACATTAGGTTCATAAAACGCCAGGGTCTGTTCAATATGTTGAACTAAAAAAGCCGGTTGCGTAAAGTCAGGGTTCATGGTTTCTCCTTTACCTGCGCGCAGGTATTGTAAGCGATGCAGGTTAAGCCGGTAACAACCAGTACAGAGCCATGGCTGCCGTCCATGAAAAATCGGCGCCGCCGCTACGGGCTCCGGTTTGTGCATGAAACGACTCGTTGTATCCGCTAACGTACAATAGATCGCGGCTGGCTTCTTTAATGCGTTCAGCCTGACTGGTGCAGCCATAGTCCAGCAAGCCTTCAGCTATCATCCAGTTGATATGCAACCAGATTGGACCGCGCCAGTAACGCTGAGGTTCATAGTTGGGATCTTCTGGGTGGGTAGATGACAACGCAAACGGCCGATTCTTAAGCCAATGGTCTAACTCATTAATGAGCAAGGGGAGTTGTGTATGGCTAACCAGCCCGGCAAACAATGGCAACATGCCTGCCGAGGTGCGGGCCATGCATAATTTTCCAGAGCGCGTATCTTTACTGTGAAACATCCGCGTATCGGCATGCCACAGCTCGCCAATTGCCTCTTCGGTCAATGTCATGCGGTGGGCCAAATACTGAGTTTGCGCATTTTCAATGCCCAGATCATGACACAGGGCCAGCAAATCCCGGGTGCCGCGGTGTAAAATAGAGATCATACTGACATCATTCACCCGATAGGGGCAGTCCTGGTAAATCAGTGTGTCATCAAAATTCATTTTGCGGAAAAAATCCACAAGATATAAAAATCGATCATACTCTTCTTTATGTGGCCTTTCCGATGCATCGATATGGCTGGTGTCGCGGCGGGTATAACTCCACTGCACTTTGGGTACCGCGCGCAGCGGTTCATCCCAGGCAGGGCTATTGTCCATACCCGACTCCCAGGGGTGATAACTTACCACCAAACCGGTATTTTCCGGATCGCGACTGTTGTACCACCATAAATGGGAACGAATAAGTTGTTGTACTACGGTATGCAGCGCCTCGCCGCTTAGCGCCTGTTCGCGGCCGTGCTGGTGCAGCAGTTTAACTACACTTGCCAGCACCGGCGGTTGCGTAATAGAAGTGCTGTCGGGAGTGTTTTGTACCCCCCAAATGTCCGGGCCAGGAAAATAAGTATCCGATGGTCGATGAAATACGACATGCGGCACCATGCCGGATTTCCACTGGGCGCTCAATAACGAGGTTACTTCTTCCCAGGCGCGAGTCTCATCAAACGGCAGCCAGCCCAGTGCGACGATGGCAGAATCCCAGTTCCACTGAAACGGATAAAGGCCGTGGGTGGGCACGGTGTACCCGCCCAAATCGTTATCCCGTAACGTTTTCTGAGCCTGTTCTATCATTGATTGTGTGGTTGTATCCGCACCTGATGTCATATCAATATACCCATTATGAGTTTAAGTTAGACAGATTATTACACAATAATTGAATAAATAAACCCATTTTGGGTTGTAAGTATTAAATTTGTGTTTTATTGTAAATATGAAGTTAAATAAAAAGGTTGTGCGCGGCGTGGTGGGAGCCGTTAAGCACACACTTATAACGTGAACCATCAGGTCGGAGAGACACTGTGAACAAGTTACTTCTAGCAACAACTATTTCATCGCTACTGGCAGGACACGCCATGGCCCAAAGCAGCACTGAACCAGCTAAAGATACCTCCACAACCAAACCTCAGGAGTTTGAGCAAATTGTGGTAACCGGTACCAGCCGTGGACGTCTTATTGCCGAAACGCCCCAGTCTACTACTCAGATTAATGAAGCTGAGGTGGCTAAATTGTCGATGAGCAGCCAGGCAGATGTACTTCGCTATGTACCGGGGATTAAAGTAGAAGGGGGCGGTGGTGAAGTGGCTACCAACCTACAGGTGCGCGGGTTGCCCTCTTCGGGGCAGTTCCAGTTTACCCCGCTGTTGTACGATGGCTCGCCAACGTTAAGCGCGTTCGGCTTAAACTCGTCGGCCTATGATGTGTATTACCGTAACGACCTGGGCATTGAACGCGTAGAATTTGTTCGCGGTGGGGTGTCTAACCTGTTCGGGCAGGGTTCGGTGGCCGGGGTAATCAACTACTTATCTAAAAAAGGCACCGATACTGCAGAATCGTCGGTTCAACTGGAGTTATCTGACCACAACCGCAAGCGTCTTGATTTTGCCACCAGTGGCCCGCTGACAGACCAGGGACTGTACTATGCCATGTCAGGCTTTTATCGCTATGACGAGGGCCCGATAGATACTGGCATACCCACCGAAGGCTATCAATTGCGCGGTAATATCCACAAAGACTTTAGCGATGGCAGCGGTTATTTCACGCTTTATGGGCAGGCGATAAACGATCAGGTACAGTTCTTTTTACCTATTCCTTTAGACGCTGATAGCCGCGAACGTGTAGCCGGAAACGATGGCGCGGCCGTAGAATCAACCCAAACCGTCAATGCCACGGGTATGTCTTATGCCACACCAGACGGGCGTTATATTACCCCTATCGATGAAGGTGTGGCGACTAGTGGCGGTTCAGTATCAATGGAATTCAGCAAAGAATTAGGCAATGATTTCAGTGTACTGGCGCGCGCCAAGTATGCCGACTATGACCATCAATTTAACTTGTTCCTGGATGGTGACGGCATTGTTAATGTACCGGAAACTCAAAGCGAATATCTTGCCAACCGCGGCATAGACGCCCAACAAGCGCAATTCACTTATGCCGGTACCAATACTGTGCTACCCGAAGATGATCTCCTGTTCGCCAACCGGATATTAGACCGCGATCGGCCGGTAACTGACTTTTCCTCAGAGCTTAATATTGTGAAATATTTTGATATCGGCAATTTTTCCCACAGTGTCACGCTGGGTACGTTCTTTTCAAATTCCGAAGCTGAGGATAACAACGTTACCACTCGCTATCTTGGGGAGTTTAATAATCAGGCCCGACTGGTCGATTTGGTCATCACTGATGCCCAAAATAATGCCGTAACTGTTAGTCAGAATGGGGTAACGGGCCCGGGCATCGGCTATACCAATACCACCATCTCGGCGCAACGCAATGCAATATATCTGGCAGACCAGATGCAAAGTGACGATTGGATTATCGATATTGGCCTGCGTTGGGAGACCCTGGACGGCACTATCCGCCGGGAGGGCAGCGAACTGCAACAAATAAGCACCGATGCTAGCTTAATCAGTGATTTACAAAGCAGTGTGGGGGGCAATGGGCAGATCACGCACGGTGATGTGTCGACCTCCGAGGTGGCGTATTCTGCCGCCGTATTATACAAACTGGCAGATAATTTTAATGTTTACGCGAACTACTCAAGAGGTTTCTTTTTTCCTGAACTACGAGGTGTAGCCTTTAACGAAAGCGGGCAGCCTGGAACGTATGAAAGCGAGATAGTAGAACAAGCAGAGGTAGGGGCGAAATTCTTCTTTGAGGACTTTGTCGGCACCGTTGCGCTGTTTAAAACAGACCTTGAAGATCGCCGCTCGGTAGACTTTATCAATGATGAAAACGGCAACGCCGTAGAAGTACCTGTGTTTCAGTCTACCGAAGCCTATGGGGTGGAGCTTGTCGGGAGTTACAACATTACCGATGACTTGATTTTTGATGCTAACTTCACCTACACAGACCATGAATTCACTGAATATGACTCGGATCCTGCGGTCATCGGGAACGAACTGCGCAGAAAGCCTAAAGTAATGTTTAACGCATCGCTGCGTTACACGCTGGACGACTGGGATCTGTCGTTCTATCACAATTATCACGGTAAGAACTATACCAACGACGCCAATACGGTTGAATTGGATGACTTCCACGTGTTCCGGCTGGACACCGGTTATACCTGGCAATTGGGCAGTAACGAACAGCTGCGCGCCAGTATAGCAGTGTGGAACCTGTTTGATTCAGAAGGGGTCACCGAAGGATCGCCCAGACTGGGCAACAACCAAACCGATGGTGAAGCCTACTTTGTCGGTCGGCCCATTTTACCGCGTCGCGTAGCACTGCGGTTGCGGTACGACTTTTAATCTCTTTCCCCGTTTGCTGGCATATCTGAATGGGGTATGTCAGCTTTTTTCCCGCCATGTGAATAGAAGTATCTTATGAACTTACTTGATTATATTGTGGTTATTGGCTACCTGGCTGGTTTGCTATACATGGGCTTTACCCTGCGCGACCAGCAAAATGCCGGCGATTATTTTTTGGGTGGCAGGTCCTTGGGTTGGAAGCCTTTAGCCCTGTCAGTCATGGCTACCCAGCTTTCTGCTATTAGTTTTATCTCGGCGCCCGCTTTTGTAGGGTTACGCGAAGGGGGCGGCATGATTTGGCTGTCTTACGAGTTAGGCATCCCCATCGCCATGATTTTACTGTTGGGAACTATTTTGCCCAGCTTATACAAGTCCGGGGTGGTCAGTATTTACGATTATCTGGAACAGCGCTTCGGCCGGGGTACCCGTATTTTAATCAGCGCGGTTTTTCAGTTTAGCCGCGCCTTTGCCACCGGTATTATGATTTATGCGGTCTCTATCATTTTGCAAGGTACCATGGGCATTGAAGCCTGGCAGGCAGTGGTACTTACCGGCATTATTACCGTGCTGTATTCGTTACAGGGCGGAATGAAAGCAGTGGTCTATGCAGACGCTATCCAGATGGTAATTATTGTACTGGGCACCATCGCGTGCATTGTGATTGGTTTACAAGCGTTAGGGGGCCTGGATGTTCTGATAGCTGAAGCGCCGCAGGAGCGAATGAAGGCAATCGATTTTACATCATTTGGGGTGAATGGTGACGGGTTTGGATTCTGGCCCATGTTATTTGGCGGTATTGTTCTGTATGCCTCATATTATGGCTGCGATCAAACCCAGGCACAGCGGGCACTTTCTGCCCGCAATGAAAACGACCTGCGAAAAATGATTGTTGCTAATGGCATTATTCGTTTCCCGATTACTCTACTGTATTGCTTCTCAGGCTTAGTAGTAGGCACACTGGCCCTGACCAATCGCGATTTTTTCGCCAGTATTCCGGCGGATAACCCAGACTGGTTAATGCCCACCTTTATTTTGAATTATTTACCCCATGGGCTGATAGGTTTATTAATTGTGGCAATATTATCTGCTGCAATGTCTTCCTTAAGCTCAGCCATAAACTCTCTGTCAGCCGTTACCGTAGAAGATTACTGCCGGGTAACCAATAAAACCCTGGAGCATACAAGCTATTTGCGGCTGGCAAAAATTACCGGCTTGGTATGGGGTATAATTACCTTAGTGCTATCGCTGTTTGCCGGCAACATTGCCCCCACTATTATCGAGGCTATCAATAAAGTTGGCTCGCTGTTTTATGGGCCTATTCTTGCGTTGTTTATGCTAGCGGTGGGCAGTAAAGCCTTACAGGGTAGACATGTAAATATTGGCTTGATTGCCGGCGTGGGTACCAATATTTTACTCTGGCTGTTTGTGCCAAACATTTTCTGGTTTTGGTGGAATGTTATTGGCTATGCTATGACCTGCCTTTGCGCCTGGTTAGCCCTGTTTATCTTGCGCGCCAACAAAGCTACGGATATGCCAGCAAAACCACTGTCCTTTCATTCTATTTTGACCTGGAAAGATATTTGCACCTTATTAGGTTTCTTTGCCGCCATGATAGCTTTTTGTGTGGCGTTGCCTTCATTTTTTAAATAAGGAGTTGTTGTGTCTAAAGAATATCTGAGTTCATTGTATCAGGTCGCGGTCGACGCCAGCCGCCCACAATATTGTCTGCCTGCTGCGCTTACCCGGTTTGCTCCCGACCAACGCGTCTGTATTTTAGGGGCAGGTAAAGCTGCCGCCGATATGGCAGCCCAGGCTTATCAGTATTTTGGCGACAATGCCTATGGCGCAGTGGTAACCCGCTATGGCTATGAAACCCGCCAGAGTACCGGCAATATTGAGGTCATGTTAGCGGCCCATCCTGTGCCCGATGAGCACAGTGAATATGCTGCCCGCAAACTGCTCGACATAGCGGCTACCGTGCCAGCGGGCGAACCGGTTATCTTTCTGATTTCGGGGGGGGGCTCGGCACTGGCATGCTTACCAGGTGGTGATATTACGCTGCCCGAAAAACTGGCATTGCACCGGTTTTTGCTGCGCAGTGGCGCATCTATCGATGAGATGAATACCGTGCGAAAGCATGTTTCAGCGATAAAAGGAGGCCGGTTAGCGGCGGCCTGCAAGGGCGAGCTCACCACCCTGGCCATCTCTGATGTAGTGGGAGATAGCCCGGCCATGATAGCGTCTGGCCCCACCGTACAGGATACATCCACCGCCGCTGATGCGGTGGCTATTTTGCAGCGTTACGGCTGGGATATGAACGACACTATTGCCCGTCACCTTGAGACAGCGCTGCCATTGCCGCAGGTCGGTGGCTTTTATGAAATTGTTGCTAATGCCCAGTTGTCAGTTGAAGCGGCGATTGAGATAGCTAAAGCTGATGGTTGGGAAACCCATACAATAAGTCTGGAAGAAACTGGCGAAGCCCAAGAAGTTGCCCGCCGCCACGCAAAACTGGCACTGGAATATAAACAGCGCGGCGAACCAATAATGCTATTTTCCGGCGGCGAACTTACCGTTACCTTAGGCGATAGCCAGGGCGAGGGCGGGCCTAACCAGGAGTACCTCATCGCCCTGTGCGAGGCCTTACGAGGCGAACCCACTATATGTGCTCTGGCAGCCGACACCGATGGCGTAGATGGCAGCAAAGACGTGGCGGGAGGATACATTGACGGCACCTCTCTGGCACGCGCAAAGGAGCATGGCTTAAATGTAGGGGAATTATTAGCCCAACATAACAGTTTTCCATTTTTTGCCGCACTGGATGACCATATTAATGTCGGGCCTACCCGTACCAATGTGAATGACTTTCGGGTGATTTGGGTAAAATGACCTGTATATCAATAAGTCGCCACGTATAATGACGCAACATTATCAGGCGCATTGAAAACAGAATAACTATGCTGGCATCTAACAATAACAAACAACGGCTGCGCAGTGCCTTCACGCTGGGCAAAGGGGAAAAGCTGTTACAAGATAATCCCCGGGATATTGTGCGCCAGGTATTCTGGCACCACAATATTACCCAACGCGCGATATCTGAAGCGACTAAAATACCGCAGCAAACGGTATCGCGACTGGTAAACGGGCTGCTTGAGCAAGGCATTTTGCAAAGCAGTGAAGATACACATTGCTCTCGCGGTAAGGTGTCGTTTGGGTTAGTGCCCAATGCTGGTTACGGTTACTGCTTTGGGTTGTCGGTATTGCTTGATGCTATTTCAGTGGCGGTCATGAATTTCAAAGGCGAAGTGATTGCTACCCAGCTGGTTCGCCTGGACGACATGAGTATTGCGTCGGTTATTGGCAAAGCGCAGACCGTAGTAGCTGCCATGAGTCAGCAATATGAACTGGACCCGGCCCGGGCGATTGGGATGGGCGTAGGCATTTCTGGTTTCTTCAGTTCAACCGATGGCAAAATGAATATTCACCACGCCATCGAGGAATGGGCCACCATCAATATTGCCGAAACCATTGCCGAGGCGTTTAATCTGCCAACCTGGGTGGTTAATGATGGGACGGGCGCAGCCGCTGGCGAAGGTATCGCCGGGGCGGGCCGTCGCTATAAAAACTTTGTTTATTTATTTGTGTCCAGTGCGTTTGGCGGCGGGCTTATCAATAACGGTGAAATGATTCGGGGCACCAACGGTAACGCCGGAGAGTTGGGTGATATGCTACCTGCTAAACTGTACAGCCATCCTAACTTACAGCTGCTGGAGCGCATCTTACTGAAACACGGTATTGAAATACCCTCTATTTACCAGCTTAACGAGGTGTTCGACCCGAACTGGCCTGGGGTAGATGAGTGGATATACAAAGTACAGGACTCGTTTGATTTAGTAGTAACCTGTAGCTCAGCACTGCTTGATAGCCAGGCCATTATCATTGGCGGACATATTCCCACTAAGCTGGCAGAAATGGTGATTCCACGGATTGACGTGTACGCCCAGTTCAGGCGTGGGGCCAAACGCCCGCTACCGGAGATTGTCAGCGCCCAGGTTACCGACAGCCCGGTAGCCGTTGGGGCTGCTACCTTGCCATTGCGTGAATGGTTCTTGTAATAGCCGAATCTGCTTAGCTGCGCATATCCGCCTATAGCAGTGGGCTATTGCGGACATGCTGCAAAGACTTGCCTGTGGGGCGCTAAACGCCCGGTTAACGCTGCCTCATTGACTGGCGTTTAGTGTTTAACCGTTGGGTTAAAGACCGTTACTTTCCTCATCCCGTTCTTATGCGTTTTCTGGAAATGCCTTGTACTTTCCTTGCATCTGCTCTCTCATTTTACCGGCCGGTGGGTGGGTACTTACTAAGTGTGGATAAAGCGTGGGTAATAGATAGTTCGTCGGCGATAGCGCGGCTGCATTTATTTCGCCAGGAAGCAAAGCAGCGCCCACCAGGCTCAATCGGTGTAGCAATTAAAGTCGGGTATCCCAACAGGGCCGCTTAGCCTGGCAATGTTGTCTGGGACCTAGAGCTCGCGCTTAAGTGTCGCGTTAAGCATACTTATCGGGCGCTGATCGACTTTTATAAAGCCCCGTTTAGGGCGGTCAAGATCAAGAATAATCAGTACAATTAACACAATCAGAAATGACACCATCAAGGTAGGTGCCATGACCCGTTTAGCACTAAGGCCACTGGAATACCCCATAATCGCGCCGGATGATACAAACACTAAAAACAGCAGTAAGATAACTGTTTCGGGCACATGCATTTGTAAGAGCGCATTACGCTTTCCCTGGCTGTCGATAAGCTCGTTTAACGACGCTATAAACAGCCCGGTAGTGACCGGATTTGGATCTTCCTTAGCAGCTTGCACAGCGAAGCCCCACAGCGCATTTTGTAGCGCCGTAGCTTGGGCATTTACCGCTGCGCGCTGGGCCTGCTGGGTAAGGTCAATAGTGCCTACGGCTGTGCGTAGTTCAATGTAATCATTGAGCAGGGCCAGCACCGGCGTGTGATAGGCTGGCGGTAATAATTGCACCCGTAGCTGCGCTGTACCAATGGCATTTGCTTCCATGATCAAGGCTTCGGTGCGGTTATCATAACGCTGCATAGACATACTAAACGTAAAGCCCAGTAATAGAGCAAGCAAACCTAGCGTACTGGCCTGTATCGCGCCAGTCAGGGTTTTAATTTCTTCATCGGTCCGGTTTTGCACAAACCGCCCAATTCGAAAGCCCGATTCATTGGCAATAATTATCAATATAAAAAGCACAGTGACAATAGCGATACTACTGAAATCATAAAGCATAGTGGTGTGTTCCATTACTTCATTGGGGCGCTGCTCACCGGCGGCAGGTTAAGACATCCATCTGCCCCTACCGGCCAGTAAAGCGAATATACCCCACTTAGTATAATGTTTTACTGATAACCGCAACTGCTTAATACAAAGCTGGCTGGCCCGGACGTTGTTGGAAGCTGGACTTTAGACAATGTGCAGGGCAACCAAAGCCTCAGCTGAGCCGTTATACAAACCTGGCGAGCGTTGTCCTGCTATGGGTTTCACCAAACGCACAAAAAACAGATATACCTGCTTCGGAAAGTGCGTACACTTGGCCCCCCTCAATAATCCAGTGGCATTACGTTTGGCGGTATTATGGTCACCCGCCTGGTCTTCTTCATTGATGTTTTGTGTTGTCGCCGCCACATTAGCTAGGTTAAACGGCGCGCAATAAAGGCGGACTGGTAAACCGTATACGCTTATTATCGCTATAAATCGCTGTGAGGCATATGGCGAACAGGTGCCTATCAGCATATTGATGAGCAAAACGTAAGCAAAACAAACACAGCATAGGTGCGGTACGCGGAATAGCCCGGGGTGCCGGTAACAAAGATATTATTTAAGCCTTATGGCCGCGGCTCCGTTGGGGGCGTGTGACATAACCTGACAAAAGCAAAAAATACGGAGTAATAAAGGTATGTTCGAATGGTTAGCTAGTCCCGAAGCCTGGGTAGCACTAGCTACGCTGATGGCCCTGGAAATTGTTTTAGGTATTGATAACATTATATTTATCTCGATACTGGTGAGCCGCTTACCCGAACGCCAACGCAATAAAGCCCGGCAGATTGGTTTAGCACTGGCGATGATATCGCGGTTGCTACTTCTGTTTAGTCTGGCCTGGGTCATGGGGTTGGTGGATCCGCTATTTAGTATACTAGGGAAGGAAATTTCCGGACGGGATATTATTTTAGTGCTTGGCGGGCTGTTCCTGCTGGCTAAGTCAACCCATGAAATACACGGCAGTTTTGAAGTGGATGATAGCTCTACCGCGAGTGTGGCGGCATCCGGGTTTGCCTCTATTCTGGTGCAGATTGCTTTGTTAGATGTCATTTTTTCGCTGGACTCGGTGATCACCGCTGTCGGCTTGGTAGAGCACTTAAGTATCATGGTTATCGCCATTGTCGTGTCGGTCGGCGTTATGATGCTGGCCGCTAAAACCATTGGGGATTTTGTTGATGATAACCCCACCATCAAAATGCTGGCCTTATCGTTTTTAATTTTGGTTGGGTTTACGCTTATTGCAGAAGGTTTTGGGGTGCATATACCCAAAGGTTATATTTACTTCGCCATGGCATTTTCGTTTGCGGTGGAAATTTTAAATATCAATATGCGCGGTAAAAGAGCGCAAAACAAGCAAACCATTCATCTTTCCAAGCAAATGAGCGCTGACGATGCCACGCCAAAGCCGCAGTCAGATCGCAGCTAACCCCGGCACAAAGAAATATCGGCAGGTCGACACCTGCCGATATACGCCTAGCGTTTTACCGTATTACGCCACATGATCAGGCCGGTAAATAACGTTAAAAATAGCGCTATGCTGGCCGGCTCAGGAACCTCCATAGCACCGGCGGTTGTTATCAGCGTATAATTAAATCCGCCCATATCAAACCCTTCATTGCCGCCTACTGCAAGGGTGTACCAGCCTGCGGCCAACCAACCAGCAGCCAGGGTATTATCCCCCGCACCGGGGAAAAAGGCATTTGTCCCCGCCAGGTAGTGATAGGTATTGCCGGTAAAGTCGATAAAGTCGCTGCTATTACTGAACAGAAAACCCGGGTCAAAGAGCAACTGCGATGCATACAAGCTAAGGCCGACAGAGCCCGGCGCCGATACACTAAAATCAAGCAGGGTATCTGTGGTCAGTTCAAATGTGTAAAAATCGATAGCTTGGGTATCGTCTTCCAGCCAGCCATTGTCACTGGCCAGACTGCCAGCCTGGCCGGCCGACATATCAAGCGATAAAATTCCTGCATGTGCCCACTGAGTTACCAGCAATGAGGCAATAAATAACAATACTTTCATTAGGATGTCCTTTTATTCTAAAGGGCACACAGCGGTGCCCGTGTGGTTCTACAGGGCGCCGTTTTGCCATGGTCCGGTAATCGCAAAGGTCACACCTGGCGACTGTACATTGACAAACAGCCAGCGGTCATGAAAGCACGCGCCGCACCATTCGCTTGACGAAAAGCTACGTCGGGCAGAGCCATCGGTACTGTCGCCCACCGTATCGTAAAAATTCTCCTGTACCCCCGGATAAATACTGTCGATTACCTGCAGATCGCCGTTATCCAGGGCAATGTGGTTTTCACAAAAAGTGAAAGTTTCACCCGCTTGGGTCAGGCCGACCAAACGCTTGGGATTAGAACCGCCATCTTCACACATCAATATGCTACCGCGTGGGCTGATAACGATGTTATCCGGACCGTCGACCTGCGACTCACTGGTCGACTCAAAAACCAGCGACAGTTGTTGTTTGCGCGGGTCAAAACAGAAAATCTGGCCAAGATTCGCGGCGCCCCCTGAGGTCGACACAAAGTAAATTTTGCCATCGTCATACCAGCAGCCTTCGCCCCGCTCTATGATAGCCGCCTCACTGGCCTGGTTAAAACAGGTATCCACCATCGCATCGGGTTCATTAATTTCCTGCCAGGTCACATCCCAGGTAGTGCCTTCAACCAATCCACCACGCAGATCAACCCGCGGGGTGTTATTCAGCACCATGGCATACAGTCGGCCACCGGATTTTACATCGCCCCAGGCACCATGCGGTTCGTATTTGTAAAAGCACGATTGCCCGGCGTCTTCCGTTTCGTACACAAAACCGGTGGCAGGATCTACGGCCACAGCCTCGTGAGAAAACCGCCCCATATCACGGATAGGCTCGCCATCAGATATCCCGAACCCGGGTACTTCAAACACATAACCATGATAATAACCCTGCGCTTGCTGGTAGGTTTCTTCACACGATAACCAGGTGCCCCACGGCGTAGCCCCGCCAGCACAATTGCGAATAGTGCCGCCTAAACTGTTGTAAGAAGACAGGAAACGCCCATTAACTACATCAAATAACAGGTTGGTGGTACCACCGTATTGTGCTGGGTTATAAACACCCCGGCCACTCACGGGATCGCACTTTGCCCCTTCGCCTTCGCTTAGTTCGTGATTACGCACCAGACAAACAATATTCTGTTTAGCTGCCACCACCGCCATACCATCATGATCAGTTGGGGTGGGGGTCTGGTCTGACTGAATTTGACCCGTCCAGCCAAACGAGGTGTATTCAAACCCATCGGGCAGCGCTAACAGCTCTAGTCCGGTAGCTTTACACGTTTTCATACTTAGCGGGCCGTAGTCTGCAGCATAGGGCAGGGTAGCGGCTTTAGATGATAATGATAGAAATGCAGTACTGGCAGCGACAACCGATCCGCCTTTAATAAAGTCCCTGCGATTTACCTCTGGCTGATGTGGTGTCAGCGTTTTTGTTGTTGTTGCTTGTGTCATTTTTTTTCACCTGTACGAGTGGATTAACTAACTGATAAGTACAAGGGAACCCTTCAAACAGCGAGGTACAACTTCCTTTTGGTTTTACCGTTGACCAACGTAGCGCGTAAAAATGACAGTGTTACAAACATTTTTTGACGAATTTAATACAGCTTAGTGACACCTGGATGCCGGGAGTTAAAGTTGTGGCGCTGTGCGCGGAGCATGGCGCTTTTCACTCATTGCCACCAGTATTATCGATAGTTCATAAAGCAGGATAATGGGCGTGCCCAGCGCTATTTGTGAAATTAAATCGGGGGGCGTAATAAACGCGGCCACCAGAAAAATTATAACCACCGCGTGACGCCGGTAATGCCGCAGTGTGGCGGCTGTCACTATCCCGGTTTTGGCCAGAATCAGTAAAAACACCGGCAACTCGAAGCTAACCCCGAAGGCTAAGATAAGTTTGATCACCAGGGTCAGGTATTCACTGATTTTTGCTTCCAGCTCAACCGTGATGGCCCCGGTACTGCCGACTGACTCAAAACTCATAAAAAACTGCCAGGCCATGGGCATGACCACGTAAAAAGCCAGCGCTGCGCCTGCCACAAACAGGACCGGGGTCATTACCAGTAAAGGCAATAGCCCCTGGCGTTCATGCGCATACATTCCCGGCGTTAAAAAGCGCCATATCTGAATCAGAATAAGGGGAAGCGAAAAAAATAAGGCGGTGAAAAAAGCCAGTTTAAGATAGGTGAAAAATGCTTCCTGCAAACCGGTATAGATCATTCGGCGGCCGCTTTGTTCGCCAAACTGGGCTAACAATGGCTGCTGTAAAAAGTGATAAATATCGGTAGAAAAATAATAGGCCAGCCCGAATACTCCCAGAAAAAACGCCAGACAGTACATTAGCCGGGTACGTAATTCAGTCAGGTGCGCTAACAGCGGCGCTTTAGAGGCTTCAATATGCGCGTTACTCATTATTCTTCCCTGGGTTAAGATCTTCGGTCGGGGGCTGCGATTCTGCGGCTTGCTGGCGGGCCAGGTTTATTTGTTCGCGACGTTGTTGGTGGGCCTCGGCGCTCATCGAACCTGGCGTAAAATCTTCGGGCAGTGAGCGAAGTTCCGGTGGCAGTAACTCACGCCAGCTTTCGTCCCCTGGTTGAGCTTTACCTGACACAATGTTCACCTCTTTTTGCAACTGTGACATGCTGCCCTGAATGTCGGCGTACATGCGACGCAGTTTTTTTAACAGCTTGCCAAAGATATGGAACAGTTCAGGCAGATCTTTCGGCCCAATAATAACCAGCGCTAACACGGCGACAAAAAACAACTCAGGCCAGCTGAAATCAAGCATCTGATTTACCTGCCAAAAGAGAACTGGAATCGGCCATAGCCGGTGTCACAGCAGCAGGCGCAGCAGCAGTTTGACTATCGAGTGAGCCGCCCGGTGCGGCGGGTACACAAGGCGATGAGGGTGCGGCGGGTACAGCTAATGGAGAGCTGGCAAAGTGCGGAGCGTTTTGTTTGGATGATGCGCATAAAGCGGCACTGTTGGTTGGTGTATCCGGGGCGGGCGGGGCGTCATTACTGACGGTGCTGGTGTCGTCCTCCCGCATACCCTGTTTAAAACTTTTAATACCCGCGGCCATATCGGCCATTAAGCCGGGAATGCGGCCCCGGCCAAACAGCAACGCAATAATACCTACTACCAAGGCAACCTGCCAAATATTCAAGCCCATAATCTCATTCCTTTTTTCAGATAGTCTTGGCAATATGCTGAAAGAAAGATGTGACCGGTTGGTGAAGAATTTATGAACAAATTATGCCGGTTATCCTGGGCTGGGTTATGGCGTAACTCAGCCTGATACGACAACTCATGCAGGCATAGTGCAAGGCGTAAATAAGTGGCCTAACCGCATACGCGAACTGTTCGCTATTGGCTTAGGTCAGCAATAGTACTGCACTGATTATCAGGCCCGTAACAATTAACTGAACCAGACAAAAACCCATTATATCTTTGGCCTTAAGCCCGGCAATCGCCAGTACCGGTAACGCCCAGAAAGGCTGAATTAAATTTGTCCAGGCATCACCCCAGGCTACAGCCATAGCAACTTTGTTAATATCTGCCCCCAGTGTTAATGCTGCTGGCAAAATAACTGGCGCCTGCACAGCCCACTGGCCGCCCCCGGAAGGCACAAAAATATTTACTATGCCCGCACTAAGAAAGCTATACAGGGCGAGGGTCTCAGCGCTGGCAAAGCTGATTAACCATTGCGACAGGCTTTGCGCTAAGCCCGATCCGACCATTATCGCCATAATGCCCGAGTAAAATGGAAACTGTATAACAATACCTGCGCCGCCTTGCATTGCCTGCTGTAAGCAGTGCAGTAACCGTCTGGGTGTGCCATGCAGCACGATAGCTAAGAACAAAAAAAGAAAATTAACCACATTCAGGTTTAACCCCCCTTGCTCGATAAAATACAGTGTGAGGTAAGCCAACCCGGCAAAACCTACCAACATAGCTAGCACCGGGCTGTTTTCCAGTTTGGCGGCAGGGCGCGGGTCAGCTGTGGTGGGTTGGGCTGAATCGTTAAGGTGCTCGGCGCTTATCAGCACACTGTCTCTTTCAGTAGGAAGCATCAGACGGTTAACGATTGGCATAACGATGAACAGGATGCCCAGTAACAATAGGTTAAAACCGGCAAAAATTGTCTCGTTGGTAGGAATAACCCCGATTTGCTGGGCGGTAAAATGACCGCTGGTGGCGATAGTTAAGGGGATCGATCCGGCCAGTCCCCCATGCCATACCACAAAACCTGAATAGGCACTGGCTACCAGCAAGCGATAGTCAACCTTGACGGTACGCGCCAGCGCTTTGGCAAATAAGGCACCCACTACCAGGCCGAACCCCCAGTTTAGCCAGCTGGCGCTAAGCGATACCAGGGTTACCAATACAATGGCCTTGCCGGGGCTGGAGGCAAGCCGGGCCAGCCGGTCGAGCAAACGTTTGACTACGGGTGTGCTAGCCAACATGAAGCCGGTGACCAGCACCAACAGCATTTGCATGGAAAAACTAAGTAAGCCCCAAAAGCCATCGCCCCACTGCATTAGTACTGTCATCACTGGTTGTTGTTCAACCAATACTGCCGCGGCGAACACTACCACTGTTAACAGTAAAACAAAGATATAGGGGTCGGGCAAATAACGGTCGACCAGTTTAACAAAAGGTTTCGCTGCGGCATGTAGCATAAGTACCTATGCATCCGTAAAGGGTTAAGAATTTACAATATTGTTACACCATAGCGAACCGGGGTGACCCTGTACAAGCCAAATTTAAACCGGTTGTGTGAAAGCGTTGCCAAGCTGTTACTAATTGGGTTGTGGCTAAGGTCGCCGCTGTATAGATAGGCAGTAACCAGGCGTGTATTCGACATAATTTACCCTGGCGGGTTAGTAAAATGGTTGCAGCAAAAAATATATTCATCTTTGGTGTGATCTTTATCTGCCCGCAAACTGTTTATTATCAGTTCGCCTTAATGGGCTTGAAAGATTTCGGTATGCCTGACAATAAATGCTGGCCGCCGCGCGTCAGGCAAATGCCAGGGTTCCCCTGCTGTTGGCTAACAATAATGTTGTGATAACGCTAATAAAAAGAATTGAGGAATACACATGAAAAAATCAGCCATAGTAATGGCCCTAAGCTTGGTGTTGGGGGCATGTGGCGGCGGTGGATCAGACGAAGGCGATAGCGCCCCGCCAGATTCAACGCCTGCGCCGGTACCAACCTATACCGTGCAGGTTAACACTAATGACGGGGGCACCGCTTCGGTTACCCGCGAGCAAGTAGAGAGCGGCGCTTCGTTAGAAATTACGCTATCTGCGGAAAGTGGCTATAGCCTGACTTCGGTAGAGGGCTGTGAGGGTAGCTTAACCGACCTGCGCTATACCACCGGGGCGATTAGCCAAAACTGTACGGTCGAGGTTCGCTTTACTGAGCAGGCTGCTGAGGTAATTGCAAGTGCGCAAGGCAACGCAGGAGGGCAGATTAGCCCGGCCGCACAAACCGTAGAGCCCGGCGCTTCGGCAACTTTCACCCTTACCCCGGATGACGGTTTTTATATTGAACAGGCTGCGGGGTGCGAGGGCACTTTGGAAGGCAATATCTTCACCACCGCTGCGCTGCAACAAAGTTGTACGGTGAATGTCAGTTTTGCCGAGTCGGTCGTGATTTCCAGTGCTGTTACCGGCGGCGGTACAGTTTATCCGGCGCAGCAAACGGTAGCGCCGGGTGCCAGCGTATTTGTGACGATGGTGCCTGACGCCACCACCATGCTTAGCGATATCAGCGGATGTAATGGTACGCTTAAAGGAAATATTTATCAGTTTACTGCTGCACAAAGTTGCCAGATTACCGGTACCTTTGAACCGCAGCCTGACACCCTGACACGCGCAAATTTGGGTGGCCAGAAAACCTTAATTGTACCTGTTAGCTTTGTTGGCCGGGGGCCTCTTGAGGGCGCCTCTGATGACCAGCTGATTGACATGTTTATCACCCAACCAGATGCTATTAACCGCTATGTTGTTGATGGTTCCGCCGGCCAGACCTGGCTAGAGCCAGCCATTGCTAGCGCGCTTGAGTTTACGGGTACCGACACCAGCGGGGCACCTACCTCCGACAGTGGCTTGTTAGATGCCACGGTGCAATTGGGCGCAGACCATCGCGAGCAAATTTACCAGCACATTGCCAGCACGGTGGAAAACTATACCAGTTACGACCGGCTAATTACCGTTATCAACGATAATCCGAACAATCCTTACGTTTGCTACGCCGCGCTGGATACCACTACGCAGGATGGCTGGCAGCATTATGTTACCCACAATGCCAGTGAATGCGTCAGTAAGGCTACCTTACTTCACGAGCTGGGCCATACCTTTGGGATGCGCCATACCGATAGTATTGCATGTTCAACGCTTCCCACCCAAACCTTAAGCTATCGGAGTATTAGCGACTGCCCGACTGGGGTGGCGGGCAACAGTGTTATGCCAATGGGCGCTATTGGGCAGTCCAGTGCGATGTTCAGCGCCGTGGTGCGAAAGCAGGCCGGTTGGCTGAGCGACGAACAAACGGTGGTAGTGGATAACCCGGCTACCATTACATTGAATCAGTCGTCTTTACCCGCAGAGGGGGTGCAACTGGTTCGGGTAGCGTATGCGCCCGATAAGTCTGGCAATCCGTTATATATTAATGCGGAATTAAAGGCGCCAGTTGGCCTGGATGCGTCATTGTTCGAAGGGCGCGCTATTGAATCGGCCTATCAATTATTGGTTTCCGTACCTCATACCCGCACTAACAATGTGTCTGATACATTACGCGATGTAGTGTACTTAACGCAGACCGACACATCGGATGTGGGCATAACGCAAAGTTTTACCGACCCGTATCGCGACATTACAATTGAGCTGGTTAGCGTACAGGGTGAAGGTGAAACATTAAATGCCACCTTGCAGGTAACGCCCCCCCGGCTGATGCCGTCAGTTAATCTGGCAGTGCTACCTGGAGCCGCGGTAAACGAAACCATTACGGTGAGCTTTAGTAACAATACCGATTCAGCGCAAACCGGTTTAACAACTGGCCTGACCGGATTTAATGCAAGTCACTTTGGCATTCTTGCTTCAACCTGTGAGGGTGCGGCGTTACAACCTGGTGAGAGCTGTGATGTACAGGTACAACGCAATGCATCGTCCTCCGCCTTTGCCGCAGTGACGGTTACCTCCGATCAGAATGCCAGGCAGCAGGTTGAGATTGAAGCGGTGGCGATTAACACGGATTATGATGAAACTGCCCAGTTGGAATGGCTGAGTGAACCCGACTATGCGCGTATGAATGTGTTTGAAGCGGTAGCTTATTGCGAAGCAAAACAGGACAACGGGGCGACCAATTGGCGCTTACCCACGCAGCAGGAATTTAGTGCAGCATTTGTGAATACAGATAGCCCAGCATTAAACCTTACAGTGGCGAATGTGACGCGTTTCTTCTGGTCAGCATCGGTAGCAGGAGACGGCCAAAGCCAGGTATTACAGGTTGCGCCGCAAAGTTACAGTATAGCCCGCTCTACACAACGTAGCGCTATACGTCACGCGGCGTGTGTCAGAACTTTATAAGCGGCGTGGTGGTAAAAATGTTAGCCCCGCACAGCGGGGTTAACCAAGGTAGATAAGCGAAGGGCAGCGTAATAAGTTACGCCGCCCTTTTTATATTAGCCAGCCTCAGGGAACAAGCTTAGCGACCTGGTCTGCGCAAACATCCCAGCAATAGCAGCACAGCTCCAAATAAGCCAACCGAAGCCGGTGCGGGTACCGTATTGACCTGCGCATTCAGATTGGCGTAGGCGTGGCCTAAAATAATTTCACCATCTAATGTGCCGTCCAGAAAGTTACCTAAATCCAGCCCCAGGCCGCCAATATTTACCCCATCAAACCTAAGCTTTAGTGCATTGACCTCGCTGTTGCATTGAGACGCAGAACAAGTACTGATTTGTTCATTGAGCACTAAGTCCAGGCCGGTTATACCGTTAACATCAAGCACGGTGAAGTTTGGGTCAGCATAAATGAAGCCATTGGCATCGGCCACCAGGCCTAAAGAGACAAGATCAATTTCGCCCAGGCCAAACAAATTCAACGAAAAGTTCTCAATATAGCTTATTGCATCGGCGGCCATTGTGCCGTGATCGCCGCTCACCCCGGCTTGCGAATAAATGGTGGATGCTGACAAACCCAGCGCGGCTTCAGTAGGGCCTGAAAACAATGATGTATTAAACAGATCTAAACCTAGATTGCTAATAGTTGCGTCGGCTGAGACACTTTTATTGCCAGCGCTTCCATCAACATCAGACTGGGCCGAGGCTGAAAAAATACTGCTATCGGCCAGGGCGGCAAGTTGCACATCCAATAATCCGAAGCTGGCACTATTGGCCGCTAAGTCGATATCGGCCTGGCCAATACTTTGATTGATATTATATGGCGATGGCGCAGCACCAATAACTCCTGCCGGAGCAGTGACATTGACGTTTAACAGAGTATTGGCAACCTCAGTATAAAGGCCCAGCGCGTAAGCATCGCTGTTGGCGCTTATAACGGAAGCCCGTGCGGTGCTACTCCCCGAGGCAGCTACCAGCGCCAGTGCGGTGAACGAAAGCAAACGGGTTCTGGCTTTATTTTCACAAATTATCGTTTTCATTATACGTTCCTCATTTGTGTCGCCTTCAGGGTAGTCCTAAAGTGCTATTGAATGAGCTTGATTCATGCCAAAGTAGTAACTTGTAGATTTTTATAAAATTTATTTTATTTGTATAAGTTCATGAAAATATTGTGTTAATTATATCGACATCAGGGTAAACCCCTATTTTTGTGCTATACGTTGGTCTGGTGTGGGCAAGCTCACTTCGTTATCAGCACCGTATTCCCACTGGCTTTTAACCAGGCGCCAAGGCGGCGGTGGCTCTACCAACAAAACCCAAAAAACACGCAACCAAGCACTCGTTAATGTGAATTTATTGTAAATAAAGTCGACATTTCTTCATATGCACCGTACCTGAATCGCAAGTCCCCGCTACTGTTATTTTAAAATAATGTAATAAAAATCAATGCTTTGATAGATATTGCCAGAATATTTCGGGTTGCTACTATCGAGTATAGTGAGTACCGAATAACGGTGAAAGGTGGTGACCGAGAAGGCAAAGTGAAGGTTGAAATTCAACTATCCTGGCCGGGCAATTTAATGGGGTAAATTCGGCTAGATACCGCTACCCCTGATAAAAAAGCAGCTATTTATACTGCCTTATTAGCGCACACTTAAAGCGGGGTAGGGGGCGGCTTATGTTGATTGTATAAGCAGTTTTTTTAGACTTTTTACTTTGCTGTCAGGTTGGTTGATTTAAGCTGCGCGCTGCTGTGCCAGGATGGGCTATGCATTGTTAGGGATAAGGCTGCCCGGCCAGGACAACGGGCCTGGCTGCAAACCGAATGGTGTTCGGGCTAGCCGGGGCGCAACTCACCTATCAGGGTCTGTAATTGATAGAGGGGGGTAATTGATAGAGAGGGATAATTGATAGAGAAAGGCAATGGCGGTGTGGTAGAGCAAGCATAGGCCGGTACATAGCGGTTACCACGAGGGGTGAACCGCTATGGAACACGTTGGCCGGCTTTGGCCTTCACTTATCCGGCCGATTGCGGCGCTGAATACTTGCGCCACAAAGCGGTTGAACGATAAGCCACTAAAGCAAGCAATATCAGCGTGCTACCAATGACTTTGTTCGTAGACAATTGCTCGCGGTATATCGCCACGCTCAGTACCACCGTCCATACCGGCTCCAGCAACATAATGAGCGCGGCATTAGATGAGGAGCTATTTTGCTGCCCGGCAGTTTGCATCAGGTAACGCAAACTGGTGGCGAGCACTGTGCTTAATAAAAACCAGCCCCATATTGCGTTATCTATCGTGTTGGGCCAGGTTTCAAACAACAATGATGCGGCTATGCCTAAAAAGCCGGTAACCAGTAACTGTACACTGGTTAATACCAGTGCGGGCAACCGACGTGAACACTGACTGTTTAAATTAAAATGCAGAGCAAGCAAAATCGCCGCCGCTAAAAACCACAGCTGGTTGAGTGCCAACCCCCATTGTTTGCCCTCTGTTGAGGACAGAAAGAACAGCCCCACCAGAGCAATCGGTAAAGAGAGCCAAAAAATCCCGGCCGGTTTTTCTTTAAATAAGGGCCAAGCCAGCAGCGGCACTACCAGCATCGACAAGCTCATGATAAAGGCCCCTTCACCCAGGGTGGCACTGATCGCAATTGCATGAATCCAGCAGGTCAGGCTAAGCCCCAACACCAACCCGGTGCCCGCTGCCCGTAGTAAATCTGGGCGGCTTGCTGCTAATACCCCACGATAGCAAAACAAAAACAATAACACTGCAGCCAGAATAAAACGCAGGCCAATAAAACCAAACGGCGGCATACCCTGGACGGTTTCTTTGGAAAATATCCACCCCGCAGCGGCCACAGCAGAGGTGAAAAGTAGTAAAAGTTCCGGATGGCGTTTAATGAAAATTCTCCTGAGAAAAGGCGTCTATAAAATAAAATGCGCGGTAAAAAATAGAAATAGGGGAAGTCGCCCCCCGCTATCGTAAAGGTGAACCAAGTAAAAGGTACACTACCCATACCGAGAGGCTATCCGCTGTATATTCTTATAACCTGTTAGGGCAAAGAGGATCGCCTGACCGACACCACAAAGTACAATCGCGCGGGTAACGTTGAAGCGGCAGGGCAAGAAAGGCCTCACTTTACGGTGTCAGAGCCCCAAGGCAAGCTGCCAGCCAGTAAAGGCGGTAAAGTCAGATGATTTTGCGACGAATGCGATGCCCACGAAAGGTAGGACGAGGGATACAGGGTAGGCGCATACAGTTACAGCCAAAAATACAACGCGTACGCTTCGCGCCGCCCCCTTCGCAAGCACTAACCCACGGACGCAATTAAGCCGAGCAAATATTGTCCTGCCGGGGTTCGCTTTAAAAAGGCTGACTAATTTCTCCCTGCCTTTACCCTGCGGGTCTTTCTGCGCTTACGTTCGCTTATTGCGGCGATAGCGTCTAAAGTCAGTGGTTACTGAAAGTGATAACGGCAATAGTTTTGTGGTGGCGGACTCTTTTATAGAATTTATATCACGCCTGCGGCAATATGCAGAGGTCTGTGGTTTAGCTACAAATGTATTTTACGATGTATAATACACCTGACAAACCAATTAAAGTCTGCCAGCCAAGCTGCCTCAAAGCTAAGCTTCGGCATGTGGTGCTCACACGCAGCGCCAACACTACGGCCCGTTATTGTAGACGTTCTGCACTAAAAAGGATTTAAAGGAATGGAAGCCATTAAAGCGTACCCAAGATACATCAATTATGCTGCTAGCCTTTTCGCTGGTATCTTTTTTGTCTTTGTGGCAATAACTGTATTCGGCTACGGCGCAGCGCTTGTAATTCCGAAAAGCATTCTTGATCCCCTTACGTCGCTCTCGCCCTCTTTTGCATTTTCACTTGTAGATTTAGTCACTCTTGGCATACCAGCGGCAATTATATTTACGTTTTTTGGCTGGGCGATAACACGGCTACAAATAAAGGCTATGTATACGCTAATGGCTAGCCCCTTTATTTTGTTTATGCTGTTTTCACTAACACAGGTACTGCTCAGCACTGACGAGCTATTATTTTATCTGGCAACTTGGCTGGCAAAAGTGTTACCTGTTGTTATCTGCGCGCTCTTTCTGGCAAAACGAGACAAGGCGGACCAGGGGGCCTAGCCAGGCGCTAAATCCGCTCACTGCATTCGCTGGAGATGGGCCAGGTATTTGTGCTTGTTGAAGAGTTATTGGGTGAAAACGTATAACCCGTTAAAGCACGTGCGTTAACGAAAATGGTCACTTTTTCTAAATAGGCGCCGTCTTCACCCGGTGCGTTTTCGAGGCGTTGGTTTTACAAGGAGCGAGCAAACTTGGACGTTTTTTTATCCTTTACCGGTATTATCGCTTGTGTATGGATTGTTTTAGGTATTTATATTGCTTCGCGGTTTTATCCAAATTACAGCCATACAAAGCAATTTTGTAGTGAACTAGGTGCTTTTGGTAGCCCGACGCAAAAACTGTCTCCGGCCATAAATAACTACCCGTTAGGGGCTTTATTCGTTCTTTTTGGATATGACTTAATTGTTTCGTATCAGTTCCATTTACCCACCGTGGCAATAGGTGCGCTGGTTATTATTCACGGTATAGGTACTTGGATTTGCGGCTTTTTCCCGATGGATGCTGACGCCTATACAAAATCGCCTTCCCCCAGCTGTAAAATCCACATGTGGTCTGGGTTAATAATGCTCGTTTCGTTCATCATTGCACCGTTGATAGTTGTTTGTTCTAACTTTTATCCTGCGCCACTTAGATTTATGTCTGGTTTGTGTATTTTTGGCTGTTTTTATTTTTCCTATAAACTCGCAAAAGCGCTTAAGCGCAACACTGTGCCAGGCCTGCATCAAAGGTTAAGTTACGGCTTTCAAATATTGTGGTTGTTCATTTATTCACTCTATGTGGTTGCATAAAAACCACAAACAACGGTTTGCACTCGCGCGGATACGGATACCAGTGCATAGAATACTGCGCTTCGTTAGTTAGTTATTTATTTATTTTAGCCTATGTATTCGGGCCGTTAAACTGGGCGTTAATGGCCGTTCTCAAACAACATTAAATATCCTTTACGCCTGCAATTTGCATTACCCCGTCGTTATTTGCATATTACTTGAGGGCCCGAGGCATTGACAAAGCGCAATGCTAGCGGCGCTTTTTACGGCCTTTCGATCTGCCTTTGCGCTTCGAATTGTCGTCAGCTTCAAAATTACCGTATAGGTCTTCTTCTGCTTTAATCACTGGTGGCTTCGGTGTGGGGGCAAACCCAGCCACGATTGTTTTTTTAAACTGCCGGCCAAGAAGACGCTCGATTGATTTCAATTGCTTCGATTCGTCATCGCTAAATAGCGATATCGCTAAGCCTTTGGCTGACGCTCTGCCGGTACGGCCAATTCGGTGAATATAGTCTTCAGGCACGTAGGGCAAATCAACATTAATAACACAGGGTAACTGCTCAATATCAATGCCTCTTGCGGCAAGGTCTGTTCCTATCAGCACCTTCAAGCGGCCACTTTTAAAGCCATCTAACGCTAATGTACGGGCTTGCTGAGTTCTATTAGCATGAATAGATTCAGCCGCAATACCGGCCTGTTCCAGTTCGTTTCTTAGGCTATCCGCGCCTCGTTTGGTGCGCGTAAATACCAATATTTGAGCCCAGTCATTTTGGTTAATAAGGTGAAGGAGAAGCGCGTTCTTGCGCGCTTTGTCTACCGGGTGTAATAGCTGGGTAATGCTGTCGATATGATCATGCGCCGTGGCTAACTCAATTGTTACCGGGTTATTAAGCATTGCCGTTGCCAGCGTTTTGATGTCTTTGGTAAACGTGGCTGAAAACAACAGGGTTTGGCGTTTCTCAGGGAGTAAGCTTTGAATGAAATGAATAGGCTCGATAAAACCTAAGTCCAGCATGCGATCAGCTTCATCCAGCACTAGTATTTCGAGATGCTCAAAGTTGATTGCCCCTTGCTTGTATAAATCTACCAGGCGCCCGGGAGTGGCGATGAGGATATCCACACCTTGCTCTAACGCATATAGTTGCGGCTCAATCCGCACCCCGCCAAATACGGCGGTTGTGCGCATATTCATATGCTGGCTGTAGTTATCCACGTTGGCGGCAACCTGGGCAGCAAGCTCTCGGGTGGGGGCTATGATTAGGGCTCTCACACCATGGGTCTGAGGGCGCGGCGTGGCTGCCAACAGGTGCAAAATCGGTAATGAAAAGCTGGCTGTTTTGCCGGTACCTGTTTGCGCTATCGCGATAATATCACGGCGTTGCAATATCGCTGGAATGGCCTCGTTTTGAATGGGCGATGGCTGGGTATAGCCCTTTTCAGCAACGGTGTTGAGAAGTTCAGTGCATAGGCCTAAAGCGCTAAATGACATACGTGGGGAGTCCACAGCTTATTAAAATTGGCCATATAATACGGGTTACAGATGATTTATGTGTCACTAATTATTGGCGTTTTGCAAATAACGCAGGTAGCGGTGGGCATCACTGCCAGGAGCAACACCCCTCCTGGCTTTACACGCATGCATTTAGGCCGGTTTTTTTGCCAGGAAGATGGTGTGCTTACTTCCTTTGCCTTTGCGGGCTCTGGCAATGCGGGTATCTACCTTATAGCCGGCTTTTTTAAGGCGCACTGAAAACAGATAATCAGGCCCGGCTGACCAGATGGCGAGCATACCTTTGGGTTTAAGAACCTGGTAGATGTCTTGTAAACCCTCGAACGAATAAATCCAGTTATTATCAGAATGGGTTAAACCTTCAGGCCCATTATCGACATCCAGTAAAATGGCATCGTATGTGGGTTTTCGGGTATTTAAAAGGTACTTAACATCACCTGTTTTAACCGTGGTTCTGGGGTCTTGAAGTGGATTTTTGGCACATTTACCCAATGGGCCCTGGTTCCATTCCACTACCTCGGGGATTAACTCTGCCACCGTAACCTGTGAGCTGGGCGTGACCTCGTTTAGCGCCGCTGCCAGTGTGTAGCCCATTCCTAAGCCGCCCACTAGCACGTGTGCGTTAGGCGTCGACTTAAGGTGAGCGCAGCCCATCTGAGAAAGTTCTTTTTCAGAGTTGTACACACGGCTATTCATCAACTCGCCGCGAATACCGGAAAGCCGAATACTAAACTCTTCGTCCCGCTGAGAAAGCGTTAATTCGCCACCGTTATTTGGAATTTGAGCTACGCCCAATTTAACCCATGGAACCATCTGCAGGCTTACCCTATGTTGTACACTGTTGAACAGTTATTTTTGCTTAAACTGAATATTGGCGCGCAGCGTAGCATATTTGCCAGGCATTAATGAGACCAGCGTTAATAAACTTGCAAGTACCCTGGGCCTGTTGTGCTATGCCAGGGTGCAAAGCCTATACATTTATTATTGCAAACGCGAGGGGAGCGGTTTATTAAACCTGCCAGTGCGTTTTGTGCCCTAAACGAAAGAGAATCCCGAACCCGATATTAATACGCTGATGGTGGGCAGGATGGAACCACGAACCACATTAACGACAACTGCAACCTTTCACCATGCCATATGTGGCTCAATCAAAGCACGACGAACATGATAGCGAACGCTGCCTCGCCATATTTAGCTCGTCAGAGCTCGTTGTATAACTGTCTTCAGGTAGGCCGTTTTTCTGTGTACTGTGTTTAGGTAAATCGCCATGGCTAGGTTGGGAGGATCACCTATGGTGCAGCGCCCGGACCCGCGACAAATGCTGCGCTGGGGCAACCTTAACCTTCAGCCGGTTCATTGTCTGTCGATAGCCGAGGATCGCGTAAACAGACTTAACTATGATAGCGTAATGCGCAGAGCTACAGCGTATATCTTATGGTAGTTGTTGCGTATGAATGTTAGACGAATACCGCTAATCGGCAGTTGCTCGCTTCTGTTGTTTAACCATGAGCGGTGGACTTGTTAATTGAAGCTGGAAACGCTTTTGTAACCTTTTTTAGCGTTTCTCGTTATTGTTCCCAAAAGGATGTTTGGAAAAAATGAAGATTTTAATTAATTTATTTTCGCTAATTTTAACGGGGTGTGCGGCAAACAATGCTGGCAACGATATAGCGGCCAATGTTGCACAGTGGCACCAGGAAGGTTTACCTGGTAACACGCAAAAGTTTAGCAAAAAGGGTTTTCCGGTTGGCACCTGGGAGGGCATAGAGCGCACAACGGCTGAATTAAAAGTCTTGAATTTAACCAATAACCGTAGCCATACGCTATCGACCTACAAAATTGCCTTTGGTTTTGAACTAATTTCACAAATACGGTTCAATGACGACGATATCACCTGCGGAAAATTTGATTGTCATATTTTGACAACCACTAAAGGAGGTGCGCCACACCAACTCACCCTTACACCCCATATTGGGTTGGGTTTTAAAGTAGTAGATGCTATCAAACTACGAACTAATGAAATTTACAGTTCGTCTTACCTTTTAAAGAAAAATGCCAAGCTAACTATTCCAGAGCAATTCCATCAACATGCCTCAGCAGAACCTCGTTTGAATAATGTTGAATATAACAGACCATGGTATGGTTTCTGGATGGGAGTGTTGGACACATCAGGGGAGCAAAATTTAAAAATAGCATCTTTGAAATTCTTGCCCGATGAACAAGCTGTTTTTACCGTTTATACGCCGGGACTCGAAGGCAAAGCTGAAATGACTTTCGATCCCCTCGATATCACACAAAGTAAGGGGGAGCTTAGCACCAAGCTGCAAGGCTCGCCGTTTGCTAATGAGTTAACTATGAGACCAACGTTGCTCGGTATCAGTGGCAGCTATACGTTACGCACTACTCGCGCCCCTGAAAGACTATTAACTCATGGCGACTTCACGCTAATTAAAGTGAAAAAGCGATAAAACGCTCCCTTGCCATCTCGCAGTATTGTCTTGTGTAGCATCTGGTCGCTTAATTTATATTGTATCCATCTATTGCGCTCGCAACGTAAAAAAGTCGTGGGCTCATTGTGTTTTTAATTACCTCATTGAGCGTAAAACGGAAGTAGGTACGCTATAAATTGAGAAGGCGCTTTGGGTGCCAAAGAGGCCAATAGTGTTATTGCACCATCAGGATAAACGTCACCAAGGACTTACTATGCCATTTGCGCTTTGCTGAAGAACATAAGTATCTATTTGTGTTGTTTTTACATCATTCAAATTAAGCGACAGTTCATTCTTGATAATGTACTTATAAAGAAACGATATCGCATTTAATGCGGTGGCTTGAATGCGTAGTGGCATTCAACACCAAATGCTGGGGGATCCCCTCATAATTCAGGCACTCCGGTAACGTGGACCCGCCGGATGTATTGCGTTATAGCCCATCGAATTTCAGTGATTGAAACGGGGTAATCCCGTCGCCGTTTCCGAACTTCCCGAC